>NZ_BTTV01000001.1:0-656632 GCF_036246345.1 Lactobacillus rizhaonensis | reverse complement strand
AAAGAAAAAGTACGGTGGCAAGAGCAAGAAGGAAACACCTGTAACCATGCCGAACACAGTAGTTAAGCTTCTTCACGCCGAGAGTAGTTGGTGGGAGACTGCCTGCGAGGGTAGGACGCTGCCGTGCATATGGAGGATTAGCTCAGCTGGGAGAGCATCTGCCTTACAAGCAGGAGGTCACAGGTTCGAGCCCTGTATCCTCCATTCCGAGTCGTTAGCTCAGTTGGTAGAGCATCTGACTTTTAATCAGAGGGTCGACGGTTCAAGCCCGTCACGACTCATGGCCCCATTTTGCGGGTGTGGCGGAATTGGCAGACGCGCTAGATTTAGGTTCTAGTGTTTTCGGACGTGTGGGTTCAAGTCCCACCACCCGTATTCGCCAATAATATATACCATATTTACATTTTGCCGATTTAGCTCAGTTGGTAGAGCATCTGTCTTGTAAACAGGGGGTCGTACGTTCAAATCGTATAATCGGCATTCCATATTACGCGGAAGTAGTTCAGTGGTAGAACATCACCTTGCCATGGTGGGGGTCGCGGGTTCGAATCCCGTCTTCCGCTTTCATTACTTGCCGGGGTGGCGGAATTGGCAGACGCACGGGACTTAAAATCCCGCGGTTGGTTTCAACCGTACCGGTTCGACTCCGGTCCTCGGCATTTAGTGATGCGCCCTTAGCGCAACTGGATAGAGTGTCTGACTACGAATCAGAAGGTTGAAGGTTCAAATCCTTCAGGGCGCATAATAACGGGAAGTGGCTCAGTTTGGTAGAGCACCTGGTTTGGGACCAGGGGGTCGCAGGTTCGAATCCTGTCTTCCCGATTGTAATCTAATATATGGTTACATTTGTTGGCGGTGTAGCTCAGCTGGCTAGAGCGTCCGGTTCATACCCGGGAGGTCGAGGGTTCGATCCCCCCCGCCGCTATTTCCCAGAGCTTGGACCTTTAGCTCAGTTGGTTAGAGCAGACGGCTCATAACCGTCCTGTCGTAGGTTCGAGTCCTACAAGGTCCATAAAAGTATGGAGTTTGTTTGTACTTTTAATTTATTATAATCGCGGGATGGAGCAGTCTGGTAGCTCGTCGGGCTCATAACCCGAAGGCCGGTGGTTCAAATCCACCTCCCGCAATATGGTCCATTGGAGCAGTGGTTTATCTCGTCTCCCTGTCACGGAGAAGATCATCAGTTCAAATCTGATATGGACCGTAGGATGGCTCGGTAGCTCAGTCGGTAGAGCAAAGGATTGAAGCTCCTTGTGTCGGCGGTTCGATTCCGTCCCGCGCCATTTATTATTAGTGCGGGTATGGTTTAGTGGTAAAACGAAAGCCTTCCAAGCTTTAGTCGCGAGTCCGATTCTCGTTACCCGCTTTTTGGGGCCTATAGCTCAGCTGGTTAGAGCGCACGCCTGATAAGCGTGAGGTCGATGGTTCAAGTCCATTTAGGCCCATTGTGGAGACTTACTCAAGTGGCTGAAGAGGCGCCCTTGCTAAGGGTGTAGATCGGGTTATTCTGGTGCGAGAGTTCGAATCTCTCAGTCTCCGCTATATAATAAAAAGGCCGTAGATTTTTCTAACGGTCTTTTTGATTGGTAAATTTCAATTATTACTAAGGTTTTATTGAGCAACAAGTTTTAATTTTTCTAGGCTTTGCAATAAAAAAGTTTTATGCGAAAATTATCCAACTTTTTGCACAAAACTCTTGCAAGATGAATCATAATCCTGTATTATTAATAACGTTGTGATTCAGGAACTAACAGGATTTACAGAAGCAACAAAATAAAAAAATAGTTGACTTTTAGTAATAAGTTCGGTATTATAATTAAGCGTCTTGTGACGTAAGAACGATAAATATGACCCGTTGGTCAAGTGGTTAAGACATCGCCCTTTCACGGCGGTAACATGGGTTCAAATCCCGTACGGGTCATTACCATTCTTTGGTATATTTACAATTGGAGGATTACCCAAGTGGCTTAAGGGGACGGTTTTGAAAACCGTTAGACGGTCTTGCCGTGCGTGGGTTCAAATCCCACATCCTCCTTTATTATAATCGCGGGATGGAGCAGTCTGGTAGCTCGTCGGGCTCATAACCCGAAGGCCGGTGGTTCAAATCCACCTCCCGCAATATGGTCCATTGGAGCAGTGGTTTATCTCGTCTCCCTGTCACGGAGAAGATCATCAGTTCAAATCTGATATGGACCGTAGGATGGCTCGGTAGCTCAGTCGGTAGAGCAAAGGATTGAAGCTCCTTGTGTCGGCGGTTCGATTCCGTCCCGCGCCATCACCTGGAGGAGTAGCGAAGTGGCTAAACGCGGCGGTCTGTAAAACCGCTCTCTCTGAGTTCGGCGGTTCGAATCCACCCTCCTCCATAATAGGGATATCGTATAAAGGTAGTACATCGGTCTCCAAAACCGCTAGTGTGGGTTCAATTCCTACTATCCCTGTTAACCTTCATGGCGGAATTGGTGAAGGGGTTAACACACCGGTTTGTGGATCCGGCATACATGGGTTCGAATCCCATATTCCGCCCTAGCATTGGGATATAGCCAAGCGGTAAGGCACTAGACTTTGACTCTATTATGCGCTGGTTCGAATCCAGCTATCCCAATCTATTGTTAATAAAATTCGATGGCGGTGTAGCCAAGTGGTAAGGCAGAGGTCTGCAAAACCTTAATCGTCGGTTCAAATCCGATCCCCGCCTTTATCGGTTCACTCATTGAACTGTTAATTTTAAATTATTGATATGGCGGTGTGGCGGAATTGGCAGACGCGCCAGACTCAAAATCTGGTGTCCGTTTAGGACGTATCGGTTCGACCCCGATCACCGCTATTGTTGGAGCAGCTCTCTTATGAGGGCTGCTTTTATTTTAGTAAATATATATTATATAAAAATTGCACAAGCTTTGTGTAATCTTTATAATACCTTTTATGGAGGTATTTCAGATGAATATAGGTATCTTTACCGATTCATATTTTCCGCAATTAAGTGGTGTAGCCACATCAATCAAAACTTTAAAAGATGCTCTTGAAAAACAAGGTCATAATGTATTTATCTTTACTACTACTGATCCTCATATAAAAAAGGGAGCAGTTGAGGCTAATATCTTTCGCTTTAGTAGTGTTCCCTTTATTTCATTTACTGACCGCCGTGTTGCATTCAGGGGCTTTTTTGAGGCTACAAAAGTGGCTCGGGAAGTTAAACTTGATATTGTCCACACTCAAACTGAATTTGCTTTGGGTTTGATAGGGAAATATGTTGCCCATCAATTGAAAATTCCTGCAATCCATACTTATCACACTATGTATGAAGATTACTTACATTATGTTTTGAATGGTCACTTGCTGAGACCTTATCATGTCAAGCAATTTACCAATGTTTACTTAAAAAATATGGATGGTGTTATTGCCCCTAGTAAGCGCGTAGAAGCACTTTTGAAGCGTTATAGGGTAGATATACCTATGAGAGTAATTCCGACTGGAGTAGACGTAAATAGCTTAAATAAAGCAGCTAATATTGATATGCGCCAGGAACTAGGTATACCTGCTGATGCTCCTGTTTTATTAACTTTGAGCAGAGTTGCTGAAGAAAAAAAGATTGACCGTATTTTGAATGCTATGCCGGAAATTATTGACGAATTTCCTGAAACTCGTTTAGTAATTGCTGGGGACGGCCCTGATATGGAGATTTTGCAGGAGCAGGTTGAACGACTAACATTAGAAGATAATGTAATATTTACAGGTGATGTACCTCATGATGATGTAGGTTCGTACTATAAAATGGCAGACTTGTTTGTTTCAGCCAGTGACACTGAAACACAGGGTTTAACTTACATTGAGGCTTTAGCTTCCGGCACAAAATGCGTCGTTTATGATACGGATTATACAGAACATGTTTTTGATGATGATGAATTTGGCAAAGTCTTTAACGGACCTGGTGAAATGCTAAGCGAAATATTGTTTTATTTAAGAAAAGGGCGCAAGCCAATTCCAACTGAAAAGTTAGCCGCTAAAATGGATCAAATATCGGCTAAAAAATTTGCCAGTTCAGTTTATCAATTCTATCAGGATGTAATTTCAGATTATCAAAAGGATCACAAAGAGGAGTCAAATGATTAGAATTAATATGTTTTCACAGGCTGCGTCTGTAAAAGGGCAAGGAGTTGGTTCAGCATACATAGAATTAATTCACTTACTTAGAACGCACTTAGTCGATAAGTTTTATGTTACAAATAACAAATATGGTGCAAGCGATCTGACTCATTATCATACTGTGAACCCCACTTATTTTGCTAACAGTTTTTCACCAGCCCGTGGCCGCAAAATTGGCTATGTGCATTTTTTGCCTGAAACTCTTGAAGGCTCGGTAAAGTTGCCACCGTTAGCAAAAAAAGTTTTTTACAAATATGTGATTGATTTTTATAAACGAATGGATGAAATAGTCGTTGTTAATCCAATTTTTATAGATAAGTTGGTTAAATATGGCATAAAACGCGAAAACGTTAAATATATTCCTAACTTTGTGGCTAAAGATGAATTTTATCCTGAAAGACAAGAAAAAAAGAACGCGTTTCGTCATCAGCTGGGTATACCCCTTGATAAATTTGTTGTTTTTGGTGATGGCCAAGTACAGGAACGCAAAGGGGTTGATGACTTTGCAAAACTGGCTGTGGCTAATCCAAAAATGCAATTTATATGGGCAGGTGGTTTTTCTTTTGGAAAAATAACAGATGGCTATGACCATTTTAAAAAATTAGTAGATAATCCACCCAAAAATCTCAAATTTACAGGAATTATCGATCGACAAAAACTCGTTGATTATCTCAATATAGCGGATTTATTTGTTTTGCCATCTTATGATGAACTGTTTCCTATGTCTGTACTTGAAGCCTTTAGTTGTGGAACGCCAGTCTTATTAAGAGATCTTGACTTATATCAGGCAATAATTAGTGGCTATTACATGAAAGGGCACGATTTTACAGAAATGAATAATCAATTGCAGGCAGCAGCCCAAGATCCAGCCATTTTAAATAAATATAGTGAACTGTCTGCTGCAGCTAGTGCCAAATACTCAGAGGACAATCTGGCACGGATCTGGGATGAGTTTTATCACGAGCAATATGAAATCGGCCGGAAATTAGGACAAATTCGCTAATGAATAAAAAGCACTTGTGGGGCGTTGCCGTCGTTCTTTTAATCAGTGGTATTGTTTTATATGTTGATTTAAGATCAACTCCTGTTGCCCAGTTAGAGCAGGCAACTCGTAATATCAATGTTATTGCTTTAATTTTGGTGTTCGGCTTAATGCTTCTTTCTTATGTTTTTGAAGCCAGCATTTTAGCCGTTTTAAGTGAACGTAAAAATGAGCCGAAGCGTTCGAAATGGTCTTTTTTCAGAATCCCTTTAATTCAAGCCCTATTTAATGCAATCACTCCGATGTCAACTGGAGGACAGCCTTCGCAATTAGCTGCAATGGTGCAAATGGGCATTGAAGGTGGTCGTGCAACTTCACTTCTTCTTATGAAGTTCATTATCTATCAAATTGTAGTGTTTTTGGCTTATGTCACGACAATCGTTACCGGCTTTCACATGGTAGCAACTAAGTTTGCCGGTTTAGCTATTTTCATTGCCATTGGCTTTTTGATTCATGTTGGTTCGATCATCTTTTTGCTTGCAATTTTGTTTGCCTATAACTGGACTAAAAATGCTGCTAATTGGATCATGAACTTGCTTGCTAAATTTATTAATCGAGATCGTGTCAGTGTTTGGCGCCAAAACACACTTGAAAAGATTGATACTTTTTATGGTGAAAGCCAAAAATTAAAAAAGGAAAAAAAGAAGTTAATTGTTTGTGGCATACTAACCGTTTTACAGCTATTATGCTTTTATTCCATCCCTTACATGACTTTGGTTACGTTAAACGTACCAGCTGATTGGGCGAGCGTAACGCAAATGAATATTATGATTATCATGTTTATGGCGATAATACCAATTCCGGGAGCATCCGGCGGAGCAGAATATAGTTTTCAGACTTTGTTTTCTACCTTTATTTCCTCCAATGGTAGGTTAATTGTAGGGATGTTTTTGTGGCGCTTTGTGACCTATTTTTTTGGCATGATCTTAGGAATTTTTGGCTGGATATTTAAGCCTAAAAAAGTAGTGAGCCCGTCAAATAATTAATTTTTATTAAAATCCCTGCTTATAACTGCAGTTAAGGGTAAGATATAAGCTTAGTGAGAGGAGAATAAGATGACACGGATCAAGTCTTTTCTACAATGGCTGACACAAACCAAACTAGGCTTTTTTACTATTGTTTTAGTGACCTTTTGGTTAAAGACTTACGTTATTTATCTGACAAAATTTAATCTCGGTGCTGAAGGTGCAATGCAGAATTTTCTGTTGTTTTTAAATCCTTTACCAGCAGGCTTGCTTTTATTGGGCATTAGTCTTTTCTTTAAAGGCAGAAAATCATATTGGATTTTGATTGCAACTGATTTTGTACTCAGTTTGTGGTTATTTGCCAACATTCTTTATTATCGTGAATTTTCTAATTTTTTGTCGTTATCAATTATTAAGACTTCCGGCTCAACAGCGGATAATTTAGGTAAAAGTATTGTTGGGATTACCCGGGCAACTGATTTTTTAACTTTCATTGATATTGCCCTAGTTATTATCTTGATGGTTAGCAAGATAGTTAAATACGATTTACGACCTTTAAAGCTTAAATTTAATCTTTTACTTGAAGGTATCGCAGTTCTTCTGATAGGGATTAATTTGATGATGGCCCAAAAAGATCGTCCTGGTTTATTGACGAGAACTTTTGACAACAGTTATATTGTTAAATATTTGGGTATGAATGAATATGCCGTTTATGATGCATTTAAGACTGCACAAACAAGTGAACAAATGGCTAAGGCAAATGTTTCTGATTTGCAATCAGTCAAAAAGTACTTGAAGCTTAATTATGTAAAACCCAATAGTGCGTATACTGGAGTAGCCAAGGGCAAAAACGTGATGATCATTCACCTTGAAAGCTTTCAGCAATTTTTAATAGGGTACAAATGGAAAGGCAAAGAGGTCACTCCTAATTTAAATAAACTTTATCACGCTAAAAATACGCTCAGTTTTTCTAATTTTTACAATCAAGTTGGACAAGGAAAAACGTCGGATGCTGAAATGATGCTGGAAAATTCTCTTTTTGGTTTGCAGTCTGGTTCAGCCATGTCCAGTTATGGTACTTCAAATACGTTTGAGAGCGCCCCTGCAATTTTAAATCAACAGGGTGGATATACTACGGCGGTTATGCACGGCGGCGCCGGTTCTTTTTGGAACCGCAATAATGCTTATAAACAATTTGGTTATGAATATTTTATGCCGCTTTCTTATTATCAAAATAAGCCCAAATATTACATCGGCTATGGTTTAAAAGACAAGATTTTCTTCTCTCAGTCTATTAAATATATTGAACGTTTGCCGCAACCCTTTTATCTTAAATTAATAACGGTCACCAATCACTATCCTTATGATTTAGATAAGAAAAATCAGTCAATTGCTAAGACTGAAACTGGTGATGAAACGGTTGATGGCTACGTTCAAACTGCCCATTATCTCGACCAGGCGATTGGTCAGTTAATGCGGTGGCTGAAAAAAACAGGTCTGGATAAAAACACTTTGCTGGTTTTTTATGGCGATCATTATGGTATTTCCGGCAATCACCACAAGGCTAGTGCAGAGCTTCTTAACCAAGATGAATTTACTAATTTCGATAATCTGAAGTTCCAACGGGTTCCGTTGATGTTCCATATGAGGGGCCTAAAGGGTGGCATTAAAAAAACCTATGGTGGAGAAATTGATGTACTACCTACACTGCTTAATTTACTTGGAATTAAGAACCAAAAAACGATCCAGTTTGGTCATGACTTGTTAAGTAAAAAAGCACCTCAAATAGTTGCACAACGTAACGGTGACTTCATCACGCCGTTATATGCCAAAGTTGGCAGCACCTATTATGATACCAAGACAGGCGAAGAAATAATTAAGCCAGATAAAAAATTAAAGGCTGAGCTGGTAGCAATATCAAACAAAGTAACAACTCAGCTTTCATTATCTGACCGTGTTATCGCTGGCAATCTTTTACGTTTTTACCATCCCAAATGGTTTAAAAAGGTGAAGCCGCAAGATTACGACTATAATGAGCAAAAGGCTCTGAAAAAACTGTATTCAAAAAATAAAACTTCTCTGTGGTATAAAAATCATCAGAAAACAACACAAAATGAATTTAAAACTGATGCTCCGGAGCTCGAAAAATAAAACTCGAAATTAAATCTATTTTGTGCTAAAATTTACCAGTAACGTATCTGTATATTGGAGGCAGCGCATTGTACAATTTATTTATGACGCTACTAATTATTGTTTCAATCTTAATCATTATTGCGACAATGATGCAGCCGCAAAAACAGCAAGATGCATTGAATGCACTCTCTGGCGGTGCAGTTTTTAGTGGTCAAACGAAGAAACGTGGTTTTGAAGCATTTATGGAAAAAGTAACCTCTGTTTTACTGGTTCTCTTTTTCGCTTTTGCTATTGTATTAGCTTATTTGTCTTCAAAATAACTAATGGTTCCTCCCGATCAAGCGATGGGAGGACTTTTTTTATCTTTTTAATGAGGAAATGGAGTTAAAGTGCATGGCACAAAACGAGAACATCTTAGCTAATGTTTTAGAGATTTTTCGTCATAATCCTAAAAAACAATATCAAGTAGAACAAATTGACCGTATGTTACGTAGAGACAGACTCGGCAATTTTTCTGATATGGTCAAAGCATTATCTTATTTAGAACAAAAAAAGAAAATAATTACTGACGGTAACGGTCACTACCAATTAGCGCAGGAAAATACTGAAGTTGAGGGAATATTTAAAGCTAACAGTAAGGGCTTTGGCTTCGTCAAACTTGATGATGAAGATGCTGATGATATTTTTATTGCCCGCGACTACACTGAATATGCTGTTGACGGGGACAGTGTTAAGGTTAAGATTACTGCAGGTGGTAATCCCTGGAATGGTAAAGGTCCTGAAGGTCAAGTAGAGCAAATTCTTGAGCGGGGGACCAAGACACTTGTGGGCGAATTTTACCCTATGACCGATGCCCAAGTGAAAATTAGTCATTTTATTGGTTATGTTCTAAGCTCAAATAAAAAGCTGGCCAATTATCGGGTTTATATCAGCCAAGACGGTTTGCGTCCTCAAAAGCAGGACATTGTTAAAGTAGCTATTGCAAGTTACCCTGACAAGAACAACCCCGATTCAATGACCGGAGTAGTTACCAATATCATTGGTAACAAAAACTTACCTGGTGTGGACATTATGGCGATCGTTTCAGAGCATGACGTTCGCACTGAATGGGCCGATGATGCTCTTGCTCAAGCTAATGCCATACCTGATCATGTAACTGAAGCTGAAATTGCAGACCGTGAGGATATTAGGGATCAGCCTGCTGTTACAATTGATGGTGATGATTCAAAGGACTTTGATGATGCAGTCGTGTTATGGAAATTGCCTAACGGTAACTATCATTTAGGTGTTCATATCGCTGATGTGGCTCACTATGTGACAGAAAATTCCCCTTTGGATAAGGAAGCTTTTACCAGAGGCAACAGTACTTATTTAGTTGATCGCGTTATTCCAATGTTGCCTTTTAGGCTTTCAAATGGCATATGCTCCCTCAATGAAGGTCAAGATCGATTAGTATTATCCTGTGAAATGGAAATTTCTCCTGAAGGACAGAGGGTTAATTATCGTATTCATCCTTCAGTGATGAGATCACATGGCCGAATGACATATAACAATGTCAATAAAGTTTTAGATCCTGAAAATCATGAAGATCTTGAAGAAAAATACGTTAAACTTGCTCCCATGCTGCAGGATATGGCTGAACTGCACAATATTTTATACCAGCAGAGGCATCAACGTGGTGCAATTGACTTTGAAGAACCTGAAGCAAAGATTATTGTGGATGATCAGGGTAAACCAACGGATATTGTGTTACACGATCGCGGAATAGCTGAGAAGATGATTGAATCCTTCATGTTACTGGCAAATGAAACTGTTGCGGAAGACTTTTATCGTAAGCACGTTCCGTTTCTATATCGTGTGCATGAAACTCCTGATGGTGAACGTATTAAGAGCTTCTTTGAGTTTTGCAGTGCATTTGGTTTGCATATTACAGCTGATCCTAACCATGTTAAACCAATTGATTTACAAAAAGTAGTTGCTAAAACTACTGGTACTCCAGAAGAAGCTGTAGTCCAAATGATGATGCTTCGCAGCTTAAAGCAGGCACATTATTCAGAAGAACCTTTAGGGCACTTTGGTTTGGCAGCTAAGTTCTATACCCACTTTACTTCACCAATCAGAAGGTATTCAGATCTGATGGTTCACAGAATGATTCACGCTTACAGTGAAAAAGGGACTGACAAGAAGGTACAGGATCATTTTGCCAGTTATTTGCCAGATGTGGCTGATCAAACTTCAACTCAAGAAAGAGTTTCTGTTGATACTGAAAGAGAAGTTAATGATTTGAAAATGACCGAATTTATGGCTGATAAAGTGGGTGATCACTTTGATGCTGTAGTGTCTTCTGTTACCAGCTTTGGTATGTTTATTCAATTACCAAACACTGTAGAGGGACTTATTCACATTTCCAATTTAACAGATGATTTTTACAATTATAATGAAAAAAGTATGACGCTAACTGGTCGTGGCACTCATAAACAGTATCACGTAGGGATGCCTCTTAAGGTCACTTTGACAAATGCCAATGTTGAACAACATCAACTGGACTTTGAAATATATGATCCCAATGCCCCTAAAAAGCCTCACAATAACCGCGGCGTTAAAACTGAAAGGCGGGGTAATCGGGGTTTTCGTAATGATCACGCACATAAAGGTCACTACCGTAACAATTTTCAAAAAAATGGCAATCATCCACATTTAAGTAGATATAAACATTAGGTTGAAAAATTGAAAAAAGAAAAAAATGAGAATTTAATTGCTCAGAATAAAAAAGCACATCATGACTATTTTATTAAGGATACGTATGAAGCCGGTATTGCTTTGACAGGTACAGAGATTAAATCCGTACGTGCAAGACGTATTAACTTGCGCGATGGCTATGTCCAAGTTATTAATGGTTCGGCTTTTCTCGAAAATGTCCACATTAGTGAATATAAGCAAGGTAATCGTTATAACCATGAACCTCTTCGTTCAAGAAGATTACTTTTGCATAAAAAGCAACTTGCGCGACTTGCTAAAGATCAATCTACGCGGGGTATTGCAATTATCCCTTTGAAGGTTTATCTTAAACATGGTTTTGCCAAAGTTCTTATTGGTGTTGGCCAAGGAAAGAAAAAATATGATAAGCGCGAAACCATTAAGAAACGTGATCAAGAGCGTGAATTACGCAGGCAATATAAAATTTAAGAACGGTTTGATTAGTTTTCTAGTTGAACTGTTTTTTAATTCTGCATTTGTGTTAAAATTAGCAACTTATCAGTGCTTTGCTTGTTTATTTATATATAATTAAGTAATACTAATATAGTGTAAATGAAGTATGAACGGCTTTTATGCTTTAAACAGAAGTTGTCCTTAGAACAATTTTGCTAGAAATATTTTGTTAATCTTACTGAATACATTTGCAATATTGTGTATAATTATTAATATAATTAATGTTTATATGACTGAATTTATTAGATAGTAATACTTTAATTTATAGCTTGATATAAAAGTGTAAACAAGTGAGTATAGCAAAAAACGAGTGTTTTTGATTAATTCTACCTGTTTTTAAAATTTTAGAGAGATTTTGTTTAATAAGTAGAGTGTTTGATAATGCTATTTATATGTAAGGATTTGAGTCGTAATGGAATTTGATAAAGTTTATAACCATGAACGAGTTACTCGCAAGTTTACCAATAGAAAAGTTAATGAAAAGTTACTTGCTAATATTATTAAAAGGGCACAATTATCCCCGTCACTGCTTAACTCGCAACCTTGGAAAGTATATATGTTAACTGGTGACGCACTTGCTGGTTTAAAAAAAGAGGTCAAATCTCAAATAGAGAACAATATTGAGCCTCATGAAGATTTTGTCAAAATGCTGTCACTTAATTGGGATTCATATCCCAGTCAAAATATGGCTGCAGTTGGAGCAACCCAACCATATTTTTTCAATAATAAAATGGATTTATTTTCAGAATCAAATAACAATATGTTTAATGCTCAGGATGTGGCATTTCTCACGATTCCAAAGAATTCCCCTGTTTGGTCAGTTTACGATTTAGGGATTTTTTCACAGAGCATTATGTTACTGGCCCTTAATGCAGGATTGTCAATTATGCCGGCACACTCAATGGTATCTTATCCTGAATTAGTGCGTAAATATGGCAAAATTCCGGAAGATGAACTCATTGGTATGGCAATTGGTCTAGGATATCAAGATAATGCAGCTGAGGTTAATGATCCCAAATTTTATCCAGATCGTTTGCCGTTCGAGAAAATATATAAATTAGTTAAATAGACAAGTAATTCAATTTAAATAAAGCGCTATTAATGATAAAATATTTAATAGGAAATTTTAACGGTTATACTGATAAGGATGATATAGATTTTGAGTACAGCCCAAATAGTTACTAATTTAATAGCAACTTTAGTTATTTTTGTTTTTGCATCATTCTTTGTTGCTGCAGAATTTGCTTTGGTTCAAACCAGGCCCAGCCAGCTTGAAGATATGTTGTCTAATAAAATTGGCAACCATCGCAAAGTAAAGCGCGCTTTGCATATGACTCATAATTTAAATGAATACCTTTCAACGACACAGGTCGGAACTACTTTAGTTGGTGTAGTTTTGGGCTGGTTTTCAGCGGATACTTTGGCTGCAATATTTGAGAGAGCATTTAATTTATTAGAACTTAATCATGCGCTAATTCGTTCGCTAAGTGCAATTTTAGGTGTAATTCTGTTAACCTATTTAGAAGTCGTAGTAACAGAAATTGTGCCCAAGAATATTGCGATTGATATGCCAGTAAAAATTTTGCTTAAAATTGTTACCCCTCTGCAGCTTTTCCATACCTTGGTTTATCCTTTCGTTTGGTTACTTAATGCTAGTTCAAATGGCCTACTTAAAATGTTAGGTTTTGAGCCGGCTGATGAAGAAAATCAGGTTTACTCGCAATCTGAAATCATTAAGTTATCGCGAAAAGCCGTTCATGGTGGCTCGCTTGATAAAAACGATCTGACATATATGAAACGTGCTTTTGAGTTGAATGACAAAATAGCAAAAGATATTATGACGGATAGAACACGGTTAGTGGTTATTAATTCGACTGATTCTATCAAGCAGGCTCTTAAGTTGTACTTGGATGAAGGTTCAAGCAGAATTCCAGTTGTTCGAGATAATAATAAAGATGACATTGTTGGTTACATTTATGCTTTTGATGTTATTCAACAGAGCCAGATTGACGATAAGGTGCCAGTTACACGTATTATTAGAACGATGATTACAGTGCCCGAATCTATGCCGATTCAAGACATTTTGCAATTAATGATTAAAAAGCACACGCCAATTGTTTTGGTAGTGGATGAATACGGCGGCACCAGTGGAATAGTCACGGATAAAGACATCTATGAGGAATTATTCGGTACTGTTAAAGACGAAATAGATGACGTTTCTGATGATTATATTATTAGAGACGAGCAAGGCAATATTCATGTATCAGGCAAAACGACTTTATATGATTTTGCCAGATATTTTAAGACTGATTTAAAAAGTTTCCAAGATAGTGATATTATCACTATTGGTGGCTATATGATGGAACATTATCCAGACTTAAAAAAGGGCGAAAAAGTTAAATTAGAGGGTTTTGAATTTAAGCTTGATGATATCGAACAGGGTTTCATGCGCTGGTTTATCGTTAAAAATATTAACGAAAAAGCAAAAGAGGCTCAAGAAGAATAAAGGCATTAAAAAAGAGTTGTCCACGTGACAACTCTTTTATTTATTTATTATTAACCAGTTTAATAATTTCGGGTTTTAATACACCAATATAACGCAGGTTACGATAATAATTCATGAAATCGAGTCCATAGCCTACTACAAACTCATTACCAACCTTTGAACCATAATATTCAACATCAACGTCGACGTTACGATTTGCTTCCTTGTTAAGTAAAACGCAGCATTTAACGCTTTTTGCTCCACGCTTTTCGAGCAACTTTTTCATAAAGTCTAAAGTCAGACCAGTGTCAACAATGTCTTCAACGATTAAAACATCACGATCTTTCACATCAGATGCTAAATCAGAAACTAGCTTAACTTTCCCGGAAGACTCCATTTCATTACCGTAGCTTGAGACATCGAGAAAATCAATTTCAGCTTTGACGTCCATTTCTCTAACCAAATCAGTTAAAAAGAAAACAGCACCTTTGAGAGCACCGACGATTAAAGGTTTCTTACCAGCATAATCGTTAGTAAGCTGCTTTCCTAACTTAACACACATTTGGTGAATGTCATCTTCACTAAACAATTTATGATCAATAATATTATTAATATTGTCGTTTTTTGGCATTTATCTACCCTTCATTGTAAAACAATTTAAATTCCTAATATTTCGATTATATCATTTTTTTGCTAAAAAAACAGACCATTTTCAACTATTTTCACTTTTTTTACGGTCAATTACGTACAAAAAGTAGCTATATTGTCAAAAGCAGTAAGATAATTCTCGATTTGCTTAAATTTTTAACGTGCAACCTCAGTTTTTGGTAAAATTAAAGAATAAGATATTTTTAGTGAAAGGTAAAAAAATGCAAAAACAACAAGAAATTAAAATGCTCAAGGCTTTTTCTGATGCCAATTCCACCTCCGGCTTTGAAGGAGAATTTGTTAAACTATTTACCGCAACTGTCCAAGATTTTGCTGACGTGAAGGTTGATGGCATGCTCAATGTGTATGCCAGCAAAAAGGAAAACAAACCAGGCCGGCCAGTAATTCAGCTGGATGCACATTCAGATGCAGTTGGCTTTATTACCCAAGCTGTCCGTCCTAACGGCATGATTAAGTTTGTACCACTTGGCGGGTGGGTTAAATATAATATTCCTGCTCTGCGCGTAAAAATTAAAAATCGTGCAGGTGAATATGTTCCTGGTGTAGTGGCCACTAAACCGCCTCATTTTATGACCGCGGCCGAAAAAAATAATGTACCGGACGTAGCTGATATGTCTATTGACGTGGGTTCCAGTTCTCGTGCTGAAACAATTAATGATTATCAAATTGATACTGGTTGTCCTATTTTTGTGGATGTCAAGTGTGAATACAATGAAAAATCCGGTTTGTTTTTCGGCAAAGATTTTGATGACCGTTTTGGCGCAGCTGCTATGGCTGATGTGCTAGATAATTTAAAAGGTGAACAAACTGCATTTAACGTTGTGGCAGCACTTTCCAGCCAGGAAGAAGTTGGTTTGCGTGGTGCATACGTAACAGCACGTGCAGTAAAGCCTGATTTAGCAATCGTTCTTGAATCTTGTCCAGCAGATGATACCTTTACCCCAGAGTGGTTATCGCAAACTGGACTGAAGAGGGGGCCGATGTTGCGTGACATGGATACGTCCTTTTTGCCTAATCCTAAATTTCAACAATATGCCTGCGATTTAGCTGATAAGAACAATATTCCGTATACTCGCTCTGTCCGCACTGGCGGTGGCCAGGATGGAGCCGCCATTTATTATGAAAATGGTGCACCAACCATAGTGATTGGCATTCCAGTTCGTTATGAACATTCTCCTTATTGTTTTAGTGCTTATTCTGACTTTAAAGCATCTGTTGATTTGGCGCTTGCTATTATTCGTGATTTAACTAAAGAAAAGCTGGCAAGTTTTAGTCAATTTTAATATCATCAGTCACGGTGAAATTATAAAATAACCTGCAGCTCTTTTTAAAGTATGATATAATAGTAAAAATTGAATAGCAGTCACTAGGGGTGCCAAAAAGCTGAGAAATACCCTCTGAACCTGATCGGGACAATACCTGCGTTAGGGAAGTGTAAAATTAAGTAATAATGATACTCCTACTGACATGTAAAGTTAGGAGTATTTTTTATGTTTACTAGAACTTCAAAATGGAATGTAAAGTCGATTATTTTAATTGCGTTAATTGGAATTATTATGGGAGTCATTTATACATATGGCTTTAACTGGGCTTTTAATTTAATAAAAATGCTGTTGGTGCCAACAGGTTTCGCACCGGTGACTGATACTGTTTTTACAGGTTTATGGCTTATGGCCGGACCTTTAGCGATGTATTTTGTTCCTACTGCAGGATCCGGTACGATCGGAGAATTATTAGCTTCTGTGGTTGAAATGGCAATAGGTGGTCAGTGGGGTGCCACGACAATTCTTTCCGGAATTATCCAAGGTGCCACTAATGAAATCGGCTTTTTCCCTAAAAAAGAACGTTATCAAAATTTTACTTGGAAAAGCGTTTTAACTGGTGCGTTTTTTGCTTCATTTGGGTGCTTTGTTCCCTCATATATTTTATATGGCTGGAGCAAATTTAGTATGCAAGTACAAATCGTAATGCTTATTACCAATATCATTTCTGCTCTGGTTTTTGATGGCGTTTTAGTTAAACTGATTACGAATTTATTTGATAAAGCATTGAAACCAAAAATAGCCTAAATATTTAAAAAGGAGTATTGCTCTTTGAAGCAATTACTCCTTTTTTATTTTTCTTTTTTACTTAAAATTGAGTGTACCTTAGTTGTAAGCATATCAATGGCCACATTATTTTTACCGCCTTCTGGAACAATAATATCCGCATAGCGCTTGGTAGGCTCAATAAATTGATGATACATCGGCTTAACTGTGCTTAAATATTGTTCAATCACAGAGTTAATGGACCGGCCCCTCTCATTTAGATCACGTTCTAAACGTCTAATAAAGCGAATATCATCATCTGTGTCAACGTAAACTTTGATATCCATCAAATCACGAATTTTTTTGTTAGCTAAAACCAAAATTCCTTCAAGAATAATGATATCGGCAGGTTCAGTATGAATGGTCTTTTGACTACGGGTATGCTCTTTAAAATCGTATACAGGCATCTCGACTGACCGATAATTTAGTAAGTCTTGCAACTGTTTTCTAAGCAAAGGAACATCAAAGGCATCTGGATGATCATAGTTGATGTTCCTCCTTTCACTCATAGGAATCCCAGTATTATCTTTGTAATATGAATCCTGGGTCATAATCAAAACGTGTTCATTCTCTTGCATCTGGGCAACAATTTTTTGCGCAATGGTAGTTTTCCCGCTGCCTGAACCACCGGTAATACCAATTACTACAGGCTTTTCAAGTCTAGACATTATGCCACTCCTTTTTTAATCCTTAAACATTTTACTTTACTTTTGCCATAATTACCAACAGTTAAGGTATATTTGATAATTAATGCTACTTTTCTATTGAATACGGTTTAAAGTTGGCTAAATTTTTTATATTATAAATGTGAAAAAAGTAATTTGTGTTAAATAGCATAGGTGCAAAATGAATTATAACTTAATGCCAGTAAAATATTTTGTTGATGTCGTTCAAACTCACGGCTTTATTTCAGCAGCAAGGAGAAACTATGTTTCAGAAACAGCAGTCAGTTCAGCTATTAAGAAATTAGAAGATGAGTTGGGTCAAAAACTGCTTAACCGTTCTGCTGGTAAATTCTCGTTAACGCCAGTAGGAGAAGTTTTCTATAAGCGCAGCGTAGAAATTATCAATTTGTACAGTGAAATTTGGCACCATCCAGATCCAAATCCAGAAAAGTTGTTGCGTGTCCATTTTTTGCAAGGCTTTGAAAATGACGCAGCATTATTTGCTTCAAAAATACCAGATATTTGTCAGCCAAATTTTGACGAAGAAAATTTTGATTCTTGCATCAAAAGATTGATTAATGGTAATTATGACATACTGGTTGGCTTTGACTTAGCCTTTGCCGGCAATAATAAAATAGACTGCCTACCTTTTAGAAAAACTAGTTTTGACTTACTGCTAAATAAAGATGAACTAGGGCAATATCATGGCGATAAGCAGAAACTCGCTAAAAACAGTATGTTTTATATGCAAAACTGGAAATCAACTGGTATTACTGATATTCAGCTTGCTATGCTTAAAATCTATTGTCAAAATGGTTGGAAATATAAAGAAGTGTCAGAGGTAAACAGCTTTGCCGCTGGATGTTTAAATGTCAACTTTAATGGTGGTATCACAATCGTACCGGAATCCTTTAGTTTACCGCAAAACTGCAATAATATTGAGCGCTTAGCACCAGTCCAATTGCAGAAAGCTTTTAATGTGATAATAGCAATGAATCCAATGGTTTCAACTAAATTTAGAAAAATGCTTAAGCATGTGACAACTTTAACTTATCGCTGACAACTTTTATGTGTTAGCGCTTTTATCAAAAATGACATAAAATTCAATTGTAATAAGAATCACAAATTTATCAGAAAGGGTGAGGTTACATTGAATTCTTTTTCAACTGAAGTCGTAGTTGTTGGCTCAGGGTCGGCTGGAATTTCAGCTTGCTTTGAACTTTATCAAAAGCATGTGCCATTTGTACTTTTAGAAAAAGGTAACAAAGTTGGAGGTGCCGGCAAATTTGGTGCTCATGGAGTTTTTGCTATTAATTCCACTGAACAAAAAGAACGGCATGTAAATTATGGCTATCGTGAAGCTTTTAACGGATTAACAGATTACAACCACTTCTTTGTTAATGGTGAATTATTAGCGAGGTTTTTGAAAAAGTCAGGTGCTAATATTGATCGGTTAGCAGAAATGGGTTTACCAGTAACTGTGGAACAAAGCGAACAAAAAGCACACTTAAATGATCCACTGGTTTACCATAAATTTAATAATTTTACAGAGAAAATGGCTAACTGGGATAAATTACCGGATAAATTTTCCGCTGCTGGCAATAAGGTAATGTTGGAAACTGCAGCTGTCGATCTGGAATATGATAATGGCTTAAAAGCTGTTATTGCCAAAAACAAAAATGGCGAAGAGATTAGAATTGCTGCTAAAAAAGTAATATTTGCAGATGGCGGCTATTGTGGCAGTCAAGAAATGATGACAGCCAATTTTTCAGATACTAAAGCACTTTTGAACCTCGGGGAGCGCAAATCTACGGGTACGGGAATTAGGTTAACACATAAATTAGGTGCAGATTGTCGTCACCGCCCAGTTCTTTTTGCCCATGGCTGTGCACCAAGCATGAACATTAATCCTATGAAAAGAGACAGCGCTGTTGAAACTATAACCAATTTACCATTACTGTGGCTGGATCAAACCGCTAATCGTTTTGTAAACGAGGACGTAGTTTACGACTTTGCTATGTGGGGTAATGCTGCTCATAACGTTAACGGTATGTATTACGTTTTACTGGACCAAAAGACTTTAGATACTTTTAAGCAAAAAGAAGTTAATCTTGAAGACACTTTTGAAAGACAGTTCTGTGACGTAGGACAAACGCCAAGAACAACTGTGGGCCCTTTACCTAATATTCAAACAGACTTTGATAATGCGGTTAAAACAGGTGAAGTTGTAAAAGCAGATACCCTGGAAGAATTAGCCCAGAAGTTATTACAGCCTTATTCTTCACTCACAAGGAGTGTTAATGCCTATAACAAGGCGGTTAAGCAAAAAGAAGACGATACTTTCTTAAAGCCGGCTGCTGAATTATTGTTTGACGTTCAAGAAGGCCCATTTTACGCAATAATTGAGCACTGCGCAATTTTAGGAACATTAGACGGTGTCAATGTTGACCGTAACTGTCAGCCAGTAAAAGAAGATGGCACCCCACTTAAAGATTTATATATTGTTGGTAATAATGTTAACGGTTTATATTCTGATGGCTACCCGAGCTATGAAGGTATTGCTAACGGCTTTGCCTTTGTCTCCGGCTGGATTGCTGCCGAAGAAGCAATTAAGAGTTTAAATTAGGAGGAAAATAAAAATGTTAGAAGGAAAAGTTGCTGTTGTTACTGGAGCTGCTCAAGGTATTGGCTATGCTATTAGTGAGGAATTTGCCAAGCAAGGTAGTGATGTCGTTTTAACTGACTATAACAAGAAAGTGCTGGATGTTGCTACTGAAATGAATGAGAAATATAACGGTAAGATTACCGGCTTGATTTTGAATGTCATGGATAAAGACAGTATTAAGAGCGGGTTACAAACTATCGTTTCCGATTACGGTAAGATTGATTATGTAATGAATAACGCTGGCGGCGGTGTTTTGAAGCCATTTGCCGAACTGACTGATGAAGATTTTGATAATACGATTAATTTGGACTTACGTGGTACCTTCTTGTGTATGCGTGAAGAAATCAAACTGTTCTTAAAACAAGGCTATGGTTCAATCGTCAATACCAGTGCTTTAGGCAGTATTTATAATCCTGGTGGTATGGGTGCTTATAATGCAGCCAAAAATGGCATTATTGGTATGACTCAAGCTGCAGCGATTGATTATGCTGATAAAAATATTCGTGTTAATAGTGTTGCTCCCGGCCTAACTAAAACCCCACTTAATGAAGGCGGCTTTTTAGAGAAAGTTTTACCAACTGTACCGATGAAGAGGGCAGAAACAGCTGCCGAAGTTGCTAAAGTCTTTGTTTTTGTAGCTAGTGAAGCCACATTTATGACCGGCCAGACAATTCTAAGCGACGGTGGCGTTTCAGTCGGCTTGAAGTAGGGGAGAAAATTCATGTTTCCTAAAAATTCCGCATATAACCTAGTAATCGTTGGTGGCGGCCTTAGTGGCTTGGCAGCAGCTGTCAGTGCTGGCGAGCAGGGCATCAAGACCTTAGTAATTGAAAAAGGCAGGACACTTGGCGGTGACGGCAACTACGTCGAAGGCGCAATGGGAGTCGACAGCTTTTTGCAAAAAGAAAAAGGCATTAAGATTGATCCTACTAAATTGCTTCAAGATGAATTGAACTACTCACATTATGAAGCCAGTGCCCCTCATTTACGAAAATATATTAGTCAAAGTGGCTCAGTAATTGACTGGCTTCATTCTCTTGGAGTTGAGTTTAGTAAAGTTGGTCCTCAGGGTAAAAGCTGGCCTACCATTCATACTTTTGCTGGTGGTGGCCATGCTGTGATTGCAAAGTTAATACCTAAAGCTAAATCTCTTGGTGTAGAAATTGTAACTAGCATTAGTGCGCAAAAAATTTTACAACATAATGGTCATGTCAGTGGTTTAGTCATTAAAAATGAAGCTACAGGACAGTTTAGAGAATTAACTGCAAATAACGTGATTTTAGCTACAGGCGGCTATGTGGATAATCCAGATTTGATTAAGAAGCGGACCCCTGCAACCGAACGATTGCTGTCAGTTAGTGATGGCAAATCTACTGGAGACGGCATGCAACTAGCGTGGCAGGCCGGAGCTGAACACTATCAGATGGGCGCTATTCAATATGGTGGCGGCGCTATTTTGGATAAAACACGTCCACCTTTTGTTCATATGCCTGAACAATTGGCAGCAGCAGCGACTCAAGAGGCAATTTTATGGGTAAATGAACAAGGCGAACGCTTTGTTAATGAAGATGTCAATGACAATATGTGTCATGCGGGCAGTGCACTTTTAACCCAATCAAGAACCTTTTCAATCCTTAATCAAGAAACGGTTGACCATTTAACTAAAGTCGGTCTTTACAAAGAAGTAGGCAATTCACCGGTTTCACCTGAAAAGTTGGAACATTTACAAGAAGAAATTACGCGTGACTTACAGAATGGTGATAAGTACTTGACCAAAGCAGATACTCTGGTTGAATTAGCAGAAAAATTAAATTTGCCAAATTTACCGCAAACAATTCGGCGTTATAACGATTTAGTGGCTAAAGGAACAGATACTGATTTTGGTAAAGCTCCCGAATACATGACACCTTTAAAAGATGGTCCATATTATGCAGTAGAATTGGGAATTGGAATGGCATGCGCAATCGGTGGTATTCGCGTTGATAATAACAATGCTGTTTTAAATTCCTATGGTTATCCTCTTACCGGAGTTTATGCTGTTGGCAATGATGCTGCAGGAATGCTTGTTGGTGATACTTACGCTGTCACTTTACCAGGAAGTACAGCAGGTTATGCTGTATTTTCGGGTAGAAATGCCGTTCAAAGTATTGCTAAAACCCGGTAAAAGTCAATGAATAGTGCTCAAAGAGTTTCTGTTTCAAAAACTCGTATAGGTATCTTAGCGGTTAGTATGATTGGCATGGCAGCTTTAGCTATTACACCATCTTACGCTGCCATTGCTAAATTCTTTAGCCTTAACAATACTAGTGTACAAATGCTGACATCTTTACCAAATTTATTTATGATGCTTGCGGGAATAATCATTGGTAAATTGACAGCAAATAAAGTTAATTTAAAAATGTTGACTCTTACTTCAATTCTTCTAGTCACAATTGGTGGGTTATTGCCACTAGTACTGCACACGAATTTTGCGTTCTTACTTTTTTGCTCAAGTTTAGTGGGTTTAGGTCAAGGAGCCTGCACCAATTTAACTCAGGTTTTAATCGCACAATTGCTGCCTCAAAGTGAACGTGAATCTACTATGGGTTTATCTACAACTTTTATTAATATTGGCGGCATGGTCTTTATCATGGGCGGAGGTCAACTGGCAGCTTCAAGCAACTGGATTAATAATTATTGGATATACCTGTTTTCGCTGCTAATACTTCTAATTGTATTTCTTCTTCTGCCATTTGAAACTAGCATCGCTTCTCAGAATGACACTGAAGCAGCTAATACTAAAATTCATTTAAATAAGTTCGTGTTTTATAGCGCTTTCTGGGCGTTTTTGATAATGTTACTTAATAATGTTTTAAATAATAATATCTCTTTGTTTGTAATGAGAGAAAATCTTGGTGCCACTAGACAAGCAGCATTAACATCTACTATTTCTCTTGTTGGTGGGATGATCTGCGGCTTATTTGTGGGTAAAATTGGCAAAATGTTTCGCTATTCTTCAATTGCTCTTTCATTATGTTTGTATGGTTTTGCATACTTATTGATTGGTCTGTTTCATTCACTACTAATTGTCTTTATTGGCAGCTTTATAGTCGGAGCAGCAATGAGTATTGCAATGGGGCAATTTCCTTATTTGATTTCCCTTATTGTCGATGATAACAGTGTTTCTATGGCTTTGGGAATTTATGTTGCGATTTATTCGATTGGTGGGGTCGTCAGTCCACTGATAATTAATCCTTTGACTAATTTAGTCAGTCATTTAGGCTTTAATGTCTTTTCGCTAAGTGGGTTACTTGCACTATTACTAGCCTTAATTTGTTTGCTAGTTAAATTTCAAAAGAGTTTAGTTTTAGCTACGAAAGATAACTAAAAGCAGACAATAGTTTATAGTGATGTGAACTACTAAAATTAGGACACTTCATAAGTTATTAGCTAAGGACTAACTTTCGATATTTAATCGGAGTTAGTCCTTTTAGTTTTCATCATAGTTTTAAAGACTTATTTTTTCCTCTTGAACGGACTTTATAAAACCGTTACCATAACTTTTAATAGTAAAGGAGGAGGGTTGTCATGAATTTAAAACAAGAGCTGCTTAACTTAATACATGAAGCAAAATATGAAGATATCAAACAATTTTCAACTTCTAAGTTGGCTGCTAGGTTAGGAGTTAAAAGGAACACAGTTAGCCATTACCTTAACCAGTTAGTTAGTGAAAATAAAATTATTAAGATCAAAACAAGACCCGTGATTTTTTTAGATCGAGAAAACCTTACAAAGACTACAAATAAGGTATTAAATCAAGAATATGACAGTATAGAGAACTTAACTAAAAGCTTAAGAAAAACTGATGCATTTTCTGGTGTCATAGGACATGACCAATCATTATATGGTCAGATTAGGAAACTAAAAGCAGCTGCATCCTACCCAGGCAGACTTCCCGTTTTGATTAATGGACAAACAGGAACGGGTAAAACCTACATAGCAAGAAAATTTTTTGATTACTGCGTAGCTGAAGGATATATACCTTCAAATGGTAAATTTGTTAGTTTTAATTGCGCAGAATATGCTGATAACCCAGAGTTATTGACTAGTACGCTTTTTGGCTATGCTAAAGGCTCTTTTACAGGTGCTGAAACTGCCCACAATGGTCTTTTTGATGAAGCAAATAATGGCATGCTATTTCTTGATGAAGTTCATAGGTTAGATCCTAAAGGACAGGAAAAACTATTTTCTTATTTAGACAGCGGAGAAATAGCACCATTAGGTGAAGCAGCTAAAAAGAAGTCGCTAAATGTAAGATTAATTTGTGCTACTACAGAAGATATTAAGAGTAGTTTCTTAGCCACATTTATTCGTAGAATTCCAGTTCAAATTACAATGCCACCACTTTCTGATCGAACAACTAATGAGATTAGATCTTTAATAATATATTTCTTTATATTACATGCAAAAAAAATAAAGAAAAATATCAATGTTAATAATCATGTACTTTTAACTTTGGCCAATACTAAATATGAAAGTAATATTGGTCAACTAAAAAATGATGTCTTGCTTTCTGTAGCAAGTGCTCTTAGTAAAACAGAAAAAAATGATCAAAATAGTATTTATGTTAAATTGGCTGACTTGCCACAGGGAATTTTATTATCTGGTATTTCCTTCTCAAAAGAAATTTGGTCACGGAATAAAAAGAATATATTGATTAAACCAAATAGTAAGATTCAAGATTTTGTTGATAATTACGAAAGCACAAACTACATAGAGAAGACAATGAATCAAATTTTGTCTTTATATGATAAAGTTTCTTTTAATTCTTTTATCTCAAAAGCTTTTGCAAAATTAAATAACTTGTGTGATTATCTTATTTTTAAGAAAAAAACTATGGACAAAGGTGAACTGCCCCTTAATCTAATTAAAAAAATGCTTAATCAAGAAGTTGGTTATCTTCAAGACGATTTACGAAATGATTTTAACGGCAATATTATTGTAGCTATTTCTTATTATTTTTATTTTAGACAAGAAAAACATTGGCAATTATCACAGAACCAAAGTAAAACAATAAAAAGAATTGTTAGCGAAATTAATGAAGTAAATTATACAAGTGAAGTTGTAGATACAATTTTAAATGTTGTAAATAATATGCTTAACTTGTATACCGATGATATCGATAAATTATTTTTAGCTATTTACCTGAGTGGGGCACAAAGAAAAAAGAGTTCAAACTTAGTTCATTGTATTCTTCTAGCTCATGGTTATTCGACAGCAAGCAGTATTGCCGATACTGTTAATAAAATTGCCGGTGAACCGTTACTTGATTCTTTTGATATGCCAATTGATATTTTACCGGAGGAGATAGCAAAAAAGGTATCGAACTATATCCATGTTAGACACGTGGTAAATGGCTTAATTCTAATGGTAGATATGGGTTCCTTAGAAAAAATTCCTGAACTATTGCAAATGGACTTAAATTTTCCGGTAGTCATATTAAATAATGTCTCCACACAGTTAGCCTTATTTGTAGCTAATTATATAAAAGAGAGAAAGCCTATTGAATCCATCATCAATAAAATGGATGAGACAATTCATAATGATTACCGGATTATTTATCCAAAGATGGTTAAACAAAATGTGATTTTAGTATGCTGTACAACGGGCGTAGGCACTGCAAACAAAATTAAAAAAATGGTTGAGGAAAGTCTACCTTTGAAAAGTAAGGTTCAAGTAATGTCATGCTCCTATAATTGGCTAAAATTAGAGGATCAAGAAATGGCCCTCAAAAGAAAATATAACGTTTTAGTCGTGATTGGAACAGCGGACCCGAAATACTACAATATTCCTTATATTTCCTTGGAAGAATTAGTAAGTGGATCAAAATTATCAACTTTAAAACGAATATTGAAGGGAATCTTGTCTGATAAGGATCTTGATCACTTTAATGAGTCTATTCTAAGAAATTTCACTATTGAACGGGTTATTAATTCATTAACGATTTTAGATACAAAAGAAGTCATCAAAAATATTGATTCATGTATTAAGTTAATGGACAAGTATCTAAACGTAACACTTTCTAATACAACGATGATGGCCTTATTCGTTCATATTAGTTGTATGATTGAAAGAATTATTCGTAACCAAACGTTAGAAACACCACCCAATAATTTTAAGGAAACAGCTCAAAGTGTGAAAACTATAAAAAATATTAGAAGATCACTGCGACAATTAGAGAGAATATATAATATTAAAATTCCGATTACTGAAATTAAATACATTTATGATTTAATTTTTGATACCCAAAACAGTAACCTGGAAATTACAAATACTGAAGATTTTTGACAGAAATAAATTATTTAAAAATACTGTCAAAGAATACTACAAAATTAAGCGGAAAGGCGACCAAATGAGGTTGCTTTTTTTTGACACTTAGTTGGCACATTAATTGCTAATAGTTTGGTGTAAGGACAAGATTCAGATAAGGAGGAATTAATTTGATTAAATTATTGCGAGTCGATCACAGATTGCTACATGGGCAAGTAGCTTTTTCTTGGACTCAGGAACTAGGAGTTGATTGTATTCTAATTGCTAATAACGATGTCCCGAATAACGAGATCCGTAAGACAGCCATGAAACTTGCTAAGCCCCAAGGAGTTAAATTAGTGATTAAAAATATTTCTGATTCAATTAAAGCCCTAAAAAGTGGCGTGACTGATAAATACAAATTATTTATTGTTGTTGAGTCTGTTGCAGATGCTTATTCTTTAGCTACTGCATATCCTCAAATTAATCATATCAATTTAGGAGGAACAAAACCGGCAGATGGTACAAAGCAAATAAGTAAAGCTATCAATGTCACAAATGATGATGAGAGCAAATTAAAGGAGCTGGTAAATCAAGGTTGTGAAATAGAGATTAGACAAGTGCCAAATGATAAAAAAGAATTATATAAGGAAATGATGTAGGTTCTAAATAATGAATAATAAAATTTCAAAGAGTCGTTTGGCAGCCATGAATTATTATTATAGAAATTATTCTTTTGAATATTTTTTAGATTCGGTTAGCCGAAACGGTTTAACTCAGATAGAACTTTGGACAAGTCCACAACATTTCTGGGTTGAGGACACAGGACATCAAAATGTATCTCAAATAAAAAAGAATGTTGCAGATCATAATTTAAAAATAATTTGCTTAACACCACAACAGAGTAATCCCAATTTATATAATTTGGCTGCTAAAAGTAAGCACTTAAGGGATGGATCTATTGCATATTTTAAGAACTTAATCGATGCTGCTGCAGAATTAGGTGTTCATATGATTGCATTAAATTCTGGCTGGGACTTTTATGATGAAGACCCCAAAAAAGCTTGGGAACGGTCGGTGGAAATGATGAAAATAGTAGCCGAATATGCTGCTAGTTGTCAAATTAAAATCGCTGTTGAAGCTTTGCAACCCGATGAGTCTCATTTGGTTAATTCAATCGTTGATCTTAAAACCTATTTAGACGATGTTGATGAAAATAATGTGGGAGTAAACATCGATTTGGGAGCCATGGCTAGAAATAGAGAAACTATTTTACAGTATTTTACTGCTTTTGGCTCAAAAGTCATTCATTGCCATTTTGTTGATGGCAACCCAGTTGGTCATCGTTGCTGGGGTGAGGGCGAAAGAAATCCTGGTGACGATTTTCAGGCTTTTAATTCAAATAATTATCAGGGTGATTTTACGTTTGAATTTGGGCAATCTGAATACTTTTTAAACCCTGCGGCAGTGGAAAGAAAGTCACTAGCATTTCTGAGTCCTTTTTTAAAGTAAAAGATAGGAGAAAAAATGAGTAATTTAGGTACTGCATTACTGATTGGACTAGTAGGTTTTATTGGTCCCTTAGATTTTGCAATCGGTTCTAACATGTTAAATAGACCAATTATTTTAGGCCCTTTGGTAGGTCTGGTATTAGGAAATTTAACTCAAGGTATTATTATTGGAGCATCACTAGAACTAGTATTTATGGGAGCTATTTCAGTTGGCGCATATTTACCCCCGGATGTAATTGTAGGTGGAGTTTTAGGTACAGCTTTTGCAATTACTTTGGGAAAGGGCGTTGGTGCAGCAATCGCCATTGCCATGCCTATTGCAATGCTTTCACTGGCTATAGGGAATTTAACAAGTGTAATTTTTCCAGCAATTGCCCATATTGGTGATAGATATGCAAAAGAAGGCAAACCTGGTGGTATAACAGCTTCTATGTGGGGGATTGGCTTGATTGAATGTACCCGTCGTGGAATTTTGTGCTTTTTAGGCTATTATGCTGGAAGTGCAGGAATGAAGGCACTATTAAACGTCATTCCGCAAAACATTATTGACGGTTTACAAGTAGCTGCAAATATGTTGCCCGCTATCGGTTTTGCTATCTTATTAGAAATGATTATTAATAAAACCATATTGCCATATTTCTTTTTAGGATTTTTGCTCTCGGCATATCTGAAAGTACCTGTATTAGGTGTTGCTTTATTCGGGCTAATTATTGTTATTGTTAAATTTCATTCAGATAAAAAACAGACTGTTTTAACCACATCTACTTCAACAAAAGAGGATACCGATTATGACGACGATTTCTAAAGAAAATAAGATAACCAATAAAGATTTAAGACAGATAATGTGGCGTTCCTTACCAATGGAATTTGGTTGGAACTATGAGAGACAAATGCACTTGGCATTTGCTTATATGATGGCCCCTTTAATGAAGAAGCTTTATCATAAAAATCAAAAAGAATACACTGAATCACTTGAAAGGCAGATGGAATTTTTTAATTGTACTCCACAATTAGTTCCTTTTATTGGCGGCGTAGTGGCTTCAATGGAAGAAAAGAATTCTGAAGATAAAGATTTTGATGTTTCCACTATTAGTGCTATTAAAACTGCATTGATGGGTCCATTGTCAGGAATAGGAGACTCACTGTTTCTAGGTACTTTGAGAGTTCTTGCTGTAGGAATAGCTGCATCTCTTTCAATGAAAGGCAGTATTCTTGGACCAATTTTATTTTTGCTAATATATAACATTCCTGCATACCTTGTTAGGTATTTTGGTGTCAAGGCTGGATACAGTATGGGAACTAGCTATCTTGATAAAATTCAAAAATCGGGCTTGATGGATAAGTTTAAGGAGGCTGCTGGTATTCTCGGAGTTATGGTCATAGGAGCAATGACTCAAAATATGGTAGTTGTTAAAGTCGTAGCAAAATTTGGTACGGGTAAAACAGCAACTTCTTTACAAAGTGTTTTAGACAGCATATTACCAGGCGTACTCTCCTTATTAGTCCTGTATATATTTTATGTCCTGAACAAAAAGAAAATTAATGTCTTGTGGCAATTATTGGGTGCTACCATCATTGGAGTTTTACTTACTGTTTGGGGAGTATTAGGTGTTTAAGTTAAATTGAAAAATATTGAGAAATTGAGGTATAAAAATGATTAATAAGAAGATTGACTATATTGATGATCCAAATGATACTTTTGTACAATACTTGGAGAAAGCAAAGAAATATAATTTTAGAGCAATATTTGCCAAACCAGAAAATGAATATGATATCGCTAAAGAGTCGTTAAAAGATACTGACATCATTATTGCTGGTGCAATAGATTTTCCTGAAGGCAAGATGGAACTTGATGAGAAAATGAAGCGGTTTGAAGATTATGCTGCCAAAAATTATGAAGAAGTAGATTACCCATTAAACCAAAAAAACGTTGAAAATAAAGATTTTGATGCTATAGAAAAGGAAATGTCGACAATTTCCCAATTTTGTAAGCAACACAATATTCGCGACAAAGTAATCGTTGAGATGTGTAAATTAGATGGTGATGATGCCGCCAAGGAAAAAATTTGTGAAATTGCAAATCGGGTTAAACCTGCCTTTTTAAAGACTTCAACTGGAAGAAGTTTTGGCGGAGCTAAGATTGAAGATGTAAAACTTATGAAAAGAGTTCTAGATCCTGCAATAAAAATAAAAGCTGCGGGCGGCATACATACTTATGATGAAGCAATGGGGTTTTTAAATGCTGGTGCATCAATAATGGGTGCAAGTGCAGGAATTAAAATTGTTGAGCAAGAAAGAGATTTAAAGAATGCGTAAATTTAACAAGCAAAAATTAGTTGACAGTATGACTGGAGCTCTTAATTTAAGAAGCCAAATTAACAATGTTATTGATCCATTATTTAAAAAAGGAATTGATAATATATGTTGGCTAGGGATTGGAGGCACTTATGCTTCTGGAATGCAGGCTAATATTCACATGAAAGAAAAAAGTGCTCTAGAAACCTTTTATCAAAATGCGGCTGAATATGTTGTTACAGGTAATAAAAGAATTACCACAAAAACTTTGGTAATCATTTCTTCCGTTACTGGCAACACTAAAGAGATGGTTGATGCAGTAAAAAAGTTGAATAAAACTGGTGCTACAATTCTAGGCTTTATGGATGATCCTAAGGCTAAGTTAGCTTCAATGTTAACATATTGTATTTCTTATCCTGAAAACGAACAGCTAAAATTTTTCATGGTAGGAGACCGTTTAATGTATTTAAATGGTGAATTCTCTGATTATGACGAATTTTATCAGGAAATGGATGCTCATTTTGCTCAAGACATTGCAGACATTGAGGAAAATGCAGATGAATTTGCTCAAAAATTTGCTGAAAAACATCATGATGATGAAATTCATTATTTTGTCGGAGCAGGTAATCAATGGGGCGCCACTTATTCATATGCTATGTGTTACTGGGAAGAACAGCACTGGATTAGAACTAGAGCTGTTGAAGCAGCAGAATTTTTCCATGGTATGTTTGAAGTGGTTGATCGTGACACTCCTGTTACAGTTTATGTTGGCGAAGACAGTCAAAGGCAATTAAGTACACGTGTTGCAAAATTTTTGCCAGAAATCTGTGGCAATTATACCATTATAGATTCTAAAGACTATGATTTACCCGGATTTTCAGAAAAATATCGTGGCACTTTGTCACCATTTGTTTTCCATGCAATTAATAATAGAATTGATGTTCATATAGAACACATTAACCGTCATCCAATGGATATTCGGCGCTACTACCGCTGCTTAGATTATTAATTAGATAGAGCTAACTAATGGTTGGAGTAATTATTTGTACGCATGGCAGTTCTGCCCCAGAAATATTAAAATCAGCAGAAATGATTTGTGGTAAACAGGAAAACTGCCTGACTGTGAATTTTGAAAACGGGGAGTCTTTAGATCAGCTAAAAAAAGAGTTGAGTCAGAAAATTGATCAGTTGAGAGGGATAATTATTTGCCTAACAGATTTAAAAGGGGGTACACCGTTTAATACTTTAGTGGGCTTACTAAAGAAATACCCAGAAATAGAAATTATTACTGGTGTGAATACTCCAATGCTGCTTGAATTGTTTATCAATCGTGATCAATTAGAAAAGGAACAATTACTTTCCGCAATAATTGAAGCCGGTAAAAGTGGTGTTTATCGCTATCAAAGTATAGAATCACCTATCCAAGATGATGAATTCTAAAATAATGAGGTATAGCAATTTTGCTATACTTTTTTTATTAAAGGATTTATAATTAGGCAAAATAAAAGTGAAAGGGCTTTAAAATTAAAGAAGGCGATAGTAATGAGTAACTTTTTCAATGGCATATTATTCCAAAGAATAATGGGTGTTGTTTTAATTTTGCTAGCTGGTTTTGAACTAGTTTCTAGTTATAAATATACTAGAAACATTCTGCAAAATGGGACTAGTAATGGCTTTTCAATTTTGGCTATTGCTTTTGCTTTCTTTTTTGGACTTGTTTTATTTTGTGGTGGAATTATTTGTTTGTTCTATCATTTTTAAATTTTGAATAGAAAAAAATTATAAGTTATTATCCACTTTAATTTAAAAACGTGGTAAAATCATTGTATAGTATAGTTATTAGTTTAAAAGAGGGTGTTAAAATGGCAAGCTTTTTAACAAGTGCAGCATTTTTAATGATTATCGCTGCGATTATGATGGCCTTAGGGTCTTATCAAGTAGTTAATAGTGTCGTTTATATCCACGGAATTTTACATAAGGGTACTAATAATGGCTTTATGCCTTTGGCAATGTGGACTTCTTTAGTTATTGGTTTATCATTGTTAATTGTTGGTATTGCAGCAATTGTTTTAGCTTTTAAAGGTTTTTAAGTAAGGCTATAACAGTTATCATTGTGAAATTAAATAGATACAATTGAACTATATTATGTAATATACGTAGTCGTTAAAATATTACCGACCACGTATATTTTATTTTCAGACAAAAGTAAGCCTTCATTAAATTTTCTGAAAATAGTGGAAAAATTAATAGACTTATTAGTAAGCGCTATTTTAAAAGTGCTATAATAGAAGAAATAAATATTAGGATACATTTTAGGAGGAAATTATTATTATGGCAGAACAAACTATTATGCTTAATTGCAGTGCCGGAATGAGTACATCTTTATTGGTTACCAAAATGCAGCAAGCTGCAAAGGATCAAGGTATTGATGCAAATATTTTTGCATGCCCTGCTTCAGAGGCTTCTCAACATATTGAACAAGATCATCCAGACTGCATTTTACTTGGACCACAAATTCGGTACATGGAAGATGACTTTAAGAATAAAGTAAAAGGTCAAGGAAAAGATGGTAACGATATTCCTCTTGGAGTTATTGATATGCGTTCATACGGCATGATGGACGGTAAGAAAGTATTGCAACAAGCTGAAGACCTGATTAACGGATAAGGGGATAACCATGGCAGAAAAACAAACACCTGAACAGAAAGAACAAGAAACTTTAGAAGCAGCTATGGGTCTTATTGCCAATGGTGGTAATGCTAAAAGTCTTGCATTTGAAGCTATCAGACTTGCTAAAAAAGGTGACATTGCAGGTGCTAGAGCTAAGCTAGAAGAATCAGATAAATCTCTTAACGAAGCACATAATTCTCAAACTGGAATGCTCACCAAAGAAGCTCAAGGAGACCATACAAAAGTTACTCTGCTTGTTGTTCATTCACAAGATCATTTGATGAATGCTATTACATTTAGAGATTTAGCTGGAGAAATGGTTGATCTTTATGAAAAGCTTTTTAATGCGAATGTATTAAAGAAAGAAACAGAAGAATAGACTTAATGAACAAAAGCAAATTGATAAACTTGTAAACGATACTGTTTTTGAAAAACAGGGTGCAATTAGTTATCGTGATCAATTTTTGCATCATTGTCTTAGTTGTAGTGGGTTTTATAATTGTACTTTCTTACATTGAGCATTTTAGATCTATTATTTGGAAGTGAAATATGAAACAAGTAAAAATAGGTAAAAGTGACGTTTATACCAGTAAATTAGGTTTAGGGACGAATAAAGTCGGAGGACATAATCTGTTTAATAATTTAAACGAAAAAGATGGATATGACCTCCTGCGAGAAGCACTAAATCTAGGAATTAATTTCTTAGACACAGCCTATGTCTATGGTCTTGGTAGATCAGAAGAAATTATTGGTGATGTTTTGCAAGATTATGATCGATCAAAAGTAATAATTGCAACTAAAGCTGCCCAAGACAAGTCGCAAGATATGGCCATTAATAACAGTGCCGATTTTATTAAAAAAGCAGTTGACGAAGCATTGTTACGGTTGAAGACCGATTACATTGATATTTTTTATTTGCATTTTCCGGATAAAGAAACGCCTAAAGATGAAGCAGTCGAAACTCTGTCCGATTTAAGAAAAGCAGGAAAAATAAGAGCAATTGGTGTTTCTAATTTTTCATTGGATCAAATTAAAGAAGCTAATAAAAACGGTAAAGTTGATATTGTTGAAGATCAATTCAGTTTGGTTCACCAATCTCCAGTTAAAGAAGAATTAAAGTATTTACAGGAAAATAATATTTCCTTTGTGCCATTTTTCCCACTGGCATCAGGACTGTTAACAGGTAAATATGCTTTAGCTGACTGGGACAAGTTTAAAAATAGTGATGGTGGTCAATTACTAGGTAATTTTGACAAGAAACAATATGATAAAGCAATTACAGGAATTGATGGGATTAGAAAGATCGCTGAAGATCATCAAGCAACTGTTACGCAAATTGTATTGGCTTGGTACATGGCAAATCCTGCGATAAGTGTTGTGATTCCTGGAGCTCGTAATGCTGCCCAAGTTAGAAGTAACGCTGCAGCTTTGAAGGTTGAATTGTCTCCAAGTGAATATGAGCAAATTGATCACTTATTCAGTAGCTTTTGATAAAATTAAGAATATAGTTTTTTTAAAATGTGACTCTAAGTAATTTTTAAATAAAATTTGTCAGTTACGAATTTTATGAATCTTTACTTAGAGTTTTTTGGCTCTTTGTCTAAACCCGCTTGGAATTGTTTTGCGTATCAGTAAAGTAATTCGTAAATAAGTTTTAAAGTCTAAAATAAAAAAATACACGATTTCCAATAAATTGGCATCGTGTATTTTTTATGTTTTTTTATGAGTTTAATCCAAATCTAGACCGTTTGAATTAATGACTTTTTTATACCAGTCGAATGAATCTTTACGTGAACGTTTCAAAGTACCTTCTCCGGCGTCGTTTTTATCAACATAGATAAAGCCGTATCGTTTGTCCATTTGACCAGTTCCAGCAGATACAAGATCGATTGGTCCCCATGGCAGATAGCCCATTAAGTCCACACCATCAATTGCAACTGCTTTTTCCATTTCAGAAATATGCTTTTTCAAATAATCAACTCTGTAATCATCATGAATGGAGCCATCTGCTTCAACTTTATCATAAGCTCCTAAGCCATTTTCAACGATAAACAAAGGTTTGTGATAACGATCGGTTAAGTGATTTAGAGCAATTCTTAATCCAGCTGGATCAATTTCCCAACCCCAGTCACTTCTTTCTAAAGTTGGGTTTTGGGTTATTGCCTTAGATAAGTCGTTTAATTCGTCCGGTTTAACGTTTTTAGCTGAAACAGTAGTTGTTTGGTAGTAACTGAAAGCTACATAATCAACAGTTCCTTCCTTCAAAACAATTCTGTCTTCATCAGTAATGTCAGGACGATAACCATTTCGTTTAATATATGCTTCAACTTCTTTAGGATATTCACCAAAGACATGAACATCAGAGAACCAGTCACGACGCTGTTCAAACTTATCAGCTAACAACACATCGTCTGAAGAAGGAGTCAGTGGTCTAACAGGGGAGTAATTAATCATGCAACCAATTTGAAAATCAGGATTAATTTTATGCCCAACTTTAACAGCTAAAGCAGAAGCTACTAACTCATAGTGAGCTGCTTGATACATAGCGGCTTCTTTTTCTTTGTCAGTCATGCCATTAAAAATTATTCCTGAATTTGTTGCCATTAAAAAGTCTTCGTTATAAGCAGACTGATTATCAATTTCATTGAAGGTCATCCAGTACTTTACTTTATTCTTGTAGCGCTTAAAGCAAACTGTTGCAAAACGCACAAAGAAATCTATCAATTTGCGATTGGTAAAACCGTGATATTTTTTCACTAAATTAAATGGAATTTCAAAGTGAGATAAAGTAATTACCGGTTCAATACCATAGTGGTGGCAGGTATCAAACAAATCATCATAAAATTTTAAACCTGCTTCGTTAGGTTTTTCGTCATCGCCGTTAGGAAAAATCCTGGTCCAGGCAATTGAAGTTCTAAAGGCTTTAAAGCCCATTTCGGCCATTAATTTTATATCTTCTTTATAGTGGTGATAAAAATCAATAGCACTGTGGTTAGGGTAGTTCTTGCCGGGAATGACCCCATCAGTAATTTCGCGTGGCTTAGTGGCAGAGCCAACAGTCATGACATCGGCAACTGACATCCCCTTGCCATCTTCGTCCCAGGCGCCTTCTAATTGATGAGCAGCAACAGCACCGCCCCATAAAAATCCCTCTGGCATTTTTGCTGAATACATTTTTATCTCCTTTTTAATATTTTTGTGATAGCGTTAACAGTTATATTTTATACAATTGCCACTTAATCTTCAAGTAACATTAACACTAGCTTTATTGCAAAAAATAAGGCTATAATTGTTAATATAATATCGTAAAGGACTGGAAAATATGACAAGTAAATCTTCTAATCAAAGTGATGTTGAGCGTAAAAAACATGAAGATAGTATCAAATATCTTTATTTTAGCCGTTATTTAATGGTTCGTTACAGCGTAGTCATCTTTCTCTTTGCTAATCTGTTTTGGTTGTTAATTTTAGTTGAATACCAGAAACTACCGGGAATAATTTTAGCTGGTTTAATGACTATTTTGTCCGGAATTGCTGCCATCGAGCAGCTGACTAAAATGCATAACCGCAAGAGCGATGTACCGATTACCAGGATTTATTTGTGGATTCAGATTATCGTTAATATTTTGCTGGCTTGCAGTTTATTTATACCTTTCAAAAAACAAATTTTGCCCTTTATTACTGATCAAAATTCAGTCTACTTTATGGTTGCGTTTCTTTTAGCCGGTATTTTGCTGGCTTATTTTTGTGAGCGCAGAATACATAATATTAATATTGGAAAAGATAAATATTTGAATGCTATTAAGGCAGTAGAAAAAAATAAATAGTTGCATTTTTTATGATTACGCTTACAATAATTATTATAGTCAATTAATTATGGTTGATTAATAATAATTATATAGAGGGAGTAGTTTTTATGGCTGAACCAAATAAAAAACCAATAAAAGATCGAATTGCTGAGGTGGCAGGTAAGTTTGCTGCAACGCGGTTCGTCAGGGCTATTATGGACGCCGGTTATAGTGTGATTTCATTTTCCATTATTGGATCCATTTTCTTGATTTTGACAGTGTTGCCGAAAGCTATACCTGTTCCCGGATTTGCTGCTTGGTATGCGGGGACAATAGGACGTTTTACTAACCTGTTTCAGTCCGTTTACAACGCCACGATGGGTATTATTGCGCTGGTTTTCTCAGGTACTTTTGCTTATTCCTATACCAAGATTTATCGTGATGAAGAACACTTAAGTTTAATTCCTATTGATGGCTTAATGATGTTTTTAATGGGTTTCTTCATTACTGTTGCTGAATTAGTATGGAAAAACGGTAGAGTTGAATTTATAACTTTATTTACTAAAGATAAAATGATTGCTGGAGGTTACGAAGCTTCTCCATTAGCTGGTATTTACCGTATCGGTGCTGTCGGTATTTTTATCGGTCTGGTTGTAGCTTGGATAACGGTACAAATATACCGCTTTACTATTAAACATAACTGGCAAATAAAAATGCCGGATTCAGTACCATCAGGTGTTGCAAACTCCTTTAGTGCAATGATTCCAGGCTTTTGCGTTGCTGTAGTTATGTCAGCGATAAATATGGCTTTAGTTATGGCTGGGACTGACTTATTCAACGTTCTGTTTATTCCATTCTCATTTATTAGTGATATTGCTGATACTTGGTGGGGCTTTTTAATCATTCTTTTCCTTATTCACTTCTTATGGTGGTTTGGAATTCATGGTGCAACGATTATCAGCTCCTTCTATTCACCAATTGTTTTAGCTAATATGCAAGCTAATGTTAATCAAGGTGCTCACCACGTTTTTGCGGGTGAAATCTTAAATGCCTTTGTTACAATTGGTGGTTCTGGTGCTACCTTGGGTGTCGCTATTTGGCTGGTATTACGGGCACGTTCGACACAGTTAAAAGAATTAGGTAAAGTTGAAATTGTGCCAGCTGTTTTCAATATCAACGAACCAATTCTTTTCGGTCTGCCAATTGTGTATAATATTGATTTGTTTATACCATTTATTTGTGCACCCATGGCTTCAGGTCTGGTAGCTTATTTAGCAATTGCCGCAAAGATTGTTCCGGTCATCATAGTACAACAGCCTTGGCCAACACCTGTTGGTTTAGGTGGTTATCTTGCTACTACAAGTTGGCAAGGAGGAATTTTGGCGATAATATGTGCTATAGTAGCGTTTCTAATCTGGTACCCGTTCATTAAGCATTATGATAATGTTACTCTCAAGAATGAAAGGAATAACGCAACTCCTGATGCTGCTTAATACTAAATTAAAAAATCTGCCTTGCAAAAGGCAGATTTTTCTTTGTTAATTGGTCAAGAGTAATTAACAAAATACTAAACAATATTTTAGTATTAAGAGCGCTTACTCGTTATAATAAAAGTGTAGTCGTATTATCTGAATGTGGAGGAATTTTTTATGAAATATCCAAAAACCAAAGAAGTTTTAAACCAATTAGTTGCTGATCTGACACAACTGCATATGGTTGTTCATCAACACCATTGGTATATGCGTGGTAATCGCTTTTTGAAATTACACCCATACCTTGATAAAGTAATGGATGAATTAGCTGATCAACTGGATCAGGTTTCAGAGCGTCTAATTACCCTCGATGGTTCTCCAGTTTCTACACTAAGCGAAATAGCAGCTAAAACTAAGATTCCCGATGAAAAAGGTAATTGGAATGAAACTATTGACGAACGTTATGCAAAAATTATTGCTGATTACCATTACCTTGATCAACTATATGAAGAAGGAATCAAAGTCAGTGATGAAGAGGGAGATTACTCAACAAATGATATGCTGACTGGCTTCCACTCAGATGTTGAAAAACGTATTTGGATGATGTCTGGTGAAATTAACAAGGCTCCTGAAATTGATCCTGAATAATAAATAAAATTCAAAAAGCAGTCCATGACTGCTTTTTTATGTCCTGTTATTCTGCTATTTTTGCTATAATGAATTTGAACTACTGGTTAATAATTTGATTTTAGAAAGCATGGATCATGGATAAAGAAGAACAGGATAGGTTGAAAAAACTGGCTGCTGTAAAAGCTGCTGAATTAGTTAAGCCGAAAATGAAATTGGGAGTAGGAACCGGCTCTACAGTCGCTTTTTTAATTGCTGAATTAGGCAGAAGAAAAAAAGAAGAAGGGCTTAATCTAGCAGCAGTGGTGACAACTTCAAGTAGAAGTAAAAAGCAGCTGGAAAGCTATGGCTTCCATGTTGCTGAATTGGCAACTGTGGACCAACTTGACGTAACTATTGATGGTGCAGACAGAATAGCCGCTAATTTTGATGGCATCAAAGGTGGTGGCGGAGCCTTAACTATGGAAAAAAATGTTGCAGTTAATTCACGCCAAGTAGTTTGGATTGTGGATGAATCTAAAATGGTTGACCACCTTAGCGGCTTTCCATTACCAGTTGAAGTTTTGCCAATTTCGTGTGAGCAAAATTTCAAACTTTTTCAGGCTGAAGGACTGAATCCTCAATGGCGGATGTCTGGAAATAAGCGCTTTGTCACTCATTATGGTAATTATATTATTGACTTAAACATTGATCCTATTCCGGTTCCTAGCGGCTTAGCTGATTATCTGGATCATACTGTAGGTGTTGTTGAACATGGCCTATTCTTAGGAATGTGCAATGAAGTTATTATTGCTCATGCTGATGGCAATATTGAAGACCGCAAAAAATAAATTTACAAGTTAGCCTAAGATTTTGTTTTTGGCTAACTTTTTTTAAAAGCAACTGGAAGCTAAATTTGGTATCATAGTGCTATAACGATTTTAAAAGAGGATTCTTATGATAAAAAAACCTTTGATAATTAGTACCGATCCCGGAATTGATGATGTAGTAGCATTGACAACAGCCTTGTTTGCTCCTGAACTTGATGTAAAGCTGATTGCTGCGACTTGGGGCAATGTTCCGCTTAAAAACACTTTGACTAATACCTTAAAACTGGAAACTTTTTTGCAAACTAAAGTGCCAGTCGTGAGTGGAGCACAAAGACCTTTATTACGAGACCAAATTGATGCTTCTGATGTTCACGGCAAAAGTGGACTGGCTGGTTTTGATTTTCCTGAACCTGATTATAGCTTATTAAAAGCAGGTTCAGCTGCAGAAGCAATACATGAGGTAGTAGCTAATAGTAGCGAGAAGGTAACTTTAATGCAGATCGGCCCAGCAACTGATTTTGCCCTTTATTTTAGACAGTTCCCGGAAGATTTACCTAAAATAGAACAATTGGTAATTATGGGCGGTGCAATCGGCCGTGGAAACTGGGGTCCATATGCGGAATATAATGTTGCGGGTGACCCTGAAGCAGCACAAATTGTTTTTTCAAGTGGCATAAAGATTTTATTGGCACCACTGGAATTAGGTCATCAAGCCTATGTTACTCCGGAGGTCTTAATGCAAATTAAGAAAATAGGCAGAACTGGGAATATGCTTTATCGTATTATGGACAAGTTGCAAGATCACACTAAAACTAATGGTCGAGAAGTTTATGATGCGCTGGCATCTGGAATGCTGGTAAAACCGGAAATGTATACTTTTAAACCAGCTTATGTTGTGGTAGATACTAAGAGTCCTAGTGCTTATGGCGCATCAATGATTGATTTTGACAACTTTTTTGGTCAGCCAGCAAATGTTCAAGTTGGTGTGAAAATTGACCGTAAACAATTTTCCGAATGGCTAATTGCAGCCATCAAAGAAGTAAGTAATTGAGGTAGATAATGGCAGATTTCGTTTATCGTACTGTGATGCGCGATATCAAACAAAATATTTTGGATAACAAATATGAAGGAATGCGTCTTCCAGACGAGCGTAGTCTAGCTGAACATTACCAGGTAAGTCGCTCATCAATGAAAAGGGCAATGGAGCTGCTGTCTCAACAAGGCATTGTTTTTAAAAAAAGGGGTAGTGGCACATTTATTAATCCTTTATACTTAAAAAATCAGTCATTGTTTCGATATGAAGGATCAAATTTAGGGTTGACAGATAGCCTTAAAGTCCCAGGAAAAAAGCAGGGTATTAAGCTGCTTTCTTTTAATGTGATTAAAACACCCGCTGGAATAGCTCAGGACTTGTTTCTTAAAGAAAATGACTTTGTTTATGAATTTAAAAGACTTCGTTTTTTGGATGAACAGCCCTTTTTAATAGAAACAGGCTATGTACCTATTAAAATAGTTCCTGAACTCAAACCTGAGCACTTAAAAAAGTCACTTTTTAATTACTTAGAGGATTCACAAAATAAGGTAGTAACTAAAGCCTTTCTTAATATTACTGTTGAACCATCTGATAGGGATGATCAGGCTAGGCTTAATTTGAAGTCTACTGAACCAGTTGGAGTAATGGAAGGTATTTTCTTTTTAGATGATGGTACTCCATTTGAAGTCTCAACCATGCGCATTCATTATCAATACATGAAGTTCAACACGTTCGTAAATTTAAATAAATAGAGCCATTTTAAAGAGTCTGTGAAAAAGTGTTCTTTGAAGTTAAATTAAAAAATTTCACAATTTAAAAAGACCGACAAATCAACGTATTATTGACTTGATTTGTCGGCCTTTTTAGTTAGGTTAGAGTTTTTTCCCAGACTCCTTTTGTTTATAAAAGTATACTTTCATTGTTTTACTTTGCCATGTATCTAAACGAATACCCTTGACCTATAATTGAAAACGTATTCAGAAGGAAGGTGATCCTATTAATGAGAATGAAGTAAAAATTGTGAAAGAAATCTTGGATGAAGGTGTAACTCATTATAAAAATATTGAACATAATATTGGAATGTCTAGAAAAACTGTTAATAAGTATTTGAATGAAATTGCTGAAGAAATTAGGCCCTTTAATGTAGAACTCATTAGAAAACAAAGCGTAGGCATTTATTTTGCTGGCGATACCGCAAAAATTCGTTCTTCTTTACAAGATGGTGAATTAAAGGCAAATAATGAAAGCCCGCAAGAAATAAAATTGGCAATACTTTCATTGTTATTAACTACTAATGAACATATAACAATTCAGAATCTTTCTGATTATTATTATGTGAGCAGAACAACTCTAGAAGAATACCTAAAGCAAATTAAAAGTCTAATAGAAAAGCAAGGGGCTAAGTTACAGAGTGATGAAAAAGGAATTTTTATTAACGCTTCTGAAAATATTCGAAGAAAATTAATGTCGCAGCTCCTTGGCTTTTATTGGGGTGATAGCTTAAAGGTCAAACATAATACTGATTTAAAGATGATTATCAATGTTCCAGATGAAGTGAAAAGTATTTTCGATCAGGTGATTTTTAAAGATGTTGTAGCTACACTTAATCAGTTTCAAAAAGCCAGTTCAATTAAATTCAATGATTATCAGTTTCAGTCTTTAGCTGTCCATCTAATGATTGCAATTCAAAGAATAAAGAACAAGGAAATTATAAAGGCTGATTCTGAACTAAGCAGTCATCCTTTATCCAAAAATACAATTTTGCTTTCAAATTTGCTTGAAAAAAACTTTGGTTTTGCTATTCCCGTAGCTGAACAGGCGTACATTAATATTCATATTCTTGCAGCTGAATCGGATCAAAAAGCACGTTCAGGTTCAAAAAGAGATCAGGAAAACTCTAAGAATGGGGAATTAAGTCAGTTTCTAAAAAGCAATTTAACCCACTATGATGAGGTACTTATTAATAATTTGATTTTACATTTGGTACCAGCTTTGCATCGATTTGAACTAGGACTGAGTATAAAAAATCCTTACAAAGATAGTATTAAAGGTAATTTTCCTTATGCATACAACCAAGCAGTTGATTTAAGTATTGAAATCGAAAAAAGATTTTCAGTAAATATCAATGATGATGAAATTGCGTATATTGCCCTACATATTGAGAGTTTCTTAGAAAGAAGAGAGGAGAAAAGAGTAAAGACAGTAATTGTGTGTAGCACTGGACTGGGAACCGCTAGGCTTCTGGAGCAAAGAATTAAGAAATATTTTTCTGATGAACTAGAAGTTAACCGGGTGGTATCTGTTTCTGAATTAATGGCAGCACCAATTACTGAAGATTTAATAATAAGTACAGTAGATTTAGATATTAGGCAAAAAAATGTAGTAGTTGTACCACCTTTTCTAGACGTTCAGTCTAAAGGAAAGATACAAACTGCTCTTGACAAGCTGAATAAATTTCAAGAAAAAGCAACAGAATTTATGAAATTGGTTGAGCCCGATTTAATCATAGTTGATAACCAAAAAATCAATCGAGATCAAGCAATAAAAAAAGTTTGCAAACGTCTATGTGATAAACACTATGCACTTTCTGGAATTGCAGAGGCTGCGATTGAAAGGGAAAAAGTTGCAAGTACTGAAATGGATTTTGTAGCAATGCCACATGCGCCAATTAAATATGTTAAAGCTCCTCGAATTGCAATTTATCTTAATTCACATGGTATTGATTGGGATAAAGGTAAGGTAAATATCGTTTTCTTTATGGCAATGAACGAAAGCATCAAAGGCTCAATTGACCAAATTTATAACTACTTCAATGCAATTCTTGAAGATAAAAAAATGTTAAAAAGTTTGTGCAGATTAACATCAAAACAGGAAATAATTAGGCTTTTAGGAAGTGAAGAATTTGAATAGTAAAAGTAATGATTTTATCTCGAAAGATAATATTGTCATTGGTTTAAATGCATCTTCTAAAGAAGATGCAATTACGCAATTAGCAAAAATAATGGAAAAAAATGAAATTGTAAGTGATGCAAAAAAATTTAGAGATGATGTGTTAGAACGTGAAAGTCAGACAACAACAGGAATAGGCAATAATATCGCTATTCCACATGGTAAAAGTTCTACTGTCAATGTAGCGTCTCTAATGTTTGCAAAAACAACCACGCCACTAGAGTGGAACTCATTAGATGGTAGCAAAGTTTCAATAATTTTTTTGATGGCGGCTAGAGAAAAAGATACTGGTAAAGAACATCTGAAAATGTTGGCTACAGTCGCAGGAAAATTAATGGATGACGATTTTGTCAAAGAAATCAAGGCAGAAAATGATCCAGATAAGTTAGTTAATATCTTTAAAAAAATAGAAGAAGATTAGGAGAAAAATTATGAGTAAATTCGTAGCAGTAACTGCTTGTATTGCAGGAGTAGCACACACATATATGGCAGCACAAAACTTGAAGAAATATGCCAAAAAAAATGGTGATCAAATAAAAGTTGAAACTCAAGGTGCAATGGGTTTTGAAAATAAACTTAGTGCTAAGGATATTGCTGAAGCAGATGCCGTCATTTTTGCGGTCGATACAAATGTTAGAGAAAAAGAACGCTTTGATGGTAAAAAAATCGTGAAAATGGGAACATCAGAGGTCGTGAAAGACGGTAGTAAAGCGATTGAAAAAGCGCACGAAATTATTGAAAACTGATAAAGTCAGAAAGAAAAGGTTATATAAATGGACAAGTTAAAACAATTTTTTAAGGATTTAGTAGACCATTTCCAAACGGGAGTGTCTTACATGATTCCACTGGTTTCTGCTTCCGGACTGATTGTTTCAATTGCCGTTATTGGTGGTGGCAACGGAGTTTGGAATCAGACCAGTAACATTTGGGGAATTTTAAGAATGATTGGTCAACAGGGATTAGGATTTATTCCTGTAATGATCGCTGCCTATATTTCATACTCGATTGCTGATAGGCCAGGGCTTGCGCCTGCTTTCATTGTTGGTTTGGTTTCTAACAAATTAGGTATGGGCTTTATTGGTGGCATGGTAGTTGGTGTTTTAGTCGGTTATTTAGTATATTGGCTGAAAAAGTTACCAATGCCTATGAGTTTAATTTCATTAAAATCAATTTTCATCATTCCACTAACTTCAGTGCTAATTGGAGGTTTAGTAATCTTTTATGTCTTTAGTAATCCTGTTAGAGGAATGCAAAACGGTTTAACTTCATGGCTGGCAAGTATTAGTGGTTCAAACAAAATCTTAGTTGCTGCAATTATTGGGGCGATGATGGCTACTGATATGGGTGGTCCAATCAACAAAGTTGCATATACATTTAGTATGGCTTCATACACTTCAGGTGGATATGCAATTAGTACAGCTTGCTTTATTGCAATTGGTATTCCTCCATTAATTATGGCTTTAGCAAGTTTCATGGGTAAAAAGTATTATAGTCAAGACGAAAAAGAAAATTCTACTACGGCTTTAATTATGGGTATTATTGCCACAACAGAAGGTGCAATTCCGTTTGCAGTTTCAGATCCACTGGCTGTAATTCCTAGTTGTATGGTTGGCTCAGGACTAGCTAGTGCATTAAACGCTTTCTTTGGTACAACGCAAAAAACAGCTCTATCAACATTTATGGCGGCTCCATTTGACTCAAATATTTTGCTGTATTGCTTATCGATCGTAATTGGCGTTGTAGTTGGAGCAGTAATGTGCAATTTCCTTAAGAAATTAATGCATCGTGACCAAAAAGTTGCAGCAGAAGCTGCGGCAAATTAAATAAAAGGAGTAAAAATGTATAAAGTTTTTTATAAACCTACAGAAGATAAATGGATGGGCGATATTATGCCCTTTGGTAAAGACGGAAAGTTTTATTTGTATCACCAAAGAGACCCTAGAAAACCTGGTCCTCTAACTGATAATGATGAACCATTTGGCTGGTCACTCTCAACTACAACTGATTTTGTTAATTATGAGGATCATGGGGATGCAATACCTGCAGGTAGCGCAGACGATCCAGCACAATGGATTTATGCAGGATCTGTTTTTGAAGCTGATGGAAAAGTACAAGCTTTTTACACAGGCTATAATAAAAAAGCTGAGCAGGAAGGACGAGCTTCCCAAGTCTTACTTCATGGTGTAAGCACCGATTTCGATCATTTTCAAAAAAATGTTGATAAATTGTTATTACCAGCTCAAGAAGGTTATGACAAAACAGATTGGAGAGATCCTTGGGTAATTTGGAATGAAGATAAGCAAGAATATTTGCTGATTTTGGGGACAAGATTAGCAGGTCCAAAATCCAAATTAACTGGCAGAATTGTTTCCTTCACTTCCAAAAATCTTAAAGACTGGACATTCCAAGGCGACTTTTTTGCACCAAATCTGTACACAGGGCTGGAAATGCCAGATCTCTTTAAAATGGGAGATTGGTGGTACTTACTATATACAGAATATAGCGAGCAAAGCAAAACTAGGTACCGGATGAGCAAGAATATTGATGGTCCATGGTTAAAGCCTCAAGATGATTCCTTTGACGGTCGTGCATATTATGCTGCTAGAACGGCCTTTGATGGTAAACGAAGAGTTTTATTTGGCTGGGTCCCGACCAGAGAAGAAGGCAAAGGTGACAAGGTTAACTGGGAATGGGGCGGTACGTATGTTCCATTAGAATTAGTGCAAAGAAATGATGGAACTCTAGCTACCAAATTACCTGATGAATTAACCAACCAATTTACAGAAGAAACACATCTTGCTGATTTATCAATTGATAATCAAACTGGAAGAACTGAAAAAATAATTGCTCAAAACGTTGGTAAACATTTTGTTTTAGATATGGATGTAACTTGTCAAGACGACATTAGCAATATTGCTTTGCGATTCTTTAAAAATGTCGAAACTGATGAATCATATCAATATTTGCTGTCAGCTGACGATCGGAGACTTGTCTTTGATAAAAGTCCGGAGTGGCCATGGTTCCAAATGATGAATAAGGGACTTGATCGCCCACTTGCAAAGAGTGAATTCGAAAAAATGCACATTAAATTGATGGTTGATGATGACATAGCTGTTATTGTTGTAAATGGTATTAGTTTAATTGCTCGTGTGTACCAAAAATTTGGTGATGATTTGGCATTAGCCGTATCTAACGGTAAAGCAGAGTTTTCAAATATTACTTTGAGAAAGTAATTGTTTATGGCAGATAAAATTAATTCTCTAGTATTTTTTGACTTGGATGGAACTCTTCTATCGAGTAATTCTACTGTTTTACCTGAAGTAAGTGCTGCCGTAAGAAGCTTAAAAGCTAACGGAAATATTCCAATAGTTTGTACAGGTCGTGCCGCTTTTGAAGTTCGTGAAATTATGGCGGAATGTGAAATTGATTCTCTGATTGCGACTAATGGACAATATGTAGAGTTTAATGGTCAAGTGAAGTTTAATCGAACTATTCCCTCACTCTTGTGTCAGCAGGTACTGACTTATGCAAACAGCAGAGATGACATCATTGGTTTTTACAATTATGAACAAATTGCTATCTCTGAAGATCAGCCGCTATCTCGGCATTTTTATCAAAACATTGCTTCATCATTTCCTCAAGTAGCACCCGATTTTTACCAGACAAACCCCGTTAATCAAATTTTGGTAATTGCGCATTGTGCTGATCAACAGTATAGTGATCATTTCCCTGAATTAAACTTTATGATAACAGGTCCTAATTCAATTGATACAGTTCTAAAAGATAATTCAAAAGGAAAAGGAATTTCTGACCTAATTAAAAGTGAGGATCTTCATGTTCCAACTTACGCTTTTGGAGACGGTAACAATGACCTAAGCATGTTTGAAGCAGTGGACTATGGTATTGCAATGGGTAATGGAAATGATGCAATTAAAAATTCTGCTACGTATGTCACTGATACAAATGATAAACTAGGGATAATTAAAGGTTTAAAAAAGTATAATTTGATTTAATGAGGTTTTGAATATGAGTATTTTTAAAGGGATTTCCCATGTAGGGATTCCAACTAATGATTTTGCTAAGAGTGTAACTGAATATGAAAAGATTGGTTTTAAGTTAATTAATCAGGAAGATAATAATGGTAGTGCGACGGGCTTTTTCCAATTAGGAGATTTAATGCTTGAAGTTTGGGAAGCTGAGACCAACCCGGTAAATGGTGCAATTAACCATTATGCTATTGATACCGATGAAATTGATGAAGCGTTCGAAAAGATTAAAAATGCAGGTTTTAAGCTAATTGATCAACAGGTGATGCACTTACCTTTTTGGGAGCATGGAATTAGTTACTTTAACTTTTATGGTCCTAATAATGAAACTATTGAAATTTGTCAAAGAAATAAGAAGTAAAATTATGTTATTAGGTTCAGTAGAAGCTGGCGGGACAAAATTTGTTTGTGCTGTTGGCAATGAAAACTATCAAGTAAAAAATTCAATTAGAATAGCTACTACAACTCCGCAAGAAACTCTTCAGAAAGTAACTGCTTTTTTTAAAAAGTATCCTGTAGAAGCGATTGGAATAGCCTCTTTTGGCCCAATTGAAATACGCAAAACGGCTTCTAAATATGGCTACATAACGGACACGCCTAAAAAGGGATGGCAAAATACTGATTTCCTTGGCTTTTTGAAAAAAGACATTGATGTTCCAATGTTCTTTACAACTGATGTAAATGGTTCTGCATATGGTGAATATGTTATGTCATTGCTTTCGAATGAAGACATTGATTCCTTGGTCTACTACACGATTGGTACTGGAGTGGGTGGTGGAGCCATAATTGATGGTCAATTAGTTGGCAGTCAAGGACACCCAGAAATGGGACACGTTTTGTTAAAAAGGTATCCCGATGATGTTGATTTTCTAGGAATATGTCCATTTCATCAGGATTGCTTGGAAGGACTTGTGTCTGGACCAACATTTGAGGCAAGAGTTGGCAAGCCAGGATCAGAAGTACCATTGACTGATTCTGTTTGGAACATATTGAGTTATTATGTGGCCCAAGCAGTTTTACAAGTTACATTGATTTTACGTCCTGATAAAATTATTTTTGGTGGGGGCGTAGTTAGTGAAGCATTCTTAAAGAAAGTCAGATCTGATTTTGCTAAGATGCTGAATAGTTATGTCAAAGTCCCAAATTTAGACCAGTACATTGTTATGCCGGCTATTGCTAATAATGGCTCAGCTACAGTTGGCGACTTTGCGTTAGCTAAAAATTTATTAAAACAATAATCCTAAAAAGAGTGCACATGTATTAACCAACTTGTTAATTAACGTGCACTCTTTTTTAATAGTAAAGGAGATAAAAATGACAACTGCTTATTTAGTAAATCATACCCACTGGGATCGAGAATGGTATTTTTCGATTATGGATGAGCAAGTTTTAGGAGAGCAATTATTTACAGAAGTTTTAGACGAACTGGAAGCACATCCAACTGCAAATTTTTGCTTGGATGGACAAGTTTCAATTGTTGATGAGTATGTTGCAATTCATCCAGAAGCTAAGGCCAGAATTCAACGTTTAATGAATGAAGGTAGGCTATTTATTGGCCCTTGGTATACTCAAACTGATGCTCTGATGCCAACTGCGGAATCAATTATTCGCAATTTAATTATTGGCATTAAGGATACAGAAGGAAACTATGGCAAGCCAATGATGATTGGCTATTTGCCTGACTCATTTGGTTTTAATGCGCAGATGCCGACCTTATTAAAACAAGTTGGTATTGATAATATGGTCTTCTGGCGAGGAATTAACTTTAAAAGACAAGCAGGTTCGACTTATTTTCGCTGGCATGGATTAGGTAACAAAGAAATAGTTGCACTTAATTTTCCATTTGGGTATTTTACAGGTCAAATTACGCCAGAAGCAAAACAAAAGTTAAATGAATTTGTTGAACAAAAATATGATCCAGCAATTAAATTTGAATCTGAGCATGACCAAAATGAAGATGTCTTAATTCCCTCTGGAATTGATCAGATGAATATAGTTAAAAATATCAATCAGACGGTTGAGCAAATTAATAGTATTAGTGAATATCATACCGAAATTTCTACTTATCCTGAATTTGTCGAATTAATTCGTCATAGGTCTGAGAGTCTGCCAGAATATCAAGGAGAATTGCGCCTACCTACATATGCGCGTGTTCATCGGTCAATTGGCTCAGTCAGAAGCAAATTGAAGAGAGAAAATTTTAGATTAGAGCAGAAACTTTTGAAACGAGTGGAGCCGTTATGCGTAATTGGTCACAAGGTAGGAGTTAATATCGGTAATGGTTTGTTGACCAAAGCTTGGAAAAAATTATTAAAGTGTCAACCACATGATTCTCTTGGTGGCAGTGTTTCAGAAAATGTAGCAAAAGATATTTGGCAGAGATATAAAGAAGTTGATGAACTAGTTGACGGGATTGAGAACATGGTTAAGAAAAAAATTGCCCAATACTTAAAATTAACCTCATCACAATTACTAGTATTTAATACAGATCCACATGAATTTGACGGTTATAAAGAAGTAGATATTGTTGCTTCAACAAAAAAAATCAAAATTAAGGGGATGGAAGATGCAGAAATTGTTTCTAGTAAGTATCACCCTGCAAGAGAGCACATTTTAATGCAAACGCCCCATGGAGAGGATTATACTGACGAACCTAGTTATTATGAATTAAGAGTCAGAGGTAAGGTTCAATTACCAGCTTTGGGCTATAAAGTTTTCAAAATGATAGATAGCAATGAAAAATTACCAGAAATTACTGCGGGGAAATTTGTTAGTTACGGCATTATTTCTAATGGCAAGCAAGCTATTGAATTTAGTGATGGTGAGATTACCTTAATTAATGACGGCACTAAAATCAAGAGCTTTATTTCTTTACTAGATCAGCCCAATGATGGTGATACATATGATTTTTCCCCTTATAAAGACTTTAAAGAGCAGGAGCTACCTTTTCAAAGTGTAGGTATTAGCAAAGGCAAGCATGATGTAATGACTCTGAGAGGAAGTGCTAGTTTACCACTGGATTTGGTTGATTATACAGATGAAAATCCTAGTTATGGTAAATTATCGTATTCAATGGATATTTGGTTTAATGAGTTGGGACAAGTTGCGGTTAAATTACTGGTTGATAATCAAATTAATTCCCATCGATTAAGAGTTTGTTTTTCACCACAAATAAATACCAATGAAGTCAGAGCAGAGATTCAGGCAGGCTATGTTACAACTAAAAACGAGCCAATTGATTCTGATTGGCAAAAAGAGTTTGTTGAGAAGCCAGTCAATTTATACAATTTTGATAAATCTCTTAACTTAATTGATGCAGATAAACATTTCACTTTTTGGGGATATGGTCAAAAAGAGTATCAATATGAAGACGGAAGACTTAAAGTTACGCTGATGGCGACAACAGGAGAATTAGGAAAACCTAATTTAAAGTGGCGGCCTGGAAGAGCATCTGGTGACACGACTAGTCAGGGGCATATTATGATGGCAACTCCTTCAGCTCAAGAAAAGGGACAAAATAAATTTGTATTTGCATTTAAACTTGATGATGGCAAATTTAGTGAAGAAGAAAATAATCAATTGACAAATAAATGGTTGCAGCCAAATATTTCATACCAGTTACAAGGTCTAAATGTTTTTATCAATCGTTTAGATAACAAGATTTGGGCAACAGAAAAGACTCCTAAGATACCTGAACACATTGAACTATTGAACTTACCGAAAGAAATAATGGTTTCAGCGCTGTATCCTTCGGTGACAGATTCAAATAGTTATATTCTAAGATTGGAAAATTTGACTAATCAAGCTGTCATGTTATCAGACTTTATTAGGGATAAAGGTCAAGTTGTTAACGCACTTGAAGAGCCAAGTGACGAGCAGCAAATTTCTCCATACGATTTAATTTCAATTAAACTTTTAATATAAGATAAAAAGCAAGTAAAAGTTGACCATATAGGTTCAAGCATTACTTGCTTTTTTGGATACATTTTATATAAAAGAAAAAATCAAACATTGCTAAATTGTTGCATATCCGTGAGCCGACCAGTATAAACAAAATTTAAGTTAATTTTTTTCGTTTTGTCACTCAAATCTTGTAGAAGTTTTTGCTGCATAGTTGTTAAATGCAAATGCTGCAGCACAACTCTAGCTTGAATATACATAACTAATTTTCCAGTATATTCTAAAGGATGGTCTTGGATGTCAAATTTGCACATTACCATGCCAATGGCGTCACGAATTTGCTTATATTTATTGATATTCAATTCATTATATATATTAGAGTAAAAACTCTGATAAAACTGATCTAAATCCTGATATACTTCTTCGATTAGTTGTTGCTGCTTTTTTAAAAACAAACTACCAAAAAAGTTACGCATAACCTCACTTCCTTAAAACCGATATGATTTGGGTCTTCGGTGAAAAATTTTTCTGAAATTTTTCTGGCAAAGGCAAATCTGTGACTAAAACGTCAATTTCATTAAGTGGAATTGACATGTAAGGAGAAGAATTTTCACTATCAAACTTATATTTTTCTGCAACCACAACAACTTGCTTTGCTCTGGAACATGCAGTTTTAATTAACTCCGAATCGCTCATTTTTGCTGAATAAATACCGTCATCTTTGACGTTGGAGGTGCCAATGAAGGCAGTGTTAAAACTTATTCTATGTAAAAGATCAAGTGAAGATACAGAATAATTAAACCTATGCTCTTTATCAATTTTTCCTCCCAGCAGTCTTACACTTGGTAATTTTGTTTGCATCAAAGCTAGTGAATTGTCAATTGAATTAGTGACTATTTGCAAATCTGTACCAGAAATTAATTCACACAATTTTTTAAGAGTAGTTGAGGGACCAATAAAATCGCACTGGTTAGGATGTACAAAACGTCTAGCCATCTGAGCCATTTTAATTTTGATAGGTGAATCAATTTGGTTTCTGGTAAGAAAATTGGGCACCTCATTTTCATCAATAGCTATTAATCCGCCATGAACTCTGACTGCTTGTCCAGTTGAGGTTAATCGAACCACGTCTCGCCGAGCAGTGTCAAAAGAAATATTGAAATAGCGTGCTAAGCTGCGGGTGCGTAAATGTTTTTCATTTTTAAGCATTTGCTTGATTTTTAACAGACGGTCTTCCTGTGTCATCATACTTCTCCTTTAAATAAATTAACACTACAGAGAATAATGTTTAACTACTTTTTCAGCGTTTAGCTATAAAAATAAGCACTTATCAGTATTTGAGCATAAATATGCTGATCTGTAAATAAAAAGTAGAGGAATAATAGTGTTTTTCCTGTACTGATTTTAAGCAAACACGTTTTTATAAAATTGGAACGAACCAATTTTTAAAATGGTTGAACTTTATTTAAAACTTGCTATAATATGCTTATAAAATGAAATTAAGCTAGACAACTAAGGGAGAATTAAAATGACAGTTGATTATGATTCAAAAGAATTCCTTAAAAGCGTTGATGCTCATTGGCGGGCTGCAAATTATTTATCAGTCGGTCAGCTTTTCTTAATGAGCAATCCATTATTAAAACATGATTTAAAAGCAAGTGAGGTAAAACCTAAGCCAATTGGTCACTGGGGTACTATTTCACCGCAAAACTTCATTTATGCTCATTTAAATAGAGTTATTAAAAAATATGGCTTAAATATGTTCTATATTGAAGGCTCAGGTCACGGTGGTCAGGTTATGGTTTCAAACTCATATCTTGACGGTTCATATAGTGAACTTTATCCTGAAATTCAACAAGACGAAAAGGGCATGGCCAAGCTATTTAAACGCTTTAGTTTTCCGGGTGGCTCCGCTTCGCACGCTGCACCTGAAACTCCAGGATCAATGCATGAAGGTGGAGAATTAGGTTATTCACTTTCTCATGGTACTGGTGCAATTTTAGACAATCCTGATGTGATTGCCGCTGTGGAAATCGGTGATGGTGAAGCTGAAACTGGACCGCTTGCTGCCAGCTGGTTCAGTGATAAATTTATTAACCCTATAAAAGACGGTGCTGTATTGCCAATCTTGCAAATTAATGGTTTTAAGATTTCCAATCCAACTATCGTTTCCAGAATGTCAGACGAAGAACTGACTAAATACTTTGAAGGTATGGGCTGGCATCCTTATATCATTTCCGCATATAATGGCGGTGAATTTGACGGTTATAAAGACCATATGCAAGTTCACGAAGAAATGGCCAAATTAATGGATACTGTCATTGAAGAAATTAAGGCTATTCAAAAGAATGCACGTGAAAACAATGATTTAACCTTACCTCACTGGCCAATGATTATTTTCCGCGTGCCTAAGGGTTGGACTGGTCCAAAGAAAGACCTTGACGGTAATCCAATTGAAAATTCATTTAGAGCACATCAAATTCCAATTCCAGTTGCTCAAGATGATATGGAGCATAAAGATATGCTCGTTGACTGGCTTAAGAGCTATAAACCAGAAGAACTATTTGATGAAAATGGTACACCAACTGCATTGGTAACAGCGGATAATGTTGCTGGTGATAGTCGAATGGCTATGAACCCAATCACTAATGCTGGTGGTGAAAAAGCTAAGCGCCTTAGTTTGCCTGATTATCGTAAGTATGCTTTGAAATTTGATCAACCAGGTTCTATTGAAGCCGAGGACATGACCGAATGGGCTAAGTACTTAAATGAAATCGCTGAACTTAATCCAAATACTTTCCGTGGCTTCGGACCAGATGAAACTAAGTCAAATCGCTTGTTTAAGTTCATTGATGAACAAAAACGGCAATGGGAAAGCTCAGTTCATACTCCTAATGATGAGAACTTGGCACCAAGCGGGCGTTTAATTGATTCTCAATTATCAGAACATCAGGACGAGGGCTGGCTTGAAGGTTATGTTTTATCAGGTCGTCATGGCTTCTTTGCTACTTACGAATCATTTGGCCGGGTTGTAGATTCAATGCTGACCCAGCATATGAAGTGGTTAAGAAAAGCTAAAGAACAATATTGGCGTAAAGATTACCCTTCACTCAACTTTATTGCAACTTCAACTGTTTTTCAACAAGATCATAACGGTTATACCCACCAAGACCCAGGTGTGTTGACACACATGTATGAAAAGAACCGTCCTGATCTAGTTCATGAGTATTTGCCTGCTGATACTAACTCATTGCTGGCAATTTCCCAAAAGGCTTTCACTGATCGTGAATGTATTAATATTTTAGTAACTTCTAAGCAGGAAAGACCACAATGGTTCTCAATTGATGAAGCAACTCGTATTGCAAATCACGGCTTATCATACATTGATTGGGCTTCAACTGACCATAATGCTAAACCTGATGTTGTGTTTGCTTCAACTGAAACTGAACCAACAATGGAATCTCTTGCCGCAATCGATATTTTGCACAAGAATTTCCCTGACCTGAAAATTCGTTACATCAATGTTATTGATGTTATGAAGCTAATGAACACCAAGGATAATCCAGAAGCAATTTCAGATGAAGAATTTGAGCAATTGTTCCCAAGCGATGTGCCAGTAATTTTTGCATGGCACGGTTACAAAGCTATGATGCAATCAATCTGGTTTGGCCGTAAGCGCAGCAACGTTCACATTCACTGCTATGAAGAAGAAGGCGACATTACCACACCGTTTGATATGCGGGTAGTTAACGAACTTGATCGCTTCCATCTAGCTAAAGATGCTATTTTAAGTGTTCCTCGATATGCTGAAAAGAGTGCGGGCTTTGTAGCAGAGATGGACAGATTGCTTGCTAAGCATCACCAATACATTCGTGATAATGGTAAAGATATGCCTGAAGTTACAGAATGGCAATGGACAGGTCTTAATTAACAGAACATTGAGCGGAAGGCAGTTTCTAAGTAATAGAAACTGTTTTTGTTTTAGCTAATTTTAATAGTCTTATTCTTGTTAAAAATAAAAAATTTATTTATAATAAGTATCATCATGAGGGAGTAACAGCAATTACTTGCGATAAGCCCAACACCCGAAGGAATACTTCTGGACTTATCTTAAATAGTGAGACTTGTGTGTGTTAAACATATGGGTCTCTTTTTTGTTAGTAGGAGGTAACAATGCCCCAGAAATTTTATAACCAAGAAATTGAAAATGTGGCTCAAGAGTTGTCAACATCAACTAGTCAGGGTTTAAAGACCAGTCAGATTAGTGCCTTGCGTGCAAAATATGGCACTAATAGTTTGGCAAGTAAAAAGAAAATTAGTATTTGGCAACGTTTTTTGGCTCAATTCAAAGACTTCATGATCATTGTTTTGATAGTTGCAGCGCTACTTTCAGGCTTTGTCGCACAAGAATGGACAGATGCTGCAATAATTATGATTGTGGTTATTTTGAACGCGGTCCTAGGTGTTTTCCAAGAAACACGTTCAGAAGAAGCAATTAACGCATTAAAGAAAATGGCTACTCCCAATGCTCATGTTCGTCGAGATGGTCAGATTGTTGAAATTCCCAGTCCAGAATTACTGCCAGGTGATGTTGTTTTACTTGAAACAGGTGATGTTGTTCCAGCGGATTTGCGCTTAACTGTTACTAAGAGCCTAAAAATTGAAGAATCTGCTTTAACCGGTGAATCAGTTCCAGTTGACAAAAATGTTGAGCCTATTAATGATGAAAAGGTAGCACTCGCAGATCAGGATAATATGGCTTTTGCCAATACCAATGTGACCTATGGCCGCGGTGAAGGTATAGTTACTGAAACGGGAATGAACACTGAAGTCGGTAAAATTGCCACAATGCTTAATAACACCGATGAAACTGATACCCCATTAAAGCGCAATCTTAACCAGTTAGGTAAAACGCTAACGATCATGATTCTGCTAATTTGTGCTGTGGTATTCGTTGTAGGCTTTTTTACCAAAAAAGGAACGGAACCAACAGATAAATTGGCTATCGATATGTTCTTGGTTGCCGTGTCACTTGCAGTTGCAGCTATTCCAGAAGGATTGCCGGCTATTGTTACTATTATTTTGGCATTAGGCACGCAGGTGATGGCCAAGCATAATTCGATTGTGCGGAAGTTACCCGCTGTTGAAACCTTAGGTGCAACAGACATCATTTGTTCCGATAAAACTGGTACATTAACCCAAAATAAAATGACAGTTGAGCAGATTTATTATGATAATCAAGTACATAAATCTTCCAGCAGCATTAGCCACGATAATCATGCTTTAATGGCGATGGTTTTAGCTAATGATTCTAAACTTGATGAAAATAATCAATTGCTGGGAGATCCTACCGAAACTGCCTTAATTCAATACGCACTTGATCAAAAGATAGATGTGCATAACTTAATTACAAGTCATAAAAGACTGCAGGAAGTGCCGTTTGATTCTGGCCGTAAACTGATGAGTACCGTCAATGAGGACAATGGAAGTTACTTTGTAGCAGTTAAAGGAGCACCGGATCAGCTGCTGAAACGAGTAACCCGGATTGAACTAGACGGCAAAGTTAGTGCAATTAGCGAAAAGCAAAAAGACGAAATTATGCTTGCTAATCAAAATATGGCTAAAAATGCGCTGCGAGTTCTGGGCCTAGCCTATAAACCTGTTGAAAAGTTATATGATGATCCTTCAACTGATAATGTTGAACAAGATTTAATTTTTGCAGGTTTGGTTGGAATGATCGACCCGGAACGTCCAGAAGCCAAAAAGGCCATTGTTGAAGCCCATAATGCCGGAATTAGGACTGTTATGATTACAGGTGACTTTCAGGTAACTGCACAGGCGATTGCGGAAAGATTAGGGATTTTAAAACCTGGTGAAGATGAACGGGTTGTTACCGGTGCACAACTGGATGAATTTAGCGATGAATATCTAGAAAAACACGTAGCAGATTTTAACGTTTATGCCAGAGTTTCACCCGAACATAAAGTTCGCATTGTCAAAGCTTGGCAGGCGCAAGGTAAAATTGTGGCAATGACAGGTGACGGCGTTAATGACGCTCCTAGTTTGAAGCAGGCTGATATTGGAATAGGTATGGGGATTACCGGTACCGAAGTTTCAAAAGGGGCCAGTGATATGGTTTTGGCGGATGATAATTTTGCTACGATCGTTGAAGCCGTCAAACAAGGACGTAAAGTCTTTAGTAATATCCAAAAGGCCATCCTTTACTTGATGAGTTGTAATGTTGGTGAGGTTCTAACAGTGTTCATGATGACCATGTTAGGCTGGGATATCTTAGCTCCTGTTCAACTATTGTGGATTAACTTAGTTACGGACACGCTGCCAGCCATTGCTCTCGGCCTTGAACCAGTTGAAAAAGGTATCATGAAACGGACACCACGGGGTAAAAAATCAAACTTCTTTAGCGGTGGAGTCGCAAGCTCGATTGTTTACCAGGGAATTCTAGAAGGTGCTATTGTTTTAACTACTTACCAGTTAGGATTAAATTTTGGCCCTCATATGAATGATGCTAACTTGCAACATGGTGATGCATTAACTATGGCCTTTCTTACCTTAGGCTTAATTCAACTATTTCATGCTTTCAACTCTAAGTATATTCACCAATCTATTTTTTCAAGAAGAACCTTTGCCAATAAATGGTTTAATTGGGCAATATTAATTTCTGCTGTGGTAATGGCGGCAGTAGAATTGCCGTTTATGACAAAATTCTTTGATGTCACAGAATTGAATTCCACACAATGGTTAATAGTTTTAGGTGCCGGAATTTGTATGATCGTGATAGTTGAAATTGTAAAAGCATTCCAACGTCTAGCGGGCAAAAAATAAAAGTACCTTTAAAATAAAAAGCTCCGCAATCTTAATTTAGATTGCGGAACTTTTTTAGTTTATTTTGAAACAAGATCAGCTATTTTTTGTAAATATTCAGCATCAATTTGGTCAAATCTATTGAAATTGTTGCTATCAAGGTCAAGAACTGCAAGTAAGCTTTTATTTTTGATAAGCGGAACGACAATTTCAGAATTTGTAGCTGCATCACAAGCAATATGACCAGTAAATTCGTGAACATTAGGTACGATTTGAGTTTGCTGAGTTTTTGCAGCGACACCACAGACCCCTTTTCCGATTGGAATATGCATGCAGGCAATAGGTCCCTGAAATGGTCCTAAAATTAATTCGTTGTCTTTAAAACGATAGAAGCCTGCATAACTAACATCAGGTAAACTATTGTAAAGAAGCGAGCTAATATTACTCATATTGGCAATTAAATCATGCTCATTTTGGAGCAAATTGCTAGCCTGTTTCAAAATTAAGTTATAATCTTTTATCTTATCCATAAGTTTTCTCCTAATGAGATTTTAAGCTAGTTTGACCCTTTTTAAAAGTGCTAATCTGTAATTAAGAATAAATTTCTCACAGTTATTTTTAATCATAATTGACTTTTTTTGACAAAAAAATATTAGTATTGAACATACAATATAACCATTTTTATTTAATATTTGCTTATATGGCGGGCAGAAATAGACTTTCATCTTAACGTGAATCAAACAGAGCGTTGTCTAAATTTTTATTAAAAAAACTGTATTACTTTTAAAATTCTTAACCGCTATAGTAAAATAGAAACTACAACTTATTATTTCATGCATTGACTATGAAAGGGGCGATGACAATGTCGATGATAGAGTTCCATAACGTGCAAAAATTTTATGGCCATTTTCATGCACTGCACGACATTAATTTAGAGATTGATCAAGGTGAAACGGTGGTTCTGATCGGGCCATCCGGTTCCGGTAAAAGTACGCTTGTACGGACCGTTAACGGACTTGAATCAATCCAGAAGGGTAAGTTGATAGTTAACGGTCACGATCTCTCTGATCCAAAGACTAATCTCAATATCTTACGTAGTGATGTTGGGATGGTTTTTCAGCACTTTAATTTATACAAGAATAAAGATGTACTGGAAAATATTATGCTAGCACCCAGAATAGTAAGTCATATTCCTGAAGAGGAAAATAAAAAACAGGCGTTAGACTTGCTGGATATGGTTGGACTAAGGAAATGGGCACATAATATGCCTTCACAGATTTCTGGTGGTCAAAAACAGCGTGTTGCAATAGCACGAACTCTGGCAATGAAGCCAAAGCTTATTTTATATGATGAACCTACGTCTGCTCTTGATCCGGAAATGATTGATGATGTTTTACAAGTTATAAAAAAGGTTACCAACGAAAGTGGTATGACCTCATTAATTGTTACTCACGAAATGGGCTTTGCCAAAGAGGTTGCCAATAGGGTTATCTTTATGGACCAAGGTCGGATTGTTGAGGATGATGATAGTGAGAGCTTCTTTAAACAGCCAAAGACGGAGCGGGCACAACAATTTTTGAGTAAAATTATTTCTCACTAAGGAGGCCAATTATGAAAAAGAAATTTTGGCTACTTCCTTTATTGGCATGTATTTTAATGTTAACCGGCTGTGGTAAAAGCGTTAATGATCAATCCGTTTTAAAAAATGCTAAGCAATCTAATACGATTGTTTGGGGTGTCAAAGGTGACGTTAAGCTTTTCGGTTTAATCGATGTTCGTGATGGCCAGCAAAAAGGTTTTGACGTTGATATGGCTAAACATATTACGAAGCATATTTTAGGTCCTCAGGGTAAGGCAGAATTTGTCACTACAACCTCTCAATCCAGAATTCCTCTGTTAAAGAATGGTAATGTGGATGCTGTGATTGCTACTATGTCAATTACGCCAGAACGTAAAAAGATTATTTCTTTTTCAAAATCATACTTTGATGCTGGTCAATCTCTGTTAGTTCCTAAAAACTCTTCAATTAAGAGTACCAAGGATCTAAATGGTAAGACAGTTATCGGTGTTGTGGGTGCCAACTCGGTTGCAAACATTAAAAAAGTAGCTCCTAAAGCAAAAGTGATTGAATTGCAGGATTATGCTCAAGCGATGAATGCACTGAAGTCGCATCAAGGGGATGCTCTAACTACTGATAACGGGATTTTATTTGGTTTGGCAGTGCAAAATCCAGGCTACGAAGTTCGTGGTGGTACCTTTACTGTTGAACCATACGGTGTTGCGGTTAATAAGGGACAAACCTCATTTACTGAAGCTGTAGACAAGGCAGTTCTTGAAATGCAGCATAACGGTGAATATAATCGCTTAATTAAAAAGTGGTTTGGCGACGTTCCAGGATTTAAGTATAAGGAGCTGTATCGCCGATGATTAATATTTTTGCAAAATTCAGCAGCCAACTATTGGTAGGCTTAGGCTGGACAGTATTATCTAGTATAATTGCTCTATTTTTCAGTTTAATAATTGGAACAATATTTGCAATTATGGAAGTTCTTCCAAGTAAAGTAATGCGTGTAATTGGACATGCTTATGTTGAAATTATGCGTAACATTCCTTTGCTTGTAATCACTATGTTTTTCTATCTAGTAATTCCGATGTATGTTGTCAAAATCAATGGCTTTACTGCAGGAACTATTGGCTTAACACTCTATACTTCTGCTTTTATCGCAGAGACGATCCGTTCAGGTATTCAATCAGTCTCTAACGGACAAATGGAGGGAGCCAGATCAACCGGCATGACCTATTGGCAGGCAATGCGTTACATTATTTTGCCTCAGGCATTTAAAATAGTAATTCCGCCTTTAGGTAATCAATTCGTTAACTTGGTTAAAAACTCTTCAGTTTTAGCCTTTGTTGCAGGATTTGATTTGATGTACCAGGCGAACTCAATTGCGTCTACTACTTTTGACACCATTAACAGTTATTTAGTTGTAGGTGTTTTATACTTGATTGTTACTTTGCCAATTAGCTATTACATGCGACACTTAGAAAAGAAATTAGGTTAGAAGGAGGTATTAAAAAATGCAAAATTGGATTAATGCCTTTTCATGGCTTAATGTGCGCTTTTTGTTAATGGGCCTCTGGGTAACTATTTATATTTCAGTAATTTCGGTTATCTTAAGTTTTATTTTTGGCTCAATTTTAGGCATAATCAGGTATTCTAAAATAAAGTATGTTTCACAGATCGTTGGCTTTGTAATTGATATTATTCGTAATATTCCGTTACTTCTAATTATCTTCTTCACTTACTTTGGACTACCTAACTTTGGTTTAAGGCCGGAAACGATTCCAGCAGCGATAATCGCTATGACTGTCTTTGAATCGAGTATGATTGCTGAAATTGTACGTTCAGGTATTCAGTCTGTTTCTGTTGGTCAAATGGAAGGAGCTCGGTCTACAGGAATGTCATTTGTACAAGCACTATGGCATGTTGTTTTGCCACAAGCTTATAAGAATATGGTTCCTGCAATTATTAGTCAGTTTGTTTCCCTTATTAAGGATACATCCCTCGCAACTATTATTGTTGTTCCTGAAATGATGCAACATGCCCAAGTTATTTATGGACAAAATGCAAACTATATCTTACCAATGTTTGCTGCACTTGCAGTTTTATATTTTGTAGTTTGTTTTACATTGTCAATAATAGGTAATGTAATCGGTAAGCACTTGTCTTAAAGGAAGAACGTTTTATTATTTAAAGCATCTCACTAATTGTGAGGTGCTTTTTTTAATATTTAAGAAGCTGTTAGAAATAATTATTATTAGATAATCATATATGTTAAAATACTAGCTAAAGATAAAAACTAAATTTAAAAGGGAGAACTTATGCCACGTCCTAAGACCAAACAAGAGTTAATAGATGCAAGTAATTCATCTTACCAAAAGATAGTTGCTTTGATTTCTAAGTTGCCGGAAGATGCTCGCACAGGTAGTTTCAGCTTTGATACTAGTAAATTAAAAGAGGCCCACTGGAAAAGAGATCACAATATTCGTGATGTTCTAATTCATTTATATGAATGGCAGAGATTATTACTGGAATGGGTTAAAAACAATCAGGACGGTCATGAACAAGAATTTTTACCTGAAGGGTACAATTGGCGCAATTATGGTGAAATGAATCAGCAATTTTGGGAAAAGCACCAAGCCACTGCGCTAGAAGAAGCTGAAAAATTATTGGCGAAAAGTCATAAGCAAACGATGGCTTTACTTGATACTTTTACTGAAGATCAACTTTTCCAAAAGAATGTATTTCCTTGGACTGGGACAAACGCTTTGGGTACGTACTTTATTGCAAATACCTCTAGTCATTATGAGTGGGCGCTGAAAAAATTGCGTAAGTATCAAAGATCGTTGAAATAGAAGTAAATTAAAACAGATAGTCACATCAAAGTGCTACCTGTTTTTTGATTGGTTAAATAATTTACTTCATTGACATTTAATTTCTTTAAAGATATAATTTCTAAAAAGAAAATATTTAGAAAGAGAAATTATGATGAAAAATAAAGACCTATATCAGGCCTTGATGAATTTGCAGTGTGAACTGGTTGCGGAAAGAAACTTGGTGAATCCAGGTAAAATAAGCTGGTTGCAATACGATATTTTGAATGCTTTACAAGAACATTCTAGTAAACCTACTGTTTTAAGTAGACAACTTGGTATTACACAAGCCAAATTGTCTAAAAATTTTACCAAATTAAGAGATTTAGGTTATATCAGCCAGACTCCAGATATACACGATCATAGAGAGATAATGACAGAGATCACTGATAATGGGATTAAGTTTATGAATGGTATCGCTGAAAAGCACAATCAGTTATACAGTCTGGCCAAAGCAATTTGGACAAAAGAAGAGCAGGAACAATTTATTTTGTCAGCTAATAAGTTAATAGCTATTTTGAAAAAAGAACGGCTTAAAAATGAAAAGTAATTCAATAAATGTCGAAGGCGCACGTACAAACAATTTGAAAAACATTTCTGTTGAATTTCCCAAAAATAAAATTACTGTCATCACTGGTCTTTCTGGTGCAGGTAAATCATCCTTAGCACTATCCACAATAGCAGCTGCTGCCCAACGTCAAGTTAATAAGACTTACAGTGCTTATATACAGCAACTTTTACCACATTTTAAAGAACCTGAAGTTGATAAAATTAAAAATTTACCATTTACAGTAGTAGTTGATCAAAAAGGAATTGGTAACAACTGTCGTTCAACTCTCGGTACCTATTCAGATATTTATGCGGCATTGAGACTGTTATATTCGCGTCTGGCTAAGCCTTTTATAGGCTATTCCATGAATTATTCCTTTAATAATCCTGCTGGAATGTGTCCAAGATGTCAGGGACTAGGTGAAGTAAGAGAAATAATTCCTGAAAACTTGTTAGATATAACCAGGTCACTTAATGACGGAGCAATTAAATTTCCGACATTTCAGCCTGGAGGTTGGAGGTTAACTCGTTATACTGAATCGGGCTACTTCAATAATGATTTGCCTCTCAGAGAATGGTCTCAAGAAAAAATTTCACTTTTATTGAATGGTAAAAAGCAAGTTCCACCAAATCCAACTTCAAAATGGCACCGAAATGCAAAATATATTGGCATTATTCCCAGGATCACAGAGACGTTCTTAAACAAAAATAGTTCACAGTATCAAAAAGAGATGGACAGGATAATTAAAGTTGTCACCTGTCCAGTTTGCCATGGTCAAAGGTTAAATCAAAAAGCGTTAACTGCCAAAATTAACAATAAAAATATTGCTGAATGCAGTATGATGAGTTTAGTTGACTTAAAGCAATGGCTGAACAATATTAATGATGCAAAGACTAAAGTTATCCTAGAGGAAATAGAAGTTAAGCTCACTAATTTAATTAATGCTGGTTTAGGATATTTGAATTTAAACAGAACAACTGCTTCTTTATCAGGAGGCGAAGCTCAAAGAGTCAAATTGGCAAATTATTTAAACAGTGATTTAACAGACTTGCTTTATATTTTTGATGAGCCCAGTGTAGGGCTGCATCCATATGATCTTCAAAACATCAACAATATTTTTAAACAACTAAGAGATAAGGGTAATACAGTCATTATTGTTGATCATGATCCCCAAGTAATCGCAATTAGCGACAAGATTGTCAATTTAGGAGAGCTCGCTGGAAATAAAGGCGGTTATGTTACTTTTTCAGGAAATTTCGCAGATTTAATTCAAAGTAATAAACTAACGGGAAAAAGTTTGCGCCACAAAGGAAAACTAAAAAGCAAGCAGAAATCATTTAAAGAGTTTTATTATATAAATAACGCATCTTTAAATAACCTGCATAATGTAAAAACTAAAATACCACAGCAATCCTTGACAGCAATTACTGGTGTTGCCGGTTCAGGTAAAAGTAGTTTAGTAAGATTAATCAAAAAACGATATCCAGAGGCGGCAATATTAGACCAACATGAAATTCATGGTAGTAACAGATCAAACGTATTAACTTATTTAAATGTTTTTGAGCAATTACGACAGTATTTTGCTCAGGCTACCAAACAATCTTCAGGTTTGTTTTCTTTTAATAGTTTAGGAGCTTGTCCCGTATGTAAGGGTAAGGGAGTACTTAAACTTGATTTGGCCTATATTGGTGAATCTGTTACGACTTGCGATTCTTGTCACGGGCAACGTTATTCACAAAAGGCGTTAGAACCGAAAGTTTGTGGTATGAATATTGCAGAAGCTATGGCTTTAAGTCCTACAGAGTTTGCCGCTAAGTTTCCTATTCTCAAATCCGCAATGGCAATACTAAAAGAAGTAGGCTTAGATTATATTAAATTAAATCAATCGTTAGATACTTTCTCAGGAGGTGAACTGCAGCGGCTTAAATTGGCTAAATTTCTCTTAGGTCAGTCCAGTAAAATTTTAGTTTTGGATGAACCAACTAGTGGTTTACACGAATACAATGTTCAGGACTTTATTAATCTTTTGCAAAATCTTATTTTTAAGTACGGCATAACAATTATTGTTATCGAGCATAATTTACGTTTAATTGGACAAGCAGATTGGGTTGTTGACATAGGCCCTAATGCAGGTAATAAAGGAGGTAAAATTATGTTTGCTGGTAGTCCTGAGGAATTGGTTAAACAAAAAACTTTGACAGCTGTAGCGTTAAGAGATTATTTTGGCATTTAGGTTTTAAATTATTAAAAATAGCCAGTTGAATGATAAATCATGATATGAATCCTAAAATTTTGACACTTTATTAGCTTTTAATTGAGGACTAGCTTTCGATATTCAATCGGAGCTAATCCTTTTAGTTTGATTTTGATTCTTTTCTGATTGTAATACTCAATGTAATATCTGATCGTCTCTGCCAGCTCATTCAGATTTTTAAACTATCTGCTATTACAAAAAATGTGCCAAAGCTAACTAATGAAAATGAACCTATTTATAAAGCTACTTGAATTTTGGCTCCTCAATGCAACATTAAATTTTAAAAGTGATGAATGTTCCGTATCTATAAATATTTTTCGTTCATATTTTCATCGCATTCTTGATTATTTGCTGGAAAATAAATAAAATCTTATTTTTGATATGTATGAGTTTTTTAATAAAATAAAAAGTCAACTTGCTAGTAACTTAAAATCACTTAATGTTGATTTATAGAACTACTCATAAATTCGGGATTAAAGGCTTACCCACTTTGAAAATACTTTATTAGACAAATTAATATTCCTAGATTTCATTTACATGTAAGGCAAAATAAGTTATTATTAGATTAATCATTAAAATGACTTATGAGAAACTAGGTGTTTATTATCAATCAAAAGCAGAGATTAGATATCATATTACTAAATTTACAAAAAAATAATTCATTAACCCTACAGGAAATTCTGGATTTAACTGGTAGCTCTCGAGACACTGCAAGGCGGGATATTATTAAATTGGTCAACAATAATATGGCTGTCCGTAATTATGGTGGTCTTAGTTTGCCCAATTCGTATAATAAATTAAGTGTTTTTTTAGATAGGATGGATGAAGAAAAAACTGAAAAACAAAAAATTGCTGAGTCCGCAAGTAAGCTTGTTCAGTCGGGAGATTTTTTGTATTTAGACGTGTCAACCACAGTTAGTTTTTTACCTCAGTATTTGAAACAAATCAAGTCATTATTTACAATTACAAACTCGATCGATATTGCTGATAAATTATTAAAACAAACAGCATGTAAAGTTAGGCTTTTGGGAGGTAACCTGGATAGAGAAAAAAGGTGTGTGACTGGAACAAAAGCACTTAGCGATTTGACTGATTATCATTTTAATAAGGCATTTTTAAGTGCTGTTGGTATTACACAGCAAGGTATTTTTTACGCATATGATGAAGACATTGAATTTAAAAAGCAAATAAGAAAAAGAACAGATCAACTAATTTTGTTATTAGACCATAAAAAAATCAATGCTACTCATAATTTTCACGTGTTTAATTTAAAAGATATCGATGTACTTATAACAACAGCTTCTTTACCCAAAAAATTAGAAGAAAGCTTAAATATAAACCACGTAAAAATAATAAAAGCAAAGGGATATAAATGATTGATACGATTCTTTTTGATGTAGACAGTACTTTAATTGATACAGCTAGCGTAATGATTGACTCTTTAAAAATCACTTTAAGAAAGTTAAAAAATATTACCATAAAAGATGACTCTGATTTGTATTTTGTTCTAGGAATTACTGGAGATAAGGCAATAACCAGATTTGCGTCTAACGATACTGAAAAAGTAATTTTATTAAATGACTGGGCTAAAAATATAGATGCCTTAAAAGATAAAGAAAATATTTTTCCAGGTGTCAGAAATTTATTGATTAATTTAAAAGATCAGGGTTATACCACGGGGGTTGTTACTTCCAAAAATCAGCATGAAATGGATAGTGAATTTAATCGCTTTGATTTAAACAACTATTTTGACTGTATTGTAAATGCCTCTGATACAAAAAAGCACAAGCCAGATGCGGAGCCAATTAATTTTGCTTTGAAAAAATTAAATAAAACTAATAATTCAACTATATATGTTGGAGATTCACCTTATGATTTGGAGACTGCTATAAATAGTAAGGTAACTTTTGCTTGGGCAAAATGGGGATCAAAAGCTGAAGAAAGATTATTTAATAAAGCAAACCTGGTTTTGAATAAACCATCTGATTTATTTAAATATTTAGGAAATTAAATAATTTTTACTTTGTTACTAATAATAAAACTAAAAAAGCCAATGTATCGAATAAGAAGTGGACTAAAAAGCTTACCCAAATATTATGCGTTTTGATAAAAGCCCAATTTAATACCAGACGTGTAAATGCTAATCCTAAAATAACATAACCCAAATTATAGTCATATGTTGATAAGTGGAGTAAAGCAAAAATCAAAGCTGAAGCAATATTACCCCAGAAAAGCGGGTGTGGCATGTGAATAGAATCAGCTAACTGTGTCACAGCTAACAGAGGCATAATCGCTAAGAATTCTTCGCCTAATATTTGAATAGCACTGCTGAAGCGCTGATAAATGAAAATGAGCCAAACGTGGGGCGTACTCATGGTTAGTCCAGCAGCTGCATTGCCAGAAACAGCACCAAACAACTTCTGAGAAATTGCTCCTGAAACAACGGATACGAAATAAGCTAAAATGAAAAAGACTAGCACCCACAGCCATTCTTTGGCATGGGGAGCATGAAATAATTGTTGCCATTTGTGCCCAGTAGCAATTTGAACTCCGATTATTTGAATTACCAGAAAAACAGTTACTACTAAAATTTGAAATCCCGCGGCTATTAAACTAGGATGATTTTCGTCAAAAATTAGTGAATCTGGAATTTGCACACCTGGCATAATCAAACAGCAGTAAGCTATCAAATTTGAGAGTAATATTATCAGCCATTTTTTACCAGATAATTTATATGAACTATTTAAATTGTTGGCCATGTTTATTCTTCCTTTTATTTTTGATTTTATATTGTTAATTTATAAAAGACAATTTACTGGCTTGTGAAATTGTCACAATAGCGATTTGATTTTAGCTAAATTGTCTTGCACTCAAATTCAAAAATAACTTGCAGGTTAATAATCCTTCCAGCTAAGTGTTACAATTATCTTAACGGGTATCAGTATTTGTAATTTGTTTTATATTGATAAATTGAATATAAAAATATAATTATTTAACTAATTAAGAAGGTTCTTTTTATGAAAAAAGTTAGAATTAAGAATCAAATATTGCCAGCTTTAGGAATAGGCACTTGGGAGATGGGAGATGATCCCAAGATTCGAGATGAAGAAATAGCAGCAATCAGGGCAGGTCTTGATGCAGGCCTAAATGTGATTGATACTGCTGAAATGTATGGTAACGGTAACTCTGAAAAGTTGGTAGGGGAGGCCATTAAACCGTATCAGCGGTCAAAAATCTTTTTGATTTCCAAAGTTTTACCGCAAAATGCTTCTAGATCAAAAATGCGTCAAAGTTTACAAAACAGTTTGCAAAGACTCCAAACCGATTATTTAGATCTATATCTTTATCACTGGCGGGGAATGGTACCGTTGTCTGAGACCGTTTCAGAGTTGCAAGTTTTACAAAATGAGGGTCTAATTCGTGCTTGGGGAGTTTCGAACTTTGACATAGATGATATGGAAGAATTATGGCAACTGCCAGAAGGACAAAATTGTGTTGTTAATGAGGACTTATATAATTTAGAAACCAGAGGAATTGAATATAGTCTTTTACCTTGGCAAAGAGAGCATCACGTTCCACTAATCGCTTATAGCCCTTTAGGACGTGGACCAAAAATGGGCAGTACAATGATGAAAAACGATGCCGTTTTACAAGTTGCTGAAGAACACGAGGCAAGTGCTTATCAAATTTTACTTGCTTGGGTCATGCACCAATCAGATGTTTTGGCAATACCAAAGAGCAGCAGTTCAAAGCATTTATTGTCAAACCTGAAGGCATTAGATATTGAGCTAACTCCGGAAGATTTGCAGATTTTAGAACAAGCGTATCCTAAGCCTGAACACAAAGAGCCCCTGGCAATTTACTAAAGCTAGTTTCGACAGTCCCTTTAAACATTAATCATTAAAAAACTAAAAAATAAAGTAAAAAAGCTTGAGTTATCTCAGGCTTTTTCTGTACCCTTATACTAGGTAAGAATTTGGGAAGTTAAATAATGAAAAATTTTTTGTTTCGTTTATATTTGACAGCAATGAAAGTAATTGCTCGTTTTACACCAATACAAAGTAATAAAGTGGTTGTTCTTAATGGTGCAGGTCGTTCTGGTTCAAATGGCTATTTGTTTGGTAAATATTTGCAAAAAAGCCATCCAGAATATGAAGTTACTATTGTGGAACCTTGGCCATCTTCACATTTACCACTTAAAACTTGGCGAGACATTGGTGCAGCAAAATTTGTGTTGACCACACATCAGCCATTTAAAGTTCATGCAAAGCAGGTTAATATCCAATTTTGGCATGGTATACCCCTTAAACGTATGGGCTTTATGGCCAATAATACTAGTTCTAAGGTTGACGAGCGCAATGCTAAATTATGGCAAAAGAATGCTGATATAGTTTGTTCAAGCAGCGATTTATATGAGAGCCTGATGAGTGCTTGCTGCGGAATTGAAACTAATAAGTATCATAAAACTGGTTTTCCTCGTATTGATGCTTTAAAAAAGCCAGCTGTTAACAAAAAACAGCTACTTGGCGATTTATTTGAAATCAAAGATGATGAGGCGCAGATTGGTATTTATATGCCAACATTTCGCTATGAAATGGAAGATAACCAAATTATGGACCAGGTTCAACAGGGTAATTTTTTAACTCTGTCTGACTTTAATAGTGAGCAGTTAAATAATGCGTTAAAAATGAATCACCAGTATTTAATAGTGAAACTGCATCCTTATGAAATGAATCTTTTTAAGCATTTGCAGAGTAATTATTCTAATATTGCTTTTCTTAATAATGATTATTTATATGAGCAAAACATTGATCTTTACGAGCTTTTGGGTAATACTGCTTTTTTGATTACAGATTTTTCCTCAATTTATTTTGATTATTTAAATATTGACAAGCCGATAATATTTGTGACAAATTATTTGCGGCAATACGAAGAAAAGCGTGGCCTCTTAATGGGTCCTTATGAAGAAATTGTACCTGGAATGTGTGTAAAGACACAGCGGGAGCTCATTCGAGCACTGGGAATGCCAGATCAATACAGTGCGAAACGTAATTACTGGTTAAAATTAACAAACCAGGTTCAGGACCAATCAAGTTGTGTAAATGTAGTTGAGTTATTAAAGAGTATTAGAGGGTAAGTTGTGAAAAGAACTTTTTTAAACATTCTGTATAATGCGGTTTACCAAATTTTTCTAGTATTAGTACCGTTAATAACAGTTCCCTATCTTTCGAGAATTTTAGGTCCCAAAACGTATGGTATTTACAGTAACGTTAATAATATCGTTCAATTTCTAATGATTTTCTGTACTCTTTCAGTGTCCTATATTGGGATGAGAACAATTTCTCAGATTAGAGCTTTCGGTAGCGAGCAGGATTTAACCAAGGCATTCTGGGGTTTGTGGTATTTTCAGGCCATAGCGGGATTTGTCACAATAGTGATAGTAATTGCTGTTACCAGCTTTTTTAAGATTAAGTATGGGCAATATTTACTATTAATGGTGCCATATCTTATTTCAGCTCAGGTTGATATTTCGTGGTTTTTTCAGGGATTAGCTGATTTTGGTCGTGTTGTTTTAAAAAATACTGCGGTTAAGCTGGTTTCTGTTATCCTAATTTTATTATGGGTAAAAAATCCGGGTGATCTCTGGAAGTACATGTTGATCATGTCAGTTTCAACAATGCTGGGGTCATTTGTTTTTTGGTTTGATATTCACCGCTATGTTGGTGGACCGGTCAAGCATTTTTATCAGTATCGCGCGACTGTTAAAGCAATCATCACCCTTTTAATTCCCCAAATTGCTACCCAAATTTATACCTCTCTTGATAAACCTATTTTGGGCCTTTTTCAAAATTCGACGCAGGTTGCCTATTATGATAATTCCCAAAGAATTTCTAACATGGTTTTGGGTATCGTCACCAGTATTTCCTTAGTAATTATGCCTAAAATGGCGGGTGAGAATAAAAAAGAGCAACGGGTAGTTTTAAAAAAGTCCCTGGAAGCGACGGTTATGCTGGGAACTTTGTTTGCAGTTATTATTATGGCTAATACCAAGGAATTTGTGCCCTTCTTTTTTGGTCATAAATTCATTCCCATGACACCATTGATGTTTTTCTTTACCCTAACCATCATTATGATTCCAACTGGCGGCGTGTTTGCCAATCAATTTGCGCTTGCCAATCATCGAGATCGCGATTATGCCATCCCAGTTATAGTTGGTGCTTTCTTGGAAGTAATATTAAGCTACTTTCTGGATCAACTATACGGTGCAACAGGAGCTATGGTGGCAACTTTAATAACTGAGTTTATAGTTTTGTTATTGCGCTTGTGGATTGTACGGGATGGTTATGATTTTAAATATTCTTTTCGTGAAATTCCCAAGTACTTTATAATTGCCGCTATTGTTTTGGCAGTAGGTCTTCTTTTACCCCAGATGTTTGCTTCGGCATTTCTTAATATGCTGTGCAAATCAATCATTATGTTTGTTTTATATATCGCGTTAATGTTTTTGCTAAAACTCGATTTTAACCAAGACATAATTTTGTTATTGAAAAAGTTTCTTACCAGAGGTTAATAAATGATTCCCAAAATAATTCATTATGTGTGGGTAGGGGGGAACCCTAAACCGCAGAATATTCAGTGCTGCATGAAGACTTGGTCAAAACACTTGCAGGATTATCAAATCATCGAATGGAACGAACACAACTTTGATATTCATGAGAATAAATATGTAGAACAAGCATATCAAGCTAAAAAATGGGCCTTTGTTTCAGATTATATTAGGGCTAAAGCAGTTTATGAAATGGGCGGTATCTATATGGATACGGATGTTTTGGTTTTGGATAATTTACATGATTTGTTAAATAATAGGGCTTTTGTCGGTTTTGAAAATAAGGATAATCCTTTTACAGCAGTCTTTGGAGCGGAAAAAAATCATCCACTGATTAAAGACATGCTTTCTTATTACGATGACCGTAATTTTACTTTTGACAAACAAGACCAACTGGCAGGAGTTAATACTGTTTCTGTATCTGACATTTTAAAAAATAAGTATGGCGCACAGCCCAATAATCAAGAACAGATGCTGGAGACGGGTATTCACGTTTATCCTGATGGCGTACTTTGCAATCCTTCTGCGCAGTCAAAGACCATCCATGTTTTTACCGGAACATGGATGGAAGGGGCTAAGCCGTTAAAAAGAAAATTAGTTACGGCTCTAAAAGTCAGGATCAAAACGAAAAAAGAGGCAGCACTATATGCTAAAGTTTTCAGATAATCTGACTGAAGAAGAGTTGCAGAAACTGGTGGAAGAAGTTTCTCTCAAGTATTTTGGCAAACAATTTAAGCACCAAGTAAAAATTAATAGGCGCATGACTACAACTGGTGGTCGGTATCACTTAGATGATCACCACATTGAAATTAATGCGCATTTTTTAGTTCCGCAATATTACCAAGAGTTGATTGGTATAATTAAGCATGAATTGACACATTACCACTTACATTTAAGTCACCGAGGATATCGTCATCAAGACCATGACTTTAAAGTTTTACTTAATAAAGTTGGTGGTTCAAGATATGCACCAGATATTGGTCTTAGACGCAAAAGAAAAGCAAAATACTTATACGTTTGCACAGTTTGCGGGCAAAAGTATTTGCGAGTTCGCCGGCTAAATTTACGACAATATGCGTGTGGCCACTGTAAAGGTAAATTAAAATTAGTTGACCACAAATGACTTAAAAAACAATTAAAAAATTTTTTGTTTGACAAAACGTTAGGTACCAAACTATAATTAATTTATACAATATATTAGGTACCTAACTTTTACTTTTTATTAAAGGAGTTAATTATGAGTCAAACAAGTGATCAATTAATGAAACAACTTCATTTTATTATGCGTGCCAGTCGCTACTACATGTTTCAGAACAAAGAACCAATATCTGGTCAAAAACGAGTTTTAGCAGTCTTAAAGTTGGAAGACGGCTTAACCCAAAATTATCTGGCTGAGATTTTAGCTCTGAAGCCGGGCTCTTTAGCAGAATTGTTGAAAAAGATGGAGTTAAAAGGCGATATTCGACGTGAAGTTGATGAGCAGGATAAACGGGTTAAACGAGTTTACCTTACAGAAAATGGCAAAGAAAAGGCCGCTAAGTTGGCCGAACAAAAAGACAAACAAGATACTGCGCCATTTTTTGCCGGTTTAACTGCAGAAGAACAAGACCAATTCGGTCAGTATTTAGCAAAAATTGCTGCCGGTTGGGATGATGATTTCAAGGATAAAGCCAGCTCTTTTGTTGATCCGGCTTACCGGATGGAGAGAATTAAAAAATGGCGTGAATATGCTGCTGAGCATAATTTTTCAAGATCAGATATGCGCGATATGTGTCATCATATGCATGAACGGCGTCACTGTCATCATGACTTCCCTCGTGCTGATTTTAACAGAAATTATTGCAATTATGATAAGATGCACGGTTATGACCGCGACTTTTGGCGTAAATTTTGGCATAATGAAGATGAAGATTTATAATTAGCAACATGATTAAAGTTTTTCAATTATTGAAAAACTTTTTTATTTAGTCTAAATAAGGAAAGCCGGTATCTTTTATGGCATTTAAGTCACGTAAAGATGGAAAGCAAAATGTTAAAATTAGTGACTTTTTAGACCTGCTAAAAAGTTTAAACGTCAAAAAATCTTTGTTTATAATTGGGTTACTACTTAGTCTTATTACAAGTGCAGCCAACTTAGCATTACCTTTGTTAACCAGGGAGCTGGTGGACACCAGTAAATGGGATAACTTTAATTATTCCAGTTTAATTATTATCATCGTGGTTTTTGTGTTGCAGCTAATTTTAGGAACTTTAGGTGGATACGTACTGCGCTATTTTGGTGAAAGCGTAGTCAAAACCCTGCGTGAACGCTTATGGGCTCACCTTTTAAAATTACCTGTTACTTATTTTGATGCTAATAAAGTGGGCGAAAGCAGTTCTCGTCTAGTAAATGATACGGGAATAATTAAAGATTTACTCGCTGCGCAGTTTCCTAATTTTATTACTGGAGCAATACAGTTGTTTTTCTCATTAATCATTTTATTTGTGATGGATTGGGAAATGGCCACCTTGATGTTTGTTGTAGTTCCTATTGTCGTAGTGATTTTATTACCCGTTGGTCGCATAATGGTCAGACTAGGACGCAAACTACAAGCGGAAACAGCTAAATTTAATGGTGAAGTCAGTGAAAAATTATCGGAGGTCCGTTTAATTAAATCCAGTAACGGTGAAAAGCATGAGCAAGAAGCTGGTAACCACAGAATCAGGAAAATTTTCACCATTGGTGTTTTAGACGCACGCGTTGAAGCTGTTTTGCAGCCCATCATTATGACCTTGATGATGGCTGCTTTTGCCGGTATTTTGGCTTTTGGTATTATTCGCGTCGGTCAAGGTTCTTTAACAAGTGGTTCATTAGTGGCTTTTTTACTGTACTTATTTAATGTTATTGGGCCCGTAGCGAATTTTGCCACCTTTTTCTCTCAAATTCAAAAAGCCTTGGGTTCAACTGAACGCATCCAGGAAATTTTACGAATAGAGCCTGAAAAGAATTTGGGTCAACAGACCTGCGATTTAACTAATAAAACATTAACTGCGCAAGATTTAAAATTTAGTTATGTCAAAAACGAACCAGTATTACAATCAGTTTCATTTGTTTCTCAGCCTAATTCTGTAATTGCTTTTGCTGGTCCCAGCGGTGGAGGCAAGTCAACTATTTTTGCACTGCTGGAGCGGTTTTACCAACCAGATAGTGGCCAAATTACTATTGGAAACCAGGACATTCAAGATATTGACCTGGCAAATTGGCGTTCTCAAATAGGCTATGTTTCTCAAAACAGCGCCATTTTTTCTGGAACTATTCGGGAAAATCTGGTTTATGGCTTAACTAAAGAAATGACCGATGAAGACCTTTGGCGTGGTCTTTCTTTGGCTTATGCGGATCAATTTGTCCGTGAATTTCCTGACCAGATGGAGACTGAAATAGGTGAACGCGGAATTAAGCTCTCTGGTGGTCAAAAGCAGCGTTTAGCTATAGCACGAGCATTTTTACGTGACCCTAAGATTTTAATGCTGGATGAAGCTACGGCAAGTCTTGATTCAGAATCAGAGGGAAAAGTGCAACAGGCACTCGATAAACTAATGGTCAATAGAACAACTTTGGTAATTGCGCACCGATTGGCTACGATTGTTAATGCCGATCAAATATATTTTATAGAACACGGTAAAGTTACGGGTCATGGCACCCACCACGAATTGATGCAAAAACATAGTTTATACGCTAAGTATGTCACCGAGCAGATGGTAAATTAACCGTTTTAAATAAAAATGATTAAGAAAACTCTTGTGCTAAATTCAATTTTGGGTTATAGTATTGAATGTGCTGCGGGCATGGCGGAATGGCAGACGCGCAAGACTAAGGATCTTGTGATCGCTTTTAGATCGTGGAAGTTCGAGTCTTCTTGCCCGCATTTGATTTAATGGAGCTTTAGCTCCATTTTTTTGTATACTTAATTTATTTTAGAAACTAACTAACTTTATTTTAAAAATTAATTATATTGCATAGTTTTATACTTAAGAGAGGTTATACTTAAGAAGAGATTTTTTAAAGCAAGGGAAAACAAATGGCGAGAAAACGAAGAAGCAAGAAGTTATCTAATATAGCAATCATTATGCGCACTTTTATTATTTTATTTTTATTAATAATTGCTTTTGTGGCTTTTCGTTATTATCGTAGGCAGGCAATTCAGTCTGAACAAATCAGGCAGGAACAAATTGCCCGTGAAGAAGCAAGGCAAAAGATTATCAGACAGCATAAGGCTTTTATCCGCGAAATTGGACCGATAGCTAAAGAAGTGGATAAATCTTTTGATCTTTTACCCAGTATTACAATTGCTCAAGCCTGTCTCGAAAGTGATTATGGTAAAAGTGATCTTTCGCAAAAATACAATAACCTCTTTGGCGTCAAGGGGAATAACCCAAATACCTCTGCTGTCTTAAAAACCAAAGAATTTGAAAAAGGTAAGTGGATTGAAATCAAAGCTCGCTTTCAAATTTATGACTCTTATGAAGCTTCAATCAGGGCTCATGCGCGCCTGTTCCAAAAGGGGACGACTTGGGATGCCAAGCAGTACCGGCATGTTCTTGCCGCCAAAAATTATGAGGCTCAGGCTCGTGCGTTAGTTAAAGACGGTTATGCCACTGACCCTGATTATGCAGATAAACTGATTAAATTAATTGAAGAATACAATCTTGACCGTTTTGATAAATAGAATGCACAGGGTAACAATTACGATTACGATTTTTGGTACAATAGAAGAGTTATAAAATTTTGGGGTGAGAGGATTCAGAATGAGCGTAGAATCAATTTTAAAAGGTTTAAATCCACAGCAAAAAAAAGCAGTACAGATTACAGAAGGGCCATTGTTAGTCGTTGCTGGAGCGGGTTCAGGGAAGACCTCTGTGCTAACTCGGCGAATTGCTTATCTAGTTGCTGAAAAAGGAATCGCACCTTGGAATATTCTGGCTATTACTTTTACCAATAAAGCTGCTACTGAAATGAAAGACCGTGAAAGTAAGCTATTAGGTCAGCAGGCTGACAGTATCTGGATGTCGACTTTCCATGCTCTTTGCGTCCGCATACTAAGACGGGATGCTGAAAAAATTGGTTATAGCAGTAATTTTTCGATTGCCGATTCAGCTGAACAGCTAACTTTGATTAAACATATTCAAAAAGAGCAGAATATTAATCCCAAAATGTATGAACCACGGAGGATTCTAGCTGCAATTTCTAATGGCAAAAATGATTTACTTACTCCAGATGCATTTTCAGCCAGTGCTGCCTCACCTTTTGAAAAAATAACTGTTCAAGTGTATCAGGAATATCAAAAACGCCTAAAGAATGATCAAATTATGGACTTTGATGATTTGATTATGCAAACTTTGGTTTTGTTTAAAAAAGATCCGACAGTTTTACATTATTATCAAAATAAATTTCGTTATTTACTGGTAGATGAATACCAGGATACCAACCAAGCACAATATGAACTGTGTCATGCTTTGGCTGCTCAATATAAAAATATTTGTGTCGTCGGTGATGCGGACCAGTCAATCTATGGTTGGCGCGGAGCCAATATGGAAAACATTATGAATTTTGAGCAGGATTATCATGATGATGGAGTTCAAACTGTCAAATTGGAGCAAAATTACCGTTCAACTGGTCATATTTTAGCAGCTGCTAATGCCGTAATTAAGAATAATCGTAACCGCAAAGCCAAAAAGCTGTGGACTGATCAGGGTGATGGTGCAAAGGTAACTTATTATCGCGCCCAAAGCGGTGATGATGAGGCTCATTTCATTATTGCTAAAATCCAGGAAGAGGTAAAAGAAAAAAAGCGTTCTTATCACGATTTTGCAGTGTTATACCGTACTAACGCTCAATCCAGAACAGTTGAGGAGTCTTTTGTTAAGTCAAATGTTCCTTACCAAATTGTTGGTGGTCATAAGTTCTATGATAGAAAAGAAATCATGGATATTATGGCTTATTTAAAGTTAGTAGCTAATCCCAGTGATTCTATGAGTTTTAACCGGATTATTAACACCCCTAAGCGCGGTATTGGACCAGTTAGTGTGCGCCGCTTTATGGACTTTGCCCGTGATAACAATTTATCAATTTTAGGAGCTTTTGATCACATTAGTATGTCAGGCGTTACTGCCCGGGCAGCGGCCAAACTGAGTGATTTTGGCGCTAAACTACGTGATGCGATTAATTTTGCTAAAGATCATACAGTTACTGGTTTGACTGAAAAAATATTGCAAGACTTTGGCTATACTGCTGCTTTGAAAGCTGAACATACAATTGAAGCAGAAACTAGATTAGAAAACCTGGATGAATTTTTGTCTGTTACTAAGCGTTTTGATGATGAATACGAAGAAAACGATGATGAAAATGCTTTGAGTGACTTTTTAGCCGAGGTTTCTCTTTTAAGTGACCAAGATGATTTGGCCAATAATGATGATCAAGTTGCGTTAATGACACTACACGCCGCAAAGGGGCTGGAATTTCCAGTGGTCTTTTTAGTAGGGATGGAAGATGGGCTCTTTCCTTTGTCCCGCGCTTTGATGGAAGATGATCAGCTTGAAGAAGAACGCAGATTAGCATATGTGGGTATTACCAGGGCTAAGCGTGAACTGTTTTTAACCAATGCATACTCACGCATGATGTATGGCAGAATGCAGAATAATCCTCCTTCCAGATTTTTGGAAGAAATTGATCAAAACGATCTGAATATTGAAAATTCAGTGCCAATTACCATGACTAGTGATAACTTTCAAACTGAGACTGCACCTTTTGCCAATAGCGATGAACGAGCACGTGCACAGGTTTATACTCCAAAAGTTAAACCTGCTGGCGCAGTGGGAGCAGAGAAAAAAGGCTGGAATGTCGGTGACCAGGTAGAGCATAAGTCCTGGGGCAGAGGCGTTGTAACTAAAGTTAACGGCAAAGGCGAAGACATGGAGCTTGATATTGCTTTTAGTGGTAAAGGAATCAAGCGGCTTTTAGCAGCATTTGCACCAATTAAAAAGGTATAATAAAAGCAGAAATAAAAAAATAGTTTTAAATCAGGAGGAAGAAAATGGCAGATTTAACTCTTGATGAGGCCAGAAAAGAAGTCGCAGCTCTAAGAGATAAACTAGACGAATGGGCAAATGCCTATTATACAAAGGACACACCTGAAGTTGAAGATAATGTGTACGATAAAAACTATAATCGTTTAGTTGAACTTGAGCAGGAATTTCCGCAGCTGGTGTCACAAGATTCCATTACTCAAAAAGTAGGGGGACAGATTGACAATCGGTTTACTAAGGTTACTCATGAAATTCCAATGCTATCAATGGGAGATGTTTTTTCTAAAGAAGAACTGCAGGAATTTGATGACAGAGTCCAAAAGCAAATAGGTCACGAAGTTGCTTATAACGTTGAGTTAAAAATTGATGGCCTGTCTATTGCACTGGAATATACTGACGGTAAATTAACTAGGGCTTCTACCAGGGGTAATGGCCAAGTAGGTGAAGATGTTACTCCTAATGCGCGCTATATTTCTGATATACCGCAAACCTTGCCCGAAAAATTGACCACAGAAGTCCGTGGTGAATGTTACATGGGTAAAGAACCCTTTGCTAAACTCAATGCGGAACGTGATGAAAACGGTGAAACAACTTTTGCTAATCCGCGCAACGCTGCAGCCGGCTCTTTACGGCAATTAGATGCAAGTATTACCAAACACCGGCACTTGAGTACATTTATTTATACTTGGGTTAATCCGCCAGCAGAAATTACCAGTCAACACCAGGCAATTGAAAAAATGACGCAGCTGGGTTTTCACACTAATCAGACCGGTCGCAGAATTGTAAAAATGACCGATATTTTTGCTTTTATTGACGAGTATACTGCTAAAAGAAATTCGCTGGATTACGGGATTGACGGGATTGTGTTAAAAGTTGACGACTTGGACTTGCAACAAGAACTAGGAAATACCGTCAAAGTGCCACGGTGGGAAATAGCGTATAAATTTCCTCCTGAAGAGCAGGAAACTGTGGTTCATGAAATTAAGTGGACGGTCGGTCGTACTGGAGTTGTAACGCCTACTGCGATTATGGATCCTGTCCAGTTAGCTGGTACTACAGTTTCTCATGCAGTTTTGCATAACGCCGATTTATTGCAACAAAAAGATGTCCGTATTGGCGACACCGTTATGTTACATAAAGCGGGTGACATTATACCCGAAATTTCAGAAGTAGTATTGGCTAAAAGACCTAAGGATGCTCAACCTTATCCGATTCCGATAACGTGCCCATCGTGTGGAGAAAAATTGATTCATCTAAAAGATGAAGTAGCACTGCGCTGCGTTAATCCGTCCTGTCCTGCTCAGATTGAGGAGGGCATAACTCACTTTGCTTCCAGACCAGCTATGAATATTGACGGCCTAGGACCTAAGATTGTGCGTCAATTAATTAAGAACGATCTCGTCCATAATGTAGCTGATTTGTATCATTTAACCGCTTCTGATTTGGAAAAACTGGATCATTTTAAAGATAAATCTATTAGTAATTTATTAAACGCTATCAATAACTCAAAAAGAAATTCCGTTGAGTTATTGTTAACCGGACTTGGAATTGATCATGTAGGTGCAAAGGCTGCCAGATTAATTGCACAAAAGTTTAAAAATATGGCAAAGATTATAACAGCAGACGTGCAAGATGTAGCTGCTATCGATACAATAGGAATGACAATTGCGGAATCTTTAACCACTTATTTTGCTCAGGATGAAGTTAAGGATCTAGTTAATGAACTTAAAGATAGTGGTGTTAACATGGATTATCTGGGCGAAGAGCCAGAAGACACTGCTGCAATCCCGGACAATTACTTTAAAGGTAAAACTGTCGTTTTAACCGGCACTCTGGCGCATTATACTAGAAGTGAGTTTACCAAGAAATTACAATCACTTGGTGCTAAGGTAACTGGTTCAGTTTCAGGAAAAACCGATTATGTAATTTATGGTCAGGACGCTGGTTCCAAATACACCAAAGCACAGAAGCTCGGTGTACCATTATTGACTGAGGAAGAAGCAATTGCTCAAGTTAAATAAAGGAACTTTTAAAGTGAAAAAATACTTGCAAATATTAACGCTTTTGGGAATATCATTGAGTTTGACAGCTTGCGGCAACTTAAAAAATTCCGATTTGGCGAATAACGCTAAAACATCATCGAATTCAAGCCCTAAAACATATCAAACTACCGATACTGGTAATAATGGGTATACTGTTTTGCTTAAAAACGGGCATTATGTAACAAGTCCAATTTCTGGCTTGACAGCGACTGATAATGATAATTCTGTTGATACTAGAGAATTAGAACGAGGCTTGGTCCAGATTTCTAAAGGTGTTTATTCAACAAATTCATATGTCTTTCAGGAAGGCCAGTACATTTCTGCCACTGTAGCCAATCAATGGCTGGGACGAAAGTCAAAGTCAAATCCCACTGGTCTTAATCCCAAAATAGGAACTAAGAAAAATTACCAGCCAATTTATTTAGAAGAAATAATTGAACAAGATTTTTTGACTGGTTCTGGTTCAAATTATCACATAGGTGGTATTAGTATTGGGCTTGCTCTTAATTCAATTGACTATTATCAAAAGAAAAAAGATGGTCCTGAATACCAGGCACAAATTTCACGTGCTCAGCAAAAGCAATACGGACAAGCAGTGGCCCAACAGGTAGTAGCTCGCTTGCGGAAAAAGAAAGCATTAAAGAATGTTCCAATTACTATTGGTCTTTTTGCCAAAGAAAGTAAGGATTCTTTAGTGGCTGGAACTTACTTTTTGAGCGGGACAGCGGGCGCTAATAGTAGTAAAATAACTAAATGGAAAACTATTAATACTCAAGCGGAAGTTTTACCAACGGTTGGTGGTAAAAAAGCAATTAATAGCAGTGATGCTTCCAGTTTCAATAGTTTTAAAGAATCTATTCAAAATTATTTCCCTAATATCAGTGGTGTAACAGCAACTTTACGATATGAAAATGGTAAATTAGCTCAAGAAAATATCACAATTACTACCCAGTTTTATGGGTATGAGCAGATTCAAAGTTTTACCAGACTGGTTTTATCAACCGCAAAGAAGTACTTGGCTAATGACGTGCCAATCGAAATTAAGATTGGCTCCGTTAATGATATCCAGGCTTTAGTTGCTAAAGAAACCGGGGATAGTAGTTATCAAGTCCATATTTATGGTGGCGAATAAGGAGGTATATTTGCGTGGAAATTACAGAAGATACAATTAAACACGTTGCGACTTTGTCGCGGCTTGAGATTGATGAAAAAGATATCAGCAAAGTAACTGAACAAATGAGTTCAATTATTAATATGGCTGATCAATTATCAGAAGTTAATACTGATGGTGTGAAAGAAACAGTTCAGGTTGTTGATCGTGATACTGTATTTAGAGAAGACAAGCCTGAACACTGGCAAGATCGAGCTGAATTAATGAAAAATGTTCCTGAACAGGCCAATGGCTTCATTAAGGTTCCAGTAATTATTAATAAGGATGAGGACGAGTAATGAATTATTTAAATGAAGATATTGACTCTTTAAATGAAAAACTTGCCCACAAGACTTTGTCAGCCGACAAATTAGCGCAAGATACAATTGATAATATTAAAAAGACGGATGATAAGTTAAACGCTTGGATTACTGTTCAAGAAGATGCAAAGCCTCAAAGTGATTTAGACTTTGCTCACAATAAACTTGCAGGAATTCCGATTGCCATTAAAGACAACATTATTACGGATGGTGTTAAAACAACAGCTGCTAGCCATATTCTAGATAATTATATTCCAGTATATGATGCGACTGTTATTGAAAGACTAAAAAAGGCGCAAGTAACTTTTGTGGGTAAAACCAACATGGATGAGTTTGCGATGGGTTCTTCTACTGAACATTCATACTTTGGTATTACTCATAATCCGTGGAATTTGGACAAAGTACCGGGTGGCTCTTCCGGTGGTTCAGCTGTTGCTGTTGCCTCAGGCCAAGTCGTTGCTGCTTTAGGTTCAGACACTGGCGGTTCGATCAGACAACCTTCCGCGTTTAACGGCATTTTTGGTATCAAGCCAACATACGGTCGAGTTTCACGTTGGGGCTTAATTGCTTTTGCTTCTTCATTAGATGAAATCGGCGTGATGAGTAAACGAGCAAAAACTTCAGCTGAAGTTTTGAACGTGATCGCGGGTAGTGACGACCATGATTCCACTCTTTCGACCAGAGCAGTTCCTGATTTTACCAAGTATATTGGTCAAGAAGTAAAGGGTATGCATGTAGCGGTAGTTAAAGAATATATGGCTGCGGTTGATGGCGATATGCGCGAGGCAATTCAAGAACAAATTGATGCTTTGGAAAATGCTGGAGCAATTATCACTGAGGTATCTTTACCTTTAACCAAGTATGTAGTTCCAGACTATTATATTATTGCTTCAAGTGAGGCTTCTTCAAACTTGCAAAGATTTGATGGTATTCGTTACGGCTATCGTGCTCAAGATACTAAGAACCTATTAGATGTTTACGTTAAGTCTCGTTCAGAAGGTTTTGGCGAAGAAGTTAAACGCCGGATTATGTTAGGCTCCTTTGCTCTTTCAGCTGGTTCTTATGATCGTTTCTTTAGACAAGCTTCTAAAGTGAGAACGTTAATTTGTGATGAATTCGATCAGATTTTCGCTGAAAATGACGTTATTGTTGGTCCAACCACCACTACTCCTGCTTTTGGCATCGGCAGTGAAATTTCTGATCCAATCAAAATGTATAACAATGATATTTTGACAATTTCAGCCAACTTAGCAGGAATTCCTGCTGCCAGTGTTCCTGCTGGTTTAGTTGATGGAATGCCTGTAGGACTGCAGATTATGGCCAAACGGTTTGATGAAGGTAGTATTTTCCAAGTAGCTGATTTTATCGAGCGAAGCAATAAGTTTTATGAAAAAACACCAACTGGAATGGAGGATTAACTGATGAATTTTAAATCAACGATTGGGTTCGAAGTTCACTTTGAATTAAAAACTAAAAGTAAGATTTTTTCACCTTCGCCAGTAAGTTATGGTGCTAAACCCAACACTGAAACAAATGTAATTGATTGGGCGATGCCAGGTGTTTTACCTTACGTTAACAAGGACGTTTATCGCTTAGGCATCATGGTTGCATTGGCCACACATGCTCATATTTTGCCAACTACTCATTTTGATCGGAAAAATTACTACTATCCAGATAGCCCTAAGGCTTATCAAATTACCCAATTTTTCCAACCACTAGCTCGTGATGGCTACGTTGAAATTGAATCTCACGGTAAGAAAAAGCGCATTGGAATTCATGAAATGCACATCGAGGAAGATGCCGGCAAAAATACTCATGGTACAAACGGGTATTCATACGTTGACTTAAACCGTCAGGGTGTTCCTTTACTTGAAGTTGTTTCTGAGCCAGAAATTGCTGATCCTGATGAAGGCTATGCCTACCTTGAAAAATTACGTAAGATAGTGCAATTTACCGGTGCTTCCGACGTTAAGATGGAAGAGGGGTCTATGCGTGTTGATACCAACATTTCCATTAGACCTGCTGGGCAAAAGGAACTGGGTACTAAAGTTGAAATGAAGAACTTGAACTCTTTTGAACACGTGCGTAAGTCTTTGGCATATGAAGAAAAGCGTCAAGCTCAAGTCTTACTTTCTGGTGGTCGCGTGCAACTTTCTACTCGGCGCTTTGACGAAGCAACTGGTAAAACAGTTTTGGAACGTGTCAAAGAAGGCGATGCTGATTACCGTTACTTCCCTGAACCTGATATTGCTCCTGATCATATCAGCCAAGAGTGGATTGATGAAATCAAGTCAACTCTGCCACGTTCAGCTGAGGAACGTTACAACCAGTACGTGAATGAATTTGGTCTGAAAGAATATGACGCAAATGTTCTTTTGCAAACCAAAGAAAGTTCAGACTTCTTTGATCAAACGGTTGCTGCAGGAGCTGATCCACAGCTTGCTGCTAACTGGATGAACACCCAGGTTAATGGTTATTTGAATGATAATCGGGTTGAACTTGCTGATATTAAGTTGACACCAGAACATTTAGCTGCCATGATTAAACTGATTAAAGATGGTACGATTTCTTCTAAGATAGCTAAGAAGGTCTTTGCAGAGACAATTGCTAATGGTACAGATCCTAAGAAATACGTTGAAGACAAAGGTATGGTGCAATTATCTGATACCAGCGTTTTGGCACCTATGGTTAAAGAAGTTGTTGATAACAACCCACAATCGGTAGAAGACTTTAAGAACGGTAAGGATCGTGCAATTGGTTATCTTGTTGGTCAGTTGATGAAACAAACCAGGGGCAAGGCTAATCCAAAGGTAATTAATAAGTTGCTGAACGAAGAATTGCAGAAGCGTTAAGTAAGTTTTGAAGTAATAAGGGTAGAAATTATGACTGAAAAAGCAAGATTGATCTATAATCCTGTATCTGGTCACGAACAGATGCCTAAAAATGTCGCGGATATATTGGACGTTTTGGAACAAGCTGGGTATGAGGCAAGTGCATTTAGAACTAAACCTGAAAAGCAGAGTGCTCAAAAAGAAGCAACTCGTGTAGCTAATGAAGGCTTTGATCTGATTGTTGCTGCTGGCGGTGATGGCACCATCAATGAGGTGGTAAACGGTATTGCAAATTTGGAAAAAAGACCAAAGATGGCAATTATTCCTGCTGGTACCACTAACGATTATGCTCGTGCTCTGCATATTCCTCGAGATGATATTGCCGAAGCGACAAAAGTTATTCTCAAAAATAAAACCCGTAAAATGGATATTGGTGAGGCAACTTTTGCTAATGACATTCAGTATTTTGTTAATATTGCTGCTTGTGGTTCATTGACTGAATTGACATATGGTGTTCCGTCAGAAGTAAAGTCTGCACTTGGCTATACTGCTTACTTAATTAAAGGTGCGGAAATGCTGCCACATCTTACTGAAAATGAACTTCGTCTTACCTATGATGAGGGCGTATACGAAGGTAAGCTGTCTATGCTTCTCTTGGGGATGACCAATTCTATCGGTGGCTTTGAACAAATTATGCCTGATGCTGAGTTAAGTGATGGCTTGTTTCAATTAATAATTGTTAAGCCGTCTGATCCAGTAAAGCTGTTAAAATTAATGGCTTTAGCTTTAAACGGCAAGCACGTCGATGATCCTGACATTATTTACACCAAGACACGCAGTTTAAAGATTGAATTAATGGGTAAAAGCAAAGGTGAAAAATTGCCGGTTAACCTTGATGGTGAAATTGGTGATTATTGTCCTGTTACTTTTAAAAATTTACAACAACGAATTGAATTTTTCGTTGGTGAATAAATAAAGCACAAAAAAGAAGCAATTACTTTCACGAGTAATTGCTTCTTTAGTTTAGTAACAAAATCTATTAGTTGCGACTATTACCACTGCCACCAAAGATTTCTATTAAGAACATAAAAATGTTAATGAAATCAAGGTAAAGTTGTAATGCGCCAAGAACTGCTAAACCGTTGGTTGAAACTTGGTCACCATAATTAGTGTAAATGGCTTTCATTTTATTGGCGTCACTAGCAGTTAAGCCTGTAAAAAGAATTACACCAATAAATGAGAAGACATAAGTAACGGCAGGGTTACGTAAAAACATATTAACTATCCAAGCAACCACAAAGCCAAGTAAAGCAGCACTCAAGTAAGAATTCCAGTTAGTCATATCTCTTTTAGTAAAAGTGCCAAACAAAGCCATGGCAATGAACACCGCTGCCGCTGAAACAAAGGCAGAAGTGATTTGCGTACCGGTATAAAAGCCTGCAATTAAAGCAAATTCAAAACCGTAAATTGCTGATAATATCGTTAACATTACTAAACTGGCAACTGGATTGCGGTCAGCTTTAAAACTAATACCCATTGATAAGCCAAATGGGACAAATAAAATGAGCCACATCATGGCCACTGGCATGTTCATCACAGCACTTCTGAATACAGTCATTGTTAAGTAGGCTGCTAACGCAGAAACAAGAACCGCACCGGCCATCAAGGCATACATTTTAGTTAGAAAAGTATTGGTTTCGGAGATGGTATGGATTTGGCGCCTGTCTGAATTAGTATCATAATTATTCATGAAAAACGTCCTTTCTTTAAGTTATTAGTATTAAAAGTAACACAGACAACACTGAGTGTGAAGGGATAAAGCTGAAATTAATCCAATATTAAGAAACCGGTATCTGCATTACTTTTGCTGGGATTTTTAGTAAAATAAAGATATTAATTAGTGTTTGTAAAAAAGGACAAAATATGGAAAAGAATCAAATTATTAAGTTAGAAATTACCGATTTATCTTATGAAGCAATGGGAGTAGCTCATTATGAGGGCATGACAGTATTTGTCAACAATGCTTTACCGGGAGAAACGGTAGAAGCCAGGATCTTAAAAGTAAAAAAACACTTTGCTTTTGCTAAAATTGAACAAATTATCAAGGAAAGCCCTGACCGGGTTAACATTAAACTTAACCAGTGGGTTCAAACTGGGTTAGCCTCTTTAGCACACATCAAATACGATAAGCAGCTGGAGTTTAAACGTAATCAAGTAGTAAATTTACTGCAGAAAGCACATTTAGATGATGTAAAAGTAGGCGAGGCTTTGCCTAGTCCAGAACAAACTGGCTACCGTAATAAGGCACAGGTGCCAGTGCGTGAAGTTAAGGGCCAGCTTGAAATTGGCTTTTTTAGAAAACATTCACACGACTTAGTGCCTCTGACCAATTTCTTTACTACTGATCCTGAAATTGACCGCGTTTTAGTCGCTGTGCGTGATATTTTAAGACAGTATCATGTTCCAGCATACGATGAAATTCATAATCAAGGTGAAATCAGATACTTGGATGTTCGCCGTAGTAAAGCCACTGGTGAAATTATGGTCATCTTGGTCTGTTTGCATAAGGATTTTCCACAGTTACCTAAAGTGGCAGAGGCAATTAAACAAATCGATGGCATAACTAGCCTAGTCTTGAACTATAACCCGAAGAAGACCAACGTTATCTTAGGTAAAGTTGATTACTTAATCTTTGGTAAACCACAAATTACGGATCAAATTGGTGATGTTAAGTTTAAGATCTCCCCTGAAAGTTTTTTTCAAATCAACTCACTGCAAACACCCCGCTTATATGACTTAGCTATTAAAAAAGCTGATTTACAGCCTGACGATATTGTGATTGATGCTTATTCTGGTATTGGAACCATTGGTTTAAGTGTTGCCAAACACGTCAAATCTGTTCGCGGAATTGAAAGTGTGTCTGACGCGGTGAAAGATGCCAATAATAATGCCAAACTGAATGGTATCAACAATGCGAAATACGTGACTGGTAAAGCTGAAGAAGTGATGCCAAGATGGGCTGCTAAGGGGATGAAAGCTGATGTCATCTTTGTCGACCCGCCACGCAAAGGACTAACACCAGAATTTATTGAGGCGGCGGTAAAAACTGACCCGAAGAAGATTGTTTATATTTCATGTAATCCTGCAACTATGATTCGCGATCTGCAGGAATTTATAAATGAAGGCTACACCTTTAATCAAATTGACCCCGTTGACATGTTTCCACAAACGCCGCATGTTGAAGTAGTAACGGTGTTGAAACGGACTAGGAAATAAATATTAAATGTTTGTGTAGTGGCATTTTTAATAGAATAAAAGCGTACTAATTCATTTTTAATGATTTGAATTAGTACACTTTTTGTTTTCTACTTGGTAATATCTTAAATTATTAGTCTTATTGACGTATCCAGATAACAGTGTTATATTGTTAATTGCAGATAACGGTGTTATTTAAGGAAGTATGTAAAATGGACAATACACAAGATAAAATCATTCAAGCAACGATAGAATGGATTAAAACAGATGATTATAAGAACTTATCAATGCGTAAATTGGCAACAAAAATAGGAATGACTACTGGGGCCATTTATAAATACTTTCAAAACAAGGATGAGTTGTTTTACCAAGTATCGATTAAATTATCACAGCAATTTGCTGAACAACTGATTACTACTTCTGAGAGTTCACCAAAGGATGAACTACTTTCATTAGCTAATGAATTCTGTAAGTTGAGCCAGGAACAGGCGAAGCTTATCAACTTCCTATTTTTTAATTCAAGTTTGCAGAATTTTTACCAACATGCCAATCATGATTTTCAATTTTACGATCAGGTAATGAGGTTAGTTCATCAGATAAACAGTGGTGGAGTTACTGATCAACAATTCTTTACTCAGATTTGGGCCTTTATTCAAGGGTATTCGTTGTTAATCATAAACGGGGTAGCTGAATATGAGCCCCTTTTAGTTGAAAAAACCTTAAATGAAATGATTGGGGGTAGTAAAAAATGATTTTGATAATTTATTGTCATCCCTATGATCAGAGCTTTAACCATGCGGAACTAGAAATAATTAAAGAAAATCTAAGTGCTGCTCATCGGAAATACGAAATAATAGACTTGTATGCGGATCAATTTAATCCAGTGTACTCAAAGGAAGAACTGAGGCTCTATCATCAAGGTCAAACTACCGACTCTTTAGTTACTAAATACCTAAAACTATGTCAACAAGCGGATACTGTGATTTTTATTACACCTTACTGGTGGAATGATATTCCTGGGATGTTAAAAGGCTTTATTGACAAGGTGATGAAAGAAGGAGAAGGTTTATCACACACTGTTACTAAAATAGGAGTGAAAGGTGAGTTGACTAATGTTAAACATTGCTATGTGCTAACCACTTCAACTTCACCAACATGGTATATTCGTTTCTTTTTAGGTAATGCTATTAAAAAAATTTTCATTAACAAAACTATGCGCCAATTAGGGTTTAGGCACTGTTATTGGCAAAATTTTGGTGGTATTACTAATTCTTCGTTTGAACGAAGGAAGAAATACTTAGACCAATTAACTAAGAAGACTTTTAGCTAAAAAGTTTCCACTTTTTTTTCAATTGTTTAACAAACAAGAGAATTTTGTACTAAATAATTTATTCTTAAGCGATGCTTTATTGATGTCAAATACTTTGTTAACAAAATTAATTGATATAATTTTGGGCATTAACAGGTATTTTTGGTAAAACAATTAATAGAAGTAAACTAAAAAGGAGGCATAGTTATGAACCGCGTTTTGATTGGTAAAGTTTCACAAAAAGGACAAGTAGTTATTCCAATACAAATCAGAAAAGCTTTAGGTTTGAAAAAGGGTAGCAAAGTGTCATTCGAGCTAAAAAAAGGTGAAATTACTATCAAAAAATTACCAACGGCATTAGATTGGGCTAATTTGGTTAAGCAAATTCCAGTTGAGGATGTCAAAATCGGTGAAAATGGTTATTTTGACCCTGAAAAATCACCGGATTTCCATGACTGGATGATTAATGGCTAATAAAGTTAGGGGAACGAACGACTTTTGCAAGTATATTTAAAAAACATTGAACGTTTGAAAAATTTCTATCAAAGTAATTATTACAGTTGGTTGGAAACTAATGATCCTAAAATGATCAAAAATGTTGAAGATGCTTTATATGAAGATCCAGATAATTGTGATGTTGAATTATACAAAGATCTAGCTCTTAAATATAATTTAGAATGCAAGAAATGTAATTTATTTGTTGACGTCAAAAATCAAAAGATAAAAATGTCAGCAGATATCATTTGTGGTGTTAAAAGTTTAAAAGCTTTGGGGTCAAGTATGCCAGAATTTTTATCAAATTACGCCAAAATCAGATCAAGTGTAAAGTTACATTTCATATGGCCTCAGCACAAAGTTCCAACAATAAATACTTATCGCTATCAAATTTATCACGATCGCATTGATTACTTGTTATATGATTTGAAACATTACTTTATGGGTAAAGAAACGCCAATGCAAAAAGCCTATCAAAATAATAATACTAAAATTTGGCTAGATGCTTTTAACAATGATTTTCCAAAATTCGTTCATGAAATGCACTTCGAAGATTTTGTTAATGAAAATTATGATGTGCTGGATATTGAATTTGGACAAAGAAAAGCTGTTAATGGCAATTTACAGCAACTTCAGAGTAAAGCAAAGAACAAAAATGTTCAAAAACGATACATGGAACGGTTATTAACTTTGGATAAGTTGTTTTAATAAATTAGTTTGAATCATTTGTTGCGAAACAGTATTTAGTAATAAAATTTAGTTAGGAAGAGTTTATTAATTGGGTAATGGCTCATTCGCAACAGTGTTATGAGCAGATTAGGCTGCTGGCTAAGGACAACGAATGGTCAGAACAAAAAAATATTGAATTCAGGGACTTATTAGAAAAAGCAGCCAGTCAAACTCCAACAGTTAAAACTTTAACCAACGCCTATCAACATGTCTGGGGTTATTTTAAAAAAATTTGTACGGAAGAGGAAAAACAAACTTACTTACATTTATTGCAAGAATTGTCACCAACAGAAGATGAATTGGGTCCATTTTTAAGTCGTTTAGCTGAAAAGTATCAAGTTTCTTATTTATTAAACTCACGTTTAATTCAGGAGTGCAAAGAAAAATCATGAGATTATGGCATCAAGACTTAATTTGGCGATTGCCAAGGCAGCAACTTTTGGGGCAACATCGTGAAATTGCCGCTTTGCGCGGACGTGGCTGGGGCAAACCGCATGCCACCGTTAACTATGTTTTTCAGTATTCACCATATAAATTGTATCAATTCCATTTGTTAGTATTAGCTGAAATGCAACGGCGCCATTATCATCCAGATATTAAATGGTTTGATCCTTATTATAGAGGACAATATTGTCCTGAGTATGAAAGTTTACCGGCTATTCCGTGGACTGATCCAATTTACCTAGAGCACGACGATGCATATTTACAAAGTTGTTTGGATAATTTGCACCAAAAAGGAATAGATTTGTAATAAGTTTAGTTTGCTAAAAATTGCAAGATTGACACTGGATGTTGATAATTTCCTAGATTATTTTAAGAAACGCAAGTAAAAAAGTTGAGCACTGTCACATGAATGCTCAACTTTTTATTTTGCCATTGTAATTAGATTACTTTGTTTTGATTTTATGATTAATACTTGCAATCTCCTTTGCAATTTTATGGTAATTATAATACCAGCAAATTAAGTAAATGATGACAAAAATCACAGTAAATTTTGTAAAGTTAACCAAGTTTAACGAAACCCAACCAGCTAAAAGGGCCAAGAAAACAAATCCAAAATAGTAGGTGAAGAAATTTATAACCGTCTTCTTTAATAATGACCATTGGTTAATAGTGAAGATAAAACTGCCAAAACCGAAAAATACTCCAGTAACCGCCCAGAGAATAATTGAGGCGCTAAAAGCATTAAGCAAATCGCTAAATTTTGTCGTAAAAGATGGACTGGATGGAACGTAAACTGAGCTGTGTGATGCATAACTGCAAAAGATAGAAATCATTAAGCCAATGAAGATTCCCCTAACGGCAAAATTAAATAAATAATTGATAAATCTCTTTGTGTTTTTCATATTCCTAACCTCTCTTTCAGGTTCTTAATATTTCTTCTTGATATTTGTACGCGATGCTTATTAGTCAGAACAACATCGATTAACCCATTATTAAGTAATTCAAGGTGATCGATGTGTTGATAATTAAATATAGCGCTGCGTGAAGCTTCAATAAAATAATTCGGTAAATCTGCTTTCAAATTTGATAAACGATCATTATATGTAAGTTGCTGCTTTTCTGTATAAACATTAATATCTCTATTAGCAACTTCAAGTGAATAAATGTCTTCAAAATTAATCGGATAAATTTGAGATTGATAATGGCACCATAATGAATTTTCTGACTGTGCTAATTTTTGCAAAAGTTCATTAATTGCTGGTGTCATTTTTTTGATCCATAATTCACCGTGTTCTTCGCTAATATTGGGGTCGACGTGACAATTAATTTTCATTTCTGGCTTCTCCTTTCTGTTAATAAGTATAGTAGATGAATTTCATTTTTATCCCAGATTACTGCAAATGGTGGAATAAATGTTATTAATGGTTATAAAATTTGTGTTTCTGGTTCAAATTTAACTTTTATAATTAAAAGAGGGTTTGAGTGCATGAATATACTAAAGTATAATTTAAAAGAGATGAACTAAGATTAGATGGCATCTATCAAATCAAATAAGGTGATCAACTTAAAATTGCATTTTTGAATAGAAAGGAAGAAAATTTTGAAAAAAAGAGATCTAGAACCAACTGAAGAAAATATAATAGATACTTTTGTTAAGAACAGTGTTGGAAGAAATAATAGCTTATTTAAGTTTATAGAAATGCTTAATTATCAAGATGATTCATACTCAATTGCTTTTGATGGGCGATGGGGTTCAGGGAAAACATTTTTTGTAAAACAATGTAAATTAGTATTGGACTGTTTAAATGAAGAGAATCAATATGAATATAAGGATCAAGTTTTAGATGTAATAGGCCAAGATGAGATTTCTAAACTTACAAAAATTAATTTTAGAACCGTTTATTTTGATGCTTGGAAAAATGATAGTGATTTGGATCCTATTGTGTCTTTATCCAAAAGTATAGCTACAACTGCTTTTAATATTAAAACGAAAGCTAAGACTGTAGCTTTTGAAGCGGGAAAAGAATTAGTTAAAATAGCAGCCAAAGAAATTGCCAAAACTGATATTGATAATATCTTAGATATTTTTCATACAGAAGAAAATGTTGAAGCCAAATTCAAGAAGGAATTAGCTTCTTTAATTCCAAAAAATGGACGTCTAATTCTATTCATCGATGAATTAGATAGGTGTCGTCCAACATATGCTGTTAAGCTATTAGAAAGAGTACAACATTTTTTTGATAATAATAAAATTACCTTCATTTTTTCCGTTAATCTTTATGAATTAAAAAATACAATAAAAAAGCTTTATGGTTCAAGTTTTAACGGTGATAGATACCTTGATCGATTTTTTTATTCGATTATCAGCTTACCAGATGCAAATTATACTTCTGAGAATATAGAGGGTATGTCTTCAGATGAAAAAATGTATTTAAAGTATTGTGACGAGATCACTCAAAAATTCAATTTTAGTCTTAGAGAACAGAATCATTTTACAAGCATGATAGATATTACTGGTATTAAAAATAGATTCTTGTCTTCTAATTACCATGCAGATGTATTCGGAAATGGTAATGAAATAGTAGATTTCTTTATAATTCCCTATATGATTGCACTTAAGATGGTCGATAGCGATCAATTCAATGCTTTTGTTTATTATAATGACGGTACAGACTTTATTAATTTTTTGGCATCGAGTAAAATCTTTTTAAATTATTTGTGGACTGATGATTCAAATACTCTTAAGAAAGCTGCAAAGGACATTTACGATTGTATTTTTGTGAGAAATGAAATTGTAGAATCTGTTGGAATTACTAAAGAACCAAAGAATATTTATATTAGAGAACCTTATAAATTAAAAAAAGAAGTCAATGATATTTTAAGTTTAGTATCAAATGATTCGGTTTATGAAGATAAAGATGCTAAAGCTACAAAAAAATAAGCATATTAAAATTTACCTAATTAATAATTTTTTGTCATTTTTAGATTGAAGTAAAATATAAAAGTTATATTCAGTTAATATTTATTGTAACGACTAGTTATATCAAAATTCATAATTAAGCCATGTTACTGAAATTTATTATTTAGGAGAATAGTTTTGTCAGAAGATTTAATTAAAGACCCTGTAATTTTTGATACAAAATACGATGTAGAAAGTGCTAATGAACTTGAAAATAAAATTCATGATGAATATAAAAATAATAAATTAGCAGAAAAATTACTAATAGAATATCCAACTGTCTACATTATTAATTCAAAAATTTCGGGAAACAAGGAATATTCAGTTTATGTTGGTGAGACTAATGATATCCAAAGAAGAACGATTGAACATCTAGGTGAAGATCCTAAGGTTAGAGTCGACTTTGCGGATTTTAAACATTCAACTAATGCAAAAATGTATGTCATAGGACAAGAGCACTTTAATAAATCTATGACACTGGATATTGAAAATAGGCTTATGCAGTATCTAAGCAGTGTTTCGGCTGTTTCAAGACTAAATAATCGCCGTTTTAATGAACAGAATAAATATTATGATTACGAAGAATTTGATGACCTATTCAAAAGAATATGGTCGGAGCTACATAAAAAAGACGAGAATCTATTTCCAGATGCTGAAGACTTAAAAACAAAGGCTATTTTTAAATCCTCTCCATTTAATAAACTTACAAATGAACAACTTAAAGTTAAAACGGAAGTAATTTTTAAAATTGATCAGGCCCTTAGATCAGCCACTAGTCTTGATGAAGCAAAATTGATTTTGGTTGAAGGTAAAGCTGGAACTGGAAAAACTGTCTTGGTAAGTAATATTTTTTATGATTTGATTCATGAAGATAGATTAGATGATTCTTCTGTTAAGAAGAAGACAAATCATAATCACCATTTAAAGATAACGTTATTAGTAAATCAAAATGAGCAGTTAAAAGTTTATGAGGAAATTGCAGCTAAACTTTTTCCAAATGATTCTGATATTAAAGTATTAAAGCCAGCAACTTTTATTAGAAAAACAACCGAAAGTAATAAAGATGATATTGTTATTATTGATGAAGCGCACTTGTTATTAACTCAAAAAAGTCAAGCCTATTATGGGCATGGTGACAAAATGATTGATGACATTTTGAAAAGAGCAAGAGTTGTAGTAGCTGTTTTTGATCCTCAACAAGTTTTATCAATTGATTCAATAATTGATAATCGATATTTAGAAACTTTAGTTGAAAAAACAGGTGGTGAAACTACATACTTAAAAGATCAATTAAGAATTGATGCTAATGATCAGACCATTGAATGGATTCACCGACTAATTGACGAAGGAACAATAGGGCCAATTCCAAAAGATAGAAAATATGAAATAAAAATATTTGATTCTCCAATGTTAATGCAAAATGCAATTGAACAGAAAAATCATTCCCAAGTTCACGGAATAAGTCGTATGGTGGCTACTTTTGATTGGAAATATTCTGGTGGTAAGGAAGAATTACCAGAAGGACAAAGGTATTGGGAAGTTAGGACTGGTAATTGGAGCATGCCATGGAATTATGAAATTAATAGAAGAGATCATATAGAAAAAAGAATCAGATATAAAGATAAGGAAAAGAATTTAAATAAATCTCGTTTAAGAACAGTAAAGTACAGTGATTTACCTTGGGCTGAAAAAGACTACACTATTAATGAAATAGGATCTCTATACACGGTTCAGGGATTTGATCTTAACTATGTTGGAGTAGTTTTAGGTCCATCTGTGAAATATCGAGATGGTAAGATAATTCATGATTATCAAGGCAGTGAAAATAGAAAAGCAATAAATAAAAGAAATTCTAAAAAAAGTTATGCAAAAGAATTATTAAAAAATGAGTTTAACGTTCTAATGACTAGAGGAGTTCATGGTCTCTATATTTATGCTGTTGATCAAGAATTACAAGATGCATTAAAAGAGGCAGCAAAGAATAAATCTTAATTTTACTAATAATTAGCCATTAAAACCTCTAAACTAAGTCTTAACCCAAGTTAATATTTTTTTACGATAAGTTAGATAAATAATAAAAATTGCAAGTCTGTACTGAACATAAAAGTTATTCGCTTCATTTATTCAATTTTGCGATTATAGACTTCTATGTATCCGCTGGAATACTCCGAAGTTATTCCGTTGATTACTTCTCTTAAGATTATGCTTAAAAGTTAATTTAAAAACTAACCTTGACTATATTTATTTTCGATAGGATACTATTATTATAGTTGGATTAAATAATGACAAGCATTTGAGTAGGAAAAAAATATGGAAAATAATTTAAGTGAAGATTTAAGAAACCTTGCTATCACAAAAAAATTAAACTTTTTAATTGGTTCTGGAGCCTCCTCTCCGGCAATCAGTTTGATGTCACAAATAAAAAAACCGACCGCAAAAGCAATAAAAAATTTGCAGGTATCAGGTAGATATCTAAGTGATGAGGAAAAAGAAAAAATTGCAAAAAACGAAAAGTTGATTAAGCAAATAAAAAAAGTTAGTAAACGTTTATTAAATGAAAATCGAAATGAAACTCTCGATGATACCCAAAAAAAGAAACTAGGTGAGTTTAAAGCTTTTATTAGAAGTATTTCTGTAATATTAAATTTTTCAAATTCCAGAGAAACACCTCGAGAAGCAAACATTTTTACTACAAATTATGATCTTTTTATCGAAGAAGCTGTTGACGAGGTATTAAAAGAAGAAGTTTCATTGGTTTTTAATGATGGTGCTAGGGGCTATTTTAATAGATTTTTGGATAGTTCAAATTTCAATAGAACAGTTTCTTATGAGGGATTAAATAATAATTATATTGATGAACTACCATCATTAACTTTAATTAAGCCGCATGGCTCTGTAAATTGGGAAAAAGTTGGAGAAGGTGAGGATGCAAAAGTAAAAATTAGAAATAAAGTTGTCAAAAGTCCCATGGTAGTACCTCCAACTGGATATGAAGGTAGGGATACTTTTATGGATAATCACTTTCACGATATGTTGCGAGTTTTCCAGCTAGAACTAGACAAACCTGAGTCCGTTTTATTTATTTTGGGATTTTCTTTTCAAGATGATCATATTGCCAGAATGATTCGAAGAGCATTAAGAAACAGAAGTTTACTTATTGAATGCTTTTGTTGGGAAGATAAAGATGAACAAAATATAAAGAAAAATTTAGGTTATGAATATCGAGAAATTCCACAAAATTTTAAATTTATTAAGCCGAGTCAATTTAAAAATAAGGATAAGTTGGAACTGAAGGATCTAACATTAGCCTTGAAAGGAAAATTATAAATGGAAGCATTAGGAGTAATTGTAGCTGTTGATGGGGATATAGCTACAGTAGGTATGTATAATATGTCTAATGATTCTACTTTTCTTTGGGATGGAAGTTTGTTAAATGGACCTAAAATAGGTGCCTTTCTTACCATTGAACAAAACAATGTTAGAATTGTTTCCACTGTTATTTCAGAAAAAATCCAAGATCAACAAAATACAGTTAATAGTGAACAGTTTGATAATAGATATAGGAAAAATTCAATAAATAGAATTTTGATGTTAAAAACGCAAGGGGTAATTGACGAAAACAAATTTCAGCTTACGAGTCAATATGTTCCAATGGTTGGAAACAAGGTTGTGATTACAACTAAGGAAGATTTGAAAGCAATTTATGATGTTGATGATGTAGGATCTACAATAAGTATTGGGAAATCGATTAGAGAGGGACAAGAAATAAATTTACCAATTAATGAATTTTTTGCTTCTCATATAGGCATTTTCGGGAATACTGGAAGTGGGAAATCAAATACTTTACATAAGCTATACCTAGAGCTATTTAAATCTAAGTATAGAGAAAGTATTTTTAAAAAATCCAGGTTTGTTGTAATTGATTTTAACGGAGAATATACGCAAGATAAACAGTTTGGGGTAGAAAAAAAGCACAAAAGAATTTTTAGAATTAGTACACGAGGAAAAACAGATAAAATTCCAATAACTAAAGAATATTTTTTAGATCCCGAATTTTTATCACTATTATTTAGTGCGAAAAAAGCTACTCAAGTTCCCTTCCTAAAAAGTGCAATTCGAGAATACAAAAAAATAAATAAAGTTGAAAATAATCTAATAGTGCATTTAAAGTCTTGTTTGCTTTTTTCAGGCAAAAATTTAAATTTATTAAATTTAAATTTATTATATATTAACCCAAGGGTTAAAAAGACTATCCGTAGGGTTAAAAAGACTATCCGTTTTAAAAGTTTTATACAAAAATCAAATAAATTTCAAATTTCACTAAATTTTGCAAATCTTGAAGTAGGCTTGCTAAAGTCTTTGTTAAGGGATTTTAGAAATATTGAAACTATTGCGATTGAGGACTGGATTGATATAGCACATGATATGGGGGTCAAGAATAAATTTTTAGATTACTTAGAAGATTCTCAAAAATATTTGAGTTATGGGAATGTTTACATTGATATAAATGAATCATCTGATATAAAACACATGTTTAAAAACGGTGAATTAAGTGAAGAGTCAAAAATTGAAGTTTTAAATATCAGAGATGAGATAGCAAATCTCTATGAAAAAAAGACTGATATTCAAAAAATTAGATATTTTTTGAAATTCCAAAAAATATTCAAAACAGCTTGGAAGACTACAAATTCTGATTATATAAATCCATTATTCGGAAGAATTAATGAAACATTAGAAAGATTAGAACCAATTATAAAACTAGTTAATACAGATAAAGCAGTCGAAAGCGAATTCAAAAGTTTAAATATAATTTCTTTAGTAAATACAAATCAAGAAATGAAAAGACTAATTCCAATGATGGTTTCAAAAATGCTTTATGATATTCAAAAGAAAAGAATAAGTAATACAGATTCTATTGATTTTACTTATCATCTAATTATAGATGAGGCTCATAACATTCTTAATTCTGAGCATATAAAAAATGGTGATAATTGGCAAGATTATAGACTATCCGTATTCGAAGAAATAATAAAAGAAGGAAGAAAGTTCGGCTTTTATTTGACATTAGCAAGTCAAAGACCGGCTGACATATCTTCTACTATTATGTCTCAAATTCATAACTTTTTTATACACAGACTAGTAAATGATAATGATCTTGATATGCTAAGTCGGACTGTTCCAACATTAGATAAAAATTCATATAAAATGCTGCCCACTCTTGGAAAAGGTGAAGCACTAGTAACCGGTAATGCAATAAAAATACCCGTGCTTTTAAAAGTGGATAAAGAGAAATCAATTAGACCTAAAAGCGACGATGTTAAGCTTACAAAATTGTGGAAAAATTAAGGTGAAGATAATAGTAATTTAATATTCCCGCTCCTGAAATAGATAAGTTTCGCGGAGCAATGGATAAATACAACGCGGAATTTGGTATTTTTATTACTAATTCTGACTTTACTCGCGGCGCGATTAAGACAGCACGTCAGGGTACAAGAATTATTACGCTTATTAATGGTGACGAAATCTGTGATTTGGTGGCAAAGTACAATTATTATGTTGAACCGGTGACTACCTATAAGTTAAAATCGTTTTATACCGATAAAGATTAAATTGTTTTAGCAGAGACTAGGTGCTGGTTAATACTCTTTAAAGTACTTTCTACTTAAAATTTATGAAGTAAAATTCCAAACAGCATCTATTAAGAAAATAACGCCGAATGAACAAAAACGAAACATTACATTACCTGGATCAACGCGAAATTAAATATGAGATAGTAGAACACCAAGCTGTCTACAATATGGCAGAAATGGAAAAAATTGCTCTGCCGCACCCTGAAGCAGATGCTAAAAATCTGTTTGTGAGGGATGATAAAAAACGAAACTACTATCTTTTGACGATTAAGGGCGATAAAAGAGTCAACTTACGGCAATTTCGTGAAGAAAATGGCACCCGCAGGCTTAGCTTTGCCTCACCGCAAGATTTGAAAGAAAAAATGGATTTGGAACCTGGCTCGGTCACACCTTTAGGTTTGTTAAACGATTCTTACCATGAAATCCCCTTTTACTTAGATTCATATTTTAGTGACCAGCCTAGAATCGCTGTTCATCCCAACGACAATACAGCTACTATTTGGCTAGATCCACAAGACTTGATAGCTATCATAAAGAATTTGGGCAACCCAGTCAAAGTAGTGAAAATGTAGCCCAAACAGTAACTGTTGAATATTAAGACGCAAACTTGTAATTTGTGTCTTTTTTATGTTAAAGACATACGAGCGATTTGTTTGTATATATTTATTAAATAAATACCACTAAATTATTAACAAAAGGTAAATATTTTTATTTGTGAATTTAATTGGTTAAATTATTTAGTCTTTCATTGTAAAATCTTTTTCGTTGCCGTTAATCGACGATCAGGACTATGATATTGCTTTAAATGCACAAAGAATTAAAGACCTGAACGCAGCTAATGATGGTAACAAAGCTGATGTTAAAAAAGTAGTTATAAGTTTAACTGTGATAATGATTCAAAAATATGTAACTTTATCTTGTATTATTTAAAGTATCTTTCTTTCTTGTGTATAAACTTAAATTCTCAAAAAATTGTTGTTTAGTTGGAATATAAAGTATTTATTTAGTCAATGATTTTGAATATAGTTTTTAGGTCATTTCTAGATAAATCTGCTAATATCTCATCAACGTTGAAATAAAATAGCGGTTGATTATAGCAAAAAGTTGAGGCTATATTTTACCCCCCCTTTCAGGAAAAAGGATTGTTAGTTAATCACTCGGGAAAAAGCTGGTTAAGAACTAATTTTATAAAAAACGCATATGAGTAGGGATAGATTGATTATTAGCATTCTGACTGAACATTTAATAGTGGTATTAATAACTAATTTTAAAGTCGTATTTGGAGGTGCGGGCAGTAAAGCAGTTATTAATTACTTGGCAATAAACTAAATAAAAGCAATATCATCATGTTAAACGAGACTATTTTTTAAAAGCATCAGTAAAGCATGACTAAAACGGAAAATTCGTTTTAGCGAATAATTTTTGCTGCTTTTTAGTAAAAATATTTATGCTATACCCCCGAAAGAGTACTGCCTAATCTTTATTTTTCTTTTATGGAGTTGACATAATTAAGAAAAAATGATAGATTAAAAGTCAATTAAATAGCAAACATCTTGCAAAGCAGAGTAACTATTTTATTACTAATAAAGAGAGCTGATAAGTTGGTGAAAGTCAGCTAGCAATATGTAGTGAACATGGGCTTCTAATTGATGTCTATTGGTGATAATCAGCCAATAGCGGAGTTGCATCCGTTATTTTTGCAAGCTATTGTTTGATAGTTAATGAGGTTTATTACGTGAGTAATAAATGAATAAAAGGTGGTAACGCGAGCACTCGTCCTTAAGAAGAAAAGGATGAGTGCTTTTTTATACAAAAATATGGAGGTTTTTAGATGACTAAAACTGCTTATACTAACGTTAATTTGTTTAATGGGATTGATGATAAAATTCAATCTAATACCACGCTGGTGGTTGATGATGAAAGTGGCAAGATTACCAAAATAGGTGAGGGTATTGCATCTGAGGCTGATCAGACGGTAGATTTACAAAATAAATATGTGATTCCCGGTTTAATCAATTGCCATACACATATTATTATGGATCCTTTGACCCCCGATGGTGGTAGTGAAACTGACGTAGTGTCCTCTACAGTTCGTGCAGTAAAACATTTACATGATTTATTGAAATCTGGTGTTACTTATATTCGTGAATGTGGCAGCACTTATAATATCGATATTGCTCTTAATAATTTAATTAAGAAAAATAAGTTAACTAAGGTCCCAGAAATTGTGCCAGCAGGTCACCCATTCTCTATGACTGGTGGACATGGTGATTTGCCCAATTTTGGTGTGCTGGTCGATTCACCGGATGAAATGCGTAAAGCTGTTCGCCAAGGAATTAAGGCCGGTGCCAAAGCAATTAAAGTCATGGCGACTGGTGGCGTAATGACTGAAAACGATTCTCTTGATGATCCTCAACTAAGTGAAGCTGAAATGCACGTTGCAGTAGAAGAAGCTCACCACAAGGGTTTAACTGTAGCCGCACATGCGGAAGGAAATCCGGGAATTTTGAACGCGATTAAGGCTGGCGTTGACAGTATTGAACACGGCTTTTACGTTAATGATGAAGAAATTAAATTGATGATTGAAAAAGGAACATATTTGACGCCAACAATAGTTGGAGCTTGGGCATTCATCGAATATGCTCCAGGTAAAATTCCAGATTGGGAAATGAATAAAATTGCGGCAGCGTGGAAAGATTTACGCGGCAATATTACTAAGGCCAAAAATGCTGGTGTCAAAATCACTTTGGGTACTGATGCTGGAACTCCATTTAATGACTTCACGATGACTCCGCAAGAATTGCCTTTACTGGTAGAACAAGGCTTCACTAATTTTGAAGCTTTGGAAACCAGTTATAATTCTGCCAAACTACTAAAAATTGCGGATGAATATGGTTCGCTAGAAGAGGGCAAATACGCAGACTTTTTAGTACTTGATGAAAACCCACTAGAAAAAATTGGTGCTGTTGTTCAAAAGGATAAGGCAGTTTATAAAAAGGGTAAAAGAGCTTACTAAATATAAGCAAACTATTTTCAATTTAGAACAAATGTTCTATAATAAAGGAAGCTACTAAAAAAGCGGCTTCTTTTATTTTTGAAGGAGAAAAAAATGAATCAAAAATTTTTAGACGTCATGAAAGATGAAGGACCTGTTACCATTGTTACTATTAATGCTAATCCTGCCAGTGTAGTGAACACTTGGATGTCTTACGTGAAAGTCGATGAGGAAAAGAACTGTCTGTATATACCAGCTGCTGGTATGCACAGCATTGAGAACGATTTTGCCAAAGATAATCATGTGCTGTTAACTATGGGTTCTAAAAAAGTTGAGGGTACAGCTGGACCTGGAGCTGGTTTTCATGTTAAGGGAACCGGTCAATTTTTTGCTGAAGGGCCAGAATTTGACGAAATGAAAAGTCGTTTTCCTTGGATGCGTGAAGTTTTGCAAGTCAAAATTTATCAGATTGAGCAAAAGATATAATACTAAAACACTTGGTTAAATCTAAAATAGTCTTCCACTTTATTTTTTAAGCAAAAATTATTAATCATTCTTTTTTAAATATATCTTTAATTTTATATTAATTTTAGATACAATAATAGATATAAATTTTTATCCAAAAAAGGAGGATTACTAATGAAAGCTTTACTTTACAATATGACCCCGGAGCAAAAGGTCTATGTAGATAAGTGGAACGAAAATCATCCAGAAGATGATTTGGTCACAACTGATGACAAGCTTGATGCTAAGACTGTGGAGATGGCGCAAGGTTATGATGTTGTCAGTGTTTTGCAGGTCTTTGATATAGATGAGGAAGAGGTCTATCGTAAATTAAGCTCTTATGGTATCAAACAGATTGCCTTAAGGTCTGTTGGCTATAATATCGTCAATTTTGACTTTATTCACAAGTATCATATGATCGTTACTAATACACCAGCTTATTCTCCGCGAGCAGTGGCTGAAAACACTCTGACATCTGCAATGTACTTGTTAAGAAAATGGGGTCCTATTTTAAACAATGAAAAGGAACATCTTAACTTTGTTCGTGAAGAAAACTTAATGAGTGATGAGATCTATAACCAGACTGTGGGTATTATTGGTGTAGGTCGTATCGGTTCTTGTGTGGCAGAGATGTTTCATGCGTTGGGCGCTAAAGTGATTGGCTACGATTTGGTTGAAAATCCTGCTAATGAGGCATTTTTAGAGTATACAGATTTTGATACTGTAGTTAAGAATGCTGATATCTTGACCCTCCATACGCCTTTAGAGCCCTCAATGGAAGATATGATTAGTGCCAAGCAATTTAAGGAAATGAAGAATACTGCATATTTGATTAATGCGGCTAGAGGCCCTCTAGTTAATAATCACGATCTGATTGCAGCGCTCAAGAATAAAGAAATTGCTGGTGCTTCTCTTGACGTAATGACTGGTGAAGAAGCAATTGTTATGAAGAAATTCAATGATATTTCTGAATTACCTGCAGATTACCAAGAATTAGCCAAAATGCCTAATGTAGTCTTTACGCCTCATTCCGCATACTACACGAAGACTTCCGTCAAAAACATGATTGAACACAGTATGACAGACGTTAAACGAGTATTAAATGGTCAAAAACCAATTTACTTAGTTGAAGAATAGCTCATAGTTTATTTTTAGTTTAAAAGTTGACCGACTGTAAAGTCGGTCACTTTTTTATTGTTAAGATTGTAGTTGGCAAGTATAGCAGAAATATTGCTATAATGTACAGGTGTAGAAAAATAAACGGAGAAAAAGATGAAAAGGTTTCATCATAAGTTTACGTTACCCGCGATTTTAATTTTACTCATCGTCGCAATCATCCTTCTTCTCGCGGGTATTGCCAACATGCGTAATCAAACTACGCTGCCGCCAAATGGTAATGCGAGTGCGATCGGTGTGGAATTAAATCAGGATTATGGCTATGTTGATTTACATGAGCTGCAAGCCAACGGCATTTCATTTGTCTATTTGAGAAGCACACAGGGGCGATCATACTTTGACGATGATTATTTATCATATCGTGATCAAGTTTTAGGAACAAAATTAGCTTTTGGGACAGTTATTGCATACAGTAATGAATCTACACCCATGCAACATTACCAATATTTTTTAAAAAAGGTAGGTACTGATACCGGAAGTTTACCAATTTGGATTGAGCCAGCAATTGATAATTATGATATAGCATATATCAAGCAAATGGCACAATTCACCGGTATGCTTTTAAGACTGAATAAACGGGTCATAGTAGATGTTGCTGTGAGATACAAAAAGTATTTTCCGCATGATGTGCAATTTATTACTGGTGGCAGGAAAGCACCGGATAAGATGCAGTATTCGTTTTGGCGTTATACCAATAACGGACGGGTAAAATCAGTTAAGAACTTAGAAGACGGGGTAGTTATGTTAACATACAATGGCACGGTTACCCAGTACAAAGAAAAATACGGACAGTTAACACAATAATGAAAAAAGAAATTCAAGCAGTTTTAACCAGATTAAAAATGACTGAACCAACTTTGATTCAGCAAGAAACGCGTACCCCTATTTTAAATGGTGCAAGTTGTATAGCTCTTGCTAAGACGGGGACGGGAAAGACCTTGGCTTATGCATTGCCATCATTAGAAAAGCTGGAAAAAGGGAAGCCGAATAGTTTAGTAATTATTGCTCCCACAACAGAGCTGGCTGTACAAATTCGGCACGCTATTAATCCATTTATTAGTGCCCTTGATTTAACGGGCATAACGCTTGTAGGCGCTGGCAATCGCAAGCGGCAGGAAGACAACTTGAAGAAAAAACACCCTGAAGTAGTAGTTGCCACACCAGGACGTTTTTTCGATTTCTTTTCTGTTAATCGCATTAAAGTTAATCAAATAAAGACTTTAGTTATCGACGAAGCTGACGATGTTTTAGAATTTAATAAAATGGAGCTGTTGAGTGCTTTAGGACAAAATTTGGCGGCAGATGCGCAAATCTTACTTTTCGGGGCTACAGAGTCTGAAATAACCAAACAAGCAGAAGATATTTTTGCTCGTAAATTTACTACAATTGATGTCAGACCGGAACAGAAAACAACCGTAGCAAATTATTTTTTGCAAATAGACAATGCTCATAAAATTGATTTTATTCAACGCTTGATGCGTCTTGACGGCTTTAAAGGAATTTTGTTTTTTGACTCCAATCAAACAATGATGCATTTTGCAGGCATTTTAGCACATACTAAAACTAAATTTGGCATCTTGGCTAATGATTTTAGTAAGCAAAACAGAGCAGCTACTTTGAATGATTTTAAAGTTGGTAAAATTAAGTTATTGTTGGCAACGGATTTAGCGGCTCGTGGTTTAGATATTCCAGGTGTTACTTATGTGGTAAATTACGATATTCCGAGTGAGTTTAACACGTATATGCATCGTGCCGGTCGGACTGGCCGCATGGGCGCAAAGGGATTTGTTGTAAGCATAGGGGATGATCATGACTTTCGTGATCTGAAGAAATTACTTGCTCAGAGTGTTAAAATTGAGCGGGTATATTTTGCTGGCTTTCATTTGTCAACCAAAATGCCACGTAAAAAGGAAAATAAAAAACAGGACGGAAATGAAAAAAAGCAGATTGCTGCTTCAAAAGAAAAACATAAAAAGCGTAAAAACAAAAATAAGGGATATCATCCTCATTATTTAAAAAGAAAGGAGCAAAAATGAGTCGATTAGTTGCTTGGCTTGAAGACTATGTTTTGCCTTTAGCAAATAAATTAGGACAAACTCACTGGCTGGTAGCATTAAGGGATGCATTTGTTTCCGTGATGCCGATCACCATTGCCGGTTCAGTTGCTGTTCTGATTAAAAGCTTAATTGCTGCGGCCAAAACCGAATTAGGTTGGAAAACTTTTGCGTGGGCTATGCAGCCTCTTTCTTTAGTCTGCAACGTTGTCTGGCGGGGGACATTTGCCTTATTTGCACTCTTTTTGTCAATGTCTTTAGGTTATCACTTGGCTAAAAGCATGGAAGTTGATCCAGTTGCTGGAGCAATTGTTTCATTATCATCTTTGGCAATGAGTATCGCCAACCTAACTAAGCTTAAAGTTAATGGTAAAATTATTCCTATTCATAAAGCTTTTAATATCTCTCAATTTTCAACTACGGGAATTTTTACCGCGATTTTATTTGGGACAATTGGCGTGACAATTTTTGCAATTTGCTTTAGAGCGCGAATCAAGCTTCATTTGTCTGCTAATTTGCCTTATGCGGAACAAATGGCTTTTGACTCGCTTATTCCTGCTATCATTGCCATTTTCTGTGTTGGCATGATTAATTTTGTTTTTCAGACAATTACGGGTACTTTCTTTGGCAATTGGCTCCTTAATTCAATCCAAACCCCACTGGTAAAATTGGGTCAAGGTTTTGGTATGGTAATGCTTGTGACCTTATTAGTGCAAATTTTCAGCTTTTTTGGTTTCAATGGCTTAAGCGTCTGGGCACCGATTTTAGATTCAATTTGGCTAACTGCACAAAATGTCAATGTTACCGCTGCTCGTGCGGGAACAGAAGCGCCTTTTATTTGGGTTCGTGGGTCGTTTGATGCTTTTGCTTGGTTTGGTGGAGCAGGTGGCACATTAATGTTGATTGTAGCTATTCTGCTTTTTTCAAAACGCAGTGATTATCGCACGATTGCCAAAGTCGCATTGGCTCCTGGAATTTTTAATATCAACGAGCCAATAATTTTTGGGTTACCCGTGGTGCTTAATCCTGTATACTTTATTCCGTTTGTGGCTGCACCTCTAGTTAACGTGGCTTTTGCTTATGGTGTAAGTATGATGAACTTGGTTAATCCTGTGCAAGTGGCGGTACCGGCAGTTGTACCACCAATTATTGGACCATTTTTAGCTTGCAATTATGATTGGCGTGCAATTGTACTATCTATTATTAACATGTTAATTGCTTTGGCAATATGGACGCCATTTGTTTTTGCGGCTGATAAAATCGCTGATTCTAACACGCCACAACCATATTTTACTCGTCAATATTAATTACTAAAAAAATTGGCTTTTATCGCTCAAATTTGGTAAAGTTAATTTATTGTGACCCTGTAGTTTATCTGGATAGAACAATGGTCTCCTAAACCGTAGAGGTGAGTTCGAATCTCACCGGGGTCATTAATTTAAACCTATAAAGCTTGATCTATCAACACTTAATATTAAATACATTAGTCAAGTATGCTAAATGTAATTTTGTAATTTTATCCTTAGGGTCTAATATTGAGCCAATATATTTTTGGTGAGTTGTTTTTATTTTATCTATCATCTAAGAGCAACTATTCATAGCGATATTTATATTTGATTGTGCAAGCTTTTTACTGAATTTATGATAATTTTTATAATGAGAAGCTAAATATGTTACGAGACAATGACTTGAGACATGGAAGTGAAATTTTTCTTTGTAGTTAATACCTGCTTTCTTAATTTTTATACCATGATTAATACATAGTTATTTTTAGTTTTTTTGATCAATATTAAAGCATTGAAAGACCATAATTTAACCTAAGTGTATAGTAATACAAAATATAGTTAAAATTATGGCTCTTTATCAACAGAATTTCTTTTAGAATGTCAAGTATCAAAAAGATTAAAAATTAGGTATACTAAAAGTACTTCAAAAAGGTGCCTTTTTGCAATTTAAATATTTGTTTAACAGTTAATCCTTATTGATGTACAGCTTGTTGATAATCATAGCTTTGATTTTGTATGAACCAAATGCATGATTGAACGATTTAAATGGTTAACGCAGGCTATTTGAGCTACCAAATCCTTTTTAGAATAGGGTGGCTCTTTTAATTTTTAGTAATAGTCAACTAGATGATTGTTAATCTTGTTTTGATTTCTAAGCATGCCTTTAATCATCTCAACTTCAACCGTTCCTGCAGAACTATTACCGTGGCGATTTATCTTGTCATGCTTAACCAAAGTGCCGGATTGCTATCTGTTTAAGTCAATTCCTAGGTAGGTATTGAGCTGCTTATAAGTTTTAAAGCGTTCAATATTGCCCGCAAATTCAATTAACAGGGCCGTGTTCAGCTGCCCCACTCCTGGTATACTGCTGATAAGCTTAAATTCTGGAAAATTAGCTGACTTTTTAATTAGCTGATCTTTGATTAGGGCAACACGATAGTTATAACATTCAATTTCATAGCATAACATGCCAATGATTGATATTTCAATTGAATCAGCGACAATGGCAGGATATGTATTGAACGCGGCTGTCCAAACTTTAGTGCAAATTAATTTCTTAGCAATATGTTTACCGATTAATCGATAAAACTGTTCAGTCATTCTTTTAACCGTCAGAACAGCTAAATAATCTGGATATACATACTTACGAATCATCTGCAAGGCTACAGCAAAGCGAAAACTCAGGGAAGGATAGTTTTAGCACTGAACGCAACTGATTTTTCAATTCTAACCCGCTTTTGGCTTAATTTGTGATATTGCACAGCTAAAAAACGTAAAGACTGATAGGGGGATCAATATAATGTCGCCTTCTAGTACAAATGATGGCTGCCTGTGTGATATCTAATAAAGCTAGTTTGAAGGAATCACTAGCATCTGTCTTGTTCCATCACAAAGATAATATTCTCATTTTTGCTTCCAGCGGATTAAGCTCACAAAATTTAATTTTATTTTGGCTTAAATAATAAGCTAACTGAGCAGAATAAACCCCTGTGGTTTCGAAAATAACTAAAGCTGGTTCAGTCAGATAAGCAGCTAATTGCTTAAAACCGCTGCGATTATGACTAAAATCAAAATCTTACTTTTCAAAATCAGTAGTAATTAAAGTAGCATGACTTTTACCACGACTAACGTCAATACCAATAACATTCACTGGAACATCTTCTAAAATTATTGAAGCAGAATAGTACCTTTATTCATTTTCTTAATACGATCTTTAAGATCCTCATCCTAACCTAACTAGCAAAGGGCATTATTCCTACGGGCCCGTTTGCAAATCGAATTCAAAGATTCAATCCTGTTGGCGATCTCAACTTCAACTTTAAGTATAAAAAAAAGCAGATAAAAGTATCGTCATACTTCTATCTGCTTCCTACTTTAGGATGTTTGACAAAGAGCCATTTTTAAAAGCGCGTTCACTGTACTAAAATGTAATTCAGGTTTGCCACGGCCAAGTTTAGGTTAATCCTTAAGAAATGAAGTTTGGTGACGAAATTCTTTAAGGATTTTTAATTTAGTTAGAATATATTGACTTTAAAAGATTAAAAGTCAATAATTTTGTTAGAAATATTAAGAAAGGAGAGAGTCATGAAATATTTTCAGGTAGTATGGGGTTACATAACTTTATTATCCATTGATAAATTTATATCAATAATTATTGAATTTGTATTTAGAATTCAATCTATTGTTACTTTTCTGATCCTGGTTCTTCTTTCTCTAATTCTTTTTCAAATTCATCCGTTAAAGGAATCAAGTTGTCCTTTTGATTTTCAAATTGAATTGAGGACCCTGGGTTTTCGTTTGAAAGCTTAAGTTTATCTTCTAAATTTTTTTTCTCATTATTGATTTTGTGAAGATTTTTTGGATGACCAATTTTTTTCTCTTTTGATTCGATAGAAAATTTATTTTTTAACTCTTTCTTTTCCTTTTCTTTATCTTCATTATTAATTGCTGAATTTTCAATGTCTTTTAGAATCACATGTTTTAATCCCTCTGAGTTTTTATCAGTTAAATTGGCGAGCTTTGAAACTGTATCAGCGTTTTTGTTAGAACTGTCGGCTTTTATGTTATCTATTTTTGCCTTTTTTTCTTCTACATCAAGGTTTCTCATTTGTCTTTCGGTTTTCGAAAAATATCTGAATATACCTATAAAACTTATTGTAAAATTACCTTGTTTGTAGTTAACTTTACCAAAAAGAATGGCAAGAACAATAGGGAGTAACCAATACAAGTTTTGTTCTACATAAATAATAATTTGACCAGGTGATTGAACATACTGTTTTTGAAAAACGTTATCTAAATTTTCGTCTAGAATGTCTTTCATTGTTAGTTGATAATCTAGCCAAGAAGTAGAACTTATTTCCTGATTTGTGTTTACACCAATTCGAGCATATATTTTTCCCTTATATCTATATAGAGGATTAATAAAGGGATTTAATTCATTTCCATAATTAGTAATATTAAAAATGCTCTGGTGTGCATTTTCTATCCATGAAAGTTTATCTGGAAACTTACTTTTTGGTAGTTCTTTTATCCATAAAATTCTTCGCTTCAATTTAAAAGGAGATATTGCATAAGTTGATTCATTATTTTCATCTAAATCTTCCACATGGTCTATTTCGTTTTCAAAGCAGTTAGTTATTACTGTACCGATTAAAAACTTTTCTGCAGACTTATATGGAATAACCACAAAATCTCCAATATTTATATCTTCAACGAAATGATATACTATTCTAGATCTATATGAGCTTCTTTTTAGTTCAGCAGCTTTTTCTTTTTTTTTAGTTTTATCTGACATCTTTTCATTTTGACTACGTTCTTTAAATTGTTTTAAAGCATTTTCTTGAAATAATTGTTTATATTGTTCTTTTAAAGCATCTTTTGAGCTACGTAATGTTTGTGGGATTTCTAGTAGAGTACTTAATGAAATTGAATTAGCATCAACTGATATATAGTTATTTTGTAAAAAATCATCGTAATATTCAGCTCTACTGTTAGCTCTTACAAACCAATACTGCGTGTTTGAGGGTATATCAAGTATTTCAAATTTATTTTCGTTATCCATTTTGCCTCCTAAATTCATAATTTATACTACATCTCAGTACAAGGATTATTTTTGTAGATTTATTGTTTTTATTTGTTCCAACCTCGTCTTGAATGATAAGATCGTCGCACAATAGTTTCTTTTATCAGCCTAATTCCTTTGGAACATCAGTGGTTATCTTTGGTATTGTATTCGATGAGTTTCTCATCCTTTCAGCTTTTAAGAATTTGCATCATTTCGTAAATTAATTCTGAATATTCGACTTTAACATAGGAACTATTTATTTTACTTTTAACAATTAAAAATTTTACTTCAAAGCTACAATCATTAGTTAAATTAATGATGAAGCCAAGATGATCAATGTATTCTTTTATCATGTTTCAAGTGATGTCATTGATAAATTCAACAGTTGGTTCGGCAATAGCGCACATACAACAGCACTAATGAATAAATTTCGTCACCTCATAAATTGATTTGGTTCTAATAATGTTTTACTAATGTAAAGCTTGTCTCCAGCTTTATTAAAAGAATTATGTAAATCGTAAACTGGGTGGTTTTTGAAATCTGTAAATTTTTTCATTTGGCAAGTATTTTTTAAAATTTCCACTGCCATATATAGTAACCTAAAAATAGTATCTTTAGGTTAACTAAATTTATATTTAGCCATGCAATTTCTACAAGTGAAAATTACGATGATAAATATCTGTCCCACGAAATGCACACGTTGTCATTAATGGTAAATAGTGCCTTTTAGATGGAAATTTCTTTTTAATAATTTCTAAAATTTTTTAGGATTAGCAATTAAAACTTTATTTCAGCATGGATTTGGATAGCTAGAAATTACGCATATTATTTGAGCAGTGCATTTGTAAAATCAAATTTTTAAAAACAATTTCCATAATTTGTATCATACCGTACATGATTTATGCTATCACAAATGCCAATTTGGTTACCACAAGTACTGCATTGCTTTTTGATCAAAAATAATCCTTTGATTAATGACAAAATTTATAGTTTGTCATAGCTTTTCAAGCTAATTTCTGATTTCTTATGGCAGTTGTCTACAAAATAAAAACTTTTACTATTGTCAAGATCATATTTTCTTATACTTTATCTACTTAATTTTATCAATATCGTATTTTAGGTTAGCTGCTTTTAAATATAATCTATAATTATTTGTAATTTTAGCATTATAATTGCTCTCATTTTCATCCAGGTAAAGATTTTTCAATCAATTTCAATTTATTTAAGATATAAATTCTTTGGTATGGATCTCGTATTAATAACAAAAGATAAAGTAAAGCACCATAAAGTCCTTTTTTCTAAAGTTAATTTATCGTTTGTGCAACCTGAAAAAAATATCATTTCCTAAATATATTTCTAAAGCAGATGTGGAAGGAAGGTTATCAACATGTGATTGAAACGTGTATACAGACTTTGAATGAACCGAAATATTTCTAAATTGACTTAAAATTTTTAAAGAGAATAGAAGCATAGCTTTTTTAATATCCATATTTTCATTACTATTCGATTTAGTATAAAATGGAAAAATTAATTCATTTACTATAGAACTTTATATTTCCTCTTGTTGGATTTTGTAATATTAAACAGAGTTTTAAACATCATATTTTGTGCCATTATTAACGTTGGGATTGTTATCTACACCAAAGTGTTTAGCCACTTGATTACCTATAGTAATTGCTAAATGTTTTTAACTTTTAATACATTAGATAAAAATTTCCTGAATCTGAGAGTCGACAAATATAAGGAATATATCTTCTATTGAAGTTTCATCTTGATAACTTTTAGGATTATCATTTTTAATTTAAATTTCTTGATTTTAAAATTATTTTCTATACGAAAAAACTCTCAGATCATAAACAGGAAGGTGATTTTTCGTGTACTTTCAAATGGAAATACTTCTCAGTTTGAAATAAATCATATCATTTATTATCCTAGCTATCAAATTTTTATAAGATCAAGATAATCATCTGGAATTGAGCGACCACAATAAGATAATAATCCGTTGTTTTCTACTGCATGGTAATATATAGAGACATGTGAGGGATACTAGTTATCGCCTAAAGTAATCGGTAGATGTGTGGAGGACTTCCACTACAGCACATAGTTTATCAGAAGCAGGCTTTAGTGTTTTCCATTTATAAATGCTAATTTCGCCTATCTACAATTTTTAGTTATTTTTCTTAAACTAAACCAAAATTTTTAATTTTTTTGGCATCTATCAGCTTTTTCAGTCTACACTTAAAAAATTCGAAAATTGCAATTTTAAGTTGAACACCCTACTTGATCTGATAGATGCAATCTAATCTTCTTTCATACAATTCATCGGGTATGTGGTAGGCTAACATCTTGCGGGGCAGATTATTGCGCCATTCCTCAATGCCGTAGATTTGCACTAGGTCATAGTCCTTGATGTACTTGCCTTTGGGAATGGAGCGCCGGATTAACCGGTTGTGCCGCTCAATCCCGCCCTTCTCACAAGAAGTATAGGGGTGCGCATAATAAACCAGCGTCTGCGCAGCTTCTTCTAACTGGGCTAAATCCGCAAACTCAGAACCATTATCCGTGGTAATGGTCTTAAAGACTTCGTTCCAATGCTCCTGATATTGGCTGCGTAAGGTTTTAAAGGCCGCCATCACGCTGGCAGCCGTCTTATCTTTAATCGGGATAATCATGAATTTGCGGGTCATGCGTTTATACAGAGTTAAGAGGGCCTGGTCATCTTTGGTTTTATGTCCTAAAACCAGATCGCACTCCCAGTGGCCAAATTCGCGGCGCTGGTTAATAGCAGCAGGCCGTTCACTAATACTGCGGCCCAGCTGGCGTTTATGCTGGCGTACCCGTTTGGCTTTCGTCTTGCGGCTCAAGCATTCGGGTAGATCCGTCGTTTTAACCCGTAATAAACCACGTTCTACATAATGATAAAGCGTCTTGGTGCAGACTGTTTCATTCCGGGTAAAGGCGCCGCTGGCTAAGGCTCGACCGGCACAGTTATCAAGCGACCAGCCCTGTTTGAAGAAGTGCTGTCCAACGTACTTAATGAAACGGATTTTGGCTAGAAAAGCTTGCTTACGGCCGCAGTTTAAGCTCGTACTTGACCGTGGTGGGCGAACAGTTGAGGGCACGGGCAATTTGACGCAGGGACTGGCCTTGGCTGCGTAAAGCTTGGATAATTACGCAGTCTTACAAAGCAAGATGTTGGCCCTTTTGGTGACTAGATATGGTAGAATTAAGCGAGTTCATTGGAGACTTCTTTCTAGAATTAGGTTGGTAATTACATTCTATCAGAGAAGTCCAATGGACTTTTTTCATTTTCTAATCAGCGCAAGTGTTCAACTTTATTTTACAATTTACCACTTGAAAAAATTTCAAAAAAATATATGTTTTTCTTTAAGCTATTATAAAAAGCATATATTTAACACATTAGGCAAGAAAAAAATTAGTCTATAAAATCAATTATTTAAGCAAATGAATATTGATATAGCAGTAATTATTACTGAATTAGAAAGAATGACTTTACTTTTGGAAACATTGAGTAAGTTATTTCAAAAATAAATCGTTCTATGAAAATAATGTGACTATTTTATCCAGTTGTATCTGTAATTGCTACTTTCAACGATCAAGTACCAGCGACCAGGACCAGATATCGTTATTAAAACTGGATTTCTTTGAAAATAACCACCAAAGTATTTAAAGGGTTGACCGCTTTGATACAATGTGTAGTTAGTTTGATCAACCAAAAATACATTTGAAGCATTATCTAATTGTACTTTGGCCGTTAAATTACCTCCGGGATTGTCAAAATAGGGTACATGCATTTTAATCACCTCCTTAATTTACATAATTTAATTATATCAAGAAAAAGATGACCAAATCCAAGAATTAAAAGTATTTAATTTAGAAATCAGCAAGTAAGAACATTAATGAATAAGAGTTAGTCTTAATTCGTTAATAAAGATGTGACTAATATTTTATGATATTCGAGTTCAAGAAAGCACTTAAAAACAAAGTTGATTTAGTAGGATGATGATTTGTGACTTATCATAAGAGCCACAATAGTCATAAACGAATCAGAACTTTATAATTTAATTATGAGTAATAAATTATCAGCAGTAAAAAAGTTCAAACGCTTGATAAGCGAAGTACTGTATGTTATTTGTATGCGGGCATACATAAGTCTGTCAAACAAATAGAAAAAGGTCATAGCTGACATAGATAGTATTATTCAATTTGCTATAAAATAAGAATATGATAAACACTGAAATTATTGAGCAAAAAGTTAATTAAATAAAGCTAAAGTGAACTTATTATGACTGCATTTTAGCAAACAAACACTTGTAACTATTGCTATGATTACCAAGGATTATGACATGAAGTGGTACAGCAATGAATAAAAAATAGTACGAACTAGGTTCGCAAAACAGACAATGAAACATTAAGTTTCTGTATTCAAAATATTAAAGGCTAGGTTAGATACAATAAGAAATACATATGGTTAAGCTGGCAGATCGTATAGAAAAAGGATTTGCCAAACCTAAACGGGTACAAGAAGTTCGCTTAGTTTTATATGAACTGCTAAACAAATCGATAAATTTTATTCATTGAAAATGAAGAGTAGTTTAATCGGATGAAAAGTAAATACTTAATAAAAACAAAATATGAAAATAGCTGATATGCCAATCGCATTATCAGTTTGCTATTAAAAAACAATTGCTCTAAGAACAGAAAATGTCATTGAGCTATACATTGATATACCCCAAAACCTAGGACAAATTTGGAGATTATTTTTGTAGCTTAATTATCAAACCGATATATCATTAAAACATGATACCTTTGGCAGATATATTAGGTCGATACTAATGAATGTTTTGACTAAAAATTTTTGTTGTGAAAAATAATGTAGATTTTGTTAACATTACCGCTAAAACAACACCATTATGCGCTATAATTGTAAACATTTAAAAAGTCTGACTATCGATAAGACAATCAGACTAGAGTTTGAAAAATTTGTTGTTTAAGTAAATATGAAAATTTATATTTTTGTTTGAGAAATAAAGATAAATTATAATGTCAGATCTAGATAAAGTATGCAAATGATTTAATATAAATGATGATAATAAAATCTAACCTGGAGTGTTTGGATTGTCATGACCATAGGAATTCTTTAGATTAATGCGGCCATTTCTTTTTTGACTAATCAGTTCGGTTTTTTCTTTTTTAGCCAAATCTTTAGCGTATGCTAAAGCATCAGCTTTACGCTCAAAGACTTTAGATATTTCGTCGCTGCCAGCAATTTTGACAGCCCATTTATCACCGTGAGTAGTAACCCAAACATTTTTAGTGACTTCTTCTTTACCCATAATTTATTCACCTCTTTTCAAAATAATTATACAGCGAATTAAGGGTAGATGTGAAAGAATACACATTTTAGTTTATATCATTTATTAAATATTATTTTGCTAGTCTAAAAATTAACACATAAAAAAGCTGATAAAGTGAAATCATTAATTACATGACTGAGCTATCAGCTTTTTTATAACTTTTTTAAAATACCTAAATATTAAATCAACTTAAATTTAAAGCACCTATTTTATCACCATGACTGACATTGGTGTCAGATACTCTATCTATGCTTTTAAGTTTTTCCATATTTGTAATAACTATTATTATTTCAGTAGACTTTCCGGCTTTAATTATTTGATCAATATCCATCGTTCCAATTTCATCGCCGGCAGATATGTGTTCTCCCTCATGCACTAAAATATTGAAAGGTGCGCCTTTCAACTCAACCGTATCAATTCCTAAATGTAAAAGAACTTGAATTCCGTCATCTGTGCTAAATGTAATTGCATGCTTAGTGGGAAAAACAGAAAGTACGGTTCCGCTGATAGGGGAAAAAAGTTTATTTTCAGTAGGTTTAATGGCAAAACCATCACCCATTACTTTTGTTGAAAATACTTCATCCGGAACAGAAGAGAGTGGAATTAACTCACCCGTCACAGGAGCTTGAACATTAATTTTTTTTGTAAATAATTTTTTAAATAAACTTACCATTTTTAAACCTTTATTGATACATTGTTTGCCATACATCAGCCATTCTTGTCATGGCTTCTTCGATAACGGCATGTGAAGTTCCTAAATTTAATCTCAAAAAGTTGTCTGCATTAGTAACATAGTCATCACCAATACCAACTACAACCCCGGCTTTTTCTGCCATTACTTGCGCAATTGTATGCATATCTATTCCACTTGCGGAAATGTCAACCCAAGGTAAGTATGAAGATTCCATATCCATCATTTTCCAACCGGGAAAAGAACTAGCAATCGCTTCTTGAGTAATTCTAAGATTTTCCTTGATATAAGCGGTACATTGCTTTAACCATTCATCACACTCTTCATAAGCAGTAACCATGGCTACTTGACCTGGTACATTTGGCGATGTTACTGAATTTCGCACATATTGTTGGCGAAATTGCTCACGGATTTTAGGATTGGGAATTATGGAATATGACAGTTTTAAACCGCCCAAATTAAATGCTTTATTAGGTGATGTAAACATTACCAAATTATTAAGATACTGCTTGTCTAATTGTAAAGAGCTGGTAAATGGGCCTTTCATTATTTGTTCAGAGTGAACTTCGTCTGAAACTAATAAAACATTATATTTCTGGCAAAGTTGTGCCATATGAGTAATTTCATCTTTACTCCAGACTCTACCTGAAGGGTTATGAGGATTACAGAAAAAAGTTAGTTTTGGGTGTTTTTCTTTCATTTCATACTCAATTTTTTCCCAATCAAGGTAATATCTGTTATTAATGTTTTTTAAAGGAACACAAATTACCTTTCTATCATTGTGTTCTGCAGCATAAGCAAAAGGACCATAGACTGGGGTGTTTAATAAAATGGAGTCAGTCGGTTTGAGTAAAGCCTGCACAATAATATGCATATTTGGTACAGTGCCGTAGCCTAAGCTTATCCAATCATGTTCTACATGATTATTATGCTTTTTAAGTTGCCAATTAATTACACTTTGGTACCAGCGTTCTGTTGAGTAGGTATAGCCATAGGCCCCATTATTTGCGACTTTGGCTAAAGATTTTCTAATTTCAGGTGCTGCCTTAAAATCCATGTCTGCAATCCAAAGTGGAATAAAATCATCCCTAACTTTGGGAAACTTGCTATGAACAATTTTATTATCCCATTTTCGTGCATTATCAATAGTTCTGTCTGCTAATGAATCAAAATCATATTTTTCCATTTTTGTCCTCATTAAGCCGTTATACCGTTACTCATCAATTTTTCTACGCCGTCTTTAACACTTTGTACTTGTGCCCCATAAACTACTTGGACAGATTTTTCTGCCTTCATAACTGCAAGCGCACCAGACTGTTTAAGCTTGTCTTCATCTATTTTAGACGGATCATTTACTTCTAGTCTGAGTCGGGTAACGCAATTGTCAAGAGAAACAATATTGCTTTGACCACCAAGAGCTTCTAAGATGACTTTTGGATCATAAATACCGTTATTCTGTGTCATTACTACGTCACCTTCGCCTTCACGGCCTGGTGTCTTGACATTGTATTTTAAAATGTACCAGCGGAAGAAGAAGAAATATATTGCAAACCAGATTAGTCCAACTGGAATTAAAACCCACCATTTAGAGTTAGGTTGAAGCCAACCGAATAAGATCCAGTCTAATACACCACCATCAGTGTTACCCATACATGCGCCGGCAATCATCATTACTGAAAGTGATAAGCCTTGCAGAATAGTGTGAAATACATAAAGCATTGGAGCTATAAATAGAAACAGGTACTCAGTTGGCTCAGAAATTCCGGAAACAAATGCTATTAGGGTAGCAGAAAGAAGTAGCCCCTTAATTCTATTGCGATTTTCTGGTTTGGCTGTGACATAGATTGCCAGACAAATAGCTGGTAAACCAAACATGAATGTTGGCATGAATCCTTGTGAAAGAAAGGCTGTTGCTTTGTGAGAAATTGGTACACCAGCATTTAGTTGTGCATAAAAGATGTTTAAAGCACCTGTTACAACTTTGCCTTTAACAATTGCTGTACCGCCGGCATCCGTAAATCTAATCATTGCAAGTAAAATGTGGTGTAAACCCATTAGTTTTAAAATGGATAGGGCGATACCGTATAGAAATGGACCAAAGACACCCGCATTTTGAATTAAGTGTCCCAAAGCGACAATTCCACTTTGAAAAGTCGGCCAAATAAAAGGAATGATTAAACCTACGAAAGACTCAACAATTACGGAAATAATTGGTACAAATCTAATTCCGCCGAAGAACGAGAAAGCGTCAGGTAATTTGATTTCCTGATATTTTTCGAGTAAGTAATAAGTGATCAATCCAACTAAAATTCCACCTAGGACTCCCATTTCTAGACTTTGGATTCCTAAAACGTTTGCTTGGCCCATTGCCTGCATTTTGTTAGCTGGAGCAAGTTTATGCTGCTGACCCAGCATAAAATTAATTCCCATGTTCATGGAAATATATCCAGCTAGAGCTGCTATGGCACCGACACCTTTATTTCTTTTGGCTAAGCCAAAAGGCAAAGCCATAGCAAACATTACAGGAAGATAGGTGAAGCCAAAACTGCCCACAGTATTTATAAAATTAAAAATGACATTAACAATATGATTTTGTAAAAAGGAAAATCTTGCCATCATTGGCGGAGCCGTAAAGGCACTACCAATTCCCACGAGAATTCCCATTGCAGATAATGTAGCAATTGGGAACATAAACGATTTTCCTAAGTCTTGCAAGAAAGCATAAACTCTAGTTTTCATGCTTTCCTTTTTGATAGGTTGTTCCATATGATTTCCTTTCTCAATATTTAATAAAAAAATACCCAACAACTGCACACAAAAATGTGCTAGTTATTGGGTATTGCCTATTTAAAGTAACAAGCCCGTATTTAATTAAGAAGTAACATGAATAATATGAATTAGTAAATATAAGCGATCCGAATCAGAAAAGTTGTAATTAAGCTTGTCTTGTAAATAATAAACAACTTCATTTAAACAACTTGCTGCTTTACGATTATGCTGGCAAAGCATTTTTAGTAGATCCGAATCATTCTGGTTTTCATTTTCAGTTTCATTCTTTTTACTATTAGTTCTGAGAATCAAATAGTGTAGATGGTTCATCAAACGACTAACAGCAATACTATTTTCAGAAAATTTCCGACCAAACTTTGCTTCAATTATATTATTTACTCCATTTGAGATTTCCATAAAATTGGAAAAATTTTTAATGGAGCTATCTGATTGTTGAATTTTGTATTCAACAAGATGAATTGCAATAAATCCAGCTTCATCATCAGATAAGGAGACACCTGAAACTTGCTCGATTAGACTGACAGCTTGTTTACCAACCTTGTATTCTTGTGAAAAAAAGCGTTTAATATCGAACAACATGGGATTAGAAAGCTCCAACCCCATATCGTAGCGCTTTACTGCGAAGAAGATGTGGTCTGTTAAAGGAATTAAAAGGTGTTCATCAAAATTAGCATCAATTTCTTCCCTAGCAAGCTGAATTATTTTTTCAGTTAGTTCAAAATATTTTCGTGGTACTTCTTCAGAAAGCTTTTTGAAAGAAGCTAACCACTTATCGTCATCAGATATGGCAGAAAAGACTTTATCTTGAGATTTTAATTTGTAATTTTCTCCTGCATGAGCTTTAAAGCCAATACCGCGACCCCATATTATCTTCTGTTTACCTCCATCTTCCACGAGTATCACATTATTATTCAATACTTGTGAAATTAGCAAAGTAATCTCCTAAATTTAAAATAGCAGATTCGTCAATCCTATATTTTTTCGTAAACGTTTACAAGATGAATTCTAGAAAATAATTATTGGTTTGTCAAGCTTAATTATAAATTTTAGATATGCACTTATATTTGTGAATTTATAGTTATTTAATATATAATAGTTGCTTATTTTAGTTCTATTTGATCTCCGCAAGTAATAAAGCTATTAAGTTGCTACTTATTGCCGCTTAAAAATCATTAATTTATTACCGAATATATTTATTAGTCTAATGGCCAGTTCCAAATTTTGATAACGAGTAATCCAATTATTAAAAATAGCAAAAGAGATATTCCTAATAAAATTTTTCTGGTTTTAGGCATATTTCTCTTATCAAAACTGAAAACAAAGCAAAAAGTTGCCAGAACAATTAGCAGTCCAGTAATTAATAATAATTTAAATCCGTGTTCCATCATTTCACCAGCCTTAGTAACTTGTTAATTATTAAACCATAATTAACTTGTTTTTATGTAGTTAATATATTAATATAAAATAGAATATGGAGGCTTTTATGAAGACAATTAAGGTAATGGTAGTTTTTGGTACCAGACCAGAGGCTATAAAGATGGCGCCTTTGGTACAGAAACTTAAACAAGACGAGAGATTTGAAGAAGTCACGGTTGTAACAGCACAGCACCGGGAAATGTTGGATCAGGTACTCAACATATTTAAAATTAAGCCAGAATATGACTTTAACATTATGAAGAAAAACCAATCTTTGGAAGGCATAACAGCCAAAGTATTGATTGATATGACTAAGGTATTGAAAGAGGTCAAACCAGATATTGTTTTAGTTCACGGTGATACAACTACTACTTTTGCTGCTAGTTTGGCCAGTTTTTACCTTCAGTGTCCTTTGGGCCATGTTGAGGCTGGTTTAAGAACTTGGAATAAGTATTCACCGTTTCCAGAAGAAATGAACCGGCAAATGACCGACGATTTGACTGATCTTTATTTTGCCCCAACTAAAGTAAGTAAGCAAAATCTATTAAAGGAGAACCATCATTCAGAAAATATCTTTATTACTGGCAATACTGCAATTGATGCTTTAGCTGAAACTGTACAGGATGATTATCATCATGAAGTATTGGATTTAATCAAACCTGGTAATAAAATAATTTTGGTAACCATGCACAGACGGGAAAACCAGGGTGAGCCAATGAGACGAGTTTTCAAAGTTATGAAACAAGTCGTTGACAGTCACGATAATGTCGAAATTATTTATCCGGTACACCTTTCTCCGAGAGTACAAAAAGTGGCCCACGAAATTTTAGGCAATGACCCGAGAATTCATTTGATTGCACCTTTAGACGTTGTCGATTTTCACAATTTAGCTAAATTGAGCTACTTTATTATGACAGATTCCGGTGGGGTCCAAGAAGAAGCACCTGCATTAAACAAGCCAGTTCTGGTTTTGCGGGATACTACGGAACGGCCCGAGGGTGTCGAGGCAGGAACACTTAAATTAGTAGGAACGCAAGTCGACCAGGTCAAAAAGGCAATGCTGGAATTACTTGAAAATAAAGAAGTTTATGAGCAAATGGCCAAAGCAAGAAATCCTTATGGTGATGGTCATGCTTCTGAAAGAATAATGGACGATATTGCCTATTACTTTTCGCAAAATAAAGGTGCAAGACCAGTAGATTTTAAATAAGCTAATTAAAAAAGCCAAGAAATAATTTTCTTGGCTTTATTTATTATTTTTTTCTTTACGTGCTTTGATTTTTTCTTTAGCCCGCGTAATCATAGTTGTTTCTTGTGCTTGAAAAACTGATCTGGTAGTGAGGTAATTGAAAACACCAACTAAAATTTGGTCAACGATTTTTACTAAGAGGGCGTCTAAATGAAGCCACGATAGTCCAACAAGCATTATTAAGCTGTCAGGGATAAGGCTAATGATTCTGTAAGTAAAAAAGACAATTAATTTTTGCCAGGTTGAATGTTCTTCATCAACATTATTAATGAATACCGCTTTTTGGTTAAATACAAAAGAAGCAAGGTTAGAAATAATAAACGCAATTGTATTAGAGACTAAAACAACACTATGCCACCACTTATGTAAAACCATGAATACAACAGTATTGATAAGAGCAGCAATAAAGCCAAAAACCATATAAACAAATAGGTTGCGGTGTCTTTTAACTAGGTTTTGTGCTAAATGATGAATTTTGGGGTCAGACATTGAGTCAAATTTTTGCGAATCCAATTTTTTGTTCTTAACCATTTAGTTGATCAGCCATTTCCTTAGCTGCATTATCAATTGCGGTGATAGCATCATCGTCTGGCGCATTTTCGATTGTTACAGGCTTAGTAAGTTCTTTAGCACCCACCTGCTTGAATATTTTTTCAAAATCAAAAACATTTTCGCAAAAATGACCGGTATATACTTTATCGCCACTTCCCATCACCGCAAAATATTTTCCAGATAAATCTAATTCTTTCAATTGGTCGTAAAAATCAGCAATTTCATCGGTCATGGTGCCTTCACCATAAGTATAGGTGACAAAAATACACAAATCAGCCGACAAATAGTCACTCGCATCGGTAAATTCGGCTTCGCTGGTTTCAACCTCAAAACCGTAATCTTGGAGATCTTCTTCCAGTATATCTGCCATATCAGCATCATTACCCGTCATACTTGCATAGACAATTCTAGCCTTCATTTTGCTCATACCTTTCACACAAAACTGATTCACCAAAACATTATACCTAATTTTGTGCATTTAATGAAATTCTTTAGTAAAGTTTTAAAAAACGCTATAATGTAATCAAATATCATTTTACAGAGGGGAATTTAAATTTGATTACGATTAAATCTGTTAGAGAACTTAAAGGCATGCAAGCCTCAGGTCGCTTATTAGCGTCTATGTTTGAAGGCTTGCGTGACGTGATTAAACCTGGAATTACTACCTGGGTAATTGAAGAATTTTGCCAGGACTTTGTCAACAGCCGTGGCGGTCGCTTGTCAGAGCAGGGATTTGAAGGCTATAAATACGGTACGTGTATTTCTGTTAACGATCAGATTGCCCATGCTACTCCACGCAAAGATACCGTTTTAAAAGAGGGTGACCTGGTCAAGGTTGATGTTACCTGCAATTTAAACGGCTTTGAAACAGATTCTTGCACGACTTATCCAGTAGGAAAAATTTCTCAAGCAGATCAAGATTTGATGGAAACTACCAAAAAGGCTATGTATTTAGGGATCGATCAGGCTGTCTTAGGAAACAGGATTGGAGATATCGGAGCCGCTATTCAACATTTTGTAGAGGATGAGCATCATTATGGTGATGTTAAAGAATTAGTAGGCCATGGTATTCAACCAAGTATTCACGAAGATCCCGAAGTACCACATTGGGGAAAAGCCGGTCATGGTTTGCGTTTGCGCGAAGGGATGACTATTACCTGTGAACCGATGGTTGAAGCTGGTGGAGATTGGCGGATTATTGAAAAAAGCGTTCCTGATCCAAAGGATGATTGGGTATTTTATGCTACTCCTGATGGTTCAAAATCGGCACAGTTTGAACATACATTTGCCATTACTAAAGATGGTCCTAAAATTTTGACTTTGCAAAAGCCATATGATGGTTACGAAAAATATTTGCCACATTTTGACGAAATGGATGATTAAAGTGCATGAGTAAAAAAGCTGAGGCAATCAGGAAACGCTCTTTTTTATTTTATAAAACGGTCTCCGTAAAATTTTCTCAGGGAGAAGTTTTGACCAGTGCGATTGCGATTGCATACTACATTTTGTTTTCCATATTTCCTTTTATAATCATTATCGGAAATATTTTGCCTTTATTTCATATTGACACTGATCCCATAGCCAGTTACTTGAAGTTAATTTTCCCAGATAAAATTGCTAAATTTATCATGCCGATAATTAACTCATTATTGAAAAGTAAGTCAACAGGTTATATTTCATTTGGTATTATCTTGGCGTTATGGTCGGTGTCTTCTTTGGTAAACGCAATTAGAATCGGAATGAACCGGATATATGGTGTACGCGCTGTTGAATTAAAACAAAAATGGCAAATTACCGTCTGGACACGCTCAATTACTATTATGTTAACTAACATAATGATTATAGTTTTTGCGCTACTCAATTTGACGCTTATTTTTGGCCAGCAAGTTTTAGAATTTTTACGACCAATTTTCTCTTTTTCTGTTGGTGAAATTGAAAAAATCTTTAGTTACCGTTATCCCGTCATAATTATTACCATGATCGGCTCTTTGTATTATCTGAATTCTTTTTTACCCAATATTAGATTGAAGAAAAAGGTTATTTGGCCAGGCGTTTTTACTACCTTATTTGGTTGGATTGTATTGTCTTGGCTTTTTGGCTTTTATTTGCATCATTTTCGTATTAGCTGGGAAAACTACGGCATTATTGGTACTTTTATCATTTTCATGTTGTGGCTGAATATTTCATCAATTCTCTTTTTACTGGGGACTTGTGTGAATGCTGCGATTGCGACTCTAAAATACGGAGAAGTACACTACTCAGTTGGGCGTTTGGCAGAATATGTTCAAAAAAAACGCAACCGGTAAAATTGGCACAATGAATTATATTTTGGTATATTAGTTTTATGTTTTTATAGAAAGTGTAAAAGGTATGAAAGTTAGAAAAGCAATTATTCCTGCAGCAGGTCTTGGTACTAGGTTTATGCCGGTAACTAAAGCAATGCCTAAGGAAATGTTGCCTATCGTAGACAAACCTACAATTCAATTCATTGTGGAAGAAGCCAAAAACTCCGGTATTGAGGACATCTTAATTGTCACGGGTAAAAATAAGCGGCCTATTGAAGACCATTTTGACTCAAATCCTGAACTTGAACAGAATTTGGAGGAAAAAGGTAAAACGGGTCTGCTCAAAATGTCGCAAGAAATTACACACTTGGGTATTAACATTTACTATACACGTCAACCTTATCCTGCTGGGTTAGGTGATGCAATTGCTCGTGGCCGCAGTTTTGTGGGTAATGAACCATTTGTGGTAATGCTCGGCGATGACCTGATGATGGATAAAGTACCCTTAACTAAGCAACTGATTGATCGCTATAATGAAACTAGTGCTTCCACAATTGCTGTTATGCCAGTGCCTCATAAAGATGTTTATAAGTATGGCATAATAGAGCCTGATACTGAGATTAAGCCTGGCTTAATTAACGTTAAATCTTTTGTGGAAAAGCCGGCAATTGATCAGGCACCAAGCGATTATGCAATCATTGGCCGCTATCTGTTAACTCCAGAAATTTTTCCTATATTGGCGGAGCAAAAGCCTGATAAGAGTGGTGAAATACAGTTAACAGATGCTATTAACACAATGAATAAAACTCAGCGAGTTCTTGCCCATGTCTTTAATGGCGATCGCTACGATGTTGGTAATAAGTTAAATTACCTTGAAACTTCGATTATTTACGGTCTAAAACATCCCGAAACTAAAGATGCTCTGCGCAAATATATTATTAACTTGGGCAAAAAATTAGAAGCTCAATCACAAAAATAACAATTTAATAATTTTTTAAATTATAAAAACCATTAACTAATGGTTTTTTTTATATAAAATTTTTCTTAATGTCAGCCTAATCACTATCTTCGGGTAGAAAATTTTTGTATCATGCTGCTTGGAACTTTTTGCTGGAGGATAGATAAAATGAAAGAGATATATATTGTTGCAGCTAAAAGAACACCTTTTGGTCGTTATCATGGCCTATGGGCTGAAAAAAGTGCTATCGATCTAGGTGAAATTGTATTAAGGGAAACGTTGAAAAGTATTAATTTAAATGCAGATAGCCTTGATGCCCTGTTCATGGGCAACGTTTTAGGCGCAGGTTTAGGACAAAACATGGCTCGCCAAGTTGCCCTTAATACGGGTATGAGTCCCCAAAGCAGCAGCGTCACAATTAATGAAGTTTGTGGTTCCAGTTTGAAAGCTCTTCGCCTGGCACAAGGACAGATGGAAATGGGTGATTTTGATCTGGTCGCAGTTGGTGGTGCCGAGAGTATGTCTAATGCTGTTTACCTGACCGAAAGTAAAGAAAAACCTAATTTTGAAAGTGAAATGCTGCAAAATGGGCTGACTGATGCCTTTTCTGGCTTACATATGGGACTTACAGCTGAAAATGTGGCTGAGAAATATGGTGTAACCCGCCAAGAAATGGATGAGTATAGTGTAGCTTCACACCGTAAGGCAACTGAAATTGTCCAACAGGATTTTTTTAAAGATGAAATGATTAACGTTGAAATAAATGGCAAGACTATTCAGCAGGATGAAAATATTCGCCCGGATACTAATTTAGCAGCGCTTAGTAAACTAAAGCCGGTCTTTAAAGAGAATGGTAATGTTACTGCCGGTAATTCTTCTCCTCTAAGTGACGGTGCCAGCATGGTTATTTTAGCAACAAAAGAAAAAGTAGCAGAGCTGAATTTGCGTCCTCTTGCACGATTAGGTGCATTTGCGGAATCAGGAAATGATCCCGCTTATATGGGAATAGCACCATACTATGCTGTAGAAAAGCTATTGCAAAAAACCAACAAGACAATTAATGATTATGATGTAATTGAAGTCAATGAAGCTTTTGCTGCACCCAGTGTGGTTTTAGCGCAGAAATTACAGATTCCACCAGCAAAGTTAAATATTTTTGGTGGTGCCATTGCTTTAGGCCACCCTCTGTCAGCTACAGGTACTCGCCTGGTCGGAACGGCAATTAACATTATGAATCATATTAATGGCCAAAACGCTTTGGTTACTCTTTGCATCGGAGGAGGTCAGGCAATTGCATGTGAGATTGAGAGAATTTAAATGAAGTTTTATGAATTAACGCCTGCAAAAAGAAGGGCATTACTGCAGGAACATGGCATTAAACTGGATGAAATTGATGACCAGGTTTTGCGTGAACTTGACTTATTGAGTGAAAATGTAATAGGTCAATTGCGACTTCCAGTTGGTTTGGTGCAGAATGTACTGGTTAATGGCCAAGATTACCAAGTGCCACTATCTACGGAGGAACCATCAGTGGTTGCTGCTGCAAATAATGGCGCAAAAATTGTGACGGAAGCTGGCGGTTTTACCGCTTTTAGTCAACGCAATGGCATATGGGGTCAAATCGTTTTACAAACTGCTGCTGATTTTAAAATAGCTAAATTACAAGCTTTCTTTCCTGAATTAATCGAACAAGCAAATAATGAATATGCTAGTTTAGTCAAGCATGGTGGTGGAGTAAAAACTATTACTGCTAACCAAGAAAAAGATTTAATTTTTTTGAAAGTGCTGGTTGATCCTGCAGAGTCGATGGGCGCCAATAGGGTAAATTCTATTTTAGAGTATATGGCTGGGCAGTTAGCTGTTTTTTCGGGCATCAAGCAAAAATTATTTGCTATTTTATCAAACTATCCCAGTCAAATAACTAAGGTAAAAGCAGAAATACCAGTAAAGATAATTGGTGGAATAGAAACTGCACGAAAAATTGCGTTGCTTAGTAAGATTGGTCAAACTGATCCTATGAGAGCTGTTACGAATAACAAGGGGATTATGAACGGTGTTGAGGCAGTATTGCTTGCTACCGGTAATGATACTCGCGCAGTTGAAGCAGCCTGCAGCGTTTGGTCAGCAAAAAGTGGTTCGTACACCAGTCTTAGTGAATGGTTTGTGCAAGATGAAAAACTGCTAGGAAAGCTCAGTCTTCCTTTACCAATTGGTGTTGTCGGTGGATCGATTAAATCCAGAAAAGATGTCAAACAAAACTATCGGATATTAGGAGAAAAGATCACTAGTCAAGAACTCGCGAACATTATTGCTGCGATTGGATTGGCTAACAATCTTGCCGCCTTGTTGGCAATTGCCACTAAAGGAATTCAAAAGGGGCATATGAAGCTGCAGGCCAGAAATATTGTTGCTAATTTGGATGCAACTTCTCCTGAAAAGAAAAAAGTATTGCAGATGCTAATTAATAGCAAAATTTATAGTCAAGCAGCAGCACAAGATTTTTTAGAGGAAATTAGGAAGGAAAACAATGCAAGTCGGAATTGATCAAATTGGTTTTTATACGCCTAACAAATATGTCGATATGGTAGATTTAGCCCATGCTCGTAATGAAGATCCTAATAAATTTTTGATTGGAATTGGGCAGCAAAAAATGAGTGTGGCTGATCAAACGCAGGATGCTGTGTCAATGGGAATTAACGCGACACTGAGATATTTGAATCATATTGAACGGGAAAATGTCGGTTTATTAATAGTGGGAACCGAAAGCGGAGTTGATCAATCCAAATCTGCTTCACTTTTCATCAAAACAGCATTAAACTTGTCCCCAAATGTGCGAACTTTTGAAGTAAAAGAAGCATGTTTCGGCATGACAGCGGGAATTATGATTGCTCGCGATTATGTACGTTTGCACCCCAATCACAGCGCGATTGTTATTGGAGCGGATATTGCTCGTTATGGTATTAATACTGGTGGGGAAGTTACTCAGGGTGCAGGCAGCATCAGTGTGTTAGTTAAAGCTGACCCGCAAATAATGACTTTAAGTGCTGGTCACAGCGCTTATAGTGCTGATATAAATGATTTTTGGCGCCCTAACGATTCTGCAGTCGCCCTGGTTGATGGTAAATATTCTAAAGATGTTTATCTCGACTTTTTCAGACACACGTTTACTGATTATCAGAAACAAACGGGCTTAAAAGTCAGTGATTTCACCGCTCTTCTTTATCACTTGCCATTTGTCAAAATGGGCTCTAAGGCAAACCAATTGGCAATTGAAAAGCAAGATGACGGGACTAAAAAGCGTTTAGCGGATAATTTTGCTGCAAGTGCTTGTTATAGTAAACAAATTGGTAATATTTATACTGCATCTTTATACTTAAGTCTTTTGAGTTTGTTGGAAAATGCCCAGTTGCCTGCGAATGCAAATGTGGGTTTGTTTTCATATGGTTCAGGTGCTATGGCAGAATTTTATTCTGGTCAAATATGCGAGGACTATGGAAAAGCTTTAAACCAAACAGCAGATCAAAAAATGATTGGGCGAAGACAAAAATTAACTATTTCGGAATATGAACAAATCTTCAATCAAGCTTTGAAGGTTCCACAAGATGGTTTAAAACTTGAAAGTGATGAACAGAGTGGCACTTGGTATTTCGCCGGCACTAAAAATCATATCCGTCAATATCGTCAAAAATAGCTAAACAAATAAAAATGCCGCTTTTAGCGACATTTTTTAGGTTAATCTGACTGCATTTTGGTCAGGTAAAATTTGAATACCGTAAACGGCAATTTTTTCTTTTTTATAACTAATATATATTGGAATATTGCGTCCATGAATATTTTTTAATAAGCTACTGAATTTCCTTTTTGTTAATGGCTTTTTGCCGGGAAAAAATAAGCAGGCAGTACTTGTAATCTTTACTTTTGCTAACGGAACATTTCTTTGGTTAATAGTTAAATAGAAGCTGGTTTGATTGTTTAAGTCATTAGTTAATTGCAAAAAATCTGTTAATCTCATTTTTTATTTTTTCCTATACAAATTAAAAATGTTATACTATAAGATATTATTTTTAGTGAAGGTGGCTTAACTAATTGAAAAAATTAAAGCATAAAAAGTTGTGGCTTTCATCAATTATCATTATTTTATTAGTATGTTTATTATTTACCGGAGCAGGTTACTATTTCTTTAGGGTGGCTTGTGTTCCTGGTAAAAAGAGTTTTTTAAGTTCTTCAAGTAAGGTTCTCAAAAAATCTGATCCCCTTTACCATGAAAAAAAGTGGTTTAAAGATACTGCTAAACAGAAATGGCACATTGAATCAGCTGATGAAAAGTTTAGATTAGAAGCAAACTTCATTCCTTATAAAAATTCGCATAAAACTGCTGTTGTTTTACCTGGATACATGGATACTAAAGAGGACATGGGAGAATATGATGCCTTGTTTCATGAATTAGGCTACAATACTCTAACCCCAGATCCAAGAGCACAGGGTCACAGTGAAGGACATTATATTGGCTATGGTTGGCCAGAAAAAGACGATGTGAAAAAATGGATTTCATACTTGTTACAAACAAAAGGTATTCAGCAACAGATTGTAGTTTATGGCTTAAGCATGGGTGCAGCAACTGCCATGATGACTAGTGGGCTGAAATTGCCTCATCAAGTTAAAGCATTTGTTGAAGATTGCGGTTATACCAGTGTTAAAGACGAAATCGAACACGAAGCAGGTGTTCTGTACAATATGCCAGCTTTTCCTCGTTTTCCTTTAGTTGAAATTCTGAGTGGTATCAATAAGATCAAAGTTGGCTATTTTATGGGTAATGCGTCCAGCGTGCAGCAATTACATAAGAATCATAGGCCAATGCTCTTTATTCACGGTAGTCAAGACAATTTTGTTCCAACTAAAATGGTCTATCCTAATTATAAGGCTACTAGAGGACCAAAGGAAATATGGGTTGCTCCTAAAGCTAAACATGCCAAGTCTTTTTCAAAACATCCTAAAGAATATAAAAGACGGGTTGCAGCATTTTTAGCTAAATATGTTAGGTAGGTCGTGCATTATATTTGCTAGCGCTTACATAAGTCTGATATTATAGAATTGTGGTTAAGGTTGACAAAATTTCTATCTCCATAATATGTTTGTTATTGAATCTTTAAAAACAAGTTTATCGCGAAAAAATTCGATTTTTGTATGTTTATATCTGTGAAATTTTTCATCTAAACTGAAAAGTTTTTAATCTACACCTGACCCACAAAAAATAGTTGTCACAGCAAGTGACAACTATTTTTTACCGTAAAGTTAATTTTACAACGCATTCACACCTTGGGGTTTGAGGTAACATATCTACATTTTCTATTAGTCTGACATTATATGCTTCGCTCAGAAGCACTAAGTCTTGTGCCAGAGTAGAGGGGTTGCAAGAAATATACACAAATGTTTTAGGCTTCACTCTTAGTATAGTTTTGATCAAGCTTTTTGCCAGTCCCGTACGTGGTGGGTCAACAATCAAAGCATCAATTGGCATACCATTTTGGACTAATTCTGGTAAAATCTTTTCCACGCTTCCCTGAATGTAATTAGCATTTTTAATATGATTCAGTTCTGCGTTATGATTGGCATCTTCGACTGCTTCAGGGATAGTTTCAATGCCAATAACTTGTTTAACTTGATCAGCTGCTAAGATTCCGAGTGTACCTACACCACTATATGCATCTATTAGAGTTTGATCTGGTGTTAAATCTAGAAATTTAAGTGCTTTTGAATATAACGTAATAGTTTGAACTGGGTTTAATTGGAAAAATGCTCGCGGTGATAATGCAAACTTTTTGCCCAAAATTTCATCAGTTATCTGATTTTTTCCAGCCAGCCTAACTGTTTTGTTCCCCCAAACCTGGGGGTTACGCCAGTCAGTTTCATTTTGATAGACACTGACCACGTCTGGCAGGCGCATAACTTGTTCGGCAAGCTGCTCTAAATTTTTGATGTTGCGGCCAATTGTAATTAAAGTTACTTGTATTTCATGAGTAGCATATGCTTGACGCACCACAATTGTTTTTAGACCATCAAAATGGCGGTAGGGGTCAGCAATTTTAACGTGCAATTTTTCTACTAAGCTTTTGATTTTGCGTTCAGTATCTTGAGTGGCCTGACTTTGCGTTGGCATAACAGGTAAATCAAATAGCTCGTGCGAGTTAGGTGCAAAAAGACCCAAACTGATCTGACCATGAGACTGTTCAATTTGGTATTGCGCTTTATTGCGATAATGCCATTCCTCTGGAGCCGCAATGGTTTTCTTAACTTTATACTTACTGTATCCCCGGGGATGAAATTTTTTCAAAGCTTCAAGGACGTTGTCCCGTTTGAATTCAAGTTGCTTGGGATAAGCTAAATGAGCAAGTTCCAGCCCACCTATTGCCGGATTAACTTTAGCAGGGAATGCTACTCTGTCTGGACTTTTTTCTTTAATGCGGACTAGTTCTGCATCAATGTAACGGGGATATTCTTTGATGATTTTGGCAACGACCACTTCTTTGGGCAAGGCACCTGGAATAAAAATTATTTTTTTGCGATAATAGCCGATTCCTTCGCCATTAATGCCCAGTCTTTTAATTGTGATAATAATATCCTTGTCTTTTGGTTTATTTTGATTAAATTTCTTGTACATAGTTTTCTTTCTACAATAAAATAGTAAATGTTAACAATTTATTGTACTCCCTGAAAAAAGTATTTAGCAAGATTAAACAAAATTTGCTAGCATGGAGTTAAGCACTAGAAAGGTGAAAATTGTTATGCCAATTATTACTAAAGTAAGCAGTCAAAAAAGACCCGGACGATTTAATATCTTTTTAGATGGTAAGTATTCTTTTTCTGCTGCTGAGCAAACTGTGGCTGAATTCATGCTTTTAAAAGGGCAAGAACTGACTGAAGAACAAATTACTGAAATTAAGCAATTTGATCAAGACGCCAAGGCTACCAATATTGCATCTAATTATTTAAGTTATGAACCAAGAACTGTTTATGAAGTTTTACAATATCTTAATAAACATGGCATTGATAATGACTCTGCACAAGCCGCTGTCAGTCAACTGACAGAAATGGGGTTTTTAGATGATACTAAGTATGCACAGTTAGTGATTACACAAAACTTGCGTATTGGTACTGATGGTCCACTTAGTGTCAGCAATAAGTTGAGACAAAAAGGAATTGATCCTGAAATAATTGATAATGCATTAATGGCAATAGCTGATGATGACTGGCTGGATGCGGGTAAGAGAGTGCTTAAATCAATGAAAAGTAAAGTGGGCAAATTGGCGCGGCGCGAACTGGAACGCAAAATGACCAGTAAATTATTGAGTCATGGCTTTTCCAGCACACTTGCCAGTACGATAGTCGCTCAAATTGATTTACCGCAAAATGATGAAGACCAAATCGCAGCATTAAAAAAGCAAGGAATCAAAGCCTATAAGCGGTTTCGCCGTTTGCCAGAAAATGAGAGACAGCAAAAAATACGTAATTACTTATTTACACACGGATTCGCCAGTAATGAAATTGACGCTTTTCTAGCTGGGGAAATTATTCCTTTAGCTGAATTAGCTGAATATTAGGAGAAATTATGAAAAAACTACAGAAAAAAGTAACTTTTGTTGGTCGTCCTTTTCCCGATCAATTAATGGATGAACAGAAAACCTTTAATGAATCAAACATGGAAATGGAGCAAAATCAGGTTTTTCAGGATTTTGTCACTAAGAATAATTTAACTAACACTCGTAGCAATATGGTTGTTTTTGGACCTGAAAATTTTATGTATTGGTATGGCGTAATTGCACTAAACGAGGTTGAAGTTCCTAAGGGACTAATGAAATTTGTTTTGCCTGAAGCCCAAGTGGCAATTAAAGAAAAAGAAAATCAAAATATTTCCTTTTTTAGTCAGCCATTAAATATCGTTATATCGCAGTTTTTAGCAGCAGTTGCTGACGAAGGAATTAAAATTTACCAAAATCCCGGCGATAGTTTAACACCTTATATTGTGCAAACCTTAAATTTTGATACAAAAAAACTGACCCAAGAATTATATCTTGATGACAGTTATTAATAATCAATGTTGTTTGGGATCAATTGATAGGTTGTCGTATTCAACATATGCCCCCAGACAAGTGGATAAGAGCATAATCAGCATCACAATTCCAACAGATTTACCCACAATTTGATCAAGTGTTAGAAATTCACGAACCACAAAGGTGGCAGCAAAACAAAGAATAAAATCTAAGATGACATTAGCAATTTGTAAAAAATAGCGTCTTCTAATACTGAAAAAACGCAATAACTGCTTTAATAAACCGTCGTCTATTTCAACCGCTAATAAATCTACTGGTCTTTGAATTGTAGCTTTGATGGCAGACATAATTAAAGCACCAACAATAGCGCCAATGGTGGTACGGAAAAGATCAGCTGAATGCAAAACTAATGCATCGTAGCCAATACCAATAATGGTCAGACTGCACAGATAAGGAATTAACAGTAAGAATGTAAAAACAAGTATGACATGACTTTTTTTCATGGGGTAACCTCATTTCTTACGTGCTATTCTAACATATTGTGTGCGTACATGATATAATGTTGGTATTTAATACGTTATTTTAAGAAAGAGAGCACACAAATGGCTAGCGACCCCGACAAGGGGAATTTATTTGAGCGTTTCAAAAATAAATTTTCCCCTACAAATGATGAAGAAACAAGAGAGCACTTAATTACAGAAATTGCTAATTTACACGAGCAAAAAAAGCTTAGTGACAATGAATTTACAATGTTAAATGCAGTTTTGGATTTTCAGGGACGGATGGTACGTGAGGTAATGGTGCCGCGAATTGATGCTTTCATGGTAGATTGCCAGGAAAGTTTGCAGGACCATCTTAAAGAAATACTGCGTGAACCATATTCCAGAATACCGGTTTATCGACGTGATAAAGACAAAATAGTAGGCATTATTCATATTCGAACTGTCTTGCGTAAGGCGTGGGAAAAAGGCTTTGATAATATTACTTATGATGATGTCATGAATCCGCCTCTTTTTGCACCAGAAACAACGGAGCTCAGAGAGCTTTTAGTAGAAATGCAACAAACTCAGCAGCAATTGGCTATTTTAACTGATGAATATGGTGGAGTTGTCGGTCTTGCAACCATTGAGGATATAATTGAAGAAATAGTCGGTAATATTGATGATGAGGTGGATCAGACGGAAGTTTTGGTTCACCAGATTGCCCCTAACAAATATGTGATATATGGTAAAATGCCTCTTGATGAATTTAACGATCAATTCGGCACTGATCTGGAAATGGAAGATGTAGATACTATTGCCGGCTATATGATTACAAAGTTAGGCATAATACCAGCAAAAGGTGAAAAGTTATCTGTTAAATTAGATAATGGCATGGTGTTGACTACTAGAAGAATGATGCGTTCCAGATTAATGACGGTTTTGTTGACTGTGCCAGAAGAAAAACCTAAGAAGAAGGAAGAACAAAATACTTAATGAGTAACGAACTGTTGAATAAAGTAAATAAGAGAAGAACATTTGCTATAATATCGCACCCTGATGCCGGAAAAACTACGATTACGGAGCAAATGCTTCTTTTTGGTGGTGTAATTCGCAGCGCGGGGACGGTTAAGGCCCGTAAAAGTGGTCATTATGCTACTAGTGACTGGATGGAAATTGAAAAGCAACGTGGTATTTCCGTTACCAGTTCTGTCATGCAATTTGAATATCAGGGAAAAAGAATAAATATTCTTGATACCCCAGGACACGAAGATTTTTCAGAAGATACTTACCGTACTTTAATGGCAGTTGACTCGGCTGTCATGGTTATAGACTCAGCTAAAGGTATTGAACCGCAAACCAAAAAATTATTTAAGGTCGTAAAACAAAGAGGCATTCCTATTTTTACCTTTATGAATAAATTGGACCGTGATGGTAGACCACCACTTGATCTAATAGCCGAATTAGAAGATTTGCTTGGCATCGAGGGTGTGGCTATGAATTGGCCAATTGGTTCAGGTCAAACCTTACAAGGTTTATATGATATTGCTAACAATCAGATTGAAATGTATCACAAGGATGGACCTGACCGCTTTTTGCCTTTAGATAAAGACGGTAAACTGCCAGCTAGTGAACCATTTAGTCAGAATCCCCAATTTCAAGATACATTAGGAGAAATTGACTTAATTAAAGAAGCTGGAAATCAATTTGATTTGCAAAAAATTGCTCGAGGCGATCAGACTCCAGTATTCTTCGGCTCTGCTCTGACTAATTTTGGTGTTGAAACTTTTTTGCAGAGTTTTGTCAAAATGGCTCCTGCACCAGCCGGTCATAAAGTTAACGGCACTGAAGACTTAGCTCCTGATAATGAAGAATTTTCCGGCTTTGTGTTTAAAATTCAAGCTAATATGAATCCTCATCACCGGGACCGGATTGCTTTTGTGCGTATTGGCAGCGGTGAGTTTAAAAAAGGACTAGATGTAACTTTGGCTCGCACTGGCAAGCCAATTCGTCTCAATAATGCTACCGAATTTATGTCTAGTGAAAGAATGCAGGTTTCCGATGCTGTAGCAGGAGATATTGTTGGTTTGTATGATACTGGTAATTTTCAAATAGGTGACAGTATTTATGCCGGTAAACATAAAGTGGTTTATCCGCCACTGCCTGAATTTACTCCTGAACTTTTCGTACGAGTTACTGCTAAGAATGTTATGAAACAGAAATCCTTTCATAAGGGTATGGTTCAATTAGTTCAAGAAGGTGCAATTCAGTTATACCAGAATTATCAGACTGATGAGTATATCTTAGGTGCTGTTGGGCAACTACAATTTGAGGTCTTTAAATTCAGAATGAAAAATGAATATAATTCTGATGTTGAAATGACTAATATTGGTCACAGAGTAGCCCGCTGGATTGATCCTGAGCAACTTGATCCGGCTATGGCTAACAGTCGAAATTTACTAGTAAAAGACCGTTATGGTCAACCGCTGTTCTTGTTTGAAAATCAATTTGCGGAGCGCTTTTTCAAAGATAAATATCCAGATGTTAAACTGACTGAAAAATTGTAAACAAAAAACTGGCTTTAAGCCAGTTTTTTTATTTGTCAATATGGATTTCAATTACATGTTGACTTTTATCAAATGTCAACATATATGAAGGATTTTCTTCTTTAATGAGTCGCTCAATAACGAAGTCCGTTTCATCTTTACGAACACGTCGATTGTGATTTTCCAAGACAATTCCGATTGCTTTATCACTTTCGGTGTAGATAACGGACGTATTGCCTAGAGAGTAAACTTTGACATAATTTACGTTGGTCGTATTTAATTGACTATGAACTAGGTCTTTATAACTATTGGTTACATCTATTAAATGCATGGATTTCACCCGTTTCTTCTAGTAGTTCTTTTTTTAATTTAAGTATACAACTAAAATAAACTTTTTTCTTTAATAAAAAGCATGATTATTATATTTTGCAATAATCATGCTTAAGAAAAAATGACGTCTTTAATTATTAATTGTGTCATTTGCCGAACTAATAGTGTTCTCATCTTCACTGATAACAATCTTATCTTCAGAAACACTTGCTAGCAAATTCTTTACTGCAGGATGATCAAGCTTATAGTCAGCTACTTTATCTTCAATTTCTTCCTGAATGGTTCTACGCAATGGTCTTGCGCCCATATCCGGACTATATCCTTCATCAACTAATTTCTTTTTAGCATCCTCTGTAACGTTAATATGCATTCCTTGGTTTTTAACCATACTGTTTACATCGTCAAGCATCAAATTAACAATTTTTACTAAGTCATCCTTAGTCAGTTCGTTGAATTCAATCACATCATCCAACCGGTTTAAAAATTCTGGCTTGAAGAATTGACTCATTGAATTTCTGGCAGAATCTGGTTGATCTGCAGAATTTTCAGCTGCAAAACCAACACTGGTGTTCTTAATGCCTTGACCAGCATTAGAGGTCATGATAATAATCGTATCCTTGAATGATACAGTTCTACCTTGAGAATCAGTTAAGCGACCATCATCTAAAATTTGTAAGAAAAGATTCATAACAGCTGGATCAGCTTTTTCAATTTCGTCAAGTAAAATCAAACTATATGGATGACGTCTAACTCGTTCTGTTAGTTGCCCGGCCTCTTCATAGCCGACGTAACCAGGTGCTGAACCAATTAACTTGGAAACAGAATATGATTCCATATATTCTGACATATCGAAGCGAATTAAGGCATTTTCTGAACCAAACATTTGCCGAGCTAACTGCTTAGCTAATTCGGTTTTACCTACACCAGTCGGTCCCACAAAGAGGAAGGAGCCGATAGGTCTGCCGGATTTATTAAAGCCAATACGGTTACGCCGAATTGCACGAGCCAGTTTATCGACTGCCTTATCTTGACCAATAACGTGTGCCTTAAGATTTGGTGCCAAGTTTTGTAACTGGTTTTCTTCTTGCTTTTGTAAATCACCAACGGGGATGCCGGTTTTTTCTTCAACAATCTTGTTCATGATCTTGCTGGTAATAACAGGAGATTTGTCCGGATCAACCTTTTGATCCTTCATCTTGTTATATTTTTCGATTTGGTCGCGGTAGTATGCAGCTTTTTCATAATCTTCATTCTTTAGGGATTCTTGTTTTAATTTCTGGGCCGCATCAATCCGTTCCTTCATTTTTTCCTTGTCGACGTAAGGAATTGTCAAGTTCATTCTTGAACCTGCTTCATCTAACAAGTCAATGGCTTTGTCAGGTAAAAAGCGGTCTTGAATGTAACGCTCAGATAATTCTGCTGCCGCCTTGATGGCATCGTCAGTATAATGAACATGATGATAGTCTTCATAGCGCTTTTGAATACCCTTTAAAATGCGGATTGTTTCTGCAACAGAAGGCTCTTTGACGTCAACAGGCTGGAATCTTCTTGCTAAAGCAGAGTCTTTCTCAATTTCCCGGTATTCTTTTAATGTGGTAGCACCAACAAGTTGCAAGTCACCACGAGCAAGAGCAGGTTTAATGATGTTACCTGCATCCATTCCGCCTTCGGCATTACCCGCACCAACGATTTCATGAATCTCGTCAATAAAGAGGATAATATCATCATGGCCTTGAACTTCTTTAAGCAGTTGCTGCATACGCTGTTCAAATTGACCACGAATACCTGTACCTTGAACTAAAGAAACAACATTTAGTGATATTATTCTTTTATCTTGCAGCTTGGCAGGTACTGAGCCATCTACAATTTGCTGAGCTAAGCCTTCGACCACGGCAGTTTTACCAACACCGGCTTCACCGATTAAGACAGGGTTGTTCTTGGTTCTGCGATTCAGTATTTCAATGACACGCGCAATTTCTTTATCGCGTCCAATAACTGGGTCGATTTTACCTTTTCTGGCTAGAGCAGTAAGATCGGTTCCATACTGATCAAGAAGTGAGCGTCCGCCCCCAGCACCATTGTTGCCGTTATTGACGTTTCCTGGATTCCCATTGCCCATTCTGGGATCACCTGGATTTCCCGCATTGCCGTTATAATTAAACAGGTCGCTGAAATCACCAAAGAAGTCGTTATTATCATTATTCATATTAATATTTCCTTGTTGTTTAAGTTGTTGATAACATTGTCCACACAAATTAATTTCACGACTTTGTCCGTTAACCTTTGCAAAAAGATGAATGGAAGCTGGTCGTTTTTGACAGTTTTGACAAAGCAATTGTATTACCGCCTTTCATATCAGTTTACTAAATTATATAATTAGCACTCGCAATAATCAAGTGCTAAAACTTGAATCTTATTATTTGTAAGTAACGTTAATATGATAAAATATAAGTGCATGATCAGTTGATTGCATAAACAAAATTGATTAAAAAGTGGTGATAGTTTTTGGATTATCAAAAAATTCTTGTGCAATTAGCAAATGGTGAACTCGATCATTATGAAGTTGAGCCAAAAAATGCTTTTGAATTTCAAGCAGTATTAAGGTCCTTTGAAAAAAGGCAAAATATTACAGGGAAAGCATTGCGAGGTGGTAAAATAATTTATTCAAAATCGAAATCTGAAGTTTAATGATGTAAACTGTTACATTTATGTTGTCTAATTCACAAAAAAATGATAGTCTAAGTAGGCGAATAGGTATTTATTACCGGTTTGATTTTTTGAATTCAAAGGAGATATATATAATGGAAAAACGCGATTTTCATGTTGTTGCAGAAACAGGTATTCATGCTCGTCCAGCTACATTGCTAGTACAAGCTGCTTCTAAATTTGGTTCAGATATCAATTTGGAATACAATGGTAAGTCAGTTAATTTAAAGTCAATTATGGGCGTTATGTCACTTGGTGTTGGCAAAAATGCTGATGTTACTATCAGTGCTAGTGGTGACGACGAAAAAGATGCAATTAACGCTATTTCAGAGACTATGAAAAAAGAGGGCTTAGCTGAATAATGACCAAGACATTAAAAGGAATTGCTGCTAGTGATGGTATTGCTGTAGCACCAGCTTATCTCTTGGTTGAACCTGATCTTTCATTTTCAAAATCCACAGTTAGCGACGTTGAAAGTGAATTAGCACGCTATAAGAAAGCAATTTCAGTATCAACTGCTGAAGTTGAAAAAATTCGTGATAGTGCAAAGAAGAGTTTAGGTGAAGACGAAGCTCAAGTCTTTGAAGCTCACCTTATGATCTTGAACGATCCTGAATTTACTGGTGCCATTGAAAACGAAATCAAGGAACAAAAAGTAAACAGTGAAGCTGCACTTGACGAAACTGCACAAAAGTTTATCAGTATTTTTGAAGGAATGACTGATAACACCTATATGCAGCAACGTGCTGCTGATGTGCGTGATGTTTCTAAGAGAATCATGGCTCACTTACTGGGTAAGGAACTACCAAACCCAGCTTCAATTGACCATGAAGTTATTGTGGTTGCTCATGATTTAACTCCTAGTGACACTGCCCAACTTAATAAAAAATTTGTTAAGGGCTTTGTTACTGATATTGGCGGAAGAACAGCGCACTCTGCTATTATGGCACGCTCACTTGAATTGCCAGCAGTTGTAGGTACTGATTCAATTACCAAGGATGCTGAAAATGGCGATACGATTGCTGTTGACGGTCTAAGCGGTGATGTAGTTGTTAAACCTACTGACAGTCAAGTTGCTGAATATAAACAAAAGAGTTCTGACTTTTTGAAGCAAAAAGCTGAATGGGAAAAATTAAAGAACGAGCCTTCAGTTACTGCAGACGGTAAAAAGTTTACAATTGCTGCTAATATTGGTACACCAAATGATATGAAGGGTGTAAATGATAATGGTGCTGAAGCCGTTGGTCTTTACAGAACCGAATTCTTATATATGGATTCAAAGGACTTCCCAACTGAGGATGAACAATTTGAAGCCTATAAGGAAGTCATTGAAGGTATGCATGGTAAGCAGGTAATTATCAGGACCATGGATATTGGTGGTGACAAGCACCTTGATTATTGGGATTTACCAGAAGAAATGAACCCATTTTTGGGTGTGCGTGCCATTAGACTTTCACTTCAAAATGAACAGATTTTCCGTACGCAGCTTCGAGCCTTGTTGCGTGCATCAGCTTATGGCAAGTTGGGCATTATGTTCCCAATGATTGGTACACTGAATGAGTTGCGCAAGGCTAAAGCAATTTTGGGTGAAGAAAAAGAGCAGTTAGTTAAAAAGGGCGTTAAGATTGGTTCAAACTTAGAAGTGGGAATGATGATTGAAGTTCCGGCCGCTGCAGTTTTAGCTGATCAATTTGCTAAAGAAGTTGATTTCTTCTCAATTGGTACTAATGACTTAATTCAGTATACAATGGCTGCTGATAGGGGCAATGATAATGTTTCTTACCTTTACCAACCGGCAAACCCATCTGTTTTACGTTTAATTAAGCACACGATTGATGCAGCACATGAAAACAACATTTGGTGTGGCATGTGTGGTGAAGCTGCTGGAGACAGTACCATGTTTCCAATTTTGCTTTCAATGGGCTTGGATGAGTACTCAATGAGTGCTACTTCAATTTTGCGTATTAGAAGCTTGATGAAGAAACTCAATACTGCAGATATTAAGGAATTAGCCAACAAAGCTTGTTATGTTTCAGAAACTGCTGAAGAAAATGAGAAATTGGTTAAAGACTTAATGAAGAAAGTAAATAACTAATAATAATAAAAAAGGATACATTAGCAAAAAATTATGTATTCTTTTTTAATTTCTTTATTTTTTCTTGATAAAAAGTTCACAGAATATTCACGTTTAAAAGATACTATAATAATAAGATTAGTTGAAAAAACTACTTACAAAAAAGAAGTAGTATGATATAATTATATAGATACTAATTAAGGGAGCGTGAAATATATGGTAAATTTATATATCTCTCCAAGCTGTACATCTTGTCGTAAAGCGAAGGCCTGGTTAAAGAAGCACGACATTCCTTTTAAGGAAAGAAATATTTTTTCTGAACCGTTAACAAAAGATGAACTGTTGCAAATTTTGCGCATGACTGAAAATGGTACCGAAGAAATTATTTCAACTCGTTCAAGAGCATTTCAACAACTTAAAGTTAATCTGGATGACATGTCAATTGATCAATTGCTTGATCTAGTAGAAAAGAATCCAAGTTTGTTAAGACGTCCTATCATTATGGATGATCGTCGTTTACAGGTTGGGTATAATGAAGATGAGATTAGGCGCTTTTTACCTAGAAAGGTACGCCGTCTCGAACTTGAAGAAATGCAAAAGATAGCTGACTTATAAATTCAGGCAGGTTTAAAATAAAAGCGTTAGTTTTTAAACTAACGCTTTTATTTTATGAGTAAAGTACGCTACAATAGAACAAAGTATCTGATGGAGGTGAGAACTCATGCAAGTAGATCATATAAACAAAAATACGATTCGCGTGAGAATAGGTAAACAAGAATTAGCAAATCGTGGTCTTAAAGTTTTGGATTTACTGGGTGATAAAAATAAAATCCAGCATTTCTTTTATTCAATTTTAGATGAAATTGATACGGATCATTCTTTTAGTCAAGATGCACCTGTTACTTTTCAAGTAATGCCTAATAATGGTGGGCTTGATTTACTCATCACTAAAGTTACGGCCAAAGATCGGAATAACTTGGCTCAGTTATTTGATAATGATTTTACTGACAACAATAAAAAGAAGAATGATGCCCGTAAGTCTTTTCTCGATTTAGAACCTGAGGAAGATGAAAACGATAAAGACGAATCAACTGGTTCTACAATTTCTGGTCACCCCAAGGTGAAGAAAGAGTTTTGGAAACTGCAAAAAAAGCAGGCATATAGTTTTAATGACCTTAATCAGGTAGTTGAACTGGCAGATAGTCTTCAAGCAGACGATTTGGCTTCCAGTCTTTATTTTGAACGCGGCAAATTTTACTTAGAGTTAATTTTTACTGATCAAGATTACTTGGAAATAAAGCCGGCGGATGCATGGGCAATTGCAAATGAATATGGTATTAAAGTTAAAGCTAGTGAAATGGCTCGTGTGCGCATTAATGGCAAATGCTTGATAGCGCATGAAGCTTTAGAGAAGCTGCAAGACTATTTTAGTAACATTAATTAAAATGTCGGATGGCAAAATTAAAGGGGCAGGTAAAATCCTGCCCCTTTTGCGTACTTACTAATAGGTGATGATTATGTACGCGGCATTGTTGAATAATGTTTTAGTTTTAGCTGTAGCAGAAGCTCGGATAAGTGAAAATGAAAAGAATAAAGAAAGGCATTATTTTTGCCCTCAGTGTTATCGAGAAGTCCAGCTAATAAATAATAGTAAAACACCTTATTTTAAGCATATACCAAGTGAAGTTAATTTAAGTGGAGAAAATAAAGAACATGCACAAAGTAAAAGCTTATTGACCACAGCTTTAAGAGCAGCCCACTTTAACGCACAGATGGAAGTTCAATTAGCTAATGGTCAATTACGCGCTGATATCTTAGCAAGCCCAAATTTAGCATTTGAAATTCAATGCGCTCCTCTCAACAAATCTGAATTTCGTCATCGGCATCTTTTATATAAGCAAATAGGCGTAAAAGATATCTGGATAGTGGGAAGGAGACATTTTTTAGGACAATACATCAAAAAATCGCAACTTATCTTTTTTCGAAGGAATAAACCGTGGCATGATTATTATTTGGAAATTAATCCTGCTAAGTTAGTTATCAGTTTGAAATATAACGTTTTACTTGAGCCACTGACTAATAAAATCCATTGGCAGAAACAGAATTTTACTATAAATGCCAGGGGACTAAAAAAGCTGTGGCACTTTAGGCCAGCTTTGCGGGAATATTATATTGATTCCACAAAACAAAAACAATATCTAAAAATGCAGCTTATGCAAAAAAGTCTCAATGGCATGAAGATTGCAACCAATTTATATAAAAGGCGGCAAACTATTGATGATTTGCCGCCTTGGGTATTTAGCAATTTTCGTAAAATCAATTCTCCTGATAATGCAAGTAAGTTTTTAGATCAGACGTAAGTGCTTAGCAGGATAATAATCTTTGTCTTCCTTTGCAATACAACCAGTATTTTTAAAAAGTCGAATCAACTTATCGTGAGCCAAAATCCCTTCAAGCATTACTCCACTGTAATTGCCGCTTTCATTAAAAATAATAGTTGTAGGAATGTTACAAACATTAAACTTATGGGCAAGTTCCTTATCTTGGCGAATGGAATTGTCTACATAAGGAGAAATTCTGCGATCGGTAATACGGTCAAAATTCAAATTTAAATTTTGAGCAACTTTTCTCGGTAATTGTTCAGAATATTTATTAAAATCACCGCTAATGGCTTGTTGTAAAGCAACTAGATAGGCTCGTGCCTTTTTATTGCCATATTCGAACTTAATTGCATGGTAATTTCGTAAAGCTTGAAATGAAGCGATTGTATACTGCGGGATATCTATTATTCTTTGGCCGTTCTTTTTTCTTCTAATAATATCTTCTTTGATAACTTTTGAATTTATGATAGGAACGAAGTTAAAAGAAGAGTTGATATTAAGCTCGGCAATTGCATCTTGAATTAAAACTTCTGTGTTATAGCAGTAAATGCCAACGGGATTGACAAAGAGAAAAATTTCGAACATGATCAGGCTCCTCCAATACTGATTATTTAAAAATCTAATTATCTATCCTTTTTAGAAATTTATTCATTAAACTTTATTTTATCACGATGCTTGTAAGCGCGTGCAATTTTTGCTTGATTAGTATTAGCAGAATTCTGTGTAAAATGATATTTCTTTTTTAAGTCTAACAGAACTTGTGCAATTAATTGCGGATTAGGATTTTCAATCTCAATTTCAAAGTCCTCATAATTGTCAGGATAGGTACTATCATCAAATGTTAATTCACAATTTTCAGGACCATTTGCTAAAATACGTTTAGTTTTACTGAAAGTTTGCAAGTTGAGTTTTAATTGGTCTGAAAAGTGCTTGTTCAGATAGTCTCCTATGCTGTATTTAAAACGGATCGGTAAATTTTTGGTTCCATTTTTGACCATTGCTTTAGCTTCATCTAGTTTTAGTACGTCATTAATTTCTATTGCTTCATGAAACTTGTGCTGCACAGGGTCATCATTTGGGACTTTGAGTGTTTGTTCTGCACGATCAGCAAAAAGACGAATGCGACAACTGATATGATTTTGCTTTAGCAAACCATCTTTGGTATCAAAATAATAATTTTCCTGTTTAAAACAACTTTTTGTAGCAAAATCATGACAAAGTTTGTGATAGATCGTCTTTGGCAGGATAATTTTTGCTTCAATTTCATTATTTTTCGACATAATAATTCCCCATCCAATTTCAGTGATAGAATTTACTTTTTTATTCTATGCTACTAATTAAGAAAGTATAGTTTTTTTATTGATATATTGTCAAAATTCCAGTTTTTGCGTAATTATAGAAAAGACAGCAAAACTATAAAAGTATAGGCTATACTGAAATTAATAAATTTATCATAATCTTAAAAGCTTTAATATGCAAGAAAAAACTCTATCAAACAAGGGATTATATATGGTGTATAGAAAAAAACGGATTCTTTTATTAAAGCTAGTAGCCATATGAAATTGCTATCATATAATTTATGTTAAAATGGATATGCTGTTTGAGAAAGGGTTATTTCTATGAATAATGATTGGGATAATTTTTTATGGCCTTATGAAGAGGCCGTCCGAGAATTGAAAGTGAAATTTCGTTCTTTAAGACAAAGTTTTTTAACGCAAGGGGAACATTCCCCGATAGAATTTGTAGTTGGCAGGGTTAAAACTGTCGATTCAATTAAAGAAAAGATGAAACGTCGTGTAATCAGTTTTGATGTAATTGAAACTGATATGCAAGATATTGCGGGTATTAGGATAGTTTGTCAATTTGTTGATGATATTTATAAGGTGGTAGACTTAATACATGCACGTGATGATATGGAAGTCATTGAGGAACGTGATTATGTTAAAAATGCCAAACCTTCGGGCTATCGCTCCTACCATATGGTAATTTCTTATACGGTTTATTTGCCAACTGGTCCCAAAAAGTTGCTGGCGGAAATTCAAATTAGAACTTTAGCTATGAACTTTTGGGCTACTGTTGAACATACTCTTAATTATAAATATCAAGGTTCTTATCCAAAGGATATTTCTAAAAGACTAAAATCAACTGCTGAAACAGCATATAAACTTGATGAAGAGATGTCTTTAATAAAAGATGAAGTGCAGGAAGCCCAAAAGGTTTTTACCAAAAATAAGGGTAAGGAAAAATAATGAGAATTACAATTGCCCATAACACTAATCCTGAAACGCTAAAAGTTGTGGCGCACTTGCGAAAACTGTTGGAAGCTAAAGAAGGCATTGTTTTTGATGCCAAATACCCCGATGTTGTCATTACTGTCGGAGGCGATGGCACATTAATCAATGCTTTTCACCGTTATGAAAATCAAATCAGTTCCATTCGCTTTATTGGCATCCACACTGGGCATTTAGGTTTTTACACTGATTGGCGTGGTCCAGAAGTTGATAAAATGGTAGATGCATTACTTTTAAGAGAGCCGGAATCTGCCAATTATCCGCTTTTAGAAGTAGAACTTTTAACAGAAGCCAATGAAAAGAAACATTTTTTGGCCTTGAATGAATCTGCCGTCAAACGGGTATCGCATACATTAGAAGCAAAGGTCTATATTGATGATCAATTATTTGAAAATTTCAGGGGAGATGGCTTATGTATATCAACTCCCACCGGTTCAACGGGTTATAATAAATCACTTGGCGGTGCTGTGATTCACCCAAGACTTAAAGCCTTACAAATGGCAGAAATCGCTTCAATTAATAACCGGATTTTCAGGTCATTATCTTCACCAATAGTACTGGCACCAGAGCAGTGGATTACTGTCGTACCAAATGTTGATCACTGCGTTTTGACTATTGATGGTCACCGCATTAATGTACGCAATGCTAAACAAATTGAATACCGCATTTCTAGTAAGGAAATTCATTTTGATCGCTTTGGACATACTCATTTTTGGTCTCGTGTTCAGAGCGCCTTTATTGGAGATAAAGATGACACTATTTAAAGTAATTGTACAAGACAAAGTTCCCAAGAAATTAGGAGCTTTTTTACTGCAAAATGGTTTTTCAAAAAGAGCAGTGAATAATGCTAAAAATTCCGGTGGCATGCTTTTGGTAAATCATAAAAGGCGCTTCACCAACTACCTTTTGCATCAAGGTGATGAAGTGATTTTTATTCCCGGAAAAGAGAAGGTCAATCCGTGGTTGGTACCTTCAAAGAAGCCGCTGGCAGTGGTACGGGAAACTGAAAATTATTTGGTAGTGAATAAACCAGCTGGCATTTTGTCAATTCCATCTCGTTATGATGACAATGCTTTAGTTAACCAAGTTTTAGGTTATTTTAACAGTAAAGAAGAGGTTGACGTAAAACCGCACATAGTGACGCGGCTCGATCGAGATACTTCGGGTCTAGTTCTGGTTGGGAAAAATGCTATCGCTCATGCTCGCTTTAGTCAGATTAATAAATCTCAATTTATTAAAAAATATCATGCAATAGTTCATGGCAATTTTGCCCCGGAAGACTTGACAGGAGTGATAGATCAGCCTATTGGCAGAAAAGGAACCTCAATTGTGCGCAGCATTGATTTCACTGGCAAGAATGCTAAAACTGCTTATAAAGTGATTGCTCAAAAAAGTGGGGCCAGTTTAGTCGAATTGCGCCTATATACCGGCCGAACTCACCAGATTCGCATACATATGCAATATTTGGGCCATCCTTTGTATGGCGATCCTCTATATGGCGTTAATGATGAGTTTAAACGCCAGGCGCTCAATTGCTTTTATTTGGGTTTTCCTGATCCATTTACTAAAGGCCAGCAAATTAGTATTGAAATACCTGATGCACCTGATATGCAAAAATTATGGCATAGTCTTTAAGATATCTGTAGAGAAATAAAAGAGTTGTCTTGTGGTAGACAACTCTTTTATTTGTTTTACAAAATTTATTCACTAAAAAGTACGCGAGTACCTTCGGGAACAAAAATATTTTTTTGAACTGGGGTCAAACAACCATTTTCGGCATCTCGTGTATATAAAGTGGCATTATCTGAATTTTGGTTGGTTGCCACCACATATTTTTCATCTTTGTCCCAGTTAAAATCACGAGGAAATTCACCAAAAGTTGAAATTCTCTGACGTAGTTGCAGGGTATGATCATCATTAACTGCAAAAACAGTGATAGTATCATGACCACGGTTGGAAGTGTAAATAAATTTACCATCATGGCTAATTTTTATGGCAGCTGCGCCGTTGTGGTCAGAAAAATCATCAGGAATAGTTGAATAGGTAGCAATGTTTTTAAAATTCCAGTGGACTTCATCGAACTTAACTAAGTTAATTTTACTTGAAAGCTCACCGACAACATAAAAATAATTACCGTCAGGACTAAATACAATATGGCGTGTGCCAAAACCTGGCTCGTTTTGATATTTAGCCAGGTGATTCAGCTTATTATTCTTGAAACTGTAAAAATCAACACAGTCGTTGCCTAGATCACAACTCACTAAATTGCCTTGTGGTGTTTGATCGAAAAAGTGGGGGTGAGGGCCATCTGCTTGTTCAGGACAGGGACCAAGAGTATCTGCCGTATGAGTTACGGAATCTAAAAAGGTCAGTTTACCCTCATCATCGTATGAAAATACGCTGAGTACAGCTGTATGGTAATTTGCCGTATATAATAATTTCTTTTCGCGGTTAATTCCAATATAGGCTGGTGAAGATCCTGGGGTTAAATAAGAGTCCTTTTCTGAATATTTGCCATTAACTAACTCGAAAGAGCTGATTCCACCTTTTTCTCCAGCATTGTTAATTGTAAAAATGAGGTTGCCATCTTGAACAAAATAAGTAGGTCCACCAACTTGGATTACTTCTTTTGCTGGTCCCATTTGCATTTCTACGCCATTAGCAGCCGGAGTAAGCGGCAGCTCATAAATTCCCGTTGACTTTTTTTTGGTGTATCCGCCAATTAATAATTTCATGCTTGAAAAGCCTCCAAATTCATTTATAATTGTCTCAATAATTAGTATAGCATGACACGCAATTGTAAAAATATTGAGTGACTTTATCGTTTTAAAAAGTGGTAAAGTATGGTGTCGGCTTTATTAGTATAAAAACAAAAAAATTAAACAAGAGGTATGTTGGAAATGGAAGAAAATAAAATTCGAGAGCTATACGCTAAGAATGATATTTCTGAAGTTTATACTAATCTTCACTCATCTTCGGCAGGCTTAACTTCTGCTGAAGCAACCGCAAGATTGGCAAAATATGGTCGTAACGAAATTAAAAAATCTGAGGAAGAATCCGAGTGGAAAACTTTCTTTAAGAATTTCATTAGTATGATGGCAATTTTATTGTGGATCTCAGGTGCCGTAGCCATGTTTAGTGGGACGCTTGAATTAGGAATTGCCATTTGGATGGTCAATATCATTAACGGACTGTTCAGTTTTTGGCAGGAAAGAGCTGCTAAAAGAGCGACAGATGCTTTGAATAATATGTTGCCAACCTATGTTCAAGCAATCCGTGATGGTAAAAAAACACAGATTGATGCCAAAGAACTGGTTCCAGGAGATGTTTTTATTCTTCAGGCCGGTAATGCCATTCCGGCTGATGCCAGACTGATTACTGCCAGTTCTATGCAGGTTGATCAAAGTGCGTTAAATGGTGAATCCGTGCCAGAATCAAAAACTACAGAATACGCTCCAGGCGAAGGCAGTTATGCGGAAGCAAACTTAGTTTATTCCGGAACAACAGTTGGATCTGGTACTGCTCGTGCTATCGCTTTTGCCACTGGGATGGATACTGAATTTGGTAAAATTGCGCAGCTAACGCAAAAGCAAAATAAGGTTGATAGCCCATTGACTCAAGAGTTAGATCGACTAACAAAGCAATTATCAATAATTGCGGTCTCAATTGGTGTTTTGTTCTTAATTGCGGCAATCTTTTTTGTCAAATATCCTTTTGCCAAGGCCTTTATCTTTGCGTTAGGTATGATTGTTGCATTTATTCCTGAAGGATTGCTTCCAACTGTTACTTTAAGCTTAGCTCAAGGAGTTAAGCGCATGGCTAAAAAGCATGCCTTAGTTAAGGAACTGAATTCGGTAGAAACTTTAGGCGAAACTACAGTTATTTGTTCAGATAAAACTGGTACTTTAACTCAAAATCAAATGACTATTCATTACATTTGGACACCGCAAAATGAATATACGGTTACGGGCAACGGCTATGTTAATAATGGTCAGATTGAACTGAATAAAAAGCAGTTGTGGTACGAAGAAAATCCCGACTTGCATAAGCTGGTACAGATAGCTTCTTTAGATAATGATACTGCGGTTCAACCCAGCAAAGTTAAAGGGGGTAAACCCAAAATTTTGGGAACTCCAACTGAAGCTTGTTTAATTATTATGGCTGAAAAAGCAGGCTTTGATCGTCAGAAAGTTCTGGTTAAATATCCTCGTTTACGTGAATTGCCTTTTGACTCTAACCGTAAACGCATGTCAACCATTCATCGCTGGAACGACAGTCAGTATATTATTTTTACTAAAGGATCTTTCAGTGATGTAATTAAGCAATGTGACCAGATTCAAGTTGACGGTAAGGTTCGCTCTATGACTGAAGAGGATAAAAAGCGTGCTGAAAAATACAATGCTGATTATGCTGCCAAGGGTTTCCGCAGTATGGCGATGGCTTACCGCATTGTCGAAAAAGAGAATACTGACGTTGCTAAGTTAACTATCGAAACGGCTGAACAACACTTGGTATTCGTTGGTTTGACTACGATGAGCGATCCTCCTCGTCCAGAAATTTATAATGCTGTTAAACGGTGTCATCAAGCCAAGATTAAGATTATTATGGTTACTGGCGACTCCAAGCTAACGGCTAAGTCAGTGGCTGTACAAATTGGTTTGACTTCAGACAAGGCGCGGGTCATATCTGGTGACGAGCTCGAAGATATGAGTGATGCAGATTTACGAGAAGCACTAAAAGGAGAAGTGATTTTTGCCCGTGTCGCTCCTGAACAAAAATACAAGGTTGTTAAGACCTTGCAGGAAAACGGTGAAATTGTCGCCTCTACCGGTGATGGAGTTAATGATGCCCCTGCACTGAAGCAAGCTGATATCGGTATTGCAATGGGTCTCACTGGCACAGACGTGGCAAAGGACGCTGCTAATATTATATTGACTGATGATAATTTTGCTTCAATTGTAGCCGCAATTGAAGAAGGACGGGCAGTATATAGCAATATTCGTAAGTTCTTGACTTATATCCTAACTTCAAATGTGCCGGAAGCCTTTCCTTCAATTTTATTCCTGTTTTCAGGAGGTATGATTCCTTTACCAATGACGGTAATGCAGATCTTGACAGTCGATTTGGGAACAGACATGTTGCCAGCTTTAGGACTTGGTGGAGAAGCAGTTGATCCAGATGTCATGAAACAGGCACCACGTAAACGCAATGAGCACTTGCTTAATAGAAGCGTAATAATCAAAGCATTTTTGTGGTATGGTCTCATTTCCAGTGCTATTTCAATTGGCGCATACTTCTTCGTTAATTTCCAAAATGGTTGGCCTCATGTACCTTTGGCAGCTAACGGTCCGGTATACATGCGTGCAACCACAATGGTCTTAGGAGCAATTATTTTTACTCAGATTGCAAATGTGTTGAATTGTAGAACAAACAAAGTTTCTTTATTCAAAAAAGGCATTTTTAGTAACCGCAATATCTGGTATGGCATTATCTTTGAAATACTGCTATTTTTAGCTTTAACTGTAACTCCAGGATTGCAACAATTATTCAATACTACGAGATTATTGCCTGTTGACTGGTTATTCCTGTTCTGCTTGCCTATCCCATTAGTTATAATTGATGAAATTAAAAAATGGCTTCTTTACCATCAGAAATAAAGAACTAACAAATAAAACCGCTTATATATTAGTTAAGCGGTTTTTGTTATGCTAAAATTAAAGCTTAAGGAGAACAAATTATGAAGTGGACAGCAACTATTACAAAAATTGGTAAACAAGCTATAGAGCCTAAGAGCAATATGGTGATTTTATTTGGTGAAAATGTTACAGCTGAACTGGTAGATGTTTCAATTATTCAAAAATTTGACCCTGAATCGCCACTGACTGGTTTTATTTTGAAAAAAGGGGACACAATTACAATTGATGGTCAAACTTATGTAGCTGATTATGTTGGCGCAATGGTTGTCAGTGATATGAAGGCATTGGGACACGCCACACTTTTCTTTAATCAGAAAAAGTCTAAAAATCCCTTGGCAAATGCTGTGTATCTTACATTAGGTGACAAGCAAACTCTGCCTGAATTTAACGTTGGCGATGATATAATTTACGAACATATTTGATTAGGATGATTTGATGGAAGTTGAAAAAAAACATAAAAAAAGAACCATATTTCAAAAATGGTTTTTAAATAACCGGTTTAGTATTGCATTACTAAACATTTTGTTGTTCTTCCTTGTAATCTGGTTGTTCAACAAAATTTCATTTGTCTTAAACCCTGCTAAAGTATTCGTGAGTGCAATCTTGCCACCACTAATGCTTGCTTTAATTCAATTTTACATCATGAACCCGCTGGTAGATATTTTGGAGCGGAAATTTAAAGTGCCAAGACTGGTTACGATCTTGGGACTATTTCTGCTTGTGGCAATTTTGCTGGTGTGGATTGTGAATACTTTATTGCCAATTGTTCAAAGTCAAATTAATTCGTTAATTGCACATTGGCCGCATATTTGGAAGGATGCAAGTAATGCTGTACAAGAGGCACTGAGCAAACCACAGTTTCATAGTGTAAAAGGCAATATTAATGATGCTATTAATCGCGCACAGGATATGCTTTTCAAATCTGGTCACGAAGCCATAAACGCTGCTTTGAGCAATATTTCATCAGCTATCAGTGTAGTAACTATAATTGTTATGACTTTACTTACAGCACCTTTTATTCTCTTCTTTATGTTAAAAGATGCCCATAATTTGCGGCCCTATCTAACCCAATTTGCACCTAAGCGCTGGCAAAAAAGTTTTGGTGAACTACTCTATGATATTAACACCGCTTTAGCTTCGTATATCAGGGGACAGATCACAGTTGCCTTTTGGGTAGGAATTATGTTTGCCATTGGCTATAGTATAGTAGGCTTGCCATATGGCATTGCGCTTGCTGTTTTAAGTGGTTTACTTAACCTGATCCCATATTTTGGTACATTTATTTCCTTTATCCCTGCAATTGTAATTGCGATCATGCTTTCAGTTCCCATGGTCATTAAAGTTTTGATTGTTTTTGCAATTGAACAGACAATTGAATCAAGAATTATCAGTCCCCTCGTAATGGGTAATAAGATGGAAATGCATCCGGTAACTACAATTTTATTGTTAATTGGTTCTAGTGCTGTTTGGGGACTTTGGGGTGTCATTTTTGGTATTCCTATCTATGCAATCTTAAAAATCATCATTTTACGTGTTTATAATTATTATCGTAATGTTTCTCAAGTTTTTAGAGAAGATGAGGACGAAGAAACTACTCAAATTGCTGCGCAAAATGTAGAAAAAGCTGATTTGAAAAATAAGGAATAAGGTTAGTTTGTTTAGAAGTTTTATGTTGAAGGAGAAAAAAGATTGACAAATCATGTAGTGTTATATGAACCATTAATGCCGGCAAACACGGGTAATATTGCTCGGACATGTGCTGGTACTAATACAGTTCTTGACTTAATTGAGCCCTTAGGATTTCAAATTGATAATAAAAAAATGAAACGAGCCGGGCTTGATTATTGGGATAAAGTTGATGTGCGACTTCATGATGATCTTAATGCCTTTTTGAAGCAGTTAGGACCACAGGATGAGCTTTATCTTATTTCTAAATTTTCTTCTAAAAATTACGCTGAAGTAGATTACACGGATTCTTCCAAAAATTACTACTTCATATTTGGTAAGGAAACTACTGGCTTACCTGAAACTTTTATGCGAGAATATTACGAACGTAATTTGCGCATACCTATGTCAAATAATATTCGTTGTTACAATTTAGCTAATTCAGTGGCAATAGTTTTGCTTGAAGCATTACGTCAACAAGGTTTTCCTAAACTAGAAACTTCTCATCATTATGAAAATGACAAGTTAAAAGATAACTACAATCGTCCTGAACGCTATGAAAGAAATTTGGGAGGAAATTAAAATGGACTTTGAAAAAGAAACACCAGTGTTAGTAAAAAATTTTCACTATGATATTAATGAAGAACCTGAAACTAAAGATCAAGTTAATTTTGGCCTTAAAAAAGTTGAAAAACAAAATGATGATGGCTCAACAGATGCAGGAGTAGATGGTAATTATTTTGACATTACCATCATTTTTGACGTGGCACCTGCTCCAGGGGAATTCTCAGTAAGCGGGATGATCAGCCAAATTGTTCAAATCAAAAATTACTTTGGTGATGGTAGTGATCTTAGTAAGAGTGATTACAAATTGCTTAGTAGACCTTTAGTTGAGTATATTGAAACGTTAACTTATCAAGTTACTCAAATTACGTTGGATAAACCAGTCAACTTGAACTTCCAAGCTAATTTTTAGCTATTGATTAGGTAATATCATGCCAAAAAAGAAAAGGAGAAAAACCACAAAGGCTCGAAAGAAAAATCAGAGTACTGGAATTAAATGGGCAATTGTCGGACTTTTACAAATTGTTATCTCTGCTTTAGCATTTGCCAAATTTGGAATCTTGGGTAAACAAGTAGCAAATGCTTTTCGCCTGGTCTTTGGAGATTCCTATTTGCTTGCAGCTGGTATTTGCATTGTTTTCGGCTTGGTTATGTTGATTTATAATAAGCCGATGCACTTTAACTTCAAACGCAGTTGTGGACTATTTTTTGCTATTTTAGGAATTTTATTAATTCAAAGCAGTATTTATTTTGAACGTGAATTCGTTAATAATGCTTTTATGAATGTCTTTTGGCATGAAATTTCAGCTGAGTTCGGTCGCATGGCTGTTACTAAAAATATCGGTGGTGGAGTCATAGGCGCCTTATGTTATCAGATTTTTTACCCCTTACTTGGTCATATAGGACTGCGTATAATTGCAATTTTATTGATACCGAGTGGTATTTTGATGTTTTTTGATGTTAAATTTTCAACAATTATCAAAAAATTTCAGTCTGTTAGTCAGCTTTTTATTAATAAAAACAAAGCAGCTGGTAACAAAATAAAAGATAAATATGGCTCTTTCAAAGAGAAACGTGAGCAGAAAAAAAACGAGTTGCGTGACCAGGAAGATCACAATTCAGTGGGTACAAAAGCTCCAGTTTTTCCGGACGTGGATGATTTTACTGTGGATGATAACTCTTCTGAAAGTAACATCGATCAAAACGAAGTAACTAATTTTCCATCTGAAAAATCAGAATATGGTGATATTCCGGAACACGCTCCTGTTGAGCCGCAAATTCAAGTTGCGAGTCAAAATAATAGCGACAAGGCACAGCAAAGTAATTCTTCTGTTTCATCATTACCTAAATCACATTCTTTTGTTGAAGAAGATAAAAAGATTAAGGAAGAATTAGGAGCAATAGACCACGGTGATTTAAAACAAGATCAAAAAGTTAGTCCGGATTACCAAAAACCGCCGTTAACATTACTTGATAATATAAAAAATATTGACCAAAGTACTGATAAAGCTCTCATTCGCAAAAATACTCAGACTTTACAATCTACCTTCAAGAGTTTTGGCGTTAACGTTATTATCAAAAAGGCAATATTGGGTCCAACTATTACGCGCTATGAGGTTCAACCGGCTGTTGGTGTCAAAGTCAGTCGTATTGTTAATCTCGCTGACGATTTAGCTCTTGCGTTGGCTGCAAAGGATATTAGAATAGAAGCACCAATACCTGGTAAACCATATATTGGAATAGAAGTACCTAACAAAAACACCTCAATTGTTGCTTTTAAAGATGTAATGCAAAATCAGGATATCAGGGCCAAAAAGGATCCTATGCAGGTTCCTTTGGGTAAGGATGTCAGTGGACAAACTATTTCGGCTAATTTGACTAAAATGCCTCATCTTTTGATTGCTGGATCAACCGGTTCTGGTAAATCTGTAGCCATTAATACGATTTTAACCAGTATTTTAATGAAAGCATTGCCGGATCAGGTAAAGTTAATCTTGATAGACCCAAAGATGGTGGAGCTTTCTGTTTATAATGGAGTACCTCATTTGTTGATACCGGTAGTTACTGATGCAAAATTGGCTGCAAATGCTTTGAGTAAAGCTGTTAAAGAAATGGAACGCCGCTATAAGTTGTTTGCTGCAAGTGGAGCTCGTAACATGAGTGAATTTAACGAAAAGGTGCGCCTGAATAATCAAGATAAATCAAAACCGGCAATGAAGCCGTTACCATATATCTTAGTAGTAGTTGATGAACTTAGTGATCTAATGATGGTTGGCGGACGTGACGTTGAAGGAGCAATTGTCCGTTTAGGCCAGATGGCGCGAGCGGCTGGTATTCACATGATTTTGGCCACACAAAGACCGAGTGTTGATGTCATTACCGGTTTAATTAAAGCAAATGTTCCTTCACGGATTTCTTTTGCTGTTTCGAGTGGCATTGATTCACGGACTATTTTAGATCAGACTGGGGCCGAAAAATTACTCGGTCGCGGTGATATGCTATATATGCCAGTTGGTGCTTCAAAGCCTGAACGTATTCAGGGAGCCTATGTTTCTTCACATGAGGTTGAAAATATTATCTCATGGGTAAAGAAACAGCAGAAACCCGAATATGATAAAGGTATGATTCCACAAAAAGGCCAAGAAAATTCTGAAAATAATGATGATGAGCCAAAAGACGAATTCTATGATCAAGCAGTGGACTTAGTAAGGCAACAACAAACGGCCAGTGTGTCACTCTTGCAAAGAAGATTTCGTATTGGCTATAATCGTGCCGCTAGGATAGTTGATGAAATGGAAGAAAAAGGTATTGTTGGCCCATCTGAAGGTTCAAAACCTCGCCAAGTTTTATTACCGCCTAAAAAAGAGGAAGATCAGAGCTAATTTTTTAAGAAAGTTTATCATGTCGTTTTATTAGTTCAAATTTGTGAAAAAATAATGGTAAAATAAAATTGAATGTGAATACATAACTGAGTTATTCTCGAGAAGATTGATTCAGTTATTAGGATCATTTTCAATATTAAAAGTAAAAATAGAATAAAAGGAATGTTTTAATTGCAGCGAGCTCTTGTATTTGGTGCTACAGGTGGCATTGGTCAGGCTATTTGTGTTGAGTTGGCTAATGCTGGTTGGTCTCTTTACATTCATTGCAGTCAAAATTGGCAAAAAGCTTATTCTTTGGCTCAAGGGATGAGTCAAAAATATCCTCAGCAGGATTTTATTCCCATCAAATTAGATTTTCTGGCTGAAAATAAAGATTTAAAAGAATTTGTTAATAATTTATTACCAGTTAACGCTGTAGTATTTGCCCAGGGAATTACCGATTATAATTTTGTTAGTAGTCAAGATACAGCCAAAATTGATGATATTATGCGTATAAACTTGATTACCCCAATTAAATTGACAGGACTATTCGAACCTCATTTGATAAAAAATGATTATAGTCGTATTGTTTATTTAGGATCAGTTTACGGTGGGGCAGGTAGTGCCATGGAAGCGGCATACAGTTCTTCCAAATCAGGTCTCGAAGGGTTTGCTCAAGCTTATGCCCGCGAAGTTGCTTCAGCTAACCTTACGGTTAATGTTGTTGCACCAGGTGCTGTTAATACAGCAATGAATGCAGTGCTTGGCCCTGAAACGATGGAAGAAGTTAAGGGTGAAATACCTGTTGGTCGTTTAGCAGAAGGTAAGGACATTTCTTATTGGGTTAAAACTTTACTTGACGTTCAGTCAGGGTATCTAACTGGTCAGACTATTTATGTTAGTGGCGGCTGGCTTATTTAAATGTAATAATTATATGTAGTATATGTTATACTCAAAGAGTAAATTTAGAATTTGAAGAGGTAACTATGGCAGATATCGGAGATAAATTACGCAGTGCCAGAGAGGCTAAAGGACTTTCAATTGAAGACATTGAAAAAACAACCAAAATTCAAGGTAGATATCTGACTGCAATCGAGCAAAATGATTTTGATAAACTTCCTGGTGATTTTTACGTCAGAGCTTTCATTAGACAATATGCACAGATAGTTGGTTTAGATGGTAAAAAGCTGCTAAGTGAATACCACGAAGACATACCTAAAGCTGAACCCGAAGAATTTGTCGAAGATTCGATTGACAATAAAAGTGAGGAAGTACGCAAAACCACCAGTAATAAGAAAAAGATTTGGCAGGATTACCTTCCACGAATCATTGTCGGTTTGGGGATTGTTGTAGTGCTTTTAGTATGCTACGTTGTGTTTGCTCATTTTTCTTCTAGTCGCAATGAAAATAACAATGAAGCTAACGATGTTTCTGTTTCTTCGGATAGTGGTAAACGACACCGCAAAGTTAAGAAAATTAAAAAGAAGAGCGTTAAAATTAAGGAACTGGCTGCGAATCAGTTTCAGATTACCGGCCTTAAAAATAATCGCAATTTAGTTGTTAGAGCTGGTGATCAAGCAACTACAGTTTCTATTGCAATGAATGGCGTAAACCAAAGTGGTCAGACTTTAACAGCTGGTCAAAAACACACTTTAAGAATTCCAGAAACAGCTCAATCTGTTGTCGTTACATTTAGCAACGCTCTGGGAACATCAGTTACAATTGGCGGCAGAAAAGTACCATATACAGCTCAAAATTCGAGTCTTTCTTTAACCTTTTATATTGGCAAACATCGAAGTAATCAAAATAGTCAAAGCAACCAACAACATCAAAGTCAAAATAATTCCGGAACTACGAATAATAATTCAGGACATAGTAATTCGAACCAGCAAAATCAAGAGCACAGCCAAACTAATAATTCTAATGGTAATAATGGTGCAAGTTCGAATACAAATAATGGTCAACAAAATACTCAAAATAATCAAAGTTCCCAGAATAATGGTCAATCGAATCATGATAACAATCAATCAAATAGCACTGAGCATAGTAATGATTCTGGCCATTCTGGAGGTAATTCCTCTAGTGGAAATGATGATAAAAAATAGTAACTATTTTTGGAGGAAAAGTTAAGAATGAATTTGCCTAATAAGTTAACGGTTTTTAGAATATTATTGATTCCGGTTTTCATGTTAATTGTCATTTTTGGTGGCGATGCCAGTTTTAAAGTTGCTGGTACTACTGTTTATTGGAGATTGGTAATAGCTGCGATTGTATTTGCAGTTGCTTCTGCAACTGATTGGTTTGATGGTCATATTGCCAGATCACGCAACTTGGTCACAAATTTTGGAAAGTTTGCGGACCCTTTGGCTGACAAAATGCTTACTATGACCGCATTTATAATGTTAATTTCTTTAAAACTTGCTCCAGCATGGGTTGTAGCAATAATTGTTTGTCGTGAATTGGCTGTAACTGGATTGCGTTTGATTTTGGCTGAGAATAAAGGGCAAGTTATGGCTGCAGCTATGCCTGGTAAAATCAAAACGACATGTCAAATGCTTTCAATTATCTTTTTGTTAATTGGTGACTTTTATCATATAGGCACTATCTTACTTTATATTGCACTGATTTTTACTATCTATTCTGGCTGGGATTATTTCCACAGTTCATGGGATGTTTTTGAAGGTTCAATGTAAATTAAAGAAAAATTTAGTTTTATTAAAAAGCACTGTAAGGTAGTGCTTTTTTTGTGCTTCTTTTTAATATAAAAAAGGGCGTAAAATGGTCAATTGTTGATTATGCTTCATTTACTTGTTAGGATTAAATTAAGGAAATATTGAAAAGGAGGAAAATTTATGGGAGAAAAAATACCAATGGTTGAGTTCAAAGATGTATCCAAGATATATCCTAAAATGAAAAATCCGGCTGTTAACCATATCAGTTTTGAAATAGATAAAGGTGATTTTTGCTGCCTAATTGGCACCTCCGGTTCAGGAAAGACTACTTTGATGCGAATGATTAATCGCATGAACAACGTAACTAAAGGCGAAGTGCTGGTTAACGGTAAAAACGTTAAAAGTTTTAATCCCGTCAACTTAAGACGTCATATTGGATATGTTATTCAAAATAATGGTTTGATGCCTCATATGACCATTAGGGATAATATCATTTTAGTACCCAAGTTATTAAAATGGCCTAAAGAAAAATTAGCTGGTGAAGCGCAAAAGTTGATTCAAATGGCTGAATTGCCGGAATCATATTTAGACAGGTATCCAACTGAGCTATCTGGCGGTCAACAACAAAGAATTGGAGTTGTACGTGCACTGGCAGCAAACCAAAATCTAATATTAATGGATGAGCCATTTGGTGCGCTAGATCCGATAACTCGTGAAAGTTTACAGAATTTGGTACAAAACTTACAAGTGCGATTAGGCAAAACAATTGTTTTTGTCACTCATGATATGGATGAAGCGTTAAAGTTAGCTACTAAAGTAGTTGTTTTGCATGATGGGCAGTTGATTCAAGTAGGAACGCCTGAGGAGATTTTACATCATCCTGCTAATGACTATGTTAAAAGTTTGATCGGTGAAGAGCGCTTGTCTGAAGCAAAATATGAAACCGTAAAAGTTAAAAACGTGATGACTAATCCGATTAGGATTGACTTGGGTGCCTCTTTGCCTAATGCCTTAACCATGATGAAGGAACACCGTGTCGATACGCTTTTAGTGGTTGATAATAGTGACCACCTTAAAGGTTATATTTCGATTGATGATTTGCAGCGCAATTATTCTAACGCAAGCAGCGTTAGTGATATTTTAATTACTAAATTAAGCACAGTTGGTCCTGATGAATATTTGCGGGACAATTTTAGTCGCATCATGAGCCGCAACAAGAGTTATATTCCGGTTATTGATGGGGATAATAAATTAGTCGGTATAGTTACTCGTGCAAGTTTGGTTAATGTCGTTTACCAAAAAATATGGGGCGATAAAGGCCACACGCAAAATAATACGGAAAAAGAGGCGAACTAAAATGTCAGCCTTTTTTGCACAACATGGCTCAGAATTATTAGTGAAAACATGGCAACAAATATATATTTCAGCTATTTCACTAGGCTTAGGAATAATTGTGGCAGTTCCATTAAGTATCATATTAATGAAATTTCCGCGAGTGGCAAAAGTCGTGATTGCTATTGCCAGTATGTTACAAACCATACCAGCTTTGGCATTGCTCGCGATCATGATTCCTTTCTTCGGTATTGGTAAATTGCCCGCAATTATTGCACTTTTTCTTTATAGTTTAATGCCTATTTTGCGTAATACATATGTGGGCCTAATGGGGGTAAACCCAGACACTATTGATTCAGCTCGCGGCTTAGGTATGACGAATATGCAATTAATCTTGAAGGTTGATATTCCTTTAGCAATGCCTGTGATCATGGCGGGAATAAGACTTTCTGCGATTTATGTTATTGCGTGGGCTACTTTGGCTTCTTATATAGGTGCTGGAGGTCTTGGCGACTTCATCTTTAATGGCCTTAGTCTATATCAAACTGATCTAATTTTTGGTGGTACCATTCCTGTCATCATATTGGCACTTCTAACTGATTATTTATTGGGTAAGCTAGAACGTAAATTAACACCAAAAGGAATATAAGGAGGTATTCATCATGAAAAAGTATTTTAAAAAGATATTACTGATGATAACAGCCTTGCTTATTATGTTAACTACTAGTGCTTGTGGCTTGCCTGGACTTTCTGATAGTCAGGGCAGTCAGGAAAATATTAGAATTACGGCATTAACAACTACTGAATCACAAATTATGGCCAATATTGTTGCCCAATTGATTGAACATGAAACTTCATATAAAACTTCAATCGTTAATAATTTAGGTTCTGCTCCTATGCAGCATCAAGCTCTAATTCGACATGATGCCGATATTCAAGCTGCTGCTTATGATGGTGGTGAACTAACTGCAAATCTTCTATTGCCGGCTATTAAGAATTCCAAAAAGGCAAATGATACGGTTAGGCGTGAAGTAAAAAAGAGATGGGACCAAACTTATTTGCATACATATGGTTTTGCTAATAATTATGCTTTTATGGTGAGAGCAAAAGATCAAAAGAACTACCATCTGTATAAGATTTCTGATTTAAAGAAAGTTAAAGATAAATTTTCTTTCGGTGTAGCTTCCGAATGGGTAAATGCTCCGGGAGTCGGTTATCCTGCTTTTCAAACAGCTTATGGATTAACCTTTTCTAAAGCACACCCTATGAATATCGGCTTAGTATATTCAGCCCTGAAAAGCGGTAAGATGGATGTTATTCTAGGCTATTCTACTGATGGCAGGATTGATAGTTACAATTTGCACCTGTTAAAAGATGATAAGCATTTCTTTCCACCATATAATTGTGGAATGCTAATCAATAACTATTTGTTAAGAGAGCATCCTGAATTAAAAGCAATTTTGGAAAGATTAGTGGGTAATGTGAGTGTTCATGATATACGTAAAATGAACTTCCAAGTAGATGACAAGCTACTTGAACCAGCTACGGTTGCACAGCAATTTTTAGAAAAACATAATTACTTTAGGGGGGAGAAATAATGTCTCATTTATCTTTATGGCAGCAATTTATTTATTATTATGTCCATAATGGTAGTTATGTATTAGCACAATTTAACCGTACTTTTTTGATTTCAATCTATGGCGTTTTATTTGCAGCTATTATTGGTATACCGGTTGGAATTTTTATTTCGCGCAATGGACATTTAGGAGATTTTGTTGTAGAAATTGCAAACTTTATTCAAACGATTCCTTCGCTTGCCCTGTTGTCTATTGTAATGATTGGTTTGGGCCTAGGCGTTATGACCGTTATTGTCACCGTTACGCTTTATTCACTTTTGCCAATTATTAAAAACACATATACTGGTATGAAAAGCGTTAATAAGAATGTCATTGATTCAGGAAAAGGAATGGGAATGACAAAACTGCAACTACTTTATATGGTGAGATTACCCCTCTCAATGTCTGTTATTATAGCCGGCTTAAAAAATGCTTTAGTAATAGCAATTGGTATCACTTCAATTGGTTCGTTCGTTGGAGCAGGTGGCTTAGGAGACATAATTATTCGCGGCACCAATGCTACTAATGGCAGTGCCATTATACTAGCTGGCGCCTTTCCTACAGCATTAATGGCAATCTTGGCAGATGTGATTTTAAATTTCCTGCAAAAAGTTTTGGAACCCAAAGGCCTTAAAAAATAAATTAAAAGTTTTTTGCAGCTTTTTCGTACTTAATAATGTGAATAAAAATAATAAACATTTGTTCGCCTTTTTTCTTGCAAATATACACTAAAGCAAAGTATAATTATTACGTACTAAATTAAAGAAATTATGATAGAGGAGGACAAGAGTCTTGGCCAAGGATGAAAAACAAGCTGCACTGGAAAATGCGCTTAAGAAAATTGAAAAGAATTTTGGTAAAGGCGCTGTTATGCGTATGGGCGATAAAGCTGACACCAAAATTTCGACCGTTCCCTCAGGTTCGCTTGCTCTTGATGCGGCCCTGGGAGTTGGCGGCTATCCCCGGGGTAGAATTGTAGAAATTTACGGACCAGAATCTTCTGGTAAAACAACCGTTGCATTACATGCAGTAGCCGAAGTGCAAAAAAGAGGTGGTACAGCAGCTTATATCGATGCCGAAAATGCTATGGATCCAGCTTATGCGGAGGCGTTGGGTGTTGATGTTGATTCACTTATTTTGTCTCAGCCAAATACTGGTGAAGAAGGTTTACAAATTGCTGATACGTTGATTACAAGTGGTGCGATTGATATTTTAGTTGTTGACTCTGTTGCAGCACTTGTGCCTCAAGCTGAAATTGACGGAGAAATGGGTGACAGTCATGTTGGTCTGCAAGCTCGCTTAATGAGTCAAGCTCTGCGTAAGCTTTCGGGTAATATTAATAAGACCAAAACTATTGCAATTTTTATCAATCAAATTCGTGAAAAAGTTGGAATTATGTTTGGTAATCCTGAAACTACTCCTGGTGGTCGGGCACTGAAGTTTTACGCCACTATTCGCTTGGAAATCAGAAGAGCGGAAAAGATCAAGCAAACCGGTGGAGAAATTACTGGTAACCGTGTAAAAATCAAGGTAGTTAAAAACAAAGTTGCACCGCCTTTTAAAGTTGCTGAAGTTGACATGATGTATGGTAAGGGCATCTCACAGAGTGGTGAACTGTTGGATATGGCGGCCGACAAGGACATTATAGCCAAGGCTGGCTCGTGGTATTCATATCACGATGAACGAATTGGACAGGGCCGAGAAAATGCTAAGAAGTATCTTGAAGATCACCCTGATGTCTATGACGATGTCCAAAAGCAGGTTCGTCAAGCTTTCGGTATCGATGAAGAATCAGTTGCTGAAAGAGAAGATCCTGAGAAAATCAAAGCTAAAAAAGCCCAAAAAGCTGCTGATACAGAAAAGGAAGCTTCTGCTAAAAAAGAAGCAGACAGCAAAAGCTAATTACGAGGAAATAAACCTTGACCTGTGAAAATGGGTTAAGGTTTTTTCATGTCGTTTGACATAAGTCCCATCGTTCTTTATTATTAATATTGTGTGAATAATCTAAAAAATAAAAAAGGCGATAGAAATCATGATAAGTAAATTTTTGATTCCCGTCGCGATAGCTATAATTTCAATTATTGTTGGCGTTGTTGTAGGATACTCTATTCGTAAAAGGATCTGGGAGAAAAAGGCTCAGAATGCTCAAAACGATGCCGACCATATTTTAACCGAAGCAAAAGCACGAGTTGATGCTGCTAAAGCTGAAGTCAATGCACAAAAGCAAGCAGCTGATGCTATTAAACAGAGTGCGCAAAACACTAAAAAAGAAAAAATTCTTGAAGCTCAAGAACAAATTCAAGACTATCGACAAAAAGTTGAAGATGAATTAAACGACAAACGTGATAAAATTGCGCGCGATCAAAATCGCTTAACCCAACGAGAAGATACTCTTGATCATAAGAACTCTTTGCTAAAAGAAAAAGAGGATGATTTAACCAAAAAAGATGAACAGCTAGAGCAAAAGCAAACAGAATTAGCTGCTAAATTACAAAAAGCTGATGAACTAGTTGAACAGACTACGCAGAAGCTTTACGAAGTAGCTCATTTAGACAAGGAGCAGGCAAAAAAGCTTGTTTTAGATCAATTGGCAGATGAATTAGTCAAAGAACGGGCAGAGTTGATTAGTAATAGTAATCAAGAAGTAAAAGCTAAGGCTGACCATTATGCGCGCAAAATAATTATTGATGCAATTCAAAGTAGTTCGGCAGATACAGTAGCTGAAACAACAGTTTCTGTGGTTGATTTGCCTAATGAGGAAATGAAAGGTCGGATTATTGGTCGTGAAGGACGTAATATCAGATCTTTTGAAGCACTTACTGGAGTTGATCTTATAATTGATGATACTCCAAAAGTTGTAACTTTAAGTGGTTTTGATGCCATTAGGCGTGAAATTGCGAAAAGAGCAATGGAACGTTTGATTAAAGATGGACGGATTCATCCGGCTCGAATAGAGGAAACTGTTGATAAAGCCCGTAAAGAAGTAAACGATGACATTTACGAAGCCGGAGAAAGCGCTCTAATGGAGCTGGGGATTCATAAAATGAATCCAGAACTAGTTAAAATATTGGGTAGACTCAAATACCGGACTTCTTATGGTCAAAATGTTTTGGGTCATTCAATTGAAGTTGCAAAATTAGCTGGTACAATGGCTGCGGAGCTTGGATTAAATGAAAAATTAGCCGTTCGCGCGGGATTATTACACGATATTGGAAAAGCAGTCGACCATGACATTGAAGGTTCACACGTAGAAATTGGTGTAGAACTTACAAGGAAATATCATGAGCCGGATGTGGTTGTTAATGCAATTGCAGCACACCATGGGGATGTGCCTAAGTTATCATTTATTGCTGAATTGGTAGTTGCAGCGGATACCATTTCTTCTGCAAGACCCGGTGCCAGAAGCGAAAGTTTGGAAAATTATATTAGAAGACTTACCGACCTTGAACAAATAGCAAATAGGTATGATGGAGTCAAACAGGCTTATGCTATTCAGGCTGGGCGGGAAGTCCGCGTGATGGTTGAACCTGATAAGATTTCAGATGATCGTATTACTGTTTTAGCACGAGATATTCGCAATCAAATTGAAAAAGAACTTGATTACCCCGGTAATATTAAAATAACAGTTATTCGTGAAAAACGTGCTGTATCAATTGCAAAATAAATAAAAGGATTGAATGCTAAAAATTCAATCCTTTTTTGTTTATAAAAGTAACTGATTAAGTGGGCGTATTTAACCATAAAGTGACGTAAAATATCATATTTAATCTTAGTGAAAGAGTATACAATACAAAACAAGTAGGAGGATTAGCGATGGATTTAACAATATCTCGAGGCTTAAAAAGCGTTTTAAACAGTTTAGGATATCCATTTAATTCAACTTCAGGTGCACTAAATACTAATATAATAGATAAAAATTTGAATACTAAATGGACAAAAGATTCACTTTGTTACGATGTACTTGATAAAGAAGCAACTGATAAACAAATTTTAGCTTGTAGTGATGTTAGTAATTTCTATCAATTTGTTCCTCCTTATTTTGCCGCTCTTTCTAGTACTAATGGATTGCAAGCAATAGAACGCTTAGCGTCATATGAGCAGCTTATTGGGCCTATCAAAATGGGTACTTTTAGAGAAGGTGATAATTTTCGTATTCATATTAGTTATTTAAAAGATTATTGCAAAAATTCAAGGTTTAGTTTACTAGTTGATCAAATATCGTTAGTAAGTTTGATTAGAACAGGTACAAATAAAAAAATAAAACCAATTTCAATTGGCTGCCAATATACATATGGTCCAGAGATAACCGAGTATATAGGAATTAAGCCTCAAAAAAGCTTAGACAATTACTTGGTTTTTAATCAGCAAAATTTACTGGAACCATTTTCTACTCAGAATGACATTATCTGGGATCTAATGGAACCGGGGTTAAAACAGGATATTATTGATCTTGATGGCGAACATTCATTTTCAAAATTAGTTCAAAATATACTTTTTAAGTTGATTGCTGGTGGAAATTTTCAATTACAAGATGTAGCAAATGCAATAGGGGTGTCTTCTCGAACAGCGCAACGTTGGTTAAAAAGCGAGGGAACGAATTTTGAAGCGCAATTAAGAACAGTCAGAAAAATATTGGCGCTCAATCTTTTGCAAGATATTACATTAAGTACGGCAGAAGTAAGCTTTTTAATAGGATTTAAAGACGTGACTTCATTTTATAAAAGCTTTAAGAAATGGACAGGAATGACTGCCTTAAATTATCGGCGTCAACTGATATTAAAAAATGATTTGATGTAATAGTCATATTAAGAAAATAAATTAGGAGTAAAATAAAATGGCAAATTTAAGAGATGGTGTGTTTCACGGTACTGGTTCAGGTAATCGTGGAGAAATAAATGTTTCTGTAACGGTAAAAAATAATAAAATCAAAGATGTTAAGATTGATCAGCAAAATGAAACTGAGGGTATTAGTAATGCTGCTTTAAAAAAAGCACCAGAATTGATTGTTGAAAATCAGTCTTACAATATTGATGCGGTTACAGGTGCTACGATAAGTTTTCATGCAATTGAGAAGGCTGTTGAGAATGCACTTATTAAGGCTGGCGATACAACTGGCTTAAATAAAAAAATTGACTTAAGAAATGTTGCTAAAACTAACGATAAACAAGATTACCGTTATTTAGATCCCGCTACTTTAAAGTTTGAAGACAAAGCAGATGTCTTAGTTATAGGCTCCGGTGCTGCTGGCTTATCTGCTTCAATTGCTGCTCGACAAAAAGGAGTATCCGTTATATGTCTCGAATACACTTCAAGCTATATGCTGTCAGATGCGACCTTATCTGGGGGATACTATAATGCTGGTGGAGGAACTAGTTTACAAAAGTCACAGGGTATTGATGATACTAAGGAAAACTGGAATAATTACTTGAAAGCAGTTGGTCAAGGTTATGAAGATCCAGACATGCGTGAAGCTATGGTTGAATATGGTGCTGAAGATTATGAATGGCTAGCCAATGATGTGGGAGTCAAATTTGAAGAAGTTCAAGAGATTGGCAATGAAGAAGCTATGAAGGACTATGCTAAACCTGCAGCAAGATCACATGTTACGGTAGAAAAAAGTGGATATGGAATTACTACACCTCTATTCAAGAAAGCTAAAGAAGTTGGAACTAAGTTTATTTTTAATATTACTGCAGAAAACTTAATTACGGATAAAAATAGTCGGGTTATCGGTGTTCATACGAATAAAGGAAACTTTCGTGGTAAAAGTGTAATTGTTGCTACTGCTGGCTTCTCTCGCAATAAAGAAATGCTTAAAAGTTTTGCACCAGACTTTGCAGTCGGTGAATCATATGGGTCCATTAGACAAATGGGTGATGGTATCACCATGGGAGCACAAATCGGAGCTAAATTAAGAGACATGTGGATGCCTATTGCAACGTGGGTTGCAATTAAATCCGGAAATAATGTAAGTATAGGTCCATTGTGTCCATCTTGGACAGATCCTTATATTTGGGTTGGTACGGATGCTAAAAGACACCTAAGTGAAGATACTTATTTTGAATTTGCAGCTAAGGAAATTGCTACTTTAGATCAAGGCTTTGTTTGGATTATCTTTGATCAAGGAATAGTTGATAAAATGCCGACTGCATTTTCCGCACCTGCACCGTCACCCCATTTGAAACGTGAGATTGAAGATGGATACATTAAGAAAGCTGATAGCATTGAAGATCTAGCTAAACAAACTAATTTGGATTCAGCTACTTTAACAGAAACAATCAATAAATGGAATGCTGATGTAGAAAAAGGTAGAGATACTGAATTTGGTCGTAAAGTTGATTTGACAGAATTAAAGAAACCACTTTACGCTGCTAAAATGGCACCCGCAACCCCTGATATGGCCGGTGGATTAACAATTAATAAGAAAACAGAGGTTTTAGATAATCAAAATAATCCTATTGTTAATTTATATGCCGCTGGCAGTACCACAGGTGGTTGGCGAGGCAAAATTTATCCAGGTTGTGGTATAGGTATTACAAATGCTATTGTTTTTGGCAGAATTGCTGGTGAAAGTGCTGCAAAAAACGCTCAAGTAAAAACTGATACTAGTTCCGGTGCTTCACAAAATTAGTTTTTGAAGTTAAATATATTTAAAACTGGATACATTTGCATCCAGTTTTTTTCTTTAGAAAATACTTATGCTAATCAACCTAATTTGTGCATTTTTACTCTACCCTGTATAATTAAGACAACTTTAAATGAAAGTAGCCGACTATGTTTAAAATTATTGTTGAATTATTCTTTTTAGTGATTATACAGGCTGCGATCACACCTTTTATTAGGCGATTAGCTTTTGTATTAGGTGCTGTCGACATTCCCAATAAAAGAAGAGTAAATAAAAAACCAATGCCAACCCTAGGGGGATTGGGTATTTTTGTCACCTTCAATATAGGAGCTTTTATTCTTCTGCGCGATCAATTTCCAACTCATGAAGCATTCAGCATACTTTTAGGTTCTAGTGTAATCGTTTTGACTGGTATAATCGATGATATTATGGAGCTGAAACCAAGACAAAAAATGCTGGGTATTTTTATCGGTGCTTTAGTAATTTATTTTCTTGCCGGTATTAAAATGAATGTTCTTAACCTACCATTTTTGAACAAACAAATAAATTTGGGATGGTGGAGCCTGCCAATTACTATTTTTTGGATCTTAGCTTTAACTAATGCTGTTGATTTAATTGATGGGCTTGACGGATTGGCTGATGGTGTCTCTATGATTTCGCTTATAACGATGGGAATTGTGGGCTATTTCTTCTTGCACACTGGTCAACTCTATATTCCGATCGGTTGTTTTATGCTGGCAGCTTGTTTGCTGGGCTTTTTACCCTATAACTTTCACCCGGCTAAAATATTTTTAGGTGATACGGGAGCGTTATATATTGGGTTCATGATTGCCGTATTTTCTCTAAAAGGTTTAAAGAACGTCACTTTCATTTCATTACTTGTGCCAGTCACTATTTTAGGCGTGCCGATTACTGATACGCTTTATGCCATGATTCGGCGCAAACTTAATAATCGGCCCGTTTCTCAAGCTGATAAACATCATTTGCATCATCAACTTATGAAAATGGGCTTGACACACAGACAAACTGTTTTAAGTATTTATGCAATATCACTGGTCTTCTCTTTTATTTCCCTTTTATTTTTATTGTCGCCAATGTGGGGCATGTGGGTCTTAATTGCTGGTTTGGCAGTTGCTCTTGAATTTTTCGTAGAGTCCATCGGACTTTTAGGTGAAAAATATAAGCCTTTGCTGAATCTAACCCAAAAATTAATTAATTCACGCAGTAAAAAAGATCCAACGGTGGAAGTTTGGCATCTGGGACAAGATAAACCTGAGCAACTAAAAAAGAAGAAAAAAGAATAAATTTTAAAGTTGACTCACATTTCACATGTGAGTCTTTTCTATTGCTCATGGTAGTTGTTTCGAGTGACAGGTACCTCGTTATATCTTTGGGGAAGAAGCTCAAATTCTACTTTACCCGCCAAAATATTGATTAAGTCTTTTTCGAGTTGCTTTAACTTGTTTTCATCAATAAAAATGGAAATTGTGACTTGCGCTCCATAATCTATATTATCAATGAAAATCTTTTTTTGATTAAGATAATGCTGAGTTTCGTCAAATTTTTTATAATCAACTTGAAATTTCAAGCCTTGTTGCTGCACGCGCTTAACCACTCCAATAGCTTCAACCGCTTTAGTGACACTGTTGGAATAGGCACGAATTAAGCCGCCAGCTCCCAGTTTTATCCCACCAAAATAGCGCGTTACTACCACGGTAACGTTTTTAAGATTCATTAATTGAAGCGCCTTTAATTCTGGAACACCTGCGGTTCCGGATGGTTCACCATTATCGCTTGCTTTGACATGCTCGTCATTTAATCCAATAGTGTAAGCAAAAGTGTTATGGGTAGCATCACGGTATTTTTGGGTAACAGCATTAATTGCACTTTCAGCCTCTTTAACGGTTAAAGTTCTTATAACAGTGGCAATAAAGCGACTTTTTTTAATTATTAATTCATGGTCACCATTTTCCTTAATGGTTAAATAGTTTTCTTTTTCATTTTCATTCAAAACAATCAGCCCTTTTTGCGTACTTATCATTGGAGGACAAAATGGAAAATATTTCTCATCTTGCTGGTCGTCAATGGCTTAGTAGTCAAATGGATTTTAGCACAAAGAAAGGTATAACAAAAATCAAGGCTATCATCAATGATCGGTGTTCACGATGCAATGCTAAGGTTTGGGCTAAATTGCCGAACGGCAAAAGATATTGTCGCGAATGTATTGGTTTAGGAAGAGTAGTTGAAGGTGATTATCTTATTCGTAGTGGGGAGAAAGTAAACTTCCCTCAAACAAGAAACGGTGGCTTAACTTGGGATGGTAAATTAACAGCTCAACAAGAAAAAATCGCTAAGGATTTGGTTCAGAACTACATAAATAAGCAAAATACTTTAGTTCATGCAGTAACCGGTGCTGGTAAAACTGAAATGATGTTTCCTTTGATTGCCCACTGTTTAGCGGAAGGAAAGCGGTGCTGCATAGCTGCACCGAGAATAGATGTAGTTAATGAATTATTTCCCCGCTTGCAGATGGCATTCACTAAAATCAGAATTGGTAAATATCATGGACATGAATACCGAGAGCCAGGCTTAGAGCAATTAACCATCTGTACCACCCATCAATTATTAAAATTTTTCCATGCTTTTGACTTATTGATCATTGATGAGGCTGATTCTTTTCCATATGTGCAAAATCCTGGGCTTAATTTTGCAGCGAATAATGCGCTTAAGAATAATGGCCGGATGGTATATTTGACAGCAACACCAACAAAAAAGCTGTTAAAACTTGTTAAAATGGGCAAAATTCAGCAATTAAAGTTAAATAGACGTTTTCATGGCCATCTTTTGCCTGTACCAAAAGAAAAACTGTTTTTACGTCCATTTTTAGAAGGTAAACGGATTAATCCAAAACTTATGCAAGAAATTAGCAAAGTAATTAAGGCTAAGCATCCACTACTCTTGTTTTTGCCCAAAATTGATTTGATTAAACCATATGTTAGTGCGCTTAAAAATGAGCCAGAATTCAATCAAGTAACAATAGAGGGTGTACATGCTAATGATGTACAAAGAATTGCAAAAGTTGATAAATTCAGGCGTGGACAAATACAATTGCTTGTTACCACTACTATTTTGGAACGTGGAGTAACCTTTAATCATGTTTGGGTAATTGTGGTCCAGGCTGATGATAAAATTTATAATACTTCTAGTTTGGTCCAAATTGCGGGGAGAGTTGGTCGGGCTAAAACTGATCCAACGGGTTTAATATTATTTTGCTACCAAAAATATACTTCAAGTCTGCGTAATGCTATGAAGCAAATTCGTGAGATGAATAAATGAAAAAATGCCTATTATGTGGACAGTATTTTATTTCGAAAATGTCATTTTTACATTTGTTTTCTTTGCCCCAAAAAGATTGCAAAAGTATTTGTGACCACTGTTTAAAAAAGTTCATTCATATACCTGAAAAGCATTGCCCAATATGCTCGGGAAATTTAAATCAAAATAAGATTTGCTCTGATTGTGTGACTTGGCAAAAAATATATGGCGAAAAGTTATTAATTAATCACTCTGTTTATTTATATAACAGAGCATTCCATGATTTAATGGTTAACTATAAACGTTATGGTGACTATGTTTTATACGCTGCACTGCAAGAATTGTGTGTTAAAGAACTATCTAAATATAAAGCTGATGTTTATGTCCCAGTTCCAACTTCTTCTGAGCACATCGCTCAAAGACGATTTGATACAATCACTGCACTATACGGTAGTCTTGTTCCTTTAACAAATGTACTGGGTAAAAAATCAGGACTAGGAGCTCAGGGAGAGAAAAATCGTGCTGAAAGATTAAGAAGTAAGCAAAGTTTTTTTGTTAAGAAAAACTTTACGATTAATTTTCAAAAATGCACTGTTCTCTTGCTGGATGACATATACACTACTGGCAGAACGCTTTATCATGCTCGAGATGCGCTGGCAAAAATTTTCCCCAATGCGAAAATTAGTAGCTTTACTTTATGTAGATAAAACAAAATTGTTCAGCGCTTTCATGTTTTGTTATAATTTTGCTATAATATAGGTAACATAAGACTGCAATAAGCAGTTGAAAGGAGAATCTCATATGTTAAAGTATAATGTTCGTGGTGAAAATATCGAAGTAACGGATGCTTTAAGAAGTTACGTAGAAAAGCGCCTTAAAAAATTAGAAAAATATTTCGATTTAAATCAAGATATGATTGCTCATGTTAATTTAAAGGTGTATCGTGATCATAAGGCTAAAGTTGAGGTAACCATACCACTGCCATACTTAGTATTGAGAGCTGAAGAAACAACTGACGATATGTATCGCAGTATTGATTTTGTTTCTGAAAAATTGGAAAGACAAATTAGAAAATATAAGACACGTGTAAATCGTAAGAGTCGTGAAAAAGGAATTAATGATTTCTTCGTTGAAAGCGCTGAGGAAGATTCAAAAGACAAAGAGAGTAATGAATTTACGATTGTTCGTAATAAGCAAATTGGCTTGAAACCAATGAGTCCCGAAGAAGCAATCCTGCAAATGAATATGCTTGAGCATGATTTCTTTGTTTTCCAAGATGGTGAAACCGGTGGTACAAGTGTTGTTTATCGCAGAAATGACGGCCGTTATGGTTTGATTGAGACCAAATAGCAATAATATTATCAAGTAAGGGCCCCACATTTAGTGTGAGGTCTTTGTTTTGTTTATTTTTCATTTAGCGCTAATCATGGTAAAATTATAATGTGTTTTTATACTTTAACTACATATAAGGATCGATTAAATGGTAAACATTTTAAAGAAACTATACAATAACGATAAAAGAGAACTGAAAAAATTTGAAAAAATTGCAGATAAAGTTGAAAGTCATGCAGACGAATACAGTCGGCTTTCTGACGAAGAATTACAGGCAAAAACACCTGAATTTCGTGATAGATTGAAAAATGGTGAAAGCTTAGATTCGCTCTTGCCAGAAGCTTTTGCGGTTTCTCGTGAAGGAGCCAAAAGAGTTTTAGGTTTATATCCATTTCATGTTCAAGTATTAGGTGGTATTGCGCTACACTATGGTAACATTGCCGAAATGATGACTGGTGAAGGTAAGACCTTAACTGCGACTATGCCTGTGTATCTGAATGCATTAACAGGAAAAGGTGTTCACGTTGTTACTGTTAACGAATACTTGTCCAGTCGTGATGCCGAAGAAATGGGTCAGCTTTACAAATGGCTAGGTTTAACTGTTGGCCTTAACCTGAATGCTATGTCTCCTGATGAAAAGCGTGAAGCATATAATTGTGATGTAACTTATTCGACTAACTCTGAATTAGGCTTTGATTATTTGCGTGACAATATGGTTGTTTACAAGGAACAAATGGTTCAACGTGAACTTAACTATGCTATTATCGATGAGGTTGACTCAATTTTAATCGATGAAGCCAGAACGCCATTAATTATTTCTGGCGAGGCTGAGCAGGCTAATGGTGACTATATTCGAGCTGATCGCTTTGTTAAAACTCTTAAAGAAGATAAGAGTGATGATGATGCAGATGATGACAAGGATTATGGCGATTACAAAATTGACTGGCCTACTAAGACTATTTCTTTAACTAGAACTGGTATCCAAAAAGCTTGTGATCACTTTGGTCTTAAAAACTTGTATGACGTTGAAAATCAGAAATTAGTACACCACCTTGATCAAGCTTTAAGAGCAAATTACATTATGCTTAAAGACATTGATTATGTTGTGCAAAACGGTGAAGTCTTAATTGTTGACTCCTTTACTGGTCGTGTTATGCAGGGACGGCGCTATTCTGATGGCCTGCACCAGGCTATTGAAGCTAAAGAAGGTGTTAAGATTCAGGAAGAATCTAAGACGCAGGCGACGATTACTTACCAGAACTTTTTCAGAATGTATAAAAAGCTTGCCGGTATGACAGGTACTGCTAAAACTGAAGAAGAAGAATTCCGTGAAATTTACAACATGCAGGTAATTACTATCCCGACTAACCGTCCTTTGATCAGGAAAGATAATCCGGATATTCTGTATCCTACTTTGTCATCTAAGTTTGCGGCAGTTGTTAATGAAATTAAAGAACGGCATTCGAAGGGCCAACCGGTTTTAGTTGGTACCGTTGCGGTTGAAAGCTCTGAAAGATTGAGTAAATTACTCGACAAAGAAGGAATCCCCCATGCCGTTTTGAATGCTAAAAACCATGCTAAAGAAGCGCAGATTATCATGAATGCTGGTCAACGCGGTGCAGTCACTATTGCAACCAACATGGCTGGACGTGGTACTGACATTAAATTAGGGCCAGGTGTGAAAGAATTAGGCGGACTATCTGTCATAGGTACTGAACGTCATGAATCACGTAGAATTGATAATCAGCTCCGTGGACGTTCAGGTCGTCAAGGTGATCCTGGTGTTACCCGTTTCTATCTCTCGCTTGAAGATGATTTGATGAAACGCTTTGGCGGTGACAGAGTCAAAGACTTCCTTGACCGTTTGTCTGACAATGATGATGACAAGGTAATTGAGAGTCGCTTGATTACTAGACAAGTTGAATCTGCTCAAAAACGAGTAGAAGGTAATAACTATGATACCCGTAAGCAAACATTGCAGTACGATGATGTTATGCGTATTCAACGTGAGATTATTTATGGTGAACGGATGCAGGTTATTGGTGAAGAGAAGTCACTTAAGGATGTTTTAATCCCAATGATTCGTCGCACCATTAATAGCCAAGTAGACATGTTTACACAGGGTGATCGCAGTAAGTGGCGGCTTGATTCACTGCGTGACTTTATTTCTTCAAGTTTAACGAGCGAAGAAGAAACTGATGCAATTGACTTCAAAACAATTACAGTTCCTGACTTAAAGCAAAAACTGTATGATATTGTTGAAGCCAACTATGAAGAAAAAGAAGCGATTTTGGCTGATCCTTCAGAAATGCTTGAATTTGAAAAGGTAGTTATTTTACGGGTAGTTGATGATCGGTGGACTGATCATATAGATGCCATGGACCAATTACGGCAGTCAATTAGTTTGCGGGGCTATGGTCAACTTAATCCGCTGGTAGAATATCAGGATTCTGGCTACAACATGTTTGAAGAAATGATATCAAATATTGAATTTGATGTGACTCGTTTATTTATGAAAGCTGAAATTAGACAAAATCTTAGTCGTTAATAGTTAAGATGGGAGAGAAAGCAGCTGCTTTCTCTTTTTTACTGAAATTTTATTAAAAATAAAGGAGCTAATGCAAAAATATGGAAATAAGTGACATTCAAAATGAATTGGATAGTTTAAAAAAGCGGTTAGACCACTTTAGGGGGTCTCTTTGACTTAGATTCTATAAATGAAAATATCATTGTTAATGAAAATAAGATGCAAGATCCGACTTTTTGGGATGATCAGGAAAAAGCACAAACTTTGATTAGTGAAACAAATGTGTTGAAAGAAAAACGTGATTCTTTGGTCAAATTGGAAAAGGATTACCAAAATGAAACTACAGCACTGGAATTACTTCGTGAAGAAACAGATCAAGATTTACAAAAAGAAGTTGAAACCGATCTGCAAAAATTGCAAACAGAGTTTCATGATTATGAGCTAGATTTACTCTTATCTGGTAAATATGATGATCACAATGCGCTGATTGAAATTCATCCGGGTGCAGGTGGCACTGAAGCGATGGACTGGGGCCAAATGCTCTTGCGAATGTACCAGAGATATGCTGACATTCGCGGCTTTAAATTTGAAATTAGTAATTACGAACCCGGAGAAGAAGCAGGTCTTAAAAGCGTTAGTGCAAAGATTACTGGTAAAAATGCCTACGGGCTAATGAAATCGGAAAATGGTGTTCACCGTTTGGTGAGAATTTCTCCCTTTGATTCTGCCAAAAGGAGACATACCTCTTTTGCTTCAGTTGAAGTTATTCCAGAAATTGATGACAGTATTAAGGTGGATATTGATCCTAAAGATCTTCGTGTCGACGTTTACAGGTCAAGTGGTGCGGGTGGCCAGCATATTAATAAAACATCAAGCGCTGTCAGAATAACGCACTTACCGACTGGGATAGTGACTACTTCTCAGGCACAGCGTTCACAGTTGCAAAATCGGGAAACCGCAATGAATGAACTGCGAGCAAAATTGTTTCACTTAGAAGAAGAAAAGAAACGTAAGCATAAGCAGGAGCTTAAAGGTGACCAAAAAGAAATTGGCTGGGGCTCACAAATTAGATCTTATGTTTTTCATCCTTATAATTTGGTTAAAGATCTGCGCACAGGCTATGAAACTTCCGATACAAGTGGTGTAATGGATGGCAAACTACAACCGTTTGTTTATGCATATTTACAATGGCTTTTAAGCCAGGAAAATCCGGAGTAGGTGGTTAGATGAGTTTTTGGGGAATTGTTGGATTAGTATTATTAGCAGTTGTTATTCTAAGTATTATTTTTGCCATATTTCACATCTTTTTCATGATATTACCTGCGGCCCTAGTAATTATTGGCATTATCTGGTTAATCAATCATTTTACCAAAAATGATGATAATAATGATGGACACTCGGATATCAATTCCAGTTCTTATACCTGGAACAATTGGAGTGAAAATAATGAAACTAAACCAAAACGAAAAAAAGTACGCGATGCTAAAACTAAAGATGTCGACAAGTAATAAAGGGGCATTTTGAAATGACAAACGCTGTTAAATTAAAAAATTTAATTCGTGATAATAAAATTGTTCACGTTGTGCAGGGAAAACAATATATCAATAATAAGGAGATTGTTGTATCTGATATTTATAGACCAGGACTAGAGTTAACTGGCTACTTTGATTTTTATCCCCGTCAGCGTATTCAGTTACTTGGGCGCACAGAAATTTCTTACGCCGCTAGACTAGACCACGATAGTTTAGTGCAGGTTTTTAAAAAACTTTGTACCCCTGATACGCCTTGCTTTTTTGTATCGCGTTCTCTGCGAATACCACCTGAATTAGCTCAAGCTGCTGATGAGGCGGAAATTCCTATTCTTTCTTCACCAGAGTCAACTACATATGTTTCCAGTATTTTGACGGAATATTTAAGAGAGCGACTGGCTGTGCGTGATACAATTCACGGCGTCTTAGTCGAAGTTAAAGGTATGGGCGTGTTACTGACTGGTGATTCGGGTGTAGGAAAATCTGAAACTGCTTTAGGTTTAATTCATCGCGGTCACCGTTTAATTGCAGATGATCGAGTTGATGTTTATCAAAAAGATGTGGAAACCGTGATGGGTGAAGCTCCGGAAATATTAAAACACCTAATGGAAATTCGTGGTATTGGTATCATTGATGTTATGGATTTATTCGGTGTTGGAGCTGTTAAAAATCGTGAAAGCATTCAGCTAGTTATCAAACTTGTCAATTGGGATAATAAAGCTAATTATGATCGTTTAGGTTTTGAGGAAAGCAAACGAGATATTTGTAATGTTGAAGTTCCCCAAATTACCATTCCTGTTAAAGTCGGTCGTAACATGGAAGATATTATTGAAATTGCAACTATGAATTTCCGCGCCAAGAGAAGCGGCTATAATGCTACAAAAACTTTTGACAATAATTTAACGAAATTAATTAAGAAAAACTCTCAAGCAGACTCAGCAAAGGATAAGAATAAATGATATTGACCATTAATCCTGTAGCATTTAAATTAGGAAACCTAAGTGTCAAGTGGTATGGCGTTATTATGGCTGTGGCAATTATTTTAGCTGTCTCAATGGCAATCATTGAAGGTCGTAAACGTCAAATTGAAAGTGATGATTTCATGGATTTGCTATTGTGGGCTGTTCCTATTGGATATGTGGGCGCCCGTATTTACTATGTTATTTTTGAATGGAATTATTATTCTCAGCATCTTGGCGAGATAATTGCTATTTGGAATGGTGGCATAGCTATCTATGGTGGCCTACTGGCCGGACTGGCGGTTTTACTGGTATTTTGTTATAAGAGAATGTTGCCACCATTTCTGATGCTGGACATCATTACCCCAGGAGTAATGGCTGCTCAAATATTAGGCCGCTGGGGTAATTTTATTAATCAAGAAGCTCATGGTGGACCGACAACGTTAGCTTTTTTACAAAGCTTGCACTTACCTGATTTTATTATTAATCAGATGAAAATTGGTGGAGTTTACTATCAGCCTACTTTTTTATATGAATCTTTTTTTAATTTGATTGGTTTGCTGATAATATTGTTATTAAGACACAGGAAGCATCTGTTTAAACAAGGCGAAATATTTATGCTCTATTTGGCATGGTATTCTGTCGTGCGTTTTTTTGTAGAAGGCATGCGGACAGATAGTCTTTATCTTTTGGGATCGATTCGGGTTTCGCAAATGCTCAGTGTCATATTGCTGATTGTGGTTATAGTATTATTTATTTATCGCAGACGAGTTGTTAAGCCTAAATGGTATCTAGAAGGCAGTGGCTTGAAATACCCTTATAGTCGAGATTAATAATTTATTTAAGTGAAAGAGAGTAAAAAATGACGAAAATTGCAGTTTTAGGAGCAGGTTCATGGGGCACGGTTTTAGGTTCAATGCTTGCGGATAAAGGATATAACATCGTTTTATTTGGTAATAACGAAAAAGTTAATGACGAAATCAACCAGTGTCATACTAATGAGCATTACATGAAAAACTGGCAGGTAAATAAAACGGCCGTTGCTACAGGTGATTTAAACGAAGCCTTAAGAGGGGCTGAAATTGTCTTATTTGTTTTACCTACTCAAGCAATTCGCAGTGTGGCTAAGAATGTAAGTAAAATCTTAAAGCAAACTAATGCCAAGCCGCTTATAGTTACTGCGACGAAGGGTATTGAACCTGGTTCTAAAAAACTGATATCAGAAATTTTAACAGAAGAAATTTATCCCGATGATGAGGATAAAATTGTAGCTATATCTGGACCTAGCCACGCTGAAAGTGTTGCTCAAAAAGATTTGACTGCCATTTCATGTGCTTCAACCAGCATGGCAAACGCACAAAAAGTGCAACAGTTATTTTCAAATGATTATTTCCGTTTATATACCAATAGTGACTTGATTGGTGTTGAAGTGGCTGGTGCGGTTAAAAATGTTATTGCTATTGCGGCAGGGATTTTAGTTGGTAAACATTATGGTGACGATGCTAAAGCTGCTTTAATGACACGAGGATTAGCAGAGATTACGCGCTTAGGAGTTAATTACTTTGGTGCCAACCCAATGACTTTTAGTGGTCTTGCAGGAATTGGTGATCTGATTGTGACTTGTACATCTGTTAATTCCCGTAATTGGCGCTGTGGTAAGCAATTAGGTGAAGGTAAGAGCCTCGACTATGTCTTGCAAAATATGGGTCAGGTTGTAGAAGGTGCCACAACAGTAAAGGCCGTGCATGAATTATGTGCAGAAAAGAACATTGATATGCCGATTAGTGAAGCTATCTACCGCGTTTTATACCAAAATTCTAATGTTGATGACGAAATTACTAAAATGATGGGTAGAAGTCCTAAACAGGAGATTAGACTTTAACATGCAAATCGTTGTACTATTTACTTACGAAAAATAAGAAAGTACTGGGGGTAAAACTATGACTGAAAAATATGACGTAATCATTATCGGAGCAGGACCTGGTGGCTTAACTGCTGCTCTTTATGCTTCTCGTGCAAACCTTTCAGTGTTAATGCTTGATCGAGGTTTGTATGGTGGTCAAATGAATAATACCGATGCAATTGATAACTATCCCGGTTTTAGTGAGATTAAAGGGCCAGAATTGGGTGAAAAAATGTATAAATCTGTCATGAAATTTGGCGCCAAATTTGAATATGGCGATGTGCAATCGGTAACCACCTCTGGTGACCAAAAAATAGTTAAAACAGATACTGGCCAGTACAGTGCATCTGCTTTAATTATTGCTACTGGTGCAGATCATCGTCATTTAGGAGTTCCTGGTGAAGATGAATATTCCGGTAAAGGTGTTTCTTATTGTGCGGTTTGTGATGCTGCCTTTTTTAAAGATGAAGATATAGCAGTTATAGGTGGTGGCGATTCTGCTATTGAAGAAGGAATTTACTTGGCTCAAAGTGCTAAATCCGTTACGGTTATACATAGGCGAGATCAACTACGCGCTCAACCAACTCTGCAAAAACGTGCTTTTGCTAATCCTAAAATGCATTTTATTTGGAATGGCTTAACTCAATCTATTGATGGTGACGGCAATAAGGTTACTGGCGTAACCTATAAAGATAAAGAGACCGGTGAAGAAAAACACTTAAAGACTCGCGGTGTTTTTATTTACGTTGGTGTTATTCCTCAAACTGCTCCATTTAAAGATTTGGGCGTAACTGATGAGAATGGTTGGATTCCAACGGATGACCATATGAGAACTAAAGTTGATGGTATTTTTGCTCTGGGTGATGTAAGGGCAAAAGACTTGCGCCAAATTGCCAATGCAGTTGGTGATGGTAGTATTGCTGGCCAACAGGCTTATAATTATTTGCAAGATTTAAATGATCGGTAAATATAACGATTACAAAAAGAATTCAGCTTAAATGAATTCTTTTTTTATTTTTACAGATAGCGATAGTGATAAATGCTAGAATATAATTTATGAAAACGAATTAAATGCTAGAAAAAGAGGAACATTACTGAAATGAATGTAAGAGAAACATTTCAAAAATGGCAACAGGCACCAAATCTGCCCGATTATTTAAAAGATCAACTGTCTGAACTTGGTCAAAATCCTAATTGGGTTGAAGATGCGTTTGGGCAAGATATTAATTTCGGTACAGCCGGCATGAGGGGCAGACTAGAGCCGGGAACTAATCGCATCAATTTGTACACTGTTGGTCGTGTAACAGAGGGCTTAGCTCGGTTGATAGATGAAAAAGGTGAGCAAGCTCAAAATAAAGGGGTGGTAATTTCTTTTGATTCACGTTATCATTCACGCGAATTTGCGGAACATGCGGCGCGAATCTTAGGAAGCCATAATATCCATGTTTATCTGTTTGATGATTTAAGACCAACACCGGAATTATCATTCGCTGTTAGATACTTACACGCTACGGCAGGAATTAATATTACTGCTTCACACAATGCTAAACAATATAATGGTTACAAAGTTTATGGTGCTGATGGTGCCCAAATGGGTCCTGAAGATGCAGAGCGAGTTTTTGAGTATTCTCAAAAAGTAACAGATATTTTTAACGTTAAAGCAGCGCCCATAGTGCAATTACGTGCACAAAAAACTTTACAGCTGATTGGTGAAGACATTGATGAAGCTTATTTAGCAGAATTAAAAACGGTAAATGTTAACACCGACCTTATACGGCAAAATGCCGATAAATTAACAATTATTTATACCCCATTGCATGGTACAGGTAAAATGATTTATGATCGCGCATTCAGGCAAGGAGGTTTTACTAATGTAATTCCGGTTCCCAGCCAGGCAATTATTGATCCGGAATTTCCAACAACTAAAAAACCAAATCCGGAATATCGTGATGTTTTTGATCCGGGAATAAAATTGGCAAATGAAAAACATGCAGATTTAATCGTTGCCACGGATCCCGATGCTGATCGAATGGGTGCATGCGTTCGCACCAAAAATGGTGATTTTCAGGTGCTAACTGGTAACCAAATTGCTACGTTGATGATTTATTATTTATTGGTTAATTTAAAAAATAATGGTCAGTTGAATCCTGATTATGAGTTAATTACTTCGGTAGTTTCAAGTAGCATGCCATTTAAAATTGCCCGAGATTTTGGTATTAAAACCAAGTCGGTTTTGACCGGTTTCAAGTTCATTGGTGAAGAAATCGATCGTATGAGTAAAACACATGATGGCAAATTTTTAATGGGCTTTGAAGAAAGCTACGGTTATCTTTTCAAGCCTTTTGCGCGGGATAAAGATGCCATGCAGGGTGCATTAATGTTTGCTGAAGTTGCTTCATATTATGCTTCGCGCAACATGACCGTGCTAGATGGTCTCAATGAAATTTGGCAAAAATACGGTACTTCATATGAAATTACTAAAGCCATTGAAATGCCCGGTATTGGTGGTCAAAAGAAAATGGCAAAGTTAATGTCAAAATTGCGCTCAGAGCATTTAAAAGATATAAATGGGGTTAAGGTTGACAAAATTCAAGATTTTTTAAAGCAGCAAGAAATTACCGAGAATGGTGTTAAACCGCTAGCAGGATTACCTAAATCCAATGTATTAAAATATTATTTAGCAGATGAAACTTGGCTGGCCTTAAGACCATCTGGTACAGAACCAGTAATTAAAGCCTATGTCGGAGTTAATAAGCCCGATATTGCAACTGCTCATGATGCGGCTGAAAGTTATCAAAAGGCAATGGCAAAACTGTTAAAATAAGACAAAAATAATGCGAAAATACGTTCGAGAGTGTAAAATATAATAAGTCAAATGAGAGTTGGGCAATTTTGTCCAACTTTTTCTACGAGGAGTCTTTCGATGATTAAACGACAAGAAGAACGTAAATTTGAACTCGTTTCTAAATTTAATCCAGCAGGTGATCAGCAACAAGCTATTGACAAATTGGCTGCTGGCTTTAAAAAAGGGTATAAAGAACAGATTTTGGAAGGTGCTACCGGTACTGGTAAAACTTTCACTATGGCTAATATTATTGCTAAGCTAAATAAACCCACTTTAGTCATTTCTCATAATAAGACTTTGGTGGGACAGCTGTATGGAGAATTTAAAGAGTTTTTCCCGCATAATGCCGTTGACTATTTTGTGTCATACTATGATTATTACCAACCTGAAGCATATGTGCCGCAATCAGACACATATATTGAAAAGGACTCAGCAATTAATGATGAAATTGACCAATTGCGTCACCAAGCTACCAGTGACTTAATGGAGCGTAACGACGTTATAGTCGTAGCGTCAGTTTCGTGTATCTACGGTTTAGGTGATCCTAAAGAATATGCTGCGAGCGTGATTACAGTTCATGAGGGTGAAGAATATAACAGGAATACTTTGCTGCGTGATTTAGTTAATATTCAATATGATCGCAATGATATTGACTTTCAACGTGGTCGTTTTCGCGTCCGCGGAGATGTTGTAGAAGTTTTTCCTGCAGGTAATTCTAACCACGCTTATCGGATTGAATTTTTCGGTGATGAAATTGACAGAATAGTAGAAGTTGATGCCTTAACAGGTGAAGTAGTTGGTGAAAGAGAGAGTATTTCACTTTTCCCAGCAACGCACTTTATGACCAATGAAGAACAAATGAGACGGGCCCTCAAGGCTATTTCACAAGAAATGAATATTCAAGTGAAAAAGTTTGAAGGCGAGGGAAAGTTGCTGGAAGCTGAACGTATTAAGCAACGGACTACTTTTGATATGGAAATGATGGGTGAAGTTGGCTATACCAACGGTATTGAAAACTATTCTCGCCATATGGAAGGCCGTAAAGAAGGAGAACCACCTTATACTTTACTTGACTTCTTTCCAGATGATTTTTTGATTTTAATCGATGAGTCTCATGCGACTATGCCGGAAATTAGGGCAATGTACAACGGGGATCGTAATCGTAAAAAGACTCTTATTGATTATGGCTTTCGTTTACCTTCAGCGCTTGATAACAGGCCCTTAAAGCTGGCTGAATTTGAAAAGCACGTTAACCAAATATTATATGTTTCAGCCACCCCGGGAGACTATGAATTAGAACGCACTGATCATAAAGTTGAACAAATCATCAGACCAACTGGACTTCTTGATCCTAAAATTGAGGTTAAACCAGTTGAGGGTCAAATTGATGATCTAGTTGCTGAGATTAATAAACGTATTGACAAGAACGAACGTGTTTTTGTTACGACATTAACCAAAAAAATGGCTGAGGACTTAACAGATTATCTGAAAGATCTGGGCATTAAAGTGCAATACCTTCACTCTGACGTGAAAACGCTGGAGCGAATGCAAATATTGCGTGATTTGCGTACTGGCAAGTATGACGTTTTAATTGGTATTAACTTATTGCGTGAAGGTATTGATGTACCGGAAGTTTCTTTGGTCGCAATTCTTGATGCTGATAAGGAAGGCTTTTTACGTGCCTACAGACCACTAGTGCAAACAATGGGACGAGCTTCTAGAAACGCAGATGGGGCTGTAATTATGTATGCAGATACAATCACAGATTCGATGCGGGAGGCTATTGATGCAACGCAGAGAAGACGTAAATTACAGATTAAGTTTAATGAAGAACATGGTATGAAACCAAAAACTATCGTTAAACCGATCAGAGATGTTATTTCTGCTACTAAGGTTGCTGATGAAGACACTCAGACCGACAGTTTTGCCGATTTGAATTTTGACGAATTAACCGTTAAACAAAAGAGAACCATGATAAAGGATTTGCGTAAGCAAATGCAAGAAGCTGCTAAGAAGCTTGACTTCGAAGGTGCTGCAACCTTGCGGGATGCTATCATGGAATTGGAAAGCTCAACTAGAAGTCCAATTAAGAAAAAAGGAAAAGCTTTAAATGGTAAATGATAAAATTGTTATTCGGGGTGCGCGTGAACATAATTTAAAAGACATCAATCTTTCAATACCTAAGGATAAATTAGTTGTTATTACCGGTCTGTCAGGTTCTGGAAAAAGTTCTTTGGCTTTTGATACTTTGTATGCTGAGGGGCGCAGAAGGTATGTCCAATCGCTATCAAGTTATGCGCGCCAATTTTTAGGGCAAATGGATAAGCCAGATGTTGATTCAATTGATGGCTTAAATCCTGCAATCTCGATTGACCAAAAAACGACATCACATAATCCCAGATCGACTGTTGGTACCGTTACTGAAATAAATGATTATCTCAGATTATTATGGGCTAGAGTGGGGCATCCAGTTTGTCCCAACGATGGCACTTTAATTGAAAGACAATCAGTTGAACAAATGGTTAACCGTATTTTGGCTTTGCCAGAGCGTACTCGTATTCAAATTTTAGCACCGGTAATTAGATCTAAGCGGGGGTCACATAAAGAAGTCTTTAAACGCGTACAAAGAGCAGGATATGTGCGTGTTATCGTTGATGGTGATATGCATGAAATTGGTGAAAAATTCGATTTAGAAAAAAATAAGCGTCATTCAATTGATATTGTAGTTGATCGTTTAATCGTTAAAGAAGGTATTCGTTCGCGGCTTTTTGATTCGGTAGAAGCTGCTCTTCGTTTATCAGACGGCTATATGAATGTTGACGTTATCGGTGGAAAGACGATTAACTTTTCAGAATACTATGCTTGTCCTAAATGTGGTTTTACTGTAGGAGAAATGGAGCCACGGCTTTTCTCTTTTAATGCACCATTTGGTGCTTGTCCTGATTGTGATGGGTTAGGTGTTAAATTATCAGTTGATGAAGATTTGGTTATACCTGATAAGAATAAGACCTTAGAAGAAGGAGCTATTGCACCTTGGAAGAATTCTAAGTATTACGGAGAAATGCTCGAACAGGCATGCACAGCTTTAAAGATTCCCCTTGATAAGCCATTTTCTAAGCTGACTAAGAAGCAAAAAGAAACGATTTTACACGGCTCAACTAAAAAAATTAAGTTTCATGTTACTGGTGATTTTGGAGTTAATGATACTACAGCACCTTTTGAAGGAGCTATGGAGAATGTTGAAAGACGTTACTATCATCCGATGTCCAAGTTCATGCGAGATGTTATGGGCAAATATATGACAGAACTTACTTGCTCAACATGTCATGGCAAAAGGTTAAATCGTAAAGCATTAGCGGTTAAAGTTAATGGCAAGGATATTGCTGAGGCATCGGAGTTAGCGATCAGTCATGCTCTCGAATTCTTTAATAATATTAAACTGGACGAACAGGAATCTATTATTGCTAAGCCAATACTAAAAGAAGTTCGTGATAGGCTTACTTTTCTGAATAGTGTAGGACTAGATTACCTGACATTGTCACGTTCAGCTAATACTTTATCTGGGGGAGAAGCACAAAGAATAAGGCTAGCAACCCAAATAGGTTCTAATCTTTCAGGAGTAATGTATGTTTTAGATGAACCATCAATTGGTTTACATCAGCGTGATAATGACAGATTGATTGCTGCTTTGAAGCGGATGCGTGACTTAGGTAATTCGTTGATCGTAGTTGAACATGATGATGAAACTATGAGGCAAGCAGATTACTTGATTGATATGGGCCCAGGTGCCGGGACGTACGGCGGTGAAGTCATGGCTGCTGGTACGCCTGAAGAAGTTGAACGGAATGAAAAATCTCTGACAGGGCAATATATGGCTGGTAAAAAGTTCGTTCCTGTTCCATTAAAAAGGCGTAAAGGTAGTGGTAAAAAAATTACAGTTACTGGCGCAGCTGAAAACAATCTCAAAAATCTAAAGGTCGAATTTCCTTTGGGAAAATTAATTGTGGTTACTGGCGTTTCAGGTTCAGGTAAATCAACTTTGGTAAACATGATATTGAAACGTGCTTTAGCACAAAAACTGAACCGGAATCAAACTAAACCTGGTAAATACAAAACTATTAGTGGCTATCAAAATATTGAAAAGATCATAGATATTGATCAAAGTCCGATCGGTCGCACACCAAGAAGTAATCCGGCTACTTATACTAGCGTTTTTGATGACATCAGAGCCTTATTTGCCCAAACAAATGAAGCCAAACTTCGCGGCTACACTAAGGCACGCTTTTCCTTTAATGTTAAAGGCGGCCGTTGTGAAGCTTGCCATGGCGATGGCATTATTAAAATAGAAATGAACTTTTTACCAGATGTTTATGTTCCGTGTGAAGTTTGTCATGGCAGTCGTTATAATTCTGAAACTTTAGAAGTGACCTATCGCAAGAAAAATATTGCACAAGTTTTGGACATGACGATTAGCGAAGCCTGCCTGTTTTTTAAAAATATTCCTAAAATTGCGCGAAAATTACAAACAATTGTGGATGTTGGTTTAGGTTATGTTAAATTAGGTCAATCTGCTACTACCTTATCTGGTGGTGAAGCTCAAAGGATGAAGCTTGCTGCTGAGTTGCAAAAGCTGTCAACAGGTAAGAACTTTTATATTTTAGATGAACCGACAACTGGATTGCATACTGATGATATCAAGCGTTTACTCGAAGTATTGCAAAGACTTGTTGATCAAGGCAATACTGTTTTGATAATCGAACACAACCTGGACGTGATTAAAAATGCCGACTGGCTAATTGATCTTGGTCCCGAAGGTGGAGAAGGTGGCGGGCAAATAGTTGCCACTGGAACTCCAGAGCAGGTTGCATTGGTTAAAGAAGGTTATACAGGTCAGTATTTAAAACCAGTTCTTAAGCGTGACATAGCACTAACAAAAAAGGCTAGTGCAAAAAATAATTAAATAGTATTAATTATTTGCGATAAAGTGTAAAATATAGCGCAAGGAGGAATAAAAATGGATAATTTTTCTAGTTACGGACAAAACCGCGGATTTAATTGGGCCGCATTTATTTCTGGTATTTTAATGGTAATTGCCGGGTTATTTTTATTGCGGCATCCTGGTAAAGCATTGCATGCATTCGTTTTGCTATTCGCTATTGTCTCTATTGTCCAGGGATTTGTTTGGCTGGTATTTTACAGCCGTTTTCGGTATTTTATCCCTTCTAGCTGGTGGTCAATTGTTTCAGGGGTATTGGACATTATCATTGGTGTTCTGTTTCTTTATTCATACGACGCTGCTGGATTAACAATTGCTTACCTTTTTGCTTTTTGGTTCTTATTTGATTCAATTACTGGAATAGTTTTTTCATGGCACATGAGAAGGATTTCTAATTTCTTCTTTTGGCTTAATCTGATACTGAATATACTAGGATTATTGATAGCAATTAGCCTGATGTTTAATCCAGCACTATCTGCTTTAACACTAATTTGGTTAGTGTCATTCTGGTTATTAATTTTTGGAATTAATCAGATTATTGCAGCTTTTGTTAATCGGTAATAAATAAAAAAGTTCATTAGAACTTTTTTTTTACTCAAAAAAGTTATGAAAAATCTGATATGGTATAATTTTATTAATAGGGGGTAGCTTGAAAATGGCTGAGCACAAAAAGCAACTATTGATTGTTACAGGAATGAGTGGTGCGGGTAAAACCGTTGCTTCTCATGCTTTGGAAGATATGGGCTATTTTATAGTTGATAATTTGCCTCCATCGCTTTTACCTAGTTTTTGGGATTTAATTGTTAATTCGGATGATTTTTCTAAAGTGGCAGTAGTCATTGATTTACGAGTTAGACGGTTTTACACAGATTTAGGTAATGAAATCAATTCGCTTGAAGATAACAGCAACGTTCAAACAAGAATTGTATTTCTTGACGCATCAGACAGTACTTTAGTAGCACGTTATAAGGAAACCAGACGTGTTCCACCATTAGCCAAGAATGGTCGTTTACTAGATGGTATTTTGGAAGAAAGACGAATTTTAGCTAGATTAAGGAGTCGCGCTAATGACATAATCGACACCTCTAATTTATCTCCTAAAGAGTTAAAACAAGAGATGGCAAATAGATTTAGTAAAAAACATAAACAACCTTTTTCGATTGAAGTGTTATCTTTTGGCTTCAAATATGGTATGCCAATTGATGCTGATATTGTAATGGATGTACGGTTTTTACCTAATCCTTTCTATATACCTGAATTAAGGCCATTTACCGGTCTTGATAAACGAGTTTTTGATTATGTAATGGACAAAAAAGAAACGCGTAGTTTTTATCAAAAATTTTTAGATTTATTAAAAGAAGCTTTACCAGGATATATTAAAGAAGGTAAAAGCAAATTAACTGTTGCAATTGGTTGTACTGGCGGCCAACATCGTAGTGTAGCAATTGCACAACAATTAGCAAAGGATTTGGCTGAAGACTATACAGTTGATATTACTCACCGTGAAATTAGTCGTTATGCTAGAAAAAGGTGATTTTTATGACGAATGCTGAAAAAGTTATTCACGTAACAAGAAGCAGAAGGCCACAGATTGTGGTTATTGGTGGTGGTACTGGACTGCCAGTTGTCTTAAATGCACTTAAAGAACAAGATGCTGAAATTACTGCAATTGTGACTGTATCGGATGATGGTGGTTCATCAGGTTCGATTCGCAATTTTATTAATGTCGTACCACCTGGTGATATACGTAATGTTTTAGTTTCTTTAAGTGAAATATCTCAAGAAGAAAAAGATGTTTTTCAGTATCGTTTTGATTCCTCAGATTCATTTTTTTCAGGTCATGCCATAGGTAACTTAATTATTGCAGCTCTGAATGAGATGCACGGCAATATTTTTGATGCTGTGCAAGCATTGTCTAAAATGATGCATGTAGATGGACATGTGTATCCAGCTTGTAATGAACCCTTAACGCTTAATGCTGAGTTTGTCGATGGTTCTATCCAGGCGGGAGAAAAGGAAATCACTGATAAAGATAAGCGGATAAAAAGGGTTTGGGTTACTAATACAGATTCAAAATCTGAACCAGAAGCTGTGCCTCAAGTATTGGAAGCTGTTGAAAATGCTGATGCTGTAGTGTTGGGACCAGGTAGTTTGTTTACTTCGATCTTACCTAATCTGATGATTCCTAATTTAGGTGAAGCTGTTAGAAAAACCAGTGCAGAAGTGATATATATTTGCAATATTATGACGCAACTTGGTGAAACCGATCACTTTTCTGATTGTGATCATGTTAGAGTAATTAATGCTCATTTGGGTGGACATTATATTACTACCACTTTAGTCAATGGCGCCAAAATTGACATGACTAAGTTTAATCCTAATGATTATGATGCATACATTGAACCCGTAAAAAACGATTTTAAGGGATTGCGTGAGCAAGGCTGCCGTGTAATTACCGATGATTTCATTGACCAACGTAGCGGGTTGGTTTTTCATGATGGTAAGAAGGTAGCAAAGGAGATCATCAACCTGGCATTCGCAGCAATGTCTCGCAGGAAGGAATAATAAATAATGGCCAGTTATGCTAGTAACGTAAAAAAAGAGTTGACTTCGTTGCCGATTCACCGCGAACATGCCAAAGCTGAACTGGCTGCTTTCTTGCGTATGAATGGCGTTTTGAATTTTCATGAGCACCAATTTAGCCTTGATATCACTACTGAAAATCCTGCTATAGCTAGACGTATTTTTTCATTAATAAAAACTGCGTATAAAGTTGAACCTCAGCTGATAGTTTCTCGCAAAATGAAGCTGAAAAAAAATAATCAATACTTGGTGCGACTTCAAAATCATGTTAAAGAAATACTGAATAACTTGGAAATTCTGACGCCAACTTTGAATTTAATTACTAGAATTCCTAAAAGAATAATTAATTCACGGGAAGGGGCAATGTCTTATCTACGTGGTGCATTTTTGGCCAGTGGTAGTGTGAATAATCCTAATACGAGCCGGTATCATTTAGAGATATATTCTATCTATAAAGACCACAATGACGATTTGCTTCATATTATGAATGATCGCTTTAATCTGAATGCTAAAAGCACACCTAGAAGGCGAGGCTATATTGTTTATTTAAAGGAAGCCGAAAAAATTGGCGACTTTTTGCATATTGTTGGAGCATTAAATGCAATGCTGTCTTTTGAAGATTTGCGCATTATGCGCGATATGCGTAATTCTGTTAATAGATTAGTCAATTGTGATACAGCTAATTTAAAGAAGACGGCTAATGCAGCAGCAAAGCAGGTTGAAGATATTGAGTTAATTGAACGTAAAATCGGGCTAGAAAACATTCCCGAAAAATTGCAGGGATTAGCTCGATTGCGACTAGAAGAGCCTGAACTGTCATTAAAAGAAATAGCACAGCAGGTGCCAGATGGTCCAATATCGAAATCTGGAGTTAATCATCGATTTAAAAAGATTCATGATATAGCTGCAAATTTAGAACAATAAAAAGAAACTCATCAATTGATGAGTTTCTTTTTTTATTATGTTGAAGTAATGATAAGATCGATGCCATTGTTCATAATGCCCTTGGCAATATTGATTGGTGGAGTTTTATCAGTGATAATAGTTTGAATTTTTTTTGAATTAAAATCTGATAGAAGAATATAGTCTTTTTTGCCAAACTTAGTATGATCAATTAATAATATTGTCTTTTGTGATTTGTCTATTGCAGCTCTCTTCATGTATGTTTGGCTTTCATCTGCCATATATATTCCATTCTCATCAATTGAACTGCATGAAATGAAATTTAAGTTAGGGCGGTAATTATTATCAAGATCAGCAATTGCTTTTGGACCCAAAATTGAATTAGAACGGTTTGATATTTGGCCCCCTAAAACTGAGATATCAATATTTTCTAATTGTGTTACTTCGTCAACAATATTGATATTATTCGTAATAATATGCAAATTTTCTTTTCCAGCAAAATACTTAGGCAAAAAAGTTAAAGTAGATGATCCATCTAAAAAAATTGCGGCCCCGTTAGTAATTAAATCAGCTGCGTACTTACAAAGTTTATTCTTGACAGCTACATTTTCACTCTTCCTAGTTGCATATGCAATTTCGACATTGGAATTTTCAAGCAAGCTAACATAACCATGAGTCCGGCTAATTGTATTTGTTGCCTGTAAACTCATAAGATCCCTTCTCAATGTTGAAATACTAATTCCAAGTTTTTCTTGTAATTTTTTAGTACTAATTCTCTTATTTTTAGCTAAAATTTCGATTATTTGCTGTAATCGATCTGCTTTTGAAACATTCAACATAAATTCCCCCAGTTATTCAATAATAAAAATAACATATTAACAAAAGAAACTAAATATGAAGATATTAAAGTTTTTCAGCCTTCATATCCCAGTAAGGTTATCAAGTTAAGTATCTTAACAAAATTAATTATAGCTTTTACAAGCCATAAATACTTATATATAAATTTTTGTCTATGTTAACTAAAAACTTGAACATTTTTGAACAAATAATGATATTTGCTTAAAAAAACTCTTGAAATGATATTGGAAGCGTTTTATAATCTTATTGTAAATATAAAGTTCATAAAAGTTCGAACAAATGAACAAAAGGAGGATTCAATGAGTAGTTACGCAAATTTATTTGACCATGATCTTGTTTTTTGGAATATTCATGCAGATAGTTGCACGGATTTATATCAAAAGATAGCAAATAGGCTTGAGGGTGCTAATGTAGTGGAGACAAGTTATTTTAAGGCTTTAACTGAAAGAGAAAAAGAATTTCCTACTGGGCTAAATACGCAGTATTTACCTATTGCTTTACCACATGCTAATCCAGAAAATGTAAAAAAGGCATTTATAGCTGTTGTGAAAACCACTTCTCAAATCAACATGAAACAAATGGGGACTAATGAAGATATGAAAAGTCAATATTTTTTCTTTTTAGGAATTGTCAAAGAAAAGCAGGATTTGCAAGTCAAGTTATTACAAAGATTTATGCAATTAATGAATGATAAAAGCTTTGTCAACTCATTTAAAGGATTGTCACAACCTGATAAAGTTTATGAGTTTTTAAGAGATCGATTTTAAAGGAGTTTGTCATGTTAAAAATTGTCGTTGCATGTGGAAGTGGAATTGCTACTAGTGAAACTGTTGTAGGGACAGTGAAGTCATTTTTAGAGGATCATTCGGTAAAGGGAGTTGATGTTGAAGCAACAGATTTTAAGCAACTACCTAGTGTGTTACCTAATTATGATATTTATGTATGGCTAGCAAAGCCCACACCTGAAATTCATGACATATGCAAAAAAGAAGGTATTCCGGAAGTTAATGGTGTTGATATTTTGACAGGATCAAAAGGTGACAATACTTATTTAGAACTAGTTAATGCCATGATGACATTAAAAAGCAGGTCATAAAGAAAGGAAGTGATTCTAAATGGAAATACTAAAAAACATAGTCAACTATGTCCTTAACTTGGGTGCAGCCGTTTTTGTACCATTGATTATGTTTGTCATTTCTTTGATAGCCAGATTAAAATTGAGCAAGGCCGTTAAAGCTTCCCTTACTTTAGGTGTTGCCTTCAGTGGAATGACTTTGGTTGTTAATTACATGACTGATTCAATTTCACCGGCTGCCAAAGCAATGTCAAAGATGTTGCATTTAAGTCTTAACGCTATCGACCAAGGATGGCCTGGCGTAGCTGCGATTACCTGGTCATACAAAGCAGCATTTTTATTTTTCCCGTTTTTGTTACTAATCAATTTCATAATGTTAACTTTCAATTGGACAAAAACTTTGAACGTAGATATGTGGAATGTTTGGAACAAGATTTTCACTTATGTAGTAGTCTTATACTTTACACATAACGCCATTTATGGGTTTATTGTTGCAGGCATTCAGATCGTCTTAGAACTAAAAGCAGGGGACATGTGGCAAAGGCACATTCAAGACCTGACTGGAATTCCGGGAGTTACTGTTCCTCATTTCGTAACCTTATTTGCAGTTGTACTTATGCCACTTAATAAACTGCTAGATTTTATTCCAATAATGAATAAACCAGCTGATGCTAATGCTATCCAGAAGAAAATTGGTATTTTTGCTGATAATTCTGTAATGGGTGCAATTATTGGTGTGCTATTAGGATTTGGGGCTGGCTATTCACTTTCAGGATCCTTAAAACTTGCTATCGAAGCTTCAGCAGCTATGACAATGTTTCCCATGATTTCCAAATTATTTATGGAAGCTTTGAACCCGATTGCTAATGCTATGAATGAGATGATGAAAAAACACTTCAAAGGTCGGCAAGTATTTATTGGATTAGACTGGCCCATTCTTGCAGGAAGAAATGAGTTATGGGTAACAGTAATTATTTTAGTACCGGTAATGCTAATCATGGCTATGGTATTACCGGGCAACACTGTCTTACCATTTGCTGGAATAATCAATCTTTCGTTTGTAGTTGCAGCCCTATTACTAACTGGAGCTAATTTATGGAGAATGTTGACATTAGGCATTATTACTACGCCAATTTTCTTATACGGAGCTACTTATTTTGCTCCAGTAATCACAAATCTCGCAAAATCTACAGGAGCAGTACACGTTAATCCTGGTCAACAATTATCTTGGTCAACTTTTGAAGGACCAGATTTTAGATTATTCTTTGCACAGGCATTTAATGGTAAATGGTGGGCAATTGCAGCTGCTTTGGTATGGTTATTGATTTTTATTTGGCTTTACAAAGATCAAAATAAAATTGCTTTACCTAGTAAACGTTATGCCTTAAATACGGGTACAGTTGATAATGTAGAAAATGTTTCAGAAGCCACAGATATTACTAAAGGAAATGATACGTGGTCTGTTTCCAGCATTGATGGTATGAATTTCGAAAATGTTCATAAACATATTATAAGTGCATCTACTAAGGATAAATTCTCAATTAATGATATTAATGATGTGGATTTTTCAAACTTTACCAGGTAATGCGGAGAAGTTAAATGAAAGATAAATCTTCAAATTCAAAATTATCACAAAAAATATGGTGGTCATTTGCTTTATTCATAAATGTCATCTTAACAATTGAAGCAATTTTTACTCAAAATATTTTCGGTTGTATAAGTGTAATTCTATTTGGACTTTTTATAGCTAAATATGGAGATCCAATAATTTTTGAAAAATATAACCGTCAACAAGAAATTAGATATCGAGCTGCGTATAAAAAACGTGAACAATATAAATTAAGGAAAAGAGATAAATTAGATGATTGAAAACTATAATATAACTAAAGAAAGGCTTCCTTTCGAAAATGAACGTAAAGATATAGCTGAAGTCGCTCGTGAAATGTTTAATCGCAAATTAACAAATATTGCTGGAGGAAACATCTCTGTCAAAATTACGCCAGATGAAACATTCTCTTATGACAATCAGACATATTATGCTAACCATGATTATTTGTTGATGACTCCTACTTTTATGTCTGAAGCATGGTTCTCAAAGCTAAATGCTTCTCAAATCTTAGTTATTGATTTAGAAACAGGTAAAAAACTAGCGGGAGAGGGTCGGCTAACACGAGAAATCAATATGCATATTGGAGCATATGAGGCAAATAAAGACATTAGAGTAGTTTATCACTCTCATGCACCAAAATGTATGTTTTGGGCTACATTAGGCCAGGACATGCCTAACTTAACAGAAATTACATCTTTTAATGTACCTCTTGGAAAAATTAAGTGTTTACCATATCGTGAAGCATGTAGTAAAGAACTCGCTGATTTAGTCCATGATGAGCTAGTGAAACTTGGTACTGGCGCTAAAGAAAATATTTTTCTGCTAAATAGTCATGGAGTTTTAATTACTGAAACAGATTTGCATGCAGCAGCTCAAGTTTTGGAAACAGTGGAATGGAATGCTGAGATAGCTTATAAACAAGCAATTTTTAAGAAATTGGGAATTATTGATCAGTATCAGTCTCGAGGTAAAAGCACGGATGGTATGGTAAATTAAAGCGAATCACGAAATATAGATATCTATTCAAATAAAAAAGGAAGTTAAACAAATTGTTTAACTTCCTTTTTCACTTAGCAATAAATTTATTTCTTTTGGTTAACCATAATCTCATCGATTAAGCCATAGTCTTTTGCTTGCTGTGCGGTCATGTAGTTGTCCCGCTCAGTGTCCTTTTGAATTTTTTCTAAAGGTTGACCAGTAGTTTCATGTAAGATCCGGTTAATTTTTTCACGACTCTTTAAAATCTCATTAGCAGCAATTTGAATGTCTGTTTGCTGACCCTGTGCACCACCTAAAGGTTGATGAATCAAAACAGTTGAGTTAGGTAATGCAAAACGTTTACCTTTTGCTCCGCTAGTCAGTAAAATGGAAGCCATAGAGGCTGCCATGCCGATGGCAATAGTTGAAACATCCGATTTAATAAAGTTCATGGTATCCATGATCGCCAAACCAGAAGTAATCACACCACCCGGTGAATTAATGTAAAGTGAAATATCCTTGGTGTTGTCTTGAGCATCAAGAAATAGTAATTGTGCAATAATTGAATTGGCCATATCATCGTTAATTTCGCCGCTAAGCATGATGATTCTGTCTTTCAATAAACGTGAATATATATCATATGCGCGTTCGCCACGTGCAGTTTGTTCAATAACTGTAGGTACAAGCATCTTTCTACCTCCTAAATATAATTAGCACTCTATCAAGTACAGTGCTAATTAAATCACTTACATTACCTGCTGTCAATGAAAGTGTATTAATTTTGTATTCTTTTTAGTGAGGGTTTTATTATATAATTTAAAGGTAAACTAAATATTGGAGGATATATTTTGAAGCTTTATAAGAAAAAATTACCATATTTACTGACATTGGTTGTCGGATTACTAGTTTGTACCGGCTTGTCAACTACATCAGTTGCGGCAGATTCGAATAGCGCTCAACCGCCAGTTCAAGATGACAGCAACAAGTCATCGAACAACTCAATTGATGTAAATAATGATAATAATGCCACTAATGATCAAACAGGTAAATCTGATCAAACTGGGACAGACGACACTAATACTAAAAAGCCTAAGCCTAAACAAATTGTTACTGGTTTTTCTATGATGACCAAAGTTGCGGGCAACAAAAATTATAAGGTCTGGAAAGAAGTAAATGACGGGAAGGTTAGCACAAAAGTAGCTGACGGTATTAACTTTCGTTATAGTCATATTCAATCAGATCAGTTGATTGAAACTAAAAAGTATCGCTACTGGCGCATTTATGTTAATGGCAGACAAGTAGGGTATGTTAATGAACGTTACTTTGCCAGAAACCAAATTGCAGTTCCTAAAACTATATCTCTAGTGCGCAATGAGTTCTATAACTTCCCTACGAGAGATGCTATTTCTTATATTACTAACAGCATGGGTACGGTGATTGACAATAGTCAAGTAACTGTTTCAAAAGATAGCATTAATTGCGGAACTCCTAAGACATATAAAGTTAAATATACTTATGGAGATGCGACTGCTACAGTTAAAATAACTGTTAGAAAAAGTAAAAAAGAAGGAGTGGTTGATGCAAATACCGTTACCTCCTTCCCGGCGCAACCTGGTACCAATGACTATCAGGCTTGGAAAACCCATTACGGTTCATCATTAAATTATATTAGTCCAACAGAATACACGCCTGAAACCAATAAACATACTTTGACTAGTGGTGATTTGACCTTAAAAACACGATTATATCAACCAGTTTTACTAAGTGTAGCTGATCCATCAGATGATAATATTAACCGTGTTGGTCACATTCCAGAAGGTGTTACCGTTTCTAATGGCTGGGCATATACTAGTCTTTTAAGCCACACAAATTTGGTATCTGGTCATATTGTTGGTTATGATCTGAATACTTTAACTGACCCGTTTGATGCGCAACATTTACTTGATATGTCGCAAAAGAAGTTTAACAGTTATGTTAAAAACATCAAGGTAAGTCCATATATTCCAATTGGTCATGGTCAAGCATTGGGCGCAAGTGATAAGTATATTTATGTGTTAAATAATGACAATACATTAAATGACACTAATGACTCTGAAGAATTACTTCAAATCCGTAAGAGTGATTTACAAATTAACAAAATTTGGACAATCAAAACTTGGATTGATGATGGCAAGAGTAATCGTTATTTCCAAAATGGTGTAATTGTATCAGATAAGGATATGTACACTGTTTACCATGATACTGCCAATAATTGTTATGAATATTGGGAATTCACTCGTACTGGGGATAACTGGTATCCAAAATTAGTCGGTAAAACTGACGGCAACTTTGTTAATAATAATTCACCTGTTCAAGGATTTACTTATGATACCAAGAATAAGAACTTTTACCTGGCATTCAATGACTTAATCTTTAAGATTGGCCGCGATGGCAAATTAAAAGATACTTATTCTTTTGATACCGGTCGTGAAATTGAAGGTTTATCAGTTAGTGATAATAAATTGTATGTAAACCTTGCACAAAGAGCTGAATTATTGGTAAGCATGAATATTAAATAAAATAAATATTTTTAAATGAGAGCTGAAAGGCTCTTTTTTAGTTCAACGAAAAATTTAGTATTTACAAGTATATAAATAAGTTATATTATTAATATAGTTTTAATAGTAGACCTGTATATTATTTTTTAGAAAAGAAGAGTTCATTTAAAAACAAGTAAAAAGTTTTATCTAAATTTTATATTGTTTGTCTTTTTTAACAATTATATTATTGTAGAATATTTAAAGGAAGGTTAATTTTGCGTTATTTTAATATAAACTCAGAAAATAGAAATTTTGATACCATCATTTATCTTCAAGGTATGCACAAAAATTCTCATAGAAAGTTAAATAGTATCACGAAATGTGCATGGGCTTACATAATTGATCGTAAAGACAAGGATAGAGTAATACCAAAACAGGGACATGGTGAAAACGGTGAATCTGGATACAAAATGAATTTAGAAGCATTAAAAAAGTCAATGGAATACTTAATTAGAAATCAATTAAACCAAACCCATCTTTTATTTGTTTCTGATTATCAGCCATTTACTACAGCTTTGGTAAGCCTAAAGTCTGATGTCAACATTAATAAAAGGAAATATTCATCCGAATGGAAGAAAATTAAATCTCTTCTCGTCAAGTTTCCTAACAGCGAGGTTCTATTTTTAAAAAAAGATGATAAATATTTGGAATCAGTTTTTCCAGAGTATTATTCTAAACTTTCAGAAGTGAAAAATAAAATACATAATGAGCTTGGTGATAGATGATTATGTAGATATTTATTTTTAGTATCTAAACATACTTGTTTTGATTTTTATTTATAGAGGGAGAAAAAATGAATATTGACGATAGTTTTTATAGTCTTTTAAATTCAGCTAAGCATAAAGATGGTAGTGGTCTGAGTTCAAGTGAAAGATGGACACCAAAAGTCAAAAAAAATTACTTTAAACTTTCGGACCCGCTTGATAAAACATTAAATGATGAAGTAAAGTCAAATCTTTTCTATAATTTTGAATATCTCGAATTTCTTCAGTTTGAATATGATAGTCTTGTATTAACTCCGGTTTTAAAAGCTATGATAGTAAAAAACTATATAATTACAGGTGTGTCTATTGTTGAATTATGTTTTCATTTTCATCTATGCTCTTATATTGATAAGAATGATTTACGTAAAATGTCTTTTGATGATAAAATAAAAAAAGAAAAAGAAAATAGTTCAGATTATTATAATCTCACTGAGGCAGATTTTTGTACAATACATAAACTTAGAAGGCTTCGTGATCATGTACACATTTATATACGTAAAAAAAATAGTAATTCCAGTGTAAATAAAAATAAAGAGTATAATATGTTCAGCCCAGATGGTGACAATCCAGACGCTAAAATGGCGATGGAAGATATTTTATTTAAGTTATTCGGAAGAAAGGGTTCTAAATTTACGAAAAATAATGAAGCTTTTAATTATTTAAAAACTGACAAATAAATTACTTTTAATTGTTACTTTTTAGGTATTTTAATTGATTTAAAAAAGAGCTTTTAGCTCTTTTTTTCTTTGTTTTGACAGTCAGGACAAAGGCCGTAGATTTCAACGTGACTTGAAGAAGTGACAAAACCTGTTTGTTTATCTGCCTCATTTCTCATCTGCCCTTCAATTCTACCAAAGTCAGGATAATAAACATCAGCAATTTTACCGCACTTTTTACAAATAATATGAAAGTGTGGCTTTACAAAGTAGTCATAGTGCAGAGAATCATCACCATTTTTTATTTCAGTTATGATACCCGCGTCTACTAGTTTGTTAAGATTGTTATAAACGGTGGCACGATAAGCTGGCTTATCTCCACTGATTGCTGTAAAAATCGTTGAAGCAGTGGGATGATTATGATGTACCATTAAATATTCAAGTATTTTTAAGCGTGGTTTAGTTACTTTTAAGTGATGGCTACGTAGCAGACTTCCTGCTTCATCAGAAAAATTAGGCATGATTCTCATCTCCTCAATTAATTAGAGTATAGCATTTTTTATGTAAAAAAACCGCCTATTGCTAGGCGGTTAAGTATTATTTAGCTTATTTTTTCTCTTGTTTTCGTCTAATTGTTGGCATAATTAAACCAAGTAGGAATAATACCACTGGAGTGGCAATATTTAAACAAAGCGTAAATGGATCATTTGAATACATTCCCATTAAACAGCAGGCAATTGTAACGGCTAATCCCCAAATTCCGGCAGTATAGGCTAACCACTGGTGTTTAGTCATTTGATAGTTATCAGAACCATTATGGAATTTTTCATGTTGTTTACGCAAAGCTAAGTAGGCAATGAAAACCCATAAATAACGCATTGGCATCACTATCGAATTTAGTTTAACTAATTGTGCCATCACAGTTTGTGCATCAGGCATAACAGCCTGCAATGCAATGATACCACCAGAAAGAATGACAATCATCCAGATACCATTAATGTAAGCTCCATGTTTATTGACTTTTAATAACTTCTTTGGGATAAAGTCTTTTGCTTCTTTACCTCCTAAAAGCATTCTCAAAGGAGCATCAATACTGATAACTAGTGCGGAGAATTGGCCGATAACATTGCACCAGGCATATATATAAAGGAATAATCCGCCAACGCCATAATATTCACCTAATTTTTGAAAAGCAATGTACGGACCATTTGAAATGTATTCATTCAAATTACCGTTAACTACTTTAGGATCAAACATTAATGCTAAAGCGATAGTACCTAAGATGGCAGAAATCATTACCATTCCTGCTAATCCTAACATAGCTTTAGGGAAATTTTTTGCAGGTTTTTTTAACTTGTTAACATATGGTGAAATCTTTTCAGCTCCACCTACAGCAAATACCAAAATTGAAAGTGAAGTGAAATACTTCATGTTGAAATCTGGCATAAAGTTTTGCCAATTCCAGTTTATGCTGTTGAAACTAGCATGCGGATTAATCATCGGTGCCGCAAACATCATAATAATAAACAAAATTGACATGATAAACATGGAAGTTCCAGCAATTGTTGATAATGTTTTAATTACTGGAATACCACGGCTGGCTACCCAGCAAAAGAACAAAAATACTGCCAATGTGGCTAATTGTGTCCAGGCAGTTGGCAAACTATCGTACCATTTAGTATTACCAAAAATGCCCCAAGCCATCCCTCTTAAGCCAGTTGTACCCTTACTGGAAATATAAACCACGTGTACTGCCCAGAATGTCCAGCCAGCATAATAAGCCCATTTTGGTCCAATAGTAGCGTTAATCCAGGAAGCAACGCCACCCTCAGAGTCTTTAAAAACTGATCCAAGTTCACCGACCATTAAGGCATAGGGAATAAAGAAAAGCAGGAAAATAATAATCCAGCTGAAAATTACCTTGGTGCCATCAAAATATATGAATCCGTTAACAACGTTGCCAAAGCTCCAGACAATAGAGAAAGCCATAGTGGCCAGCGTTGTCCACATCATCTTTTTAGAATTGTTTGGTGTTTCACCCATGAAACTGCTCCCTTATATAAAAATAACAATTTTTTTATTTTAACTTAAATGTTTTTAAAAATCTAATAATAAGTCACTTGAAATTAATAACAATAATAATCATTGATATATGAATTAAAAAAGTGTAAAACTATTATTATATAATAGAAAAAGGGGTTGTAAGTTTAATGAAAAGAAAATTTAAAAGCAAACTGCTGGTTGCTGGGATTATAGCTGCAGTTGGCTTATTTGTTGGGAGTAACAGTTCATATATATCTGCCAAAAGTTATCATAAAGCAGTAACCAAGATAGCAGGTAATGGTAATTATGCAGTTTATCATTATGCTTCAAAAATGGGGCCATCTGGCAAGTTTACATCGACTAAATATTTCAAGCACGCACAAATTCAGTCTAAACAGTCAATTGCCACTAGGAAAGGCAAGTTTTGGAAGATAATTGTTGACGGGCGCACGGTCGGCTGGGTTAATCAGAACTTTTTTGCCAGAAATAAGATTTCTGTAGCAAAGAACGTAAGTTTAGTACAAAATAATCAATATTCGTTTAATACTAAGGATGCTATCAATTATGTGACTAATAGTGCTGGTACAGCAGTAGACACAAGCAAGGTAACAGTTTCTAAGTCAAAGATTAATTCTGGCACCCCTGGTAAGACCAATGTTGATTATAGTTATGGTAAGGCTAAAGCTACAGTCGATGTGACTGTTCGTTCAGATAAGAACGAAGGTATAGCAAGAGCTGCTAAAACGCCTTTGAACGGACCAAAGGAAGTCTCAACTTGGAAAGGTAGTTCCAAGTCTTCTTCCAGAAACTGGAACGCAGCGCATCATTATACTTCCGAAACAAGATCTAACACGTTTAAAGCTAATGGTTTAACTTTAAAAACCAAGCTGTTCCAGCCTCGTTTTGTCAGTCTGGGCTACAATCAATCTGGTGATAAGATGGGACAAGTAGGCGTAATTCCCGAGGGCATAACTGTGAATGGTTCAGACTTTACGGTTGCTCTGTTTAATTCAAGTAGTGCACAAAACGGTCATTTAGTTTCTTATAATTTAAAACATATTAATAAATTTAAGGCGCAAAATTTACAAACATTGAGATGGTCAACATTTAAGAAATATGCCTCTCATATTAAAGTTAGTCCTTATATTAAATTAGGTCATGGTCAAGCAATAGGATCATCTTCTGCATACATTTACGTTATTGCTAATAACAATACTTCTAGCAATTCAAATGCTTCTGAGGAAATTTTGCAAATACGTAAATCAGATATGAAGATTAATCAAATCTGGACCTTTAGGATTTCTAACTATGGTAGTCCTAGATATATTCATAATGCTACGTTTGCTGGTGACAATACAATGTATTGTCTATTCCATAATGGTGGAAACGGCTATTATGAATATTGGAAAGTAACTCGCAATGGGGATTCCTGGACTCCCGTTGAGGTAGGGGCTACTAAAGGTAACTTTGTAAGCAATGGTTCTCCAGTTCAAGGATTCACGTACGATCAAAATCATAACCAATTTTATATCGGTTTTAATGACTATATCTTTAAGGTTGATGAAGATGGAACATATAAGAGTACCCATCATCTTCACGTAAGGCGTGAAATTGAAGGCTTGTCCTCATCTGGTAGCAAGCTTTACGTTGAATTTGCCCAGCGTGGAGAATTAACAGCTGGTAATACAAATTAAAAAACTATTTTAAGCAGTTTGTTAATCATTAAAGTTTTTGACAACTGATAAAATTCGAATTGGCAATCAAATAAATTATATAAGTCACTGAAATTTTCAGTGGCTATTTTTATTTTAGTAAGACTTTTATTCCTAAAATATTTAAGACTTTCTATATTTGAATGTAATTGTTTTTCAAATAAATTTGTTTTCTGTATTATGGTACGCGACAAGAAAAATAGAGAATACTAAAAGGAGGATTTTTTGGTTAAAAGAGACTTTATTGATACTTGTGGCTTTTCAAGAGACGAAATGAAATTTTTAGCTGATTTAGGTATAAAAATTAAAAAAGCTATTAATCATGGTTATTATCCGTCGCTATTAAGAGGTAAGAGTTTAGGAATGATTTTTGATCAGGTATCTACAAGAACACGCTGCTCTGCCGAAACTGCAATGACTGAATTAGGAGGACATGCCTTGTATTTGGCTCCAGGGCAGATACAACTAGGAGAGAATGGTCACGAGGGCTTAGCAGATACTAGTCATGCTTTAGGCGACTTGGTCGATATTATTGGTGTGAGAACCGCTAGTCATGACGATATTGTTACGATTGCGCAAAATTCGCCGGCTCCTGTTGTTAATTTTATGAGTGATAACGATCATCCTACTCAGGCACTGGGAGATTTAATTACGATTAAAGAATTTTTACCTAAGGATAAGAAAATTTCCGATGTGAAGTTGGTTTTTGTAGGGGATGCAACCCAAATTACTGTTTCAGCATTATTTTTGTGTGCTCAAATGGGAATGCAGTTTGTCCAATATGGTCCTAAAGAAAAGCAATTATCTCCAAAAATATTGCGAAAAGCAGAAAAAATAGCTCAGCAAAATGGTAGTTCAATTACTCTATCTGAAGATGAAAAAGTCTTAGAAAATGCTGATTTTATTTATACGGATGTTTGGTATGGCCTATATGATAAAGAGCTAGATCAAAAAGAATATCTAAAAATCTTTTATCCTAAGTATCAAGTTAATGATGAGATGCTTACTAAGACACACAATCCTGATGTTAAGTTCATGCATTGTTTGCCAGCAAACAGAGGTGAAGAGGTTACAGTCTCTGTCCTTGACGGTAAAAAATCCATTGTCTGGCAACAAGCAGCAAATAAAAAGACAGCGATGAGAGCAGTATTTACTTATTTACTTAAAGATCAACTAAGTAATGTAGCAAAAGAACGTTTACAAAATTTAATAGCTTAAAACAAAAAGAGTATCTATTGCTAAATTGCAATAAATACTCTTTATTTAATTAATTCAATGGGTCCCCTGAGAGTCGAACTCAGATTTTAAGAACCGGAATCTTACGTGCGATCCATTACACTAAGGACCCGAATTTGCACAACAACAAGTATAACAGAAATAAAACAAAAATTGAATTGTTTTTTCTTGATACTGATAAAAGAGCTGACGTTTTGCACGCTTTTCTGCATGTACCAACTAATTTGTTAAGACTTTCTAATTGCGGCGATTTCACTTGAATTATTTTTTGAGTGTTGCTATACTGTATTTGTCGATTGAGGAATGGATAAATTGATTACTGTCGGTTTACGTTTCTCATATATTTTTAGACAATCTGGGACACCTAATGACAACAAATGGGTCAATTTGGTCCCAGAAGAAGGAGAGAAATTAATGTACTCGGAATTTCCTGTGCTTGAAGCTCTCGTTCCTGACATCTTAAAAGTTTTTCGACAAAGATATCTTGTCCTTGAGCAAGTATCGCTTAATGCGCCAATAGGCCGTAGAAGCGTAGCTCAGTCTTTAGGACTATCTGAAAGAAATGTGCGAACAGAAACTGAGTATCTGCGTGATCGAGGTTTGATTGAGATTAAAAGCTTTGGCATGTTTATGACAGAGAAGGGCAAAAAGATATTGCAAGAGGCGGCTCCTCTTATAGATCGGTTATTTAACGCGCGCAAAACAGAAATTGATTTAGCGCGTAAACTCGGTATCGAGCGCACGATTATTGTGCCGGGCGATAGTGATTTACAAGAATTGGTTTATGAGAGAATGGGTGAAGAACTTAATGCAGCTCTTGACTTATTGCTACCCCTAGGCCATTCAATTATTACTGTTCTGGGTGGTGAGGCTCTTGCAAAATCAACTAGGAATTTGTCTAAAAGTTTAAGTAAAAATCGACAACTGGAATTTGTGCCAGGTCGTGGGGCTCTAGGCGAAAATGTTGCTATTCAAAGCAATACGATTGTGCAGAAAATGGCTGCTGAAACTGGTGGTAAATATAAAACATTGTACTTACCAGAACAGATTTCTCAAGCAGCTTACAATTCGCTAATTCGTGAATCTACCTTTACTGATGTCTTAGAGGATATTTCTCAGACGGATGTAGTAATTCATGGAATTGGATTAGCTCACGACATGGCAAGACGTAGAGGATACGATTCAATTCGTTTATCTGAATTGCGTGAAAAACATGTAGTCACCGAATGTTTTGGGTGTTTCTTCGATGGCGAAGGAAAGATTGTCGACCGCGTACATCAGGTTGGTTTGCAGTTTGAGAATCTAAATAAAATACCTCATATATTTGCATTTGCTTGTGGCAGCCGTAAGGCTAAGGCAATCAAGGCATATATGCCCAATGCTCCGCATCAAACCTGGTTAATTACTGATGAGGGAGCCTCAGAGAAGATTTTAAAGGAGAAGTAATTCTCATTTAAAATAAATTGATGTTTACAGTTCTTACATAGTTCTTAAGGAGGACTTTAGAATATGACAGTTAAAATTGGTATTAACGGCTTTGGCCGTATTGGTCGTTTGGCATTCCGTCGGATCATGGATTTAGGCGAAAAGTCAAAGGATATTGAAGTTGTTGCTATTAACGACTTGACTACCCCAGCACTTTTAGCACACCTGCTAAAATATGACTCAACTCATGGTACTTTTGACCACGAAGTTTCAGCTACTGAAGATTCAATCGTTGTAGATGGTAAGAAATACCGTGTATACGCAGAACCACAAGCTCAAAACATTCCTTGGGTTAAGAATGACGGTGTTGACTTTGTTCTTGAATGTACTGGTTTCTACACCAGCAAGGCTAAGTCACAAGCTCACCTTGACGCAGGTGCCAAGAGAGTCTTGATTTCAGCTCCTGCTGGCAATGACTTAAAGACTATTGTTTACTCAGTAAACGATGACACTTTAGATGCAAACGACAAGATCGTTTCAGCTGGTTCATGTACTACTAACTCATTAGCACCAATGGTTGACGCTTTGCAAAAAGAATTTGGCATCAAGGTAGCTACTATGACTACTATCCACGCTTACACTTCAACCCAAATGCTTTTGGACGGTCCTGTTCGTGGTGGTAACAAGCGTTCAGCTCGTGCCGCTGCAGTTAACATTATTCCTCACTCAACTGGTGCTGCTAAGGCTATTGGTCTTGTTGTTCCTGAATTGAACGGTAAAGTTAACGGTCACGCACAACGTGTTCCAGTTACTGATGGCTCATTAACTGAATTAGTTTCAATCCTTGACAAGAAAGTTACTGCTGACGAAGTTAACTCAGCATTGAAGAAGTACGAAAGCCCATCATTTGCTTACAACGATGACGAAATCGTTTCAAGTGATGTAGTTGGTATGACTGCTGGTTCAATCTTTGACCCAACTCAAACTATGGTAACTACTGCCGGTGACAATCAATTAGTTAAGACTGTTGCTTGGTATGACAATGAATACTCATTCACTTGCCAAATGGTTCGTACTTTGTTGAAATTTGCTACTCTTTAATCTGTAATATTTGATTACTGTTAAGTGGTGAAAGAGAAGGCGGAGGGAAATTCTTCCTTCCGCCTTTTTTTCAAAATAAAAATAATTAAGTTATTGGAGGATATAGATGGCTAAATTAATTGTTTCTGACCTTGATGTAAAAGACAAAAAGGTTTTAGTTCGTGTTGATTTTAACGTGCCAATTAAAGATGGTGTTATTGGAGATGACAACAGAATTGTTGCTGCCCTTCCTACCATTAAATACATCATTGAAAATGGTGGTAAGGCAATTTTGCTCAGTCACTTGGGACGTGTAAAGTCAGATGACGATAAGAAAGAATTGTCATTAAAACCAGTTGCTGAACGTTTGAGTGAACTTTTAAAGAAACCTGTAACCTTTGTTCCGGCTAACGAAGGTAAAGAAGTTGAAGATGCCGTTGCTAAGATGCAAGACGGTGACGTTGATGTTCTAGAAAACACTCGTTTCCAAGATATTGACAATGACTTTGGCAAGCGTGAAAGTAAGAATGATCCTAAACTGGGTGAATACTGGGCCTCATTAGGAGATATGTATGTTAACGATGCCTTTGGTACTGCTCACAGAAGCCACGCTTCCAATGTTGGTATTGCTGAAGCTATGAAGAAGGATGGCAAGCCTGTTGCTGCTGGTTTCTTAATGGAAAAAGAAATTAAGTTTTTAGGCGATGCTGTTGCTAACCCTGTACATCCATTTGTTACTATCTTGGGTGGTGCTAAAGTTTCAGATAAGATTGATGTTATCACTAACCTTATTCCAAAATCTGACCACATTTTAATTGGTGGCGGTATGGCTTATACTTTCTTAGCAGCCCAAGGTCATGAAATTGGTAAATCATTGTTTGAACCAGATAAAGTCGATCTTGCTAAAAAATTGTTGAAAGACGCTGATGGTAAGATTGTATTACCTGTTGACAATGTTGCAGCAACTGAGTTTTCAAACGATGCTGCTCGTAAAGTTGTCGGCGATGACATTCCAGAAAACATGATGGGTCTTGATATAGGTCCTAAGACTGTTGCTAAGTTCAAAGATGTTTTAAAAGATGCTAAGACTGTTGTTTGGAACGGACCAATGGGTGCCTTTGAAATGTCAAACTTTGCTGAAGGTACATTGGAAGTTGGTAAGGCCCTTGCTGATTTGACAGATGCTACTACTATTATCGGTGGTGGTGATTCGACAGCAGCTGCTAAACAACTTGGTATTGCTCCAAAGATTACCCACATCTCAACTGGTGGTGGAGCTTCCTTACAATACCTTGAAGGTAAGGAATTACCAGGAATTGCCTGCATTTCAGACAAGTAAACTTTAAGAAAGGACATTATTTACATGCGTACACCAATTATTGCTGGTAACTGGAAATTACATATGAATCCTAAGCAAACAACTGAGTTTGTTGCTGCTGTAAAGGATAAATTGCCAGAAGCAAGTAAGGTTGAAGCACTAATTTGTGCTCCTGCCGTCGATCTTGAAAGTTTAGCAAACGCAGCTGCTGGTTCAAACCTGCGCGTCGGTGCAGAAAATGCTTATTTCGAAGATGAAGGTGCCTTTACTGGTGAAACCTCACCTAAAGTTTTAAAAGAAATGGGCATGAACTATTGTATTATTGGTCACTCTGAACGTCGTGGCTATTTCCATGAAACAGATGAAGACATTAACAAGAAAGCCAAGGCTTTATTTGCTAACGGCATTACCCCAATTATTTGTTGTGGTGAATCACTTGAAACACGTGAAGCTAATAAGCAAGAAGATTGGGTTGTTAGTCAAATCAAGGCTGCACTTGCTGGTTTGTCAGCCGATCAAGTATCTAATTTAGTTATTGCTTATGAACCAATCTGGGCTATTGGTACCGGTAAGACTGCCAGTTCTGATCAAGCTGAAGAAATGTGCAAGACTATTCGCGATACTGTCAAGGATTTATATAATGAAGAAACTGCAGAGAATGTCAGAATTCAATATGGTGGTTCTGTAAATCCAGGCAATGTTAAGGAATTAATGGCAAAACCTGATATTGATGGTGGCTTAGTCGGCGGTGCTTCACTTAAACCTGATTCATTCTTAGAATTAGTAAATTATCAAGATTAATTTTTAACTGTATACGATAAAATAAGTCTCTGATTTTTCAGAGGCTTTTTTGTTTAATATTTCCACTATTGCTTGCTTTTATCATAATGCGTGTCCATAATAGGATGAAATAATTCCAATATGGGAGGTAAAGATTATGAAATTACGTAAAACAATTACTTGGGCAGTTGTTGTGGCTGCTTTAGCTGCAACAAGTGGAATTAGTGTTAATCAGACGAATTTGGTTCAAGCGGCAAGTACTTCTAAAAATGCCAAAATTTCTACTAACAAAACAAAATATGGTTTTAAGAGAGACTTTAAGTTTCCTAAATCATGGCGTGGTAAATGGTATAGTATGACCCATGATAAGTTAAGCAAAATGGCCGTTAAAAAGAGCGGTTTCAATACGCCTTGGACCGGAGAATATGTTGAATTGGTTTCAGCAGGTAAAGTAAAAGGCACCAATAAATACTTGTGGCAAATGCCTCAAAGTTGGTTTACCAAGCATGACAAGATTTTCAAACATTTGGGTAGAGTAACCACTAATAAGATTAGCAATAAAAAATGGATTGTCTTTAGTCCAATAGATGAAAACAATATTGAAATTGGCTTCGCTTTTAGATTAAGGAATGAAAAAGTTGCTGGTAAAACTCAAAAAGTAATATTTGAAGCTAATCCTAAAACCGGTGAAATCGTTGACCAGTTCTTCCGTTCACCAAAATTAGCGCAAAAATATCAACACTATAATTTTAAGGGTGAAACATATGCACCTTCATTTAACCAGTATTAAGTAAAGAAAATATCTGATTTTAAAACTAATTCTCAATTAAGGAATTAGTTTTTTTAATAAATTGAATTACTTTATACAATCAACCAGTTTATAATTATTACTATAAATAAAAACACAATATTGTTTTACAGGAGAGAAAAATGGCTAAAAAAATTATTACTATATTTGCATTAGCAGGCTTAGCTATACCTATGACAGTGCCACTTGCAAATGTTCAACCAAAAATTGTGCAAGCTGCGAAAACTAAGAAAAACAAATATGGTTTTGGAAAACAATTTAAATTTCCCAAAACCTGGCGTGGCAAATGGTATAGCAATAACAATTTTACTCCCAATCCCATGAATATTCATACGTCTGCGATCAATATGCCGTTAACCAATGATTATATCAAGGTAATTAAAGTCGGAATGGTCAAAGGTACAAAGAAATATACTTGGGAAATGCCTTCAGCTTGGCAAGAGGAAAATCAGAGCATTTTAGCAAAATATTTGCGAGTGTCCAGCAAAAAAATGCATGGGAGTAGATGGATCATACTAAGTCCGGTACAGGAAAAAACAACTAAAAACGGAAATGCTTTCACAGTTAAGACTGAAAAAATAGCTGGTAAAAAACATAAAGTTTTATTTCAAAGTAATCCAGAAAATGGTTTAGTAACTAACCAATTTTTTAAAACAAAATCTTTAACAAATAAGTATAGTGCATATGAATTTAAAAATGTGAAATATAATAAAGTTAACCCACGTTAATTATGAAGCTGCGATCTTAATATTGTGATTGCAGCTTTTAAAAAGGAGAAAAAGTGAAACTATTATTAACAGGCGATAGCATTATTGCTCGCAAAGAAGGTTTAAAATCACCTCGTATTAATAATGCAATTAAAGCAAAAATACCAGATATTGAGATTGTCAATACTGCAGTTTCCGGAGTAAATTCGGGAGCTTTTTATGCATTACTGCCAGATTTGATCCTAAAAATTGAACGCTGCGATAAGTTGGTATTGCTTTTAGGGACAAACGATATAGCAAAACACAAGCGGGTGCCTATCGCTCAATTCAAGAGAAACATGGCTCTTATTATATCTAGCATAATTTGTTTATATTATCCACAAAATGTAATTTTAATTTCCCCTTCTGCTGTTGATCAAAATAGGCAAAATAAGCGGACCAACCGTGAAATTGCTGTTTATAATGCTGAGCTGATCAAGTTAGCAGAAACCTACAATTTAAATTTTATTAATCTATTCCAAGCTATGATTGATCATGGCAATTTAACAACACTCTGTAAAGGGCAATTGGATGACGGCTTACATTTTGGAAAAGAAGGATATAACCTATTAGCGAATTTAATAGTTAAAAAACTGCAAGAATAGGAATCAAGCTCAGTATTAGAAAAATCCTTGCTATGGAGCTAACTCTAAGGTATACACTTTATTTCAAAATGATAAAGGAGTACCAAAATGAAAGAAACAACACTAAATAATGGTATATCAATGCCTACTCTAGGTATAGGCGCTTTTCAAATAACTGACCTGACTATGGCTGAAAATGTAGTTGAAGATGCAATTCGAATAGGATATCGTCTGATCGATACAGCTTCATCCTATGGTAATGAAGAGGCGGTAGGCAAGGCCATTAAAAACAGTGGAGTTGATAGAACTGATTTGTTTATCACCACTAAATTATGGGTATCTGATACAGGTTATGAGGCAACCAAACGGGCAATTGCCACTTCTCTAAGAAAATTACAGCTTGATTATTTAGATCTGTATCTAATACATCAGCCTTATGGTGATGTTTATGGTTCCTGGCGTGCAATGGAAGAAGCATATAAGGCCGGAATTATCAGAGCAATTGGGGTTTCTAATTTTTCACCAGACCGTGTTCTCGATTTAAGTTTGTATAATGATATTCGTCCTGCTGTTAACCAGATTGAAATTAATCCTTGGATGCAAGAAGCAAAAGAGGTTTCTTTCCTCCAAGAAAATAAAATTCAACCCGAAGCTTGGGCACCTTTTGCGGAAGGAAAGCATAATGTGTTTACTAATTCGTTAATTAGGCAGATAGCTGCAGATCATCATAAAACAACTGGTCAAGTTATCTTACGCTGGTTAGTTCAAAGAGGAATAGTAGTAATTCCAAAATCAATTCATCACGATCGCTTGGTAGAAAACAGTAAAATTTTTGACTTTGAATTAAATCCAGCTGAAATGGCACAAATAAAAAATCTGGATAAAAACGAAAGTCAGTTTTTTGATCATCGTGATCCAGCAGCAGTGAGAAATATTCATGATTTAATTAGAAATGTTGATTAAAGGAAAACGAATTTTGACAATAAACGAAATTAGTAAAAAATTTGGCTTATCTAAAGATACTTTACGTTACTGGGAAAAACAGAAGTTGATACCTACTGTTAAAAGGGACGAAAATGGCTATCGCGTGTATGACACAAAGGAGCAAAACTGGATTTTTTACATTATGGTTTTACGTAATGCGGGGATGTCTATCAAAAAATTAAAAGAATTTGTAGATTTATATATGGAAAATAATTCAACCGCAGAAAGACGAAAGCAATTACTAATTAAGCAACGAAATCAGTTAGATGAAGAAATTAAAAATATTAAAAAAACAGTTAATTATCTAGATTATAAAATTGATCATTTTGATGACCAATTGTTAAGTTTCGAAAAAGAAAAACTAGCATACGATAAACAAATTTAAACCATACTTAGATAAACGTTCTTAAAACTAATTATTAATTTTAGGGACGTTTTTTATTGTATTGAGCCAATATGGGGCACGATTACAATTGTATCTTGTCTAACATAATTTAATTTGTTAATATTGCTAATACATTAAAGAATAATTAAATAAACAGTTAAAATTGTTTTACTGCCATTAGAAACAATAAAGGAGGGCCAAAATGTATCATTATCTCAAAAAACATGCATTTGCAGTTATAACAGCTTGTCTATTACTTTTAGTAGATTCTATGTTGCAAGTTTTGGCTGCTACCAAAATGGCCGTACTGGCAAATTATTTAATTGCCGGTAAAATTAGGCCTTTTGTTAGCATGTTGGTAATGATCTTTTTACTTTGGTTTCTCACGTTTCTTATTTCTTTTCTGGAAAGTTATATTCAAGAAACAGTTACACAAGATATTCTCGGCAATATTCGCAATGACATAGTTACTAGTCTAATTAAACTTCCTCAAAATGAATTTAAACAAAATCCAGTGGATTATTATGAATCTTACCTGCAAAATGACGTCAATTTAATTCAAAAAGAAGGTCTTAATACCTTTTTTCTAATAGTACGTTTTAGCGGTAATGCAATTTTTGCGTTAATAGCTTTATACCTTTATAGCAATATTCTATTTCTTGCAGCTATTTTGTTAGTTTTAGTGATTATATTAGTCCCGCGTTTCTGCAAAAGATTTCTGACAGCAGGGGTTACTAAAATTTCTCAGGCTAACGAAAATTTTTTAAAATTTACTAGTAGCGGTTTACACGGCTATGATACTCTATACGCTTTTAACGCTTTGGGTGAAATCAAGAAGTTAGTTGCGACGGGATCACAAAGTTTAAAGCAGGCAAATGTACATAACACTGTCAGACGTTCCGCTGTGGATATTATTACAGGTGTAATCAATATTGGTAGTCAACTTCTTATTCTAGGTATTACAGGGCTTCTTCATTTTCAAGGAAAAATTAGTGCAGGTGCTATTTTGTCCACGGCTGAATTAGCTACTAAGGTTTTTGACTCTGCCGGAATTATTAATCGTTACTTTGCACAATTGCTTTCTACTTCCAGTATTTTTGCTAAATTTAATGAGCTGAAAGGACAAGAAGAGAGTGAAAATGACAATTTTGCTAAAATTAATTTTTCAATGGAGTTTAAGTCACTGGAATTTAAAAATGTCACCTTTTCATATCCTAATGCAAAAGAAAAAATTCTGCATAACTTTTCTTATGTCTTTAAAAAAGGTGATTTTTATAAATTAAATGGGATTTCTGGCCGGGGTAAATCCACGTTACTTAAATTGGCAACGGGTCAACTTACTCCTACTAAAGGCGAAATTTTACTGAATGGGATCAATATTACTGTTATACCCCGTAACGTAATAAACTCAATAATTATCTATCTGCCCCAGACAGTGACAGTGTTTCCTCGCAGTATTAATTATAATATCTTGCTGGGACGAAACTATAATAAAGCAAGTCTAGATAGGGTAAAACAAGATTTTGAAGTTAATGAAAATTGGCATTATAATTCCTTATCTGGCGGTCAAACTCAACGTATTGCGTTAGCTAGACTAATCGATACTAAGGGTAAATTAATTTTACTGGATGAGAGCTTTTCCAGTATTGACCTGAAAACAGCACAAGATTTATTGCAAAAATTATTAAATAGGGTGGAAAGCGTAATTGTTGTTTCACATCGAAGTGCAGAAGTTGCTAACTTTTCCTTCAAAAATTTGGTATTAAAATAATATTTTGTAAACTAGCCTAATAAAGCGTTACTAGCAGTTTAGCTAAGCTATCCTGCAAGTAGCGCCTTTTTAATTAAAATTAACATTATATTTACGACCGACGGGTGGAAAAGTTGGCAGTCGTAACGGGGTGGTATGCCATTGAGTAAAAAGCGTGGCACACAATAGGATAAAGGGTACATCTTCAGGACGATCAATATCACAAATTAAAACGACCCCTTCACTGCGAACAACTGTCCTAACAGTGGCAACTTTTTTGATACCAAAAAGAAATTTGTAGCTTCCTTTTTTAATACTGCCAGTAACTATGTAGTTTAAGCGAGTAACATAGAAAAGGTTAGCTACCTTATTGTTTAACCTTTTAACTTTAACCAAAGAGTGATTAACCACATCAATGGTGTAAGAAGAGATGATGCCATTACCATCAGTGTACAGCCGTCCTATTTCTTTGCCAGTAAACTTTTTTAAGTACAGGGTATGATTGGGATTATCTAAATTGCCTTGAATAATATATTCAATTTTGTCTTTTTCATTTGCGACAGGTATTTGACCATATTCCTGTTTTTGAGTTAATTCCAATAAGTAGCGCATTTAAGCACCTCTATTCTTTTGCGTTATTTTTAATAAATTTCCTTAAAATATAAGCAACTCCATTATCATTGTTTGATTTAGTTCTAACTTGCGCCAATTTCTTAATAGTGGGTACTGCGTTTGCCATTGCTACTCCAACACCTGCATCCCTAATCATACTGGCATCATTGAGATTATCCCCGATTGCGGCTACTTCCTCTGTTTTGATACCTTTTTTTCTGGCGTAATCTAAAAGAGCAGGGCCTTTCTGTGCTTTAATATCGTTAATCTCAATGTTAGCTGCAGAGCTTGATGTCACAACAACACCGTCTACATCCTTGATTTCTTTTTTAACTTTGGTAAAAGCAGCAGGTCCATGTGCATCAAAAGCAATTATTTTCATAATTTCGGTTTTGGGGTTAGTTAATAACTTATCAAAGTTTTTTTCCAAGGTCATACTAAACATAGCGTTACTACCAGCCGCAGTTGCAACTGCTTTTTTAAAAGTTACTCCTGGGTTCAGAGTCATTAGTGCACGAGCTAAGTTAACCACACGTTTACTGATATCACTTGAATATATTTGCTCGGCGGTAACTAATTCAAAATAAATATTGTTTTGTTCAAGAATATTTGCGATTACATGTGCCTTCTCATTAGGCAATTTATGCTTAATCTGCAAATTATCATTTTCATCATATACTAAGGCACCATTGATATTAATAAAACCCGTTTTTAAGCCATAATCTCTAATAGTTTTCCGTGATTGCCGTGGTGCACGCCCTGTAGCTACTAAAAATTCAATTCCATTTCTTTGTGCTGCCCGAATTGCAGACACGTTTTCGTCTGAAATTCTCATATCGCTGTTAAAAAGGGTTCCGTCTAAATCACAAGCTACTAATTTAATCACAGATAATTAACTCCTCCTAGTTACAGATCATTTCTTTATCTACCATATTACCATATATGAAGAAATTCTCACTTTTATAATTTTAGATAATAAAAAGAGCTAAAATGTATTAAATTTCACCACATCGATAATTAATTTCATGATACCATAAAAGTTAGTGAAAGAGAGGCCTGTTGAAGTAATGAAAAAGTTTATTGGTAACGACTGGGATGAAATATTAGCTCCCGTTTTCGAAAGCAAAGAATATCAGCAATTACATGAATTTTTAAAAACAGAATATGCTACAAAGAAAATTTATCCTGATATGTATCATATTTTTACTGCTTTCAAACTAACCTCGTTCGCAAATACGAAAGTTGTGATTTTAGGACAAGATCCATATCATAATCCTGGTCAGGCAACTGGAATGAGTTTTTCGGTTAATCCGGGAGTGAAATTGCCCCCTTCTCTTCAAAATATTTATAAAGAATTATATGACGATGTTGGTTGCCGTCCAGTTAATCACGGCTACTTAAAAAAATGGGCAGATCAGGGAGTATTACTGTTAAATGCTGTTTTGACGGTTCCATACGGTCATGCTAATGGTCATCAGGGAAAGGGCTGGGAAGCCGTGACCGATGCCGCAATTAAAGCTTTGAGTGATCGTGGCAAAGTGGTCTTTATTTTGTGGGGGCGCTTCGCTCAAAACAAAATCGTTTTAATTGACCAAGACAAAAATTTTGTGATTAAATCAGCTCATCCAAGTCCATATTCAGCTGATAGGGGATTTTTTGGTTCAAGACCATTTTCGCGTTGTAATGAAGCGCTGAAAAATTTTGACGAAATCCCAATCGATTGGCAATTACCCACAAAGGTTACACAAGCAGATTTAGCATAGGTAGGAGATAAATGAGCGTTTTTGATTTGTTAAAAAATAAGGTACAAAACTCAGAAAAAAAGTATCAGATAGTTTTCCCGGAAGGAAACGACATACGTATTTTAAATGCAGCCAGTCAGTTATCCCTGGCAAATATTATTAAACCTATTTTATTAGGTAATACCGGAATAATAACTGATAAAATCCGCAAAAACAATTTAGCTTTTAACGAATTAGAAATAGTTGATCCGATTCACTATAAAAGCAAAAAAGCGATGGTACAGAGTTTTATAAAGGCACGTAGAAAAAATGTCCCGCAGGCTGATATTGCTGAAATATTAAATGAGCCAAACTATTTTGGTACTATGTTGGTGGAAATGGGTATTGCCGATGGCATGGTATCTGGAGCAACTCATTCAACCGCTGAAACAGTTAGACCTGCTCTACAGTTGATCCATACCTCTGAAGGGATGAAACGTGTTTCTGGGAGTTTCATTATGGAACGCCAAGATGAGAAATATATTTTTGCAGATTGTGCTATTAATTTAGATCCAGATAGTGAAACATTAGCAGAAATTGCATACCAATCCGTTCAAACTGCCAAAATGATTGATATTAATCCTAAAGTTGCATTTTTGAGTTTTTCAACTAAAGGCTCAGCTAAAGGAGATATGGTTACCAAAGTTAAGAAAGCTGCTGAAATTTTTCATAAAGAACATCCTGAAATTTCAGCAGATGGTGAACTGCAATTCGATGCCGCTTTTGTGCCTGCTGTGGCGGCACAAAAGGCTCCTGATTCCGCAATAAAGGGACAAGCAAATGTCTTCATATTTCCTGAACTGCAATCTGGCAATATTTCTTATAAAATTGCTCAGCGTTTGGGGAATTTTGCAGCTATTGGCCCTATTTTGCAGGGATTACAAAAACCTGTTAACGACCTGTCACGCGGTGCCAGTACACAGGACGTTTACAATATCGCGATTTTAACTGCTGCACAGGCGCTATTAAGGGATGAGAAAAATGAAGCTTAGTATTGATTCTGCTCAAAAAATGCAGGAGCTTGGTGCAGCTATTGCTCAGACTGCCCAGGCACATGACTTATTACTGTTAAATGGCGATCTCGGTGCTGGTAAAACAACTTTGACTCAGGGAATCGGCAGAGCACTCGGAATTAAACGACCAGTAAAAAGTCCCACGTTTACTATTGTTAGGGAATATCCTGAAGCCAAACTGCCTCTATTTCATATGGATTTTTATCGCTTAGAAAATGATGATTTATCTTCAATCGATCTAACTAACTATTTGTCTGAACCGGGAATAGTTGTAATCGAATGGCCAGACGTAATCCAAAAAGAGCTTCCTGAGCAATTTTTACAACTTACCATTAAAAGAGTAGATGATAGTTGGTCTTCAACTAAACGAGTAGTTGAATTTGAGGCAAAGGGTGAAAGATATAAACAATGGGTCAAAAATATTTTGCAGCTACTAACCTAAAAAGCAGGGTTTTTTAACCCTGCTTTTTTTGCTTATATTTGGTAGACCAAACCTTTTAGAGCCTCATCTCCATATTTTTCATTTTGTGCTATCAAAATTCCTGCGCAGGCTTCACTATCACTGAGAGCATTATGATGATGCCATAATTCCACGTTAAGAGCTTTAGAAACTGTATCCAGTTTGTGGTTAGGCAGCTGGGGTTCAAATAATTTGCTGGTCTGCAAGGTATCGATGACGAAATAATGTGGTTCAGGAATATCATAGCGAGCTAAGCTTTGCCGCATTACATTAGTATCAAAACGAGCATTGTGTGCTGTAACCAGCATCCCAGGCTGATAGAGTGCTTTGATTTTAGGCCAGACTTCGGCCATAGTCGGGGCATCCTTAACGTCTTCTGCAGTGATATCGTGGATTTGAATATTGCGTGCATCAAAAGGCATTTGCGGATTAATTACAGTATAAAAGCGATCTACAATTTGGTTGTTCCGAACCATTACCAAGGCCAAAGAGCAGGCACTTTCAGGATGTCTGTTGGCTGTTTCGAAATCCATCGCAATAAAATTCATGTTATCTCCTTTAAATTTTAATTTTAGTATAACATATGATGAAGGTCTTAACTGAATGAGGTAAAATAGAAAAAGATTAGATAAAAGGGGATTTTGGTTTTGAAGTTATCAGATTTAACCGAAAAAGGTTTAGAAATAAAAAAACAGGTTCCACTTAGTAAATATACATTTACAAAAACAGGAGGTCCAGCTGAATTTCTTGCTTTTCCTCACAATGAAAATGAATTAAGAGATTTAGTAATTACTGCTTATGATAACAAGATTCCCTTAACTGTAATAGGCAATGCTTCTAACTTAATAATACGTGATGGCGGTATTTCAGGTTTGGTTTTAATTTTGACCGCGATGAACCAAATTAAGGTTGAAGATAATCAGGTTGTTGCTCAAGCAGGAGCGACTATTGTGGATACGGCTTTTACAGCTGCACATCATGGCCTAAGTGGATTAGAATTTGCAGCTGGAATACCAGGAAGTGTTGGCGGTGCAGTTTTCATGAACGCCGGTGCTTATGGGGGTGAAACTAGTAATGTTGTTCAAAGCGTCAAGGTTATGACGCGTATGGGAGAAATAAAAAAATATTCTTTGTCTGAAATGAATTTTTCTTATAGACATTCATTAGTTCAGGATAATGGTGATATTGTCATAGAGGCTGTTTTTGCATTAAAAAAGTCTGCCAAAAATCGTATTTTAGCAGATATGAATTATCTTAATGCTTTGCGTAAATATAAACAGCCGCTTGAATATCCTTCATGTGGCAGTGTTTTTAAAAGACCAGCTGGTCACTATGTTGGCCCAATGATTATCAAGGCGGGTTTGCAAGGAAAGCAAATAGGCGGCGCTCAAGATTCCACCAAGCACGCTGGATTTATTGTGAATAAGGGTAATGCTACTGCGACGGATTACCTTAATTTAATTCATTTAATACAAACAAAAATCAAGTCTCAATTTGGTTTGGATTTACAAACTGAGGTAAGAATTATTGGCGAGCCTGATGAGTAAACTGATACAATTATTATGTTCACACATTAGAGAAAGGAGTATTTATGCAAACTAGCGGAGCACATATTTTTACTTGGGGCAACTTATCTACAATTCTTGATGTCCTGATTATCTGGTTTGTAGTTTATCACTTAGTTATTTTAATCAGGGGAACTAAGGCTGTCCAGTTAGCAAAGGGAATTGTGCTGATTTTTATCGTGCGCATTATTGCAGGGATACTACAACTACATACTACGACTTGGCTGATTGACCAAATTGTTTCTTGGTCTGTAGTTGGAATTATTGTGATTTTTCAACCAGAAATTAGACGTGGTCTCGAACATTTAGGACGCCTGCCTATTTTTGGCGGTCGCGAGGATAGTGCCCGAAGCGAATCAATTAAATTCATTAATGAACTTGATAAAGCCATTCAATATATGTCGAAAAGAAGAATTGGGGCATTAATTACTATCCAACAGGAAACTGGCCTAGAGGATTATATCGAAACTGGAATCAAGCTTAACGCCGATGTCACAGGAGAATTATTAATTAACATTTTTATTCCTAATACTCCTTTACACGATGGTGCCGTGATTATTAACAAGGATCACAAAATTGCAGTGGCAGCTGCTTATTTACCACTTTCAGATAATAGTATGATTCCTAAAAGGTTGGGGACCCGTCACCGAGCTGCTGTTGGTATTTCCGAAGTGACAGATGCAATTACCGTCGTTGTATCCGAGGAAACAGGTGGGGTAACAATTACCCGTAACGGTCGCTTTATGGTCGATATGACTCGGGATGAATATCTAAAATATCTTAATGCTGAATTGGTACCAAAGAAAAATGATAATGATAAATGGTACCAAAAAATTATCCGTAAAATATGGAAATGGGGTGCTGACCGATGAAAGAATTTTGGAAAAAATCTTGGTTTATCAGGCTGGTCTCCCTTTTAATTGCAGTTTTATTGGTTATTTATGTCAATTCCACCCAAGAAGGATTTTTATCTCAGGGACAAACTGAAAAGACAAAGCAAACTGCTAATAAGACTGAAACAATCAAAGTACCGTTGCAGGTTTCAGTTGATACGGACAAGTATTACGTTGTGGGCTATCCCGAAAGAGTTAGTGTTACTTTGGAAGGGTCTACAGCACTTGTTACTTCTACTATTAATACTCAAAATTTTAGAGCTTACATTGACTTGACGAAAAAAAGCATTGGTAAGCATAATGTCAAAATTCATATTAATGGTATTAATAAGCAAATATCTTATTCAGTTAAGCCGCGAAATGTTACTGTCGACATTCAGCGACGTAAGTCAACTACAATGCCTGTACAAATAGAGTATAATAAAGGTGCTGTAGCTCCTGGTTATCAGAGAGGTCATTCCAGCGTTTACCCGCAACAGGTGGAGGTAACCGGGGCTCGCTCAGAAGTTGATCAAATTGATCAGATTGTTGCCAAGGTGGTTTTACCTAATGGTATTGATCACACTTATGAGCGACAGGTAAACTTGATTGCAGTAGATAATAAGGGAAGACAGTTGAATGTAATAATTGATCCTGCAACTGCTAAAGTAACAATACCTATCACAACGGCAAAAAAAGTAGTAAAAGTTCAGCTTGAACCAGAACATGAAAAAACAAATAAAATTTATTCACTGACTGCTAAAACCAAATACGTAACTTTATATGGCAATGAAGATGCTCTGGCTAAAGTTAAGCGCTTGAAAGTTCCCGTTGATTTAGGTTCTGTTAACGTTTCTGCTACCAAAACTATTACTTTCAATTTACCTGACGGTGTAGTTAAATCGAATCCAAGGCAAATCAATGTTGATATAAAGGTAGAAAATACAAAAGACACACAAAATGTTGATAAATAAGAAAGAAAGGTTGTTTAGTAATGTTAAAATATTTTGGCACTGATGGTGTACGTGGGGTCGCTAATCAAGATCTATCTCCTGAGTTGGCATTTAAGTTAGGGCGAGACGGTGGTTACGTCTTAACAAAAAACAAGTCTAAAGAAGAACAGGCCAAAGTTTTGGTTTCTCGTGATACGAGAATTTCTGGGCAGATGTTGGAATACGCCTTGATATCAGGACTTCTTTCTGTTGGAATTGAGGTCTTGGAGGTAGGTGTAATTACTACACCGGGATTATCGTACCTAGTTCGTGCTCAAGGCGCTGATGCAGGTGTTCAGATTTCTGCTTCCCATAATCCTGTTGAAGATAATGGTATTAAGTTCTTTGGCAGCGATGGTTTGAAATTGTCGGACGAAATGGAAGGCGAAATTGAGAAATTGATTGATGCCCCTAAAGATAGTTTACCTCGACCTTCTGCTAAAGGATTAGGTTCCGTCACCGATTTTCATGAAGGTAGTGCCAAATATTTACAGTTTATTGAAAATACTATTCCTGAAGACCTTAGTGGTATTAAGGTTGTGATCGATGGTGCAAATGGTGCCGCCAGCAGCCTAATTTCTCGGTTATTTGCTGATTGTGGTGTTGACTTCACTACTATTGCTATTCATCCCGATGGCCTTAACATTAATGATCACGTTGGAGCCACTCATACTGAAAAACTGCAGGAAGAAGTAGTGAAACAGGGCGCACAACTTGGTCTTGCATTTGACGGTGATGCTGATCGTTGTATCGCTGTCGATGAAAATGGTCACGAGGTTGATGGTGACCATATTATGTATATACTTGGCAGCTATATGGAAGATGGTGGCCGTTTGAAAAAAGATACAATCGTTACCACTGTAATGAGTAATCTGGGATTTACTAAAGCGTTGCAAAGACGTGGTATTAAAAATGTTCGGACTCAAGTGGGCGACCGATATGTTTCAGAAGAAATGCGTACGCATGGTTATAATTTAGGTGGAGAACAATCTGGTCACGTGATTATGAGTGATTATCATAATACAGGTGACGGAATGTTGACAGGTTTACATTTGATGTTAGTGATGAAAAGAACTGGCAAAACTCTAACTGAGTTACTAACTGATTTTAAAGAATATCCACAGTGTCTGGTAAACGTTCCGGTAAAAGATAAGAACTCCTGGAAAGAGCATCAACCTATTTTAGATGTAATAAAAGAGGTTGAAAATGATATGGGTGACGATGGTAGAGTATTAGTGCGACCTTCCGGAACACAGTCACTTTTGCGTGTAATGGCTGAAGGACCAACCCAAGAGGAAACTGATGCCTATGTGAAGAGAATAACTGATGTAGTTGAAAAGGAAATGGGCGTGTAAGTAGAATAAACCCATTGCATTTTTGAGCTAAAAAGCAGGTAAATAATAATAAGACCCCAAAATTGACTTCAATTTTGGGGTCTTATTATACAAACTTTACTCAAAAATATTTGTATTATTCTTTTACATCTTTTTCTATGTTGGCTGGCGTGACATCAGCTGCTGTATTCACTGGCTTTAAATGATTGCCAAAAGTATATTTAGCAGTAGAAACTTTTACAAAATTATAGTTTAACATTGATGAAGGTGAATCTAAAACTTCATAAAACAGCTCTGCTTTTTTATCTTCTGGAACCCATATATATCTTAAACTGGTAACCGAAACCGTATCACCTGAACTGAACCATGAATCGTCCGCAAATTCTCCTTTTGTATTATAAAGATATGCGTCATTCACAAATCTTACATGCATGATATTAGTATACGGTATTAGTTGCTGGCGAGGCTGCGTTTTAAGGTCGTCTCTTAAAACAAACAGATTTTTATTGTTTTTTATGCGGAATACTTCTAGAACTACTCCATTATCAAGCATATCAATTTTAGTCGTCCCCGCTAGTTCTTCTCTATTACTGCGACGATCAACCACTAGTTTTGTACCCTTTTTAACATATTTATCGGTAAATTCACCTTTATTATTAACAAGATTTGCTTTTGTAAAATCTTTATCAGAAGAAAACGGCCAGGAAGCTATTGTAACAGTAGCATAATTAGTAAATAACTTATTTCCATTGATACTATCAACATTTATAACTTTAATATAACCGCCATGACCGATACTGTAATACTCCTTACCTTTAATTGTTTTATATGGTAGATAATACCAGTTCATATCTTTGTCATTAAAGGTATAACGTTTAGTATCTGGATCAGATAAGGCTTTAATTTTGCCAACGTATCTTACTGAAGCACCCTTTTTTAGCAACCCATTCGTTTTAAGATAAGAATATTTTTTCTTACCCTTTTTGTTATAAACACGAGTCTTATGATTTAAAGTTAGCTTGCCTTGCTCAGAATTTACATTTGACGTAGTAGTTTGAGCTTGAGCAATATTAGTTGTAGTACCTGCTATTGATGCTATTGTCAATATTCCAGCTACTAAGCTAATAAACAATTTTTTGTTAATTTTCATTGTAATTACCCCTTTTATCCTTAAATTCTAATAGCTAGCTATTAAATTGTCTATTAAGAATGACAACTTTACGTAAAACAAAAAAGATAGCAAGAAGCCCGCTTTTTTCTGAATAATACTTAAATATCACTTTTGCATTTTACACAACAGCTTAAGCATATGCTTATTTAAATGTATAACTGTTTAACTGGCCTCAATTTAAGATTTTCATCACTTATTTGGGCAAACTTTTGTGTTAGTAATAGTAATTTTACATTATTGTATAGACCAATTTTTAAAATATTGCTTGACCAATTTATTAAAAAAGGCTAATATTCCATACGTAAGTTGAATTAACTAATTAATCCAAATTAATTATTTTTACTAGACCAAAGGAGAAGAATATGTGTGGAATTGTTGGCATAGTTGGAAAGTCTGCTAGAGAAATTGTTTTAAATGGGTTGTCTAAGCTTGAATATCGCGGATATGATTCTGCAGGAATTTACCTCAATGATTTGGCAGGAAAAGAATATTTAACTAAAACTGCTGGTCGTATTGAGGACTTGAAGAACAAAATGACTCCAGAAGAGCAGGGTATGATTGGTATTGGTCATACTCGTTGGGCAACACATGGTAAGCCCACTGAAACTAATGCTCATCCCCAATTTGATGAAACTGAACGCTTTTATCTAGTTCATAATGGCGTAATTGAAAATTACCAAGAAATAAAAAAGCAATACTTAAATGATGTTACCTTTAAGTCTGACACTGATACCGAGGTAATAGTTCAATTAGTTAGTAAATTTGCTCGTGAAAAAAATGAAGATGCCTTTACGGCTCTAAAGCAGGCCCTACAAGTGATTAAGGGATCATATGCTCTTTTATTAATTGACAATCAAAATCCAAATCATATTTTTATTGCTAAAAATAAATCTCCTTTGATGCTGGGACTGGGTAATGGCTTTAATGTTATCGCATCTGATGCCTTATCGGTATTGGATCAAACCAAAACTTTCGTTGATTTACAAGATGGTGAGGTCGGAGACATTACTCAAGATGGATATCAGCTTGAAACTATTGCTGGTCAAAAGGTTGATCATCAACACTATGAGTTAAATATTGACGAAAATGCTGCTTCTAAGGGCACTTATGAATTTTACATGCTTAAAGAAATTTGTGAGCAACCGAGTGTTTTACGGCACTTAGATCAACATTATCTTGATCAAACTGGTGACCCTAAAGTAGATGCTAAAATTATTAATGCTCTATCTCAGACAGATAGACTGTATATCTTTGCTGCTGGTACAAGTTACCATGCAGGTTTAATTGGTAAACAACTTTTTGAGAAGCTGACCAAGATCCCAACTGAAGTAGGATTTGCATCTGAAGCAGGTTACCATTTTCCAATGATGTCAAAAAACCCATTCTTTATTTTCTTATCGCAATCAGGTGAAACGGCTGATTCACGCGTTGTCTTACAACAGGCGATTAAGCGTGGCATTCCCAGTCTAACTTTGACGAATGTTCCCAATTCAACTTTGGCACGCGAAGCTAATTATGCTATGTCACTTGAAGCAGGGCCTGAGATTGCTGTAGCTTCAACTAAAGCTTATACTGCCCAAGTTGCCGTTCAAGCTATAGTTGCCAAGGCATTAGGAGAAAAATTAGGTGTTAAAGATGCTGCAGCTTTTGATTTGAAAAAGAATTTTGCTTTAGCTGCAGAAGGAATTGAGCAAGTGATTTCGAATCAGAAAAAAATTGAGCAGCTCGCTCAGAAGGATATTATATCAAGTCGCAATGCTTTCTACATTGGTAGAGGGATTGATTATCCAGTCGCTTTGGAGGCAGCCCTTAAACTTAAAGAAGTGTCATATATTCAAACAGAAGGTTTTGCGGCAGCAGAATTAAAGCATGGCACAATTTCATTGATTGAAAAAGGCACACCTGTAATCGCTTTGATTAATGATTCTGTTACAGCGGATTTGATGCGGGGAAACATTCAAGAGGTAATTGCACGCGGTGCAACCGTTATTACTATTGCACGTAAATCATTAGCTAAACCTACCGATGATATTGTTTTACCTGAAGTTAATTACTATCTTTCGCCACTTGTTAGTGTAGTTACAGCACAATTATTTGCATATTTTGCAGCTAAAGATAAAGGACTAGATGTTGATAAGCCGCGTAATTTAGCGAAAAGCGTCACTGTAGAATAAACTTTTTGAGTTTCTGTTTTGTTTTAAAAGAGAATATTTTTTGAAAAAGTCGTAAGTAATTACGACTTTTTGTATAATAAAGAAGATAGTGAAAAAGTGTAGGAGGATATTATTTTGGCAATAAAATTGATTGCGGTTGATTTAGATGGTACTTTACTTACCACCTCTAAGCAGATTTCACCGGAAACTGAAAGGGCACTGAAGCAAGCTGACAGTCAAGGCATTAAGGTGGTTTTGGCAACAGGTCGACCATTGTCCGGTACTATTGAATTTAATAAACAATTAGGTTTACAAGGCGCAAGACAATATGACATTGTTTTTAATGGTGCAGTAATCCAGGACCTAGCGGGAAATATTTTAATGAATGAAGAAATGAATTACCATGATTTCTCTAATATGCGTCGCTTGCAAAGATTAGCCCATGTTAACCTTCATTTTGAAACTCCTGAGTGTTACTGGACATGTGATCGTGACATAGGAGTAAATTTAGCTAGAAACGCTACTTATACTAAAAATGTGATTAAAGTACGTAAAGTAGAAGAAATACCACAAGATTTTTCTTTTAATAAAGTGGGACTTAGTGTTCTTAAAGATGAACGTGAAGTTGATAAATTATGGAATAATATCCCTCAATGGGCTTTTGCCAAGTATGATATTGTTCGCAGCTTTTCTTCTATTGTTGAAATTAACATTAAAGATGCTTCTAAGGGTAATGCAGTCCAGCAATTAGCAGAGAGATTGAAAATTAAGCCGAGTCAAGTTATGGTTTTTGGCGATCAGGGCAACGATATTTCGATGTTTACTAATCCTGATTTTAAAAAAGTGGCGATGGGTAATGCTGTGGGGATGATCAAGGATTATGCAGATTATGTGACCGCAGATAATGACAATGACGGAATTGCCAAAGCACTAAAAAAGTTTGTTCTGTAGTAAAATAAAGCTAGGTTGATTATTATGGTAGAAAAAAATAAAGAACATAATATTTCCGAAGCTGAGTGGGAAGTTATGAGAATAGTGTGGACTTTAGGAGAAATTCACACTGGTGATGTGATTCAGCAACTGCAAGCAAAAAAGGATTGGTCTGAGTCGACTATTAAAACTCTGATGGGTCGATTAGTCAAAAAGGGTCTGCTAAAAACCCGTAAGGACGGTCGCCGTTTTGTTTATTCCGCTACCGTTACGCAAATAGAAATGATGATTCAAGTCACTAACGAAATGATGAGTCATATGTGTGATATGCATAAGGGTCAGGTAATGATAGCAATTCTCAAGGATATGCCTCTTTCTCAAGGTGATATCACCAAGATCGAAAGTGAACTTGCTCTCAAGAAAGAGCATGCTCCTGAAATGGTTAATTGTAATTGTTTAGCTTCGGGTCAACATGAATGTTAGATTAAACAGTTAATATTTTTTAGGAGGTTAACTAAATGAGAAAATTCGCTAGTATTTTGTTACGGCTAATTTTTGTTGCAGCAGTCTGTGTTTCAGGGTTTCTAATGATGGAATCTCCTATCACCGTCAACGTGCAAAATGTTCGTGGTATGGCTCAAACTGTCATCAAAAAGAGTGTTAACAATACGGGTGACTCGAGATTAAAGAGTACATTGAAACTGGCTAAGGACTTTGGTGTTGAAGACAAAATCCTCGAACAATTACCTAAAAAATATCATCATGATATGTCTTATACCAGCTTGTACAATTTAGGTGCAAGTTACCAGGAAAATGGAGAAGTGACAGCTAAAAGTTTATCTTTTCCAGAGAATAATGATGTGCAAAAAGCAGTCAGCAAACTTTTACTAAATAAAATTAATGACGGTTTGAAAGAAAATCAGGATCAGGTTAATCAGAGTATCACTATTTTCCATTATTGCTTTTTTGCAACAATATTAATTTTCATCCTATCGGCTTTGTTAATATTATTTGGTAAATATTGGGCTGCAATTATTTTGTTAATTGGATCTGTGGGATCTTTTGGGGTCTTACAGTTCATAGCCAATCAGTTGGTACAATGGCTGGAAAGTAACGTTGCTCAAGGAATTTCGTTAACTGTTTCTCCGATTCTATGGGGCGGATTGGCCGTAGGAGTGATAACAGCACTAATTTGGCCGTTGGTTTTAAAGCTAACAAAAAAGGAATAATATATTTTATAATTAAGCATTACCTAAAAAATTAGGCTAATGCTTTTTATTTTAATGTAACGTCTATACCTATTAAATGTATGCTAAAATTAATAATGATGATTTGAATATATAAATAAAGGAAAAATTAATGTACTACTTTTTAAATAATAGATTAGATGCAAATAGTTCAGGAATAGAGCACGCAGAAGTTAAAAGACTAAAGTTATTTAAACGTAATCATGTTAAAGCAAAGATTGTTATGTCGGAGTTTAATCGCTTTGCACATCGTAATTTACCTTTGTATGGCATGACTGATGATGATTATGTCAATATGTTTGACTTTTTTGCCGGTACAGTGAAGTTTGCTAATCGTGTTGTCACGATAAAAGATCTACCGATCCCTAGCTTTAATAAGGTAAAAAAAATCAATAATGGTTATGAGGTGTATGAAGACAATCGAAAAACTATGACTATTAATATGTTGCCTAATGGTAGTGTGGACACGATTAAATATTATAATGGTGATGTCAATTGTATTAAGCAAGATTTTTATGATACTCGTGGTTTTAAAAGTCTAACACAAATTTATGATACAGCAGATGGACACTTAGTCTATGAATTATTTTTCCGCCCCGACAATACCATCTATTACGAGATTTCTTATGAAAAACGACCGAATTCATATCCAGCAACTAACATTCAATTGACTGATATTCAAGGTGTTGTTCATTCACTTATGAATAGTGGCCAAGCGTTTACTATTATGCTTGATGAATTAAACCAGCAGGATGGAGATGAGAGGTCAACTTTCATCTCTGATCGTAGTAATATTACTAATGTGCCAATGATTAATATGAAAACGCCAGCCCGAAAAATCGAACATTTTCATAATATTCACTTCAGAGACTACTGGGACCCTAGTTCTCCTCTCACTTACAACTCAATTTCAAATAATGAATTACTCAGTAAAACCGACTTAGTAGTTACTCCTGGAAAACATCAAGCAGATGACATGAGAAGAAGACTAAGAACGCAAGTGCCGATAGTTGCTATACCTGTAGGAATAGTACCAGATGAGCAGTTACATGCTGAGCATATCCCAATGAGTGAACGAATAAAAGGAAAAATAATAATTGTAGCTCGTTTATTCTATGAAAAACGAATTGATGACGCAATTAAGGCTTTTAAACAAGCTTATCAAAATGATGATGCACTAACTCTAGATATTTATGGTTATGGCAATGGCGCGGATAATTTCAAAGAAGAAAACATGCTGAAGAAGCTGGTGCAAGATCTTAAGTTGGAAAATGTAGTTCACTTTATGGGTTACACCCAAAATATGGATTATGTTTATGATAATGCTCAACTTTCAATTCTTTCTTCAAGATATGAAGGAGCCCCCCTTTCAATAGTTGAAGCTCAATCACACGGCGTTCCAGTATTTGCATATGATATTAACTATGGTCCAGCAGACTTAATTGCTGATGGTCAGAGTGGTTTTATCGTGCCAAGTGGTCATATTGATGACTTAGCAGCTAAAATTAGTGAATTCTTTACTAGCCCTAAATTACGGAGAAAATTAAATGAAGGAGCTTATCAAAATGCTAAGCGCTTTTCCAGTGACAACGTTTGGCGATACTGGCAAAAATATGTGATTAATACAGATAAATAGGTATCACTTAAAAACTCACCTTGAATTTCAAGACGAGTTTTTCTTTGCATTTAATTTATTGCATTTCAAAAAAATGTGAGTTACTATGGTTATTTAGTTAGCTTGCTAACTAAGTGTTCAGGAGGAATTCGAATGGAAAGAAAATTAGATGCAAAATTAATTTGTTCAATTTTCGCAGCTGGACTGATGTCATTTTCAGGTGTGCTAATTGAAACGGCAGGGAATGTTACTTTTCCTGTTTTAATGAATGATTTTCATGTTAATATGGCCACAGTACAATGGATGACGACGGGCTATTTACTGGTTGCTTCCATTATCATGCCGCTATCAGCATATTTAAAAAGAAACTTTAGTTCGAAAAAACTGTTTGTGACAGCCGCTTCTTTATTTATTTGTGGCTTGCTAATTGACGCAGTTGCTAACCAATTTATTTTTCTAGTTATTGGTCGCATTATTCAAGGCGCGGGCGCAGGAATAGCTATTCCCTTAATGTTTAATATCATTTTGGAGAGGACACCACTTGATAAACTAGGCCTCCTTATGGGTATAGGAACAATGATTACTGCTGTAGCTCCAGCTTTAGGACCAAGTTTTGGCGGGTTGGTTGTTAATACTTTAGGTTGGCGTTATATTTTTATCTTTATTATACCCGTGATGGTAATATCCTTGATCATGGGCTTAACTTCAATCACAAGTAAAACAGAGAATATTAAGCATACTAGGCTGGATACTACCGGTTTTCTGAGTATTGCTTTAACTTTTATTGGGTTAATTTTTGCTTTTAGCAACTTATCTAAAATATTACAAAAACCGCTCATGTTTGTTTTACCTTTAGCATTAGGAATAATAAGTTTAATCATTTTTATTAGGCATTCATTGCATACTACCAATCCACTGATTAATATTCGTGTTTTTAAAAACATAAGATTCACTCAAGGAATTACAGCCTACTTTATTTTTCAGGTAAATACCTTAGGTTTGTCGTTCATCCTGCCTAATTATGTCCAAATAGTCAATCATTCTACTGCGATGACTGCGGGACTTTTACTATTAGCTGGTGGACTAGTAGGGGCGATTTTGTCGCCAATTAGTGGTAGGCTACTTGATAATTACGGACCAAGAAAGCCAATTATGACTGGTGCTATTTTTGAAATAATTGGTGGCATATTATATTGTCTATTTGCTTCATCGCTAACATCTGGCAAAATTATTTTATTTTATGTTATTACAATGCTGGGTATAGGCCTAGTTATGGGGGATACCATGACAGCTTCTATCGGTCAACTTGGCGAAAAAGAGAGTACTGATGGTAACGGACTCTTTAATATGGCCCAGCAATTTGCTGGTGCGGTTGGTACTGCCATTATTTCAGCAATCATGCAATTTGTAGAGCAGATGAGCGGTCAAAATTCTACTTCTGGAAAATACATTGATGCTGCTCAAGTTGGACTAATTTTTATTCTAATTATTGTCTTTGTTGGTGTATACTTACTTTATCGAGCTACAAAACCAGTAAAAACAGAGGGATAAAATAATGACCAGATTAGGATTAGCATTGCAGAGAGTACAAAATACGTTTAACCGTAATGCTGATTACTATGCCAGGAAAATAGGTTTAACCGGAACGCAAATGTTAATCATTGAATACTTGGCTTCATTTGCACAAAATAAGCCAATTTATCAAAAAGATATTGAGCATGAATTCAATATTAGAAAATCAACGGCCACCAATGTTTTACGCTTAATGGCAGAAAAAGATTTAATAACTAAAAAAGTAGATCCACATGATACTCGATTAAAGGCTATCATCCTAACTACTAAAGCTGTTAATTTAGAACAAAAAATTTCTAACTATTTTATCCAGTCTGAAAATAGCTATGCTGAAATTTTAGGAGTTAAAACTAAAAAGGAGTTAGTAGAGAATTTACAGAAACTAAATGACGCTATTTCAGAAAAATAGGGTAAATTAAAAACTAGTTATTGTTTTATGCAATAACTAGTTTTTTGTTTAATTTTTATTATCTTTCATAATTAGGTGCTTTTTTGGTAATTTGTACATCATGTGGATGAGATTCACGTAACCCAGCATTAGTAATTTTGACAAATTGTGCATTTTCCCGTAAGTCATCGATTGTAGCGGCACCGACGTAGCCCATGCCTGAGCGCAAACCGCCAATAATCTGGAAGACAATATCAGAGACATCACCTTTATATTCAACGCGTGCTTCCACTCCTTCAGGTACTAACTTATTAGCTTCATTTACTCCGCCTTGGAAATATCTGTCTGAAGAACCATGAGCTTGGGCCATTGCGCCGACAGAGCCCATTCCCCGATAAGTCTTAAATTTATGACCGTCACTTTCAAAAATTTCGCCCGGTGCCTCAGTAGTTCCTGAAAGCATGCTTCCAAGCATAACCGCATTGCCACCAGCAGCTAGAGCCTTAACAATATCACCTGAATACTTCATACCGCCATCGGCAATTATTGGCTTGTGGTATTCTCTAGCAGCTGTAGCCGCATCATAAATCGCTGTAATTTGTGGAACTCCGACACCAGCTACGACACGTGTGGTGCAAATAGAACCTGGCCCAATTCCAACTTTGACAATATCAACACCTGAATCGAAGAGTGCTCTAGCAGCATCACCGGTAGCAATATTGCCGGCAATGAGGGTAATATCAGGAAAATGTTCCCTAATTTCTTTTATCTTACGCAAAACTCCAGCTGAATGACCATGTGCAGTGTCAATGACAATGGCGTCTGCTCCCTTTTCTATAAGTGCTTCGGCCCGTTCAAACGTATCACTAGTGACACCAATTGCAGCTGCAGCGAGTAGGTGATTATTATCATCGACAGCTGCTTTAGTGATATTACTTGGGACAACAACATTTTTGACATTTGCTACTTCTCCAGCTTGAGCAGTAATTGACATATTTTTATGGATTACACCTAAGCCGCCTTGCAGTGCGATAGCTATTGCCATTGCACCTTCAGTCACAGTGTCCATTCCGGCACTGATTATTGGAATATTTAGTTTAAGATTGGGTGCCAGTTGAGTATGTAAATCTACTTCATTGGGTAATACGTGACTTTCTGCTGGAATTAATAAAACATCATCAAAAGTTAGACCTTCTTTAACAAATTTTGTTGTCCAATTTGACATTTAATGCACTCTCCTTTTTAAAATTATCAAAGTTAAATTGATTACACTTTACTAGTGATTTTGAGCTTGGTCAAGTTAAAATCAAAAGCTATATTGATAAAAGTATAATATTACTTTGAATCTATTTCAACCTTAAAGGCGAACAAATATATTATATTAGCTTATATTGTAAGTAATAAAGTAAAAATATTAAGATTTTTTACAACTTACGTCAATGATTGATAAGTATTAGTTATTGGTGAGTAATTTATGATACCTAGATAATGTTCGGGTTTACAATAAAATTAACAAATTGATTAAATATTATTTAAAAATAATTAAGACTGTGCTAAAATTGAATCTAATGTTGTTGATTAAATATCTATCGGATAATGAGGTTAAACCAATGGCATTAGCAAAGTATGGTAAATATGTTCAATATGAGCAATTATCAATGGGTCACTTCCTTTGGTAATTGCCTTTTTGTGCCGGATTCGATAAAAAAATGGAGTTTGAAACATGGGTGAAAATGCAATTGAAGTACATGATCTGTCAAAAAAATATGCGGTATCCACCAGAGGAGAGACTTGGCATGCTATAGCAAAAAATATTTTTAAGCCAGAAAGAACGGTTGTTAATGCCGTTAAATCCTTAAACTTTACTATTAAGCCAGGAGAGAAAGTAGGTTTTATTGGACAAAATGGTGCGGGTAAAACTACTACTATAAAGATGTTAACAGGTACTCTTTTTCCATCTTCAGGTTACTGCAGGGTCAATGGCTTTGATCCTACCAAAAGGACCAATGATTTTAAAAAATCAATTTCAGTGGTGATGGGAAACAGGTCACAACTTTTTCCCGATTTAACTCCCAGAGATTATTTAAAGCTCTTGCAATCAATGTATGATATTTCTGAAACATCTTTTCAAGAAACAGTTAATAATCTAGCGCGAATATTAAACGTTGCGGAAAAATTAGATACTCAAACGCGTAAATTATCACTGGGAGAGAGGATGAAAATTGAATTTTTAGCGGGTGTAGCCACCAGACCTAAAGTGCTCTTTTTAGATGAGCCCACAATAGGACTTGACGTGCTGGCAAAAAGGGACATCCGCAAATTCCTTTTGCAACTAAATAAAGAAGAAAAACTGACCGTCTTCTTGACGTCCCATGATATGGAAGATATTGCGACTATCTGTGATCGCTTAATAATTGTTAATCACGGAGAAATTATGTGGAATGGTCAGAAACAGGATTTACTGGATAAATTCAGTAGTAATAAGTACATCACATTTGATAAATCAGAAAGTTTTGCTGAGAAGAATATTGAGGGCAAAATAATCAATCAGGATGATTTAACAATTACCATCAAAGTTCCAAATGAACAAGTTGATGATATGATCGCATATCTTGCTAAAAACCGGCAGGGTTCAAATTATCAAATAAATGAACTGAAACTGGAAGACATTATCTTAGAATTATTTGCCGAGGAGAATCAAAAATGTTAAAAACATACCGTGCAGTAAGTAAAATTTCCCTCAAGTCTATTTTAGCGAATAAAAGCAGTGTGGTGATTTTGCTACTGCAAGCTCTCGTACCAAGTATCGTAATGTTTTATCTGTGGTCTTTAATATTAAATCACGGGCAAACAGTGGGCGGATTTACTAAAAATCAAATTGTCATTTACTACATTGGCGTTAACTTTATCAATTCCTTTGTCTGGTATGCAATTGACTGGGAATTAAATGATGATATTCATTCGGGTGAATTGTCAAACATTATTCATCGACCAATAGCAATTGAAAAATATTATTTTGCTAAAATGGTTGGCGACCGATTAGCAAATCTACTTTTACTGGCTCCAATACTGATAATTGGAATATTATACATTCTAGTAAAAAATTTATTGCAGATATCACCGATAGTGCTGTTGGAATTTGCTTTTAGCATTATTATGTCAGCGGTGCTTTGGTTTCTTTTCTCTTACATCATAGGTAGTGTTGCTTATTGGTTTGATAACCTCTTCTTTGTTTTACTAGTAAAAGAAGTGTTGGTAAACCTGCTGGCTGGTTTTTATTTTCCCTTAGAAATCTTGCCGCCTTTTTTGGTAAAAATAACCAAATGCTTACCTTTTCAGTATTTTAGTTCTTTTCCCATAGATACTTTGGTAAAAGGGCTCTCCTTACAATCTTGGCTTAAAAATACTGGAATTGAGATTGCTTGGGCAGTTATCTTTTATGTAATTGTACAAATAGTTAATAGAAAAGGGCTTCAGAGATATTCTGATGTAATGGGTTAGATATGAAAAATAAATTTAAACTGATCGGTTCTTTAATCAAGATAGCCTTTTTAGAGACTATTAGTTTTAGGCTGGATACTGTATTTGGTATTATTTCCTCAGTACTTTGGTTGGGTATCCCAATTGCTTTCTTTAAAGTCATTTATTTAAATGTTGACACTGTTGGAGGCTGGAGTTTTAAGGAATGCCTCTTATTAGTTGGGGTTTATACTATGCTAGATGGCTTCCTGATGGCCTTCTTAGTCAAATCGATGCCTAAAATGGAAGCTGATATTAGAGAGGGTACGCTTGATTCGGTGCTCCTAAAGCCAATTAATACTAAACTATTTTATTTTTTCAGTTCCATTGAATTTACTCAACTAATAAATTCCGTTTTGGGACTGGTAGTAATTATTTATGCGTGTCAAGGAATAAAAATTAGTCTTATCCAACTAGTTTGTTTCTTATTTTCCTGTGTATTAGGCTGCATATTATATTATTCATTGTGGTATCTCTGGACAATTTCAGCCTTTTGGTTTCCAACTAATTTTGGCAGAAATGATTTATTTTTAAGTATGATACAAATGAGTCGTTATCCTGCAAGTATTTATCGTGGCCTGGGCAATATAATATTTAATTTTATTTTGCCTTTTGGCCTAGTTGCATGCCCTGCAACAATTATTCTATTAAGGCCAGAAGAATGGCATATTTTGCTACTACAGCTTTTAGTTGCTTTAATATTTGTAGTACTGGATCATGTAATCTGGAATTTAGGCCTCAAGAAGTATGATGGAGCTGGTAGATAGCTAAGTAAACTGTTTTCCATAAAGCTTGCACAGCCGTATAAATTTTTTTAGAATATTCCTGTTAGTTTTTATTTTAAAATATGGGAAAAGGGATAAGCGGTGAAAGACGAACTAGTTACAGTTAATTTAGATAATGCAGTAGTAAAAAATGCTAAGTTTAATTTGGAAAAATATGGTATTTCAGTTGGTAAATATCTCCAGTTAATGATGCTACTGGCTGCGGAAAATAAAACAGAACTTAAGCAAATAATGTTAGATAAAAATGACCTCACTCAATGGTTAAAGCGATTAGATGCCGATTGATAGTGATGAAACTTACTGATGTTTTCAGTAAGTTTTTTTAGAGCGTTATTGTTTACAATTGTAAATATATCATCTATACTAAAAATTGTTTACAAGTGTAGACATAAAACACAACTTCAATTAGGAGGAATTATCATGAATAGGATTATTATTTTATGCTTAGGACTCGCACTTATTGCCTTTATCGCATGGTGGTTCTTTGGTAAGCACCAAGTAGCAACAGAAAATGCATCTATTAGTTCGAATAAGCAAAGTGTTGATATTGAGGTCAAAGGCGGATATTCTCCAGAAAAAATTATTTTAAAAAGGGGAGTACCGGCTACCTTAAACTTTAAAAGAACCGATTCTTCCAGTTGCTTAGACCATGTTATCTTCTCAGATTTTGGTATAAATCAGAAATTGCCTCAAGGTAAAACTGAACCGATTAAAATAGATACATCCAAAGCCGGCGAATATGAATGGGCATGCAGTATGAATATGTTTCATGGTAAGGTTATTGTCAAATAGATAGGGTAAAAGAATGAAAATAACAACACGTTTTTGGACGTCGCTAATATTATCACTACCGATGCTAGTTGAAATGATCATTCATCCTTTTACTGGCTGGATGTTGCCTGGCGGAGAATGGACCATGCTGATATCAACTACGATTATTATGTTGATTTCAGCCGGCCCATTTGTTTCCAGTGCCTGGTCTGCATTTAAAAAACATCATTCAAATATGGACACCCTGGTTGCTTTAGGTACAGCAATAACTTATATTTACAGCATTTATGCCATGTTTACCGGCAAACCCGTATTTTTCGAAAGTGCGGCTTTAGTCATTACTTTTGTTTTACTAGGGCAGGTTTTAGAAGAAAAAATGCGGTCTACGGCTTCAGATGCTATGGGAAAGTTACTTAATTTAGGCGCAAAAGATGCACTGGTTAAAAAAGGTGATCATTTTGTTAGTACTCCCATCACTCAGGTAGTTAAGGGCGACTTAATTCAGGTGATGCCTGGACAAAAAGTTCCAGTAGATGGCAAAATTGTTTCCGGCAATTCCAGCGTTGACGAATCTATGGTAACCGGTGAAAGCATGCCGGTTAAAAAAATTAGTGGCGACCAGGTTATAGGTGCAACAATTAATCAAACAGGTTCATTTGTAATGGAAGCTCAAAAAGTTGGCAATGATACCATGCTGGCTCAAATAGTGGATATTGTAAAAAAGGCTCAGAACAGTCATGCACCTATTCAAAAATTGACCGATAAAGTAGCTAATATTTTTGTTCCTACTGTTTTGATCATTGCAATTGTAACTTTTTTAGTTTGGTATATTTTTCTCGGTAAAAGTATTGCTACGGCTTTAGTTTTTGCCGTAGCAGTGATGGTGATTGCATGTCCTTGTGCATTAGGTTTGGCCACTCCAACGGCTTTAATGGTAGGAACCGGACGTGGTGCAAAAATGGGTATTTTAATCAAAAACGGCGAAATTTTGGAAGCTGCTAATAACATTGATACCATTGTTTTTGATAAAACGGGTACCATCACAAAGGGAAAACCACAAGTGACAGATATTGTTGGTGATAGAAAAATTGTTTTACAATTGGCAGCCAGTTTAGAAAAATTTTCTGAACATCCTCTTGCTCCAGCTGTTTTGACTGCTGCTAAAAAAGAAAAATTTACTTTTCTGCCAGTGGAAGACTTTAAAGTTATTGAAGGACAAGGTATCAGCGGTATTATTAACGGAAAAAAGATTTTGGTAGGTAGCACCAAAAATCGGGATGAGGCTTTTATTACCCCAGAGTTTAAAGTTAAAATTCAAACTTTGACAAATGCCGCTAAAACTGTAGTATCAGTCGTTTTAGATAATAAGGTAATAGGTCTAATCGCAATTCAAGATGCACCTAAAGAAAACGCCAAAATGGCAATATCTGATTTGCATCAATTAGGACTTAAAACTGTAATGCTCACTGGCGATAATCAGCAGGTAGCTGAGGCCATAGCAAAGCAAGTAGGTATTGATCAGGTAATTGCTGAAGTTTTGCCAGTTGATAAAGCTGATGCCATTAAGAAATTACAGGAAAAACACCATGTTGCATTTGTAGGTGATGGCATTAATGATGCACCAGCTTTAACTCAGGCTGATGTAGGAATTGCCATGGGTTCTGGTACAGATGTTGCAATAGATGCTGGTGGCATCGTACTTATTAAAAATGATTTGGAAGATGTTGTACGCGCTTTGAAACTGAGTCGCAAAACATTTAACAGAATAAAATTAAATTTGTTTTGGGCTTTTATTTACAATATTTTAGGCATACCAGTAGCTGCTGGCCTGTTTGCTGGCGTGGGTCTTACTCTAAGCCCAGAAATTGCCGGTTTAGCTATGGCGTTTAGTTCACTATCAGTGGTTATCAGTTCTGTTTTATTAGGAAAAGCAAAAATATAGCATTATAAAAGTAAAAGGGCAGTTGAATTATATTCAACCGCTCTTTTTTTGCTGTGTAAGCCTTAATAATGATGTTTTCCTTTGGCTAAAACAGGCTTGATTTGAATAATATAAGCAAAAATACCAATAATAAGCCAAATGAGGGTAATAAATATGCTATAAGCTAGGTTAGCACCACCTGTTTTAATATAAGTAACTGGTTCTGAAAAAGGAAATAATAAAGCAATTGCTTTTAACCAGTCAGGATAAGCTGAAATTACAACTAGTACTCCTGATATTAATTGGGCTAAACTACTAAAAATATTCTCCAAAAAATAAGGATCATTCATTTGCCAGGAAATAGCCCAAGATACAAAACCTAAAGCGCAACCATAAATACATGAAAGTGGTAGCATAAGTAAAGCGCGCTTAATAATGACTAATGGAGCTCCTACCAAGTACAATAGAAAGAGGTTAATTAGTGCTAAAGTGCAGCCTATAATAATGGCAACAATGCACTTAGTAAGCCAATATCTGATACTGAAAGGTCTTTTGGCAATTAATTCAAAGTCAATCTTTAAATTAGCATCGGTAATCACAGCAGAACAAAATGTTTCAAGTGCAAGTACCGCCGCATCCATTGCAATGGAGCTAATGGCAACATCCCAATTAAACTGATTAGAATACTGCATATTAATTAATACTAACAGGGCCAGATTAATCATTGGCGTGATGAAAAAGTAGGTCAGTTTTGTCCGCCAATTATTCAAAAATGAAAGGCTCGAGAACTGTGTAGCAAACATTAGATAATTTTCAGAGCTCCTTTCCTTCTTACCAGGTCGTTAATTTTTCTGACAATAACCACAATTAATACAATCCAAAGAAGTAAACTGCAGAAATAAGAAGACCAGTTGAGGCTTTTATTATGGGATAAAGCAGCAATTGTTGCCGTGATTGGGATAAACCATTGTGACACATTGGTTAATGGCCCTAAAACGGTATCATTGCCGAATAATCCTGCTAATAGTAATATCGGAGTTCCGATTAAACTCTCATAGACCATTGCGTTTGGTGACAAAGTTAGAAAAGATGAAATTAAGATGCCCATTACTGCACAACCAACCCACATTAGCAAAATTAATAAAATAATGTAAAGAGAAACTGTACCAGTAGCTGCTCCTAAAATTTTTGCCAGAATAAATGCAATCGGAAACGAAAATAGGCCATAGGCGGATGCAGGCAAAAGCAAGGTAATTAAGGAAGCTCTTTCATCGTACTGGCTGTTTAATAAATATGGTAGCGTTCCTTTGTAACGTTCGAAACTGATGCAACCGGCAACGGTTGTACAAGAAGTCCACATTCCAAAAATACCGCTTTGAAGCCATATTTGTGTATTATTCAAATTATGTGTAGCATACGCCATAATATATTGCATTAAGAAGATAGAAGTAGTACTTGTGATCGTCAACCAGACAAAATATTGATCTGAAAGATAATCTTTAACATGAAAGAGGAAGAGACGAATAAAACGCATTTTTATTTTCTCCTTAATTTAGGTGCTAAAGCCAAGTAGGCTTCTTCTAAATTTTTAGGTTTTTGGTTTATCTCTTTTTCGGCTAAGCCAAAAACAGCATTGATGGTGCCGGTAAAAAATACTTTCCCTGCACCTAAAATGACTGTCCGTTTAGCCAATTTTTCAACTTCGGACATTGTATGACTGGTTAATAAAATACTTATACCCGAGTCAGACAAATTTTTAATTGTCTTCTGCACACTTTGTGCAATTTCAACATCAAGACCACTTGTGGGTTCATCCAAGAGTAATAAATTAGGATTATTGAGCAAAGAGCGTGCTATATGCAGTCTTTGCGTCATTCCTTTAGAAAATTCTCCTACTTTTTTATTGGCAACATTCAGAAGATCAACAATTGACAGAACACGTTCAATTTCTTTATTCTGCTTGCGCAAAGGTACCTTAGCCAAGTCAGCAAAAAATTGTAAATTTTGCTTGGCTGTTGCATTACGATAAAAACCTAAATCACCACCAAAAGAAACACCAATGTTTGGTCTCTTTCGTGCAGTGGTAATATCTTGACCATTTAAAATCACATGGCCGGAAGTAGGAATTAAATAACCGCCAATGATTGAGACAATAGTAGTTTTTCCAGCACCATTAGGACCTAAAAGCGCCAGTATCTCTCCTTGGTCAATTGTAAAAGAAACATCATCTAAAGCTTGAAATTCCTGCTTTTTATCCTTATAAGTTTCTTTTAAATGTTTAACTTGTAAAATATTATTCAATTTTTTCTCCAAAATTAATTTGTAGTAACTTTATCATTTAAAAAGGAAGGATGATAAATATTTCGTATACAGGTTAATTTGAAGATCTTTTCATGAACATTAAATCTAATAAGAAAAGTATAGCACAACTTTATTTATTTTTTAATTTATTATGAATAAAAAACCTGCTCGCAGAGAGCAGATTTTAATTAATCAACCGATTTTAAAGCTTCTAACATATCGAGGTCTTTTAACTTTTTGTTAACGATAAATCCTAAAATGATAGTGATCACACCAATTACACCTAATGGCCACAGAAAACTTGGAGCAGATAATGCGGGATTAAACATAACATTGTCAGGTGGCACTACGTAAAGAATATAGCGATAAAGGAGATCACCAGTTAAATAGCCAACCAATATACCAATGCCTGTTAAAAGAATGGTTTCGCGATAAATATACATTGTTACTTCATTATCATAGAATCCTAAAACTTTGATTGTTGAAAGTTCCCGTATTCTTTCAGCAATATTAATATTAGTAAGGTTATACTGAATTACAATTGCCAAAAGTCCAGCGACTACTATTAGCACTAACATAATTAAATTTAAAGATTGGACTACGACATCTAGTTCCTGGCTAACAGCCGTGTTTTGTACAACACCAGCCACTCCGGATAGAGCCATAAATTGGGCGGCTATATTTCGGGTATTTTTGCGACTAGGATTGTTTAAGTTAACTAAATAGGCGTTAGATTTAAAATTGCGTTTAAAGATATCCTGATATTGAGTTTTATTCATGAAGACAAAGTGTCCCATGTACATTTCTGTAATACCAGCTACTTTCATTCTTCTAGACTTATTATCTTTGTCCGTGAGCGTTAGATATCCGCCTTTGCTTACTTTAAGCAGAGTTGCCAACCGTTCCGATATGATAACTCCATTATTAGTTAAATGCAGAGTCTGCTTGGTTTTCCGATTAGTTAACTGAACGTAATCTTTTAATACCTTGTCAGAAGACGGTGCAATTAACGTAATGTCTTGGGTGTCACCGGTTTTACCGGCAATTTTAGACATAGATTCATAATAAATTGGAGTCTCCGATTTAATACTGTTTTCGTTTAACTTATTATTTAGAGTCTTTTGCTGGTTAACTGAAATACCAGGCTTTTGGGCGACAATCATGTTGTAATGAATTAGATCGTTGAACTGCCTGTTATTCATGTTAGTAATTGAATTTTTGACAGCGAAACCTGCAAAAAGCATAGTAGCAGCACCACAAACACCAAAGATGGTCATCAGCATGCGTTTCTTATAACGAAAAATATTACGAGCAGTAACTTTATGGGTAAAACTAAGATGGTTCCAAATGAAAGGAATTTTTTCCAAAAGAATTGTGGATCCGGCAGCTGGAGCTTTTGGTAACAATAGGGCAGCTGGCTTTTCTCTGAATTCATTCTTTGCGGTTAAGTATGCAGGTAAAACCGAACTGATCCAAGATAATAGGAGAGCTACCAGACTGATTTGCCAGTGAAAGTGCAATTCAATTGGTGGAATCGTTAATGACTTGTAATATGCATGATAAACAATTTGCGGCATCAAAGTATGGCCTAAATAAACTCCTAAAATTGTACCGATGGTACCTGAGATGAAGCCATATGCAAGAAACTTATTGATAATGACATAATCATCATAACCAAGTGCTTTCATTGTGCCGGAATTTATTCTTTCTTCGTCGATAAAGCGATTCATGGTAGTAAATGTAACTAGAGCGGCAACAAAATAAAGAAAAATCGGGAATACTTTTGCTAAATCTTCAACAACTTGTGCCACAGTTGTATAAACTAAATTACCTTCACCACCTGGAACTTCTCGCCGGTTATACACGCTGTAACTGGGAAGAGCTAACTTTTTTAATTGCCTTTTCGCCTTGTTAATTTGCTCTTTGCCAGTTTTTATCTTTTTGGTTGCATCACGCGATTTTTGCGCAAATACTTTTTTCTCTTGTTGGAGCTTTTGCTCACCAGCAGCTATTTCTCGTTCAGCTTGCTCTAATTGAGCCTGGGTAGCTGGTGGCAAATTTATACCAGCAGCTTTAGCCTGAGCTACTTTTGCATTTAATTTTTCTTTTTGAGTGGCTAATTGCTTTTCGGCAGCGTTAATTTGATGACTGGCAGCATTTAATTTTTGCTCAGCTTCATGAATCTTCTTTTCTTGCGGTGCAAGCTTTTTGGCAGCAGTGGATAGTATTCTCTCTTTTCTTTGATGGGCAGTGCCTTTTAAATCATCCTGTAAAACTTTTTTATGTTTCTTAACTTTGCTTGTGTAAACCTTGCCATAAGAATCAAGCCCTCTCAAATCTTTATATCTTAAGTTGGCAGTTGTATAAACAGTATCGTTAAAAGCGTTAGGGGCAACAACAGCATAACCTTTCAATTCTCCGGTGCCGCTGTTGCTTTGACCTAAATTGACATTTGATAAGATCTGACTAGAGCGCACAAAGCCCACAATTTTAAAACTCTTTCGTTTTAAAAGAGTCGTCCCCAAAATATTTTTCTTTTCAGTAAAACTGATTTTTTGCCCAATTTGATATTTACCGGAATAATGGTCTGCTAAGGCAATTTCGTCTGATTTAGTGGGCAGGTGACCTTTACGAACTTCGTACTTGCTCACAGAATTGGGCTTAGAAAAAATGCGAAAGCTTTCCTGACTATTTTTGATAACGGTATCCGTCATGTAACCAAACTCAACGGCCTGCAAGCCTTTAGTTTTCTTGATTTTTTGCGTATCTTTGTGGTCTAAACCATAATTGCAAATGACCGTTAAATCAGCTGTCTTGAGTTTTTGCGCATAATGATTTCCAGTATCGCGCATATCCGGGCCGGTAACCATTAAACCAACTAAGGCAAACGCACCAATCATCATGAGTCCCATGATAGAAACAAATTGGCCTTTAGTATGCTTAATTGATCGCCAAAAATCTTTTAGAATAACTTTATTCATGATTAGCCTTTTCTACCATTTAACATTTGCAACACTGTCGGGGTGTGAATTTTCTTCAATTTGCGTAACCTGACCATCATGGAAATGAATTACCCGGTTAGCAAGAGGGGCCAGAGCGCTATTATGGGTAACTATAACCACTGTAGTGCCGTTATTGCGGCTCATATTTATAATAGTTTGTAAAACACTTTTACCAGTTTGGTAATCAAGTGCACCAGTGGGCTCATCGCAAAGTAGAATTTTGGGATTCTTAGCGATTGCCCGAGCGATTGCTACTCTTTGTTGCTCGCCACCAGATAATTCAGCCGGAAAGTTATTAATGCGGTTTTTAAGACCAACATCGATCAAAGTTTTTACAGGATCAAGTGCATCTGGAACAATTTCTGACGCCAATTCCACGTTTTCTCTTGCCGTCAGGTTTTGAATTAAGTTGTAAAACTGGAATACAAAGCCAATATCTGTCCGGCGGTAACTAGTTAACTGTCGCTTATTATATTTGGCAATATTGTTACCGTCGATAATGACATCACCAGAACTGTTGGTATCCATTCCACCTAAAATATTTAAAATAGTTGACTTGCCAGCACCAGATGCACCCAAAATAATTGCAAGTTCACCTTTTTCAACAGTAAAACTAACATCATTATTAGCCAAAATTTCTGTGTCTCCAGTATGGTAACGTTTAAAGTTGTGTCGTACGTCAATATAGCTCATGAAAATTTGTCCTTATCATTTTTAAAACAATATTCATATTCTTATTCTAATCTAAATAGCTCTCTAATACTTGCAAAACGCCCATTTCGTTATTAGATGGTGCCTCATATTTAGCAATTTTTTTAAGGTCTTCATGACCATTTTTCATTGCATAACTGTATCCTGCTAATTCGATCATTTCTTGATCATTTAAGCCATCGCCAAAAGCAATTAATTGTTCAGGTTTTACGTTAAAGTAACGCAGAAAATATTTTAAACCTTGACCCTTATTAACGCCACTCGGCATTACATCTATGTTATTAAAACCACTGGTAGTGCAATGAATTCTTTCTGGATTTGTCTGATTAAATTTTGTTTCCAACTCATGTGCAAGTTCAGCAGAGCATTCTAAGGTCAGTTTGGTTAGGCTATCACTTGGGGGAATATTTATAAGATTGCCTATTTCGCTGGCATTAGGATAAAAATAATGCATCAAATTTTTAAAGTTACTTAATGCCTTTTTACTCAGATATGAGTTGTTCAAGCCGCTGGCAGCAATTTGAACATGAGGATAATTGGTTTGAATAAAATTAATTAATTTTATGCCAGTTTTATAAGTAAACACATGGCGAACTATTATTTGATTGTCTTTGGTTAAAATTGAACCATTATCAGCAACAATATCAATCCGATCTAAAAATTCATAGAAATCTTGACGTAAACGTGATAATGGTCTGCCACTGGAGACGATAAAGTGGATGTGTCTTTGACGCAATTTAGTTAAAACTTTTTCGAAGCGCTCATGATCAAACTGTTTTTCATCATTTTCAAAAGTTCCATCCATGTCTACGGCTACAGCTTTAAAGGGAATATTTGTCATTTAGATCTCCTTCATTTAATTTAGTCACTACTATTATATAGTAGATATTCGGATATTTTAACTAATGCCTGAGAAATAATATTAGATACCGCTATTTTGAAAGCAATTTTATTGAATTTTTGATATATAAAAACTCCAAAACTAAAATAGTTTCGGAGAATAGGGGTAATTTATAATTTAGTCGCTAACTTGAGTAGGCTTTCTTCTGCCAACAAGCCAGCAAACTAGGATTGCCAAAATTGTTTCAATAATAATCATGACAATATTTACACCAATTTTAATTTGACCAAAGTTAACTGCGGCATTGTGAAATAGTGTATTTTTTTCACCCAGGTATAGATCAAAAATAATAGAACCGATTATCAAAACAAAAATAGTTGTCCATTGCTTCTTGTTAAATGCAATACCGTATTCTTCTTCACGTTTTCTGATGCTTGGTAAAATGACACCTAGCCCGATTAAGACAATAATAGCAACGATATTGATTATTAATTCGTACCACCAATAACCACTAAACTTCTTGATGTCTTGGGGTGCAATTCCTAAAATAGTTGCCGCAGCAGTCACTATTAGTAAAAATAAACCAGCAAGGTACCCCAGCTTGTCATTCTTAATAAAAACATAGTCTGAGGTGAATTTTTGTGAATTTTTTCTGATTTGCATGAAAGAGAAGAAGATCCAGCAGGTTACACCTGGAGAAATAATTCCATTCAAATTCAACAGCCAATTAAAAATATCATTCATATCTGGTAAGAAGATACCTAACAGCATGATGAAAGCTGACAAAGAAACAGTTAAAACGTAACCATTAATAGGTAGACCATTTTTGTCTTTTTTCTGTAAAAATTTAGGCATATACTTGTCGCCCGTGTCAGAAATGAGCATTCTAGTCATGGCATCAAGAAGTACTGCTAGCAAAGCGGCATTATAGAAGACAGATGTCCAGGCCCAAACATAAAGTAAAGTTTTGCCTAAGCCATATTGGCGTCCTACCATATCAAAAACATAATAAGCACCGTTCATTTTTAAATCATTTGGAATATGGTAGCTGTTAAAATATATTCCCAAAGCAAAAGAGCCAAAGACTGTTAGGAAAATGGTCATTAATGCCAAAGCAATCATGGCTTTAGGAAAATCAGACTTAGGCTTTTTCATTTTAGTCACATAAGGTGCTACCAATTCACAACCATTCAGTGCATAAATAAGCATTGCAATGGTTGTCCAATAATGCATGTCAAACTTGGGAATAAGTGTCCGCCAAGTAAATGGCTGTGTTGCCATGTGACCACCAGATTTTGCTAGTCCCAAGAAAGCCAGGAAGACAAACATCAAGGTCATGATGAGCATTAATCCACCACCAATAGTAGAAAGAACTTCCATTGAGTGAGAAAAATAATGTTCAACAATAATAAAAATAATGAACATCGCAAAAGTCATTAAAGCGAATTTGGTATTAGAAATTTGACTTTGAAACTTTTCAGAACCAGTCAAAGCCCAGCCAATATCAACAATTATTTCGTTAGCAGAATCAACGGCATAAGGAATTGACGCTGCCCAGTATGTCCAAGCAGTAAAATAGCCCAGAAATTCTCCGTTAGTGCCACGAACCCAGGATGATAAGCCACCACCCTCATTATTGAAAACGGATCCTAACTGCCCCACCATTAATGAATAGGGGATGACATAAAACAAGCACATGATAATCCATGAAGTAACAACTGGCATTCCCTGATTTTGAAAGTTGTACATAATATCGTCCAGGCCGATCACGGTACAAAAAGCCATCAGGGTTAAGACTGGCCAAGATATGTACTTTTTGTTTGAATTTATTTCCTCCACTAAAACTCTCTCCTTTGAAAACAATTAATGTTTTTATTTTACTAATTAAATAAAAAGTTGACCAGAGGAAAGGTAAACTTATTTTAGTGAAAACGTATTAATTTATATTAAAAAGTAAAGCTAAATAATTGCTAGTATTGAAATTTGCGGTGCTATGCGTTAAGATAATATCGTTAATACGCTATCAAAAGAAAGAAGGATTCTCAAAATGTCAGGACATTCAAAATGGCACAATATTCAAGGCCGCAAGAATGCGCAAGACGCAAAGAGGGGTAAAATTTTCCAAAAATTATCTCGTGAAATATATATGGCTGCAAAGAATGGTGGTCCTGATCCTTCCGGAAATCCTAATTTGCGTATGGTAATGGATAAGGCTCATGCCAACAACATGCCTAAATCAAATATTGACCGGGCTATTAAAAAGGCTGAAGGAAATTCAGACGAACATTACGATGAAATTACTTATGAAGGTTATGCACCTGGTGGTGTAGCTGTCTTTGTCGAGGCATTAACTGATAATAAGAACCGGACCGCTTCTGCAGTTAGAGTTGCTTTCACCAGAAATGGTGGTTCTCTTGGTGCTACAGGTTCTGTTGCATACATGTTCAATCGGAGGGGCTACATTGTTATTGATCGCTCAACAACTGATGCTGATGAAGATCAAATGCTACTTGATGTAATGGATGCAGGCGCTGATGATTTACAAACTAGCGATGATGCATATGAAATTTACACAGACCCTAAGCAATTTGCTCAAGTACGCGATGCACTTGAAAAAGCGGGTTATAAACTTGCTAATGCTGAATTAACAATGATACCTGAAACAACTACCCCAGTTCCAGACGATAAAAAAGAGCAATTTGATCATTTAGTAGATGCTCTGGAAGATGATGATGACGTTCAGAATGTCTATACAGCAGCTGCAGACGAAGATTAAGGAAATATTCATTTTAAAAAATCTCTAGAATCAAAGATGCGATTCCAGAGATTTTTTTAATATTTACACTAATTTTCCTGTTTCTCTGCTTTGTCTTCTTCCATAATAAAACGAAGCATTTTAATATATTTTTCTGGTACTTCTTGTCCGTGATACAGTAAGTGAATGTTCTTATCAGCTATGTCCAAACGATAGCTCTTCGAACTTTCTTTTTTTTGACCTAATAAATAATCGGTAGATACATGCAATTGTCGAGCTACTTTAGTCAAAGACTGGATTGACGGTTTGATTGTCTTCCAACGATAAATACTATTTTCACCAATTTTGGCTTTCCTAGCCAGTTCTTTTATTGACATTCCGTGTTCTTTAGCGGAGTCGTAAATACGAGAATAAACATTCATGCTATTTTCGTCCTTAAAAAAGTATTACAAATGATTGCTTTTGTTCTTGACCGCTATCAAATATGGTAATATAATAAAATTAACCACATAGTGGTAAGCACAAAATTTTCACTTTTGTGTTAGTTAATATTGTAGCCTCAATTTGAGTTTGGCTACTTTTTTGTATACCTATGTCGTATCACTTGTGGCTAAAGAAAATTCAATATTCCATAGTAATGCACTTAAAAATGAGATTGGAGGTAGGTATAGATACAAATTCAAACTATTAAATAAAAATATTTGATAGTTTTAGAGCAAAAAGAAAAAGCCATTTATCATTTTGCTTCCATATTAATGATATATACAAAGAAGCAAAATCGCAATAAAAAAATTGTTTTTATTGCATTATATTGGTTAGCAATCACAACTAATTAACTTTACACAATATAATGTGTAGCATACAAAATCTTTACGAATGTGAGTGATTTAATTAGTTGGTTAAGTGATAACTATTTTAATCTGATCATCACTTAGGTTGTTAATCAATGTATTTTAAAAATATATTTATTTATGAGTAATACATAAAAATTAAGATTGTTTCAGAGTTAGACAATCGGTAAGAATGAATTTAAAGCAGATAAGTTTGATAGTTAAATACTAAATTTTACTGTAGTAATTTAGTTCGTAAAACTAATTACCTGAATTTAGTTTATCTATACTAGAAATGATTATTTTACCAATACTAATCCTATTATAAAACTGAAAGGAGAGTGATTTTAATAAGATGAGACCTTAAATACTACCTCTTCTACTGTGAATTTCTAATTTTTATTGTTTTTAGTGTTTATTCATATTAATAAAAATTTTTCTATCTAAATAAGTATGTTTTAATCGCAGTTTAGTAATGTATTTAATGGGTGAAAGTAGCATGAAAGTGCTGCTTTTTTTGTTCGGCTTAACTATGGTGCAATATGGTCTAAATCACTTCATATATTGTTTTTATTAAAAAGAATAAAAAATAAACCTTAATTATTTATAAAATGAATATGTGCAAAACTCCAGTTTTTTGTAAATAATAAGTAAAAATTTATTTTTTTGCGTAATTAATATTAGTACAAAGAAAGGGAGGATAATGATGAGAATCAAGGATGCAGTTAATAATTTGATTGAAGAAGCGATAAATCAACGTGCAAGTGACATTTTTTTCTTGTTACAGAGAAATATGTTAGTAGTGAATTTTAGAACAATTGCCGGAATCAAAAATCAAGCTCAATATTCAGTGAATGAAGGCAAAGAAATAATTAATTTTTTAAAGTTCGGTGCTCAAATGGATATAGCGGAACACCGGAGGCCACAGGTGGGAGCCTTTGAATATGAATATAAAAATATTGTGTACTACTTAAGACTTTCCAGCATTGGTGATTTTAATGATAATGAATCTTTGGTTGTCAGGATTATTTATCAAATTAACTCTGGTAGATACTTTTTCAATAGGCAAATTGAAAAGCTAACAGACCTAACTAAAAAAAGAGGTTTGATAATTACCAGTGGGCCAACAGGGTCTGGTAAAACAACAACTATGTATAACTTGGCGAAAATAGTGGGTAAAAACCAAATGGTAATGACTATTGAAGATCCTGTTGAAATTCATGAAACAGATTTTTTGCAAACACAGGTTAATTTAGCGGCTGATATTAGCTATGAGGGGCTACTTGAAGCAGCTTTGCGCCATCGGCCAGATATTCTGATTATTGGAGAAATTAGAAATAAAGTTACTGCAAGATTAGCCGTAAATGCGGCTTTAAGTGGCCACCTTGTTTTTGCTACAGTTCATGCCAAAAGCACTCTACAGACAATTTCAAGATTAGAAAGCTTAGACATCAATACAGCAGATCTGTATAACTGCTTAACTGCTGTAAGCTATCAACGCCTTATACCTACTGCAGAAGGTTTTGCTTGTTTGATGGATATTGATAGTGGCTCACAGTTACAAGAAGATATTAGCCAAGAAAAAAGGGCAGATTATGTTTCCTGGTTGAAAAATTTAAGTGAGCTCAAAGAAAGAGGAAAAATCAGTGCGGAAATATTTGAGCAATATCAGCAGGGTTAAATTAACTAGTAAAGAACGGCTAGAATTTTTGGAATATTTGCAAAATAGCTTATCTAACGGTTTTTCCCTTAACGCCAGTTTAGAAATGATGCCTGTCATATGGCCAAATCGCAAAAATGTTTTTATTAAGTTGTGTAGTGAAATTCAGTCGGGGAAGAAATTGAGTTCAGAAATGTTAAAGTTAGGCTTTTCTAAAACAATAGCAACTCAAATCGAGTTATCAATGGCACAAGGAAATTTAATTGATTGCTTGACTCAAATTGCTACACTGAATCGCTTAAAAAATGATCAACTTAAAAAACTAAAATCTGAGCTGACCTATCCATTTGTTTTAGTTTTAATGATGATTTTCCTTTTACTATTTATGCAAACTTTTGTAGCAAAACAATTTGCTGAATCAGGGGAACATACCGGTGATTTCATGCTGTTAACTTTGTTATTTACCTGCTTAGTAATAGTTTATTTTATGAGTAAAGTCTTGCTCTTACTGAAAAAACAAGATTATATTTCTTTACGTAAACTGAAGCATTTTCCCATTATTGGACCGTTAGTGCAAATATATGTGGAATATATTTTGATTTACGATGTGGGACTTTTGCTTGCGAGTGGTTTTTCCTTACAAAAAATTTGTGATTATGCTGCTATGCAGGTGGAAGGCTCATTACAGCAACAAATTGGCTTGCATGTTGGTAAACAGTTGGCTCAAGGAATAAGTCCTGACTTAATTATTAAAAAAGAAGACTTTTTACCCAATGAATTGCTTTTGTTATTACAAACCGGTTCAAAGAAAGTAGATTTAAGTAAGAAATTCATGCTTCTAGGAAATGCACTTTTTAATGAATTAGCGCAAAAAATAGCAAAGTTGATTGTGAACTTACAACCGTTTTGTTTTATTTTAATTGGGTTATGTATTATTGGTTTATATTTAAAGCTATTATTACCAATGTATGCAATGATGCAAAATATTTGAGGAATAACTATGAAAAAAAGAATACTAAATTTGATAACAAAGCAGAGTAAAGTTAAAGGATTTACTTTAATTGAAATGGTAGTTGTAGTTGCAATAATCATGATGCTTTTAGTAATTATTGCTCCTAATTTAGCTAAACAAAAAAACAACGCGAATAAAAAAACAGATGAAGCCTTTAAATCAACTCTACAAACCCAAGTGACTTTGTACGAAGATGATAAAGATCGTAATGGTAAGACAATCAGTTTTCAAAACATGTTTGAAGATGGTTATTTAACTAAAAAGCAACTAACAAAATCGAAAGATTATGCTGTAAAAGATGGTATTGTTGAAAAGAATGTTAAATAAAGTTGATTTAAAAGGATTTACTATAGTTGAAATGGTTATTACTTTGACTATAGCAATAATTATAACTGGAATAGGTGCAATAGAATTAAATACTTATAAAGAAAAATTAATTTTAGAGAATACAGTTGGAGAAATTAGGAGTGCGGTAGAACAAGCTGCCCGTGTTTCAGCAACAAGCAAACAAACATGTGTTATTAGGTATTTTCCGAATACAAAAGAGATAGAATTTGCCGGAGAAAATTATTTTAAATCATTAAAAATAAACCAGCCAATACATGTTTATAATTTGTCTATTTTAAGGATCTCAACTACCGGTTCGATGGCGCCTCATACTATCACCATCAGTGACGATAAGAATACACGAAAGATAAAATTACAAATGACTTGGGGACGTGCAATAAATGATTCATAAAAAAATTTGCGGCTTTCTCGTAATGGAAAGCATGATTGGGTTAATAATAGCGTGTATTGGCATTACCACTGTAGAATTAATAATTAGAGAAAGTAGACTAATCGAAAGGAAAATTGAGCAAAAAACTGATCGTACCTATGCTTGGAGCATAATGAAAAAGAACAATATTAAAAGGGTAGTAGTGCATGATCGGCTTTATCAGTTTGTCGATAACAAAAATATTCTAGATGTGAATAATAACAAAAAATATGAAATTAAAAAATAAAGGTTTTATTCTAGCTGAAGCAATGCTTTCAGTACTTATTACATTGATCGTAGTACTGCTGTTACAAAATCTGCTAAAAACATTGACATTGGCTAATAAAGCGCACCATAAAACAGATGATATTGTTTTTTCATATGTACAATTAAATCGGTTTATAAATGAAGAAAAGGGTACGAAGGTTTACACGTTACCTAAAGAATCTAATTTTTCCAAAGCAGTATTTGTAAAAACAAATATGAAGGAAAAAGCTTCTACGTATTATTTGGGACTATATAAGGATATGCTGCGTGTGACAACTCCTAAAGGCGGTCACATGCCTTTATTGCTGAATGTTAAAAAAGCAAATTTTCATACAAGGGATAAACAGATTAAAATAAATGTGACGGAAAAAGATGGTAGAAAATCTGAATTATACTTTAAATTTGATTCTCGTCCTACTTTGAAGAAGAAGGTATTAAATGAAAAAAAACAAAAGGTGGAAAATAGGGAGTAACGCACTTTTAAGCAGTGTCTTAGTTTTAACTACGTGTTTGATTTTTATTCAATTTTATTTAGAAATTTATCAGGAAAGTATGGAAAATAATTTTTTATTGATTGAATATCTGTTTAATAATTGATTTGCTTGCTCTTATAACCTTGTTTCTATTAAAATGTTTAAGAGATAAGGGGAATAAATTATGGATAATATAGAAAAGCTTTTTAATAATTTTTTGGATTGTGTTAAGTGCTTGCAAGAAGCATTGAATGTGTCTATGGGTGATGCTCTGGTAGAAACTTTTGACAATTTAGAAAATAATCAGATAAAAGTTGAGTTGGGAGCTCCTGATAAAGAAACCGTTCAAAAATTGAGTCAAAAATATGCTAGTTTGCACTATGAACAGCTTTCATCAAAAATTAAGATACAAATCTTTACTTTGCTGGTTTTAAAAGCTGTTAATGAAGATGGACTTGATGTTAATCAAATGCCGACACCACCTGCAATTGCAACTATTATTGCTATGTTTATGCTCAAACTTTTACCAAGAGAAAAACTAATTGTGGCTGATCCGGCAATTGGCACAGGCAATCTGTTGTTTTCAGTAGTAAGACAACTGAAAACTTCAAATCATTCTAAAGCAGATTTTGAACTTTATGGTATTGATAATGACGAAGAAATGCTAAGCTTTGCAGATATAGCAGCCCATTTGAATAAAATTGATATTGAAATGTTTCGTCAGGATGGTTTAACACCCTGGATGTTTCAAAGTCCGGACGTGGTTGTCAGTGATTTGCCCGTAGGCTATTATCCAGTTGATGAAAATGCTGCTAATTTTGCTACTAAATCTAAAAAAGGTCATTCACTTGCTCACCTTTTATTTATTGAACAAATTATTAGGAATCTTAGGCCAGCTGGGTACGCTTTTTTACTTGTACCGCAGACAATTCTTTCTGGCAAAGGCGGCAGTGACTTCATGCCTTGGCTGTCAGAAAAAGTTTTTTTACGGTCCATAATTGAATTACCTGATAATGCTTTCCAAAATAAATTTAACCAAAGATCAATTTTAATTTTTCAAAATCATGGAAAAAATGCCAGAAATAGTGAAGTATTTCTCACAAAGTTAGACTCATTTAAAAAGGAAGAAGACCTAATAAAGCTTAATGTTAAACTAAATGAGTGGTATACTAAAAATATTAATTGATTTGTGAAAAAGTTTAAAGTCTTGTTTATGGAGGAATTAAATTTATGAAAAAAGTTTTAGCAATCAACTCAGGCAGTTCTTCATTTAAGTATAAGTTGTTTGCTTTACCGGAAGAAAAGGTTTTAGCAGAAGGAATTGCTGACAGAGTTGGAATTGATGGCTCTTCTTTTGAAATTGAACTGGCAAATGGGGAAAAGCACAGTGAAAAAGTTGCAATCCCAGATCAAGAAACTGCCGTTAATTTACTGCTCAAGGCTTTGAAACAATACCATGTTATTAATGATCTTAGCGAGATTGCTGGTGTTGGTCATAGGATAGTCGCTGGTGGGGAAGATTTTAAAGATTCTGCACTAATTGATCAAGAAAAATTGCAAAAAATTTATGATTTGAAGGAATATGCTCCTCTTCATAATCCTGCAGAGGGAAAGGGAATTGAAGCTTTCATGAAATTACTACCAGGTGTTCCTGAAGTAGGTGTGTTTGATACATCATTTCACCAAACTTTGGATCCTGTTCACTACATGTATTCGATTCCTTACCATTATTATGAAAAATATGGTGTTCGTAAGTATGGAGCTCATGGCACTTCAGTTCGTTATATAGTTGGTCGTGCAGCCCAAATGCTTGGTAAAGATGCCAAGGATTTGAGACTCATTGTTTGTCACCTTGGTTCAGGTGCTTCAGTTACTGCTGTTAAAGGCGGTAAGTCTTATGATACTTCAATGGGCTTTTCTCCATTAGCTGGAGTTACTATGGGTACTCGTTCAGGTGATGTTGACCCATCTGTTTTGCAATATATCATGAATAAAGACCGTATTGATATTAACGAAATGATCGATATTTTGAATGATAAATCTGGATTATTAGGTATTTCTGAGATTTCTTCAGATATGCGTGACTTAGAGAATAATTCTGATAAAAAGGCTGATCTTGCAAGAGCTATTTTTGTAAATCGTGTCATACAATATATTGGTTCTTACATGGTTGAAATGAAAGGTGCAGATGCGATCATTTTCACAGCAGGAGTAGGAGAACATGATTCAGGTATTCGTGAAAATGTTATGAAATCATTTGAATTTATTGGTTTAGAGCCTGACTTAGAAGCTAATAAATCAAATGGTGAGAAATTTATTACGAAGCCAAATTCAAAGATTAAAGCTTTAGTTATTCCAACTGATGAAGAACTAATGATTGAACGTGATGTTGTGCGTTTAGCGCACTTAAGTTAACGATATAACGTGTAATGCAATAAAGAGTTGCTAAGAAAAACTTAGCGACTTTTTTTGTTTATTTTTGATATTATAGTACTTGAATAATAACACTGGAGAATTTATGTATGATTGACCAAAAGACAGGACTACTTTGGCAATTAAAGGAACAAATCAGGTGGTAATGACTGAACTAGATAGAGATATGTAGTTTTTGGTCAAACACGGTTTTTGCCAGAATATTATGTGTTGTTGTCTAAAAGAAATGTGTCGTTATTAAATGATTTAAAAATGGAAGAAAGGCAGCATTTTAAATGATATAACGCTATTAGGAGACACAATTATACAAGCTTGTCAGCCGCAGAAAGTTATTTATAATATTAATGACTTCTTGCCTGCATATTTTTCCCCAAGGCAACAAACGTAAAGAACTGGCAAGATTAGCCAAACAGGTTTTGATATAGGATTAGCACTATTGGTCTGATTCTAACTATCAAAATGATTGGTTGGCCTCGCTGGAAAATAACTGAAAATCTGAAAAAATGTAAAGGAAAAATAAATGATTAAATTAGTTGCGATTGATGTTGATGACACACTATTAAACAGCCAGGGAAGACTACTTCAATCTACTATTGAAGTAGTTAGGAAGGCAGTAGAGCGCGACATTAAGGTTGTGCTTTGCTCTGGGCGACCATTAGCCGGTGTGAAGCATTTTTTGAATGAATTAGGAATAGTTCAGGATAATCAATATGTTGTTACTTTTAATGGTGCTGTCATTGAGACGGTGACAGGTAAGACTCTCCAAAAATCTGGACTTGATCAAACAATTTATGAAAAGATTGACCAATATTCTAAAGAGTATGGCGTAGATTATAATGTTGTTGATGAGAACAGTGCAATTATTACTAGTAATTTAAATGTCAATCGAATTACTGTTGTTCAGGCATGGGAAAATAGTGCTGGCATCCTAATCAGAAAACCTGATGAATTACCTAAAGATGATCAGATAATTAAGGCTGTTTTTGCTGATGAAAAAGTTAAGCTTGATGAAATTGAAGCTGATGTTGTAAAAACCTTTGGTAATGAAAATTATGTGGTGCGAGCAGCAGATAATTTTTTAGAAATAATGCATCCAGGTGTTAACAAGGGAATAGCATTAGAATTTTTGAGAAAAGAACTAGGATTTGAAACTCCTGAAGTAATGGCAATTGGGGATGAACGAAACGATATACCAATGTTTAAAGTAGCTGGAACTTCAGTAGTTATGGCAAATGGTTCTTCTGAGGCGAAAAGACAAGCTGATTTTGAAACTGCATCAAATAATCAAGATGGAATTGCCTTGGCTTTTGAGCAATTTGTTTTTTAGATAGAGTGCAAGGTTCCGCTTTGACATTAGGCAATTTAGCTATGTTATGCTATAATTATATTACCCAAAGCGGGGGTGTTTTGGGATTCGACAGGCGTAGATTCGCATTGACTGCGGTTCGTAGGTCACGTCTACGTAAAAACGTCACAGTTTTATAACTGCAAATAAAGAAAATTCTTACGCATTAGCTGCCTAGTTTAGGCGCATGTGTTGCTTGTTTTCGGATTACTCACGTCTGACTTCAAGTATCAACTTAGTGAGTTACGTTTAACTACCTCATCTGAATAGTTAAAAAGAGTCATTCCAGGTTAGCTAGTCCATACTAGCCCTGTTATATGGCGTTTTGGACTAGTGAAGTTCAAATAATATAACTATGATCGTAGATGTCAGTGACGGAATGCGTTTGGACAGGGGTTCAATTCCCCTCACCTCCATAAATATATTGATAAAGCCCTATGAATAAAGCATTCATAGGGCTTTATTTTGTTTCTGCACGGTAAAAAAGAATTAAATTGGAATTTTTATTTTTCTAGCAGGAATCATAACTTCTATGTTTTTTTACTAGGCTATGATTTATTCATTAATTTTTATGGTAAGACTGTTATTTTTTAATATAAAAACAATTAAAAATCAAACATTTGCCTACTATTTAACATTTAACTTAGCTTTAAATATTCACTTTTTGCACAATTTGCTCAATAAATAAAACAAAAGAAAGTTTTTTGAATGATTATGAAACAATTAATTGTGTAGTAAAAATGCTAATTAACTATATAGACAAAGGAATCAATAGCGTATTATGATAAAGGAGTGGCGGGAAAAGACTAAAAAGTAAAAATGAATACCTTGATTCCTAGTGCTAGCTGACAAGTAACTAGTATAAAATAAAAGAAATGAAAAATAAGAACTATTTATTTTTCATTGCGCATTAAAAAAGGTGATTTATAAGCATATCTATCTGCGTTTTAATTTTGTTTCTTGCTTGAAAAGGATAAGCTTTCACAAGACGGTTTTAAAATGGAAAGTTACTTAAGTTATTTCATTATCGACTTTATGAAAATATTTAAAGTTGTTTGATAACTAGAGAGTTGAAGAAAAGGATCCACATAAAATGGCATTGCAAGAGTTAGGAAAATATTTTTATGATCGCAATGTTGAGTTTACATTGAAAATGGTCAAAATAAGGAAATTTTTGTTCAGGATATAATGAATGAAGACGATGACGAACCAGAACTAACTTTTCTTAGAGGTTCTGTTGAAAATGAAATTAAAATCTCAGATATTTTGAGTGCTCGCGTAATTTAGCATTAAAAATATCTAGAGTATTAAGCTATAGAATATTATGGAGAAAAAATGAGAAAGAAAACAGCATGGACTATCATTTTAATCTGTTCACTTGTTGCTATTGTTCTTAGAATTTTAATAATGGCGGGGAGCAAATTATAATCACTAAAAAGGGCAAAATTAAAAATAAATTTGTATATATAGTATATGCAGAATATTCAAATACTAAATAACTTTGAAATTTGCTTTACCTAATCCTTATTTTGTGCACTATAGTAAAGTACATATAGTTTGAATGAGCAAAAAATAAACAATGAAAAAATTAACACAAAAGTCCAAGCTACTAATAGGTTATGCTATTTCAGGACTTGGCGATCAATTTTATACTTTTGCAATTCCACTTTTGATGTTGTCGAGAACACATTCATCAATCATAATGGGACTGTTAACGGCAGTCGAATATTTGCCGACGGCATTATTCGGACTAACAATTGGACCAATTTTTGACATGTATTCTCGTAAAAAAATCATGCTTTTTTCTCTGATTATGCAAATGATGCTAATTATAATTGCACCATTTTTGGTTATAAGAAACATCTCAATATATTGGCTGCTATTGGTCGTTTTCCTACTTGGCAGTTTCGATTTAATCACTTGGACAGGCTACCAGATATTTATTGCAGAATCGGTAAAAAAAGAAGAATTATCATCTGTTTCGGGCCAAGTTGGTTTAATCTCGTCTGTGCAAAAAACTTTTGGCCCAGGCATTGCAGCTGTCATTATTAATTTGATCAATTATATTGGTGGTTTTTTATTAGATGCTTTAAGTTTTGGCTATTTAACTTATGTTATTAAAGACTATGAACCTTTACAAACAGAAAATGGGGCAATGAAAAAAGAAAGTTCCTTTAACAATAGTGCTAAAAAGGGGATTTCCTTTTTGTTTGCTCATCATGACATTAAATGGCTAATTGCAAGTTTTTTTGTTGCTAATGTTGGCTTTCAAACAGTCGTTCCGATGTTAACGTTTTTATTAAAACAGGAAATGAAAGTTTCAGTTAACTTAGTGAGTGTTTTTTACACAGTAGCTGCAGTTGCTAGCATTATTGGTAATTTCGTTTACTTGCGTATCAACAAGAATATGAAACTTGGTACACAGATGATTATGATTGGACTTCTAATAATGGGCGGCTTTATGATAATGATAAATATTCAGTCTTTCTTTTGGGTTACCTTTGGTTATGCCATAGTGTCCTTTGGTTGTGTTTGGTCACAAGCAAACTTTTTTACCATTATTCAAGCAGAAACACCGCCTCAATTTAAAGGAACAATAACATCAATTTCTACATCCCTTACCCGAATAATTGGGCCCATTATGTCATTAATTAGTGGTTTCTTAATTAAAGCAGAAGTTCACTCCATCTTTGTTGTAGCTGCTGTTTGCATGTTTCTTTCTGTATTTATTTCCCTAGTTACTGGTTTAAGTAAATTAGGGAAGCTAGAAAAGTTACACTAATTGCAAAATAGTGCAAAATTTATTTTTTAGGCAAGCAATGGTCTAGAATATTATAAATAGCTGGATTCTTATAAATTGCCACAACATCATATTTTAATTTAGGTAAGTTTGGTAAGTAAGTAACGCATTTAGCATAAATTTCGGGTAGCGGCAGTTCTTCTGGATAGATAGCCATACCGTAGTCTAAAACAACATTTGATAAAGCAGCGTCAAAACTGTCTAAATAAATAATTTGATCATAGTGAATATTCGTTTTCTCCAAAATATTTTTAATTTTCGTTTGCACATCATTCTTATCTGTAGCAGTCCATTTTTGCAAAAAAAGGGGCTGCTTTTTTATAATGTTCCTTTTAAGCCTGCCTTCTTGATTAACAGCCTTTTTGTTCAGTAAAATCCCAAAATTAGCAGTTCCGATTTTTTTAACATGAATATTTTTAATTTTACTTACCGCTGTTGAGAAACCAATTAGCACGTCATAATCTTCCGCATCAAGTTTAGGTATACTTGTAGCAAAATTTTCGGTATCTAATTGTAATTGTAAGCCTGAATTGTTTTTTGTAAGTAATTGCGCTAAGCTAACAGCCCAATAAGCAAAACCATGCAAATAGTGTATTCTCAACGTTTGAAATGAATCATTTAACTGGCCGATTTTTTCATTAAATTCATAATATTTCTTAAGTACTGGCACTGCATAGTGATATAAATTCATACCTGCTAAAGTAACTTTAAAATGGGAAGTTGAACGATCAATCAGTTGGACGCCTAGATCTTCCTCTAAATTTTTTATTGCATTACTAATAGCGGTTTGAGAAACAAAATTTCTCTTAGCGGCCGGAGTAAATCCTTCTGTTTCTACAACATCTATAAAATATTTATATGCTAATAGGCTATATTTCATCACATTTTATCCTTTTACTTATAACTTTATCTAATAAGTTATCACCATTATATGTTAGCGCTTACTAAAAAGCGAGGGTAAAATTAAGATGTAACAACAGTTACCTTTACTAAATTAGTTCTATAACTAAAAAGGAGAAAGTATAATGGCTGAAAAGTATATTTTAGCAATTGATGAAGGTACTACAAGTACACGTGCAATTATTTTAGACCATTCTGGTAAAAAAGTAATTGATTCACGGAAAGAGTTTAATCAATATTTTCCTAAACCTGGCTGGGTAGAACATGATGCTAACGAAATTTGGAATTCAGTTTTATCGACAATTGCCAATTCGTTTATCAATTCAGGAATTAAACCTAATCAGATTGCGGCTATTGGTATTACTAACCAGCGTGAAACGACTGTAATTTGGGATAAGAAAACAGGTTTGCCAATTTACCACGCAATTGTCTGGCAATCACGGCAAACTTCAGATATTGCTGATAAAATCATTGCTGACGGCTATTCCGATATGATTCATGAAAAAACTGGTTTGATTCCTGATGCATATTTCTCAGCAACTAAGATTCGCTGGATACTTGATCATGTACCTGGCGCACAGGAGCGTGCAGAAAACGGTGAGTTATTATTTGGCACTATTGATTCATGGCTCGTCTGGAAACTGACTGGTGGCAAAGTTCATGTTACTGATTACACCAATGCCAGTCGGACAATGCTTTTTAACATTACTAAACTTGATTGGGATGATGAGATTCTTAAATTATTAAATATTCCAAGAAAAATTTTACCTGAAATTCGTTCCAATTCTGAAATTTATGGTACTACTGCTGAATTCCACTTTTATGGTAGTGAAGTACCAATTGCCGGGATGGCTGGTGACCAGCAATCAGCTCTGTTTGGCCAATTAGCTTTTGAACCTGGTATGGTTAAAAATACTTATGGTACCGGTGCATTTACTGTTATGAACACCGGTGAAAAGCCAAAATTTTCGGCCAATAACCTGTTAACCACAGTGGCTTATGGCATTAACGGTAAAGTAAATTATGCTTTGGAAGGTAGTATTTACGTTGCCGGCTCTGCTATTCAGTGGCTGCGTGACCAACTGGGCATTATTGATGATGCTCCTCAGTCAGAAGAAGCAGCTCGCCGGTCTAAAGATAACAATGAAGTCTTTGTCGTTCCGGCCTTTACCGGTCTGGGTGCACCATATTGGGATTCCAACGTTAGAGGTGCCGTCTTTGGCCTGACTCGCGGTACAACAAGTGATGATTTTACAAAAGCCACTTTACAATCCTTGGCTTATGAAAGTCGTGACGTTATTGACACTATGCATGAAGACACCGAAATCAAAATTCCAAAATTAAAAGTTGATGGTGGTGCTGCCAATAACGATTATCTAATGCAATTCCAGGCAGACATCTTAGGAATTGAAATTGAGCGTGCTGCTAATCTTGAAACAACCGCTTTAGGTGCTGCTTTTCTTGCTGGCTTGGCTATAGGTTTTTGGAAAGATTTTGAAGAAATAAAGAAAATCCAAAAAGTAGGTAAAATATTTAAACCGCAAATGAGCAGTGCAGAAAGAGACCATCTTTATGAAGGCTGGAAATCAGCTGTTAAGGCTGCTCAGAGTTTTTCATACAAACCTTACCAGAAGTAATAGTCAGCAGATTTTAATATAAAGAAAGAGGTTATACCATGGCGTTTTCAATTAAAACCAGACAGGAAGAAATTGAACGTTTAAAGAATGAGAAATTAGATTTACTAGTCATCGGTGGCGGTATTACTGGAGCTGGTGTTGCTTTGCAGGCTAGTGCAGCTAAGATGAAAACTGGTTTAATCGATATGCAGGACTTTGGTGGTGGAACTTCATCACGTTCAACCAGGTTAGTTCATGGTGGTATTCGGTACCTCAAGACTTTTGATGTCCAAGTAGTTTCTGATACAGTCAAGGAACGCGCGATAGTTCAGCATATTGCTCCACATATGACTAGACCTGATCCTATGATCTTGCCAATTTATGATGAACCGGGAACAACCTTTACCATGTTTTCCGTCAAAGTAGCAATGGATTTATATGATCATTTAGCTGGTATTGAAGGTGATTCTCCTTTAATTAAGTATGCAAACTATACTATGGATAAAGAAGAAACGTTAAAACGTGAGCCGCAATTAAACAGTGAAAATCTACAAGGCGCAGGCGTTTACCTTGATTACCAAAACAATGATTCACGTTTAGTAGTAGAAAATGTCAAAAAGGCACATGAACTGGGATGTTTGGCTGTTAGTCGATTAAAATGTATTGCGATTTTACATAATGAGCAAAAGCAGGTTAATGGGGTACGCGTTCATGATAACTTAACCGGTGAAGAATTTGAAATTCATGCAGATGTAGTTATTAACACCTCCGGGCCTTGGTCCGATTTAGTAAGACAAGAAGATAAAGCAGTTTATAAAAAGCCACGTTTACGTCCTACGAAGGGTGTCCATCTTGTAGTTGACCAATCACGCTTGACTGTGCCGCAGCCAACTTACTTTGGCTCAGGTACGGCAGACGGCCGCATGATTTTTACTATTCCAAGAGAAGGTAAAACTTATTTCGGCACCACCGATACCGATTTTACCGGCGATTATGCTCATCCTACTGTTGAAAAAAGCGATGTCGATTATTTGTTAAGTATTATTAATAAGAAGTATCCTTCCGCTCATTTAACTATTAACGATATTGAAGCCAGCTGGGCTGGAGTTCGTCCATTAATTGAAGTTGAAGTTGAAGGCAATGAAGCAGCAGATGCAGCAACAGGTGCCAGCGTCTCTGACAGCACTTCTGCACCATCCGCTGTATCACGTGGCAGTTCATTAACTGAAGCTGAGGATGGCTTAATTACTCTAGCTGGTGGTAAATTAACAGATTATCGTATTATGGCTAATGGTGCCATGAAGAAAATACAACAAAAACTCCATGACGAATTTTCTAAAACCTTTACTTTACAAGATTCTGCTGAAATTAAAGTTGCAGGTGGTGATTTTGATTCCGATCATGCAGAAGAAGAACTTGCTCGTATTGCTAAAGATGGTGTAGCAGCTGGTGTTACAGCTGATGATGCCAAGGAAATTGCCAATTTGTTCGGCTCACAAGCAGAGCAAATTTATGATTATGCAAAAACGATTAAGCCCGCTGCAGGACTAAGTCTTGGTGAAACAGCTGCTCTAGATTATTCATTAGCTGAAGAAATGACGTTGACACCTGTTGATTATCTTTTAAGGCGTACTTATCACATTTTATTTAAGAGTGACACTTTAAGCCAAGTTAGAGAAGGTGTTGTTAACCACATGTCTGATTACTATGGCTGGGATAAAGAGCAAAAGACTCAATATGAACATGAGTTAGATCAAGAAATAGCACAATCACGACTAGATAAATTAAAGAGTGAAAATTAATAGATTAGTAAATTGAAATAGTAGTAAATTATTCCCCCAAAAAGCCCGTCAAATTAAACTGACGGACTTTTTCTTTGCCTTCTTAATACACTATTAAAATAAAATTATTTTGTATGAGCAATGAACCTCAAAAAGTATTATTATAGCAATAACAATTGTTGTCATATTTGAAAAAATAGTTTTAAATTTACATCTTAAAAGATTAAACTAATAGAGAGGTGATTAAAATGGAGCCAATTTTTCTTACTCCTTATTTCAGACCCAAAATTTGGGGTGGACGCAAATTGAAAACAATCTTTAATTATAATATTCCAGACGGTAAAGTAGGAGAAGCATGGGTAATTTCCGGCTATAAAGACGACGCTTCTACGGTAACCAATGGTCAATTCAAAGGGCAAAGTTTACGTCAAGTTTATCAAGAAAATCCAGAATTATTTGGCAATCCTGAAAGTAAAGAATTTCCGCTACTTGTTAAATTCTTGGATGCAAATGATAGTTTGTCAGTCCAGGTTCATCCCAATGATGAATATGCTCGCAAAGTAGAAAATGATAGTGGAAAAACGGAAAGCTGGTATGTCTTGCAGGCTGACCCTGGATCATATCTAATTTATGGGCATACTGCCAAAACTCGCGCAGAGTTGGCTAAAATGATAGAAAAGGGCGAATGGGATAAGCTTTTACGCAAAGTACCAGTAAAAACTGGTGATTTCTTTTATGTCCCTTCTGGAACAATCCATGCGCTTACTAAGGGAATACTAGTTATTGAAACCCAACAGTCTAGTGATGTGACGTACAGGTTGTATGACTATGATCGTGTTGACCAAAAAACCGGTAAGAAACGCGAATTGCATACCAAAAAATCAATCGCTGTTACTCAGGTCCCACATGTTGACCCTAAACTGGATATTAAAATAGATCACGTGCAGGATGCTACTATTAAAACTTTGGTTGCACCACCCGTTTCACCTCATTTTTACTTGTGGCAAATAGATTTAAATGGTCAATGGGATACTGACTTAAATGGTCATCCTTACTTATTAGTGACAATTATTAAGGGAACGGGCACACTTCAAATAGAAAATAAATCTTATAATTTATCAATTGGAACAAATCTGATAATTCCTAATAATATTAAGAAATTTACTTTAACAGGTAATATGAAGTTGGTTATTTCTACGCCTAACAATTAAGGAGAATAATAAAATATGATCTATATAGCTTGTGGCTCAATTATGGTAGTAGTTGGGCTATTGTGGCTCATTTCGCCTCCAAAAAGACCTTGGCCGTTTTACGGCTATTATTCATACTTAGCCACAGTTAATAAAGCAAGTTTTAAATTTGCTCAGCATAAAGCAGGTGGTTATTTTATTATATTTGGTTTAATTCAATTATTATTAGGAGTTGGAATCCATTTACTTAAATGGGATCGTTACTTTTTACTTTGGCTGCTGACATTTTATCTTTTCATTATCTTTCCAATCATGGCTACTGAAAAAAGTCTTAAAAAATTTTTGCTAAATCGTCATGAATTGCCAGCAGATTACATAGACCCTGACAAAGTAAAAAAGGAGAGAACAAAAGGATTTAGGGACAGAAAATGAAACTGAAAATTTTAATGGTCGAGGATGATCAGTCGGTTGCAGAAATGATGGGGATGTTTTTTGAAAAAGAAGGATGGTCCATGGATGTTGCCACTGATGGGGAACAAGCCGTTAAAATGTTTGCTAAGAATCCTGATCAATATGATTTGATCACTCTAGACCTCAATTTGCCTAAAAAAGATGGCATAGAAGTTGCTAAAGAAGTTTGTGCAATTTCACCAACAATTCCAATAATTATGCTTACTGCGCGTAGCAGTGAAGAAGAACAAATTCAAGGATTTAATGCTGGTGCCGATGATTATGTATCTAAACCGTTTAGTCCGTTAGCGTTAATAGCACGTATTAAGGCTCTGCAACGTAGAATCAGAATTGATGATAATCAGGAACAATCTAAGACAGCAGAATCCGGAGAAAAATTTGATGTGGTAACTACTCATATAAAAATTTCTACAAGTAGACGTGAAGTATTATATGACGATAAACCTGTTCAAAATATTACACCCAAAGAATTTGACTTGTTATATACCATGGCACAGAAGCCAAAGCAGGTATTTTCCCGTGAGCAATTATTAGAATCTGTTTGGGGTTATAATTATTTTGGTGAAGAGCGCACCGTGGATGCACATATTAAAAAATTACGTCAAAAATTGGAAAAAGTAGGCGCAAATGTCATCCAAACCGTTTGGGGTGTTGGCTATAAATTCGATGATTCGTAGGCTTTATTATGAAGTTGATTTATCAGCATATGCTTAGTTTTTTACTAATCATTATTACTACGGTATCAATAATAGGTTTTTCTGAAATTAATAATACTACTCAGCAGTCGTATGAATATAATTATCGACGAATGGAAGATTTTGCTTCGGCATTAGGGACTTTGGCTACAAATGATAAAAAGGAAGGGTCAGCGATGCTGAATCCCAAATTTTTAAATAAACTGGAATTTGTCCTTCATAGCGACAGGGTCTATCTTAGTGTTTTTAACGCGCATGGTTCACAGGTTTATCCTCAAAGAAATGATAAAATTAAACTTACTTCTCAACGTTTGATGCAATTAAAACAAGGCAAGAAGTTACATATTAAAAACAATAACGAGGCACTTTCCAGTTTAGGCTATAAAAAGGATGCTTGTACTGGTGTGCTTTTACCATGGAAGGATAAGGGAAAATTTATCGGGGCAATGTGGCTCGGGGTCAGAATTGCCCAAGTAGAGCGGCCCGTTAGAATTGCTAAACAAAATCTCTTTAACGCTTTAGTCTCTGCCTTAGTTGTAGGATTAGCACTCAGCTTGATTCTTTCTTTTTATGCGACAAACAGAATAAAAAAGTTGTCTATTGCTACAAAAAAGGTTACTGCAGGCGACTTTAACGTGCAAACTCATTACGGTGGTCATGATGAAATAACTCAGCTGGCTGATAATTTCAACCAGATGGTTCGAACTTTAAAAAAGTCTGATCAAGAAGTGAAGGAGCAGGAAAAAAGGCGAGATCAGTTTATGGCTGATGCTGCCCATGAAATGCGCACGCCGCTAACTACGATAAATGGTATTTTAGAAGGCTTACAATATGATGCAATTCCTGATAAAGCAAAACCCAAGTCTATTGCCTTGATGAGTAGAGAAACCAAAAGGTTGATTCGCCTAGTCAATGAAAATTTGGATTATGAAAAAATTCGTAATAACCAAATAAACTTAGTTAAAACGCGTTTTAACGCCAGAAAAATATTTGACGACGTAACCATGCAACTTAAGCAAAATGCTGCCAAGGCCGATGATACGATCTTCATTACTGCTCCCCAAAATCTACCTGTGTATGCCGATAAAGATCGTTTTACACAAATAATGGTTAATTTGGTACAGAATGCAATTCAGTTTACTACTAACGGAAAAATTGAAATTAGTGGTTATAGAATTGCACACGCAACGGTAATTGTAATTAAAGATAACGGTATTGGAATGAATCAGCAACAAATTAAATATGCTTTTGAAAGATACTTTAAGGCTGATCCTTCACGCAGCCGCTCTGGAAAAGGAGAATACGGCCTAGGATTATCTATTGTTTCTTCTTTAATCAAGCAGCATGGTGGCAAAATTAGTGTACAATCTGAAACAAATCAGGGAGCAGAATTTACTATCATACTTTTTGATCAGGGTTATGAACAATATCTTGAAGATTAAAAAAATCATTTCCAAAATAGGAAATGATTTTTTATTTAGAACATATTATTCGTTGTTTTTAGTTGTTTCGTGCCACACCTTCGCAGTCACAGGAATTGAACCAAGATTGGTCAATTCATCTTTACCTATTACAATTAGATTATTGGGACCCTTAGCTAAATTATTAAAGCTATCTAAACTTTGATTCTTAAAATAGCCTTCACTGGCTTGGGCTAGGGTTAACTGTAACTGGTTAATACGATAAGCTTCTGCGTCTGCTTCTGTTTTAACAGCTTCAGCTTTGGCCTTAGCAGTAGCAATTAGAGCATCATTTTTGGCTTTGGTAGTTAATTCAATATTTTTAGCTTCACCTTCAGCTTTTTCAATAGCTGCAATTTTTTCACGGTCCGCAGTTAGCTGCTTGTCCATTGCTCTTTGAATCTCTGGACTGGGTAAAAGCTCATCAATATTGACCCGAACTACACGAATGCCATAAATATCTGTTAAATCACCGATAGCTTCTGAAAGTTGAGTGTTAATGCTGCTGGTAGAACCTAATGCATCGTTTAAGTCCATTCTTCCGATGATGTCGCGCAAGTGTCCGCGAATCAGTTCCACCATAGATTTCACCGAATCCGTGTTGTTGTAAAAATACTTGTAAGAGTCAGTAATCAAATAGTTTAAGGTTAAACTAGTAGTAATTTCTGCATTATCTTTAGTAATAATTGAATATTTGGAAATTTCTGCGGGAAACATTGCCAGTGAGACTTTGCGTAATCTCTGAATTACTGGAATGATCAATACCAGTCCAGCCTTTACAGTTCTAGAATACTTTCCCAATGTTTCAATTAAACCTTCATTATTTTGTGGTACAACCCGGCAGCAGGAGAGTAATAAAAGTACAATAACTAAAATAATCACCAAATAAAGCATTTTAATCCTCCCAAGATTCCGAATCTTTATTTTTCTTTATTATATGACTTTTTATGCTTTTTACTAGATTTATTTTTCTTTTCAGTTAAGTGATTACCGGAAACAGATTCAGGAATGGCAGCAATTTCTTCCTCACGTCCCTTTAATTCACTGGCATCTGTCTTATATAGGCCGGTAGTAGATTTGCGGTGCTTACTGATTAGCGCAGTTGATTTATTTTTTAATTGTTGCCTGATATCTTCCATTTGTTTGAAATTAGTTAAGTAGTCAAACTCATTCGGATCAACCGGTTTGAAACCGCTGGGAGTATAAAATCGCAACAGATTATGATTATTTAGTAAATCAGAATATTTTAATGATCTTTTACCTTCCCTTGCTAATTTGTTAATTTCATACTTTTCTTGTTCAGTAAAATTAATAATTTGTTTGCCACTTTTACGGTCATAGACCACTCCTTTAAGCCCTTTACCACCGATAATGACATATTTTTGACTGACGATAGTGCCATTTCTAAAAACAACCCAGGGACGATATTTTGGTGCTAACAGGTCATGACCAAATTGAATATAACTACGGTTAGAAATTCCTAAGAGATGAAGTAATGTTGGTAAAACATCAATTTCACCAGCGACCTCGTGTTTAATTTTTCCTTTTAGATTGGGTGCGTGTATCATGAAAGGCACGCGCTGCATTTGTACGTTATTGAATGCATTCCAGGTATCAGAACTTTCACCTACAATTGGTGCTAGAGTTTCATTCTCTGAATTAGTCAAGCCGTAATGATCACCATAGATCACTACCATAGTGTTTTTTATTAAGCCAGACTTCTTTAAGTAATCGAAAAATTCGCGAATAGATTGATCAAGATAATGAGCAGTTTCGAAATAGTTGTTAATTGACTTGTCGGAAGTATCACTGGTTTTAAATGTAGGATCTAAATCTTCTTCATCCATATCAAATGGCGTGTGATTAGTCACAGTGATGAATTTAGTGTAAAAAGGCTGCTGCATTCTTTCTAAGTATTTAATACTTTCAGCAAACAATATTTTATCTTTAATGCCATAGCCAATATGGTCGTTTTTGTCATGACTAAAATAATTTTGGTCAAAGAAATAATTGTAGCCAAGATTTTTATAAACATCATCGCGATTCCAAAAAGTACCAACATTACCATGAAAAACTGCTGATGTATAGTTACCATGCTGACGCAGAATTTGGGGTGCAGCTTGAAAGGTGTTTGAACTACCCATTGCTGTGAATAAAGAGCCATCGGAGATACCATATGTGCCAGTTTCCAGCATGTTCTCCGCATCACTGGTACGACCAATCCCGACCTGATGGTAAAAATTGGCAAAACTCAGAGTGTTTTTGCTGTGATAAATTGAATTGAGGTAAGGTGTAACTTCCTTACCGTTAATTTTCAGATCAATCAAAAATTGTTGAAAGCTTTCAAGATGAATGATAATAACATTTTTGCCCTTTTCTTTACCAAAGTACTTCGGGTTTGCGGGTAGTTTATTTTTTTTGGTGTAAGCCAAAATTTTGTTCAAATCAGCAGTATTGGCATTTCTGTTTACCTGTTCTGTTTGTTCATTCTTAATACCATCGTAGACAGTGTAAGTGTCAATTCCAAGGTATTTAACAATGTACGAACGATCAAAAGTTGTCCGCAATAACCTTGGTCTGGATGTTTCGGCCAGTAAAACATTGAGAACCAAAACTAAAGCACCGACAGAAGTAACAGCGAACGGGGTGAGAAGGCCAAAAGATTTTTGATCAATTTTTATTTTGTGGGTGATTAATAATGCGACTACGATAATAAGATCAAGCCACAACAATAGATCGGAAGGCTCTAGCAGTGCTACAGCGCTTTTCCCTAAACCAGGAGCGACTTTGCCAGCATTAGTAATGGTCTTAACGGTAATAAAATCAGAGAATTGGCGGTAATAAAGAATATTGGCAAATAATAATCCTGAATTGGCAACATCAAGCAGCAGCATGGCACAATAAGAAACAAGAGGTTTAGAAAAATAAAGTCCAATGCTGATTAACAAAATAGCGCTGCCAACTGGGCTCAACCACATTATAAAATGCTGATAGGGGTCAGATATACCCAAGTTGAAATCATGATAGGCAGCGAAAATGTATTTTAGTGTAAATAAAACAACCAGAAGGCAAAAAAAGCCTATCCGAGTCTGAATGAAATTGATCAGATTTTTTTTATTCAAAATGAACTCTCCCTTATCAGACTATTTTAAAAGTTTCTGGACTTTTAGACAATCTTTTCCGATTAGTTAGACCTTTTTTAATAATTAAACGAGAAATTTTGAGTATAATTTAAATAAACTCTATTTTAGGAACTGAACTAGTATGATATTTTTAGGACCAATATATAAACTGCTTTCACAACTTTATGCGACCAAAATAAATCATTTTGCTTTGATTAAGCTAATCATGTTGGCACTTGATAAAACTATTTTTTATTTTTTGTTTTTTATGGTAATGCGCTTAATTTGGCTAATGACCATTAGAAGCAGACGCACAGTAAAGTCAGAAGCTGCAGTATGGCTGTTTGCTTTTTACTTGATTTTGGTTTTAATGTTGACGACCTTTCGGAATACATATTTTCCTTGGAACCTTACTTTGAATCTGCACAGGCCTCTAAATGAGATTAATTTTGTCTTTCTTAGGGAAACATGGAAAATGTATCATGCCCAAAGCAGGCTGGATTTTTTTTATAATTCTTTGGGTAATGTTCTTTGCTTTGTACCTTTTGGCTTTTTGTCACCATTTGTTTTTCCTAAAAAGCAAACTTTCTGGAGAGTTTTATTAGCTGGAATTATTTTTTCAGTTTTTATTGAGGGAATGCAATTTTTGCTTGAAACTGGAGTAACTGATATTGATGATGTGTTCTTTAATAGTTGTGGTGCAGTAGTTGGCTATCTTTGTTACTTACTAGTTATGTTAATTAGGAGAATGTCTCGTAAAACTAACTAAAAGGTCTGGCATTTGTAAAATAAGATTGCTAAAATGTTCTTGTGAAACAAGTATTTAATTCAGTAAGGAGAGCGTAAATATGAGTTTAATTAAATTTGATAGCACCAAATTAGCTCCATTTGTTCATGAAAATGAATTAAGTGAAATGCAAGCTATTGTTGATGCTTCTGCTAAAGAACTTAAAAATGGTACGGGTGCAGGAAATGATTTTCTAGGCTGGATTGATCTGCCCGTTAATTATGATCAAGATGAGTTTGCCAGAATTAAAAAAGCAGCTAAAAAGATTCAAAGTGATTCTGAAGTCTTAGTATGTATTGGAATAGGCGGTTCTTATTTAGGTGCTCAAGCTGCCGTTGAATTTTTGAACAGTGCTTTTTACGGCAAGGGTAAAGAAAAATATCCTACTATTGTCTTTTGTGGCAATTCATTGTCCGGTTCATACTTACATGACTTAATTGAGTGGGTCGGCGATAAGGACTTTAGTGTTAACATTATTTCTAAGTCAGGTACAACTACTGAACCGGCTGTTGCTTTCCGTATTTTTAAAGACAAATTAATTAAAAAGTATGGTGCTGAAGAAGCTAAGACCAGAATTTTCGCTACAACCGATAAGGTGAAGGGAGCGTTGAAGACTGAGGCAGACGCTGAAGGTTACGAGGAATTTGTTGTACCGGATGATATTGGTGGTCGTTACAGCGTTTTGTCAGCTGTGGGACTATTGCCAATAGCTGTTTCTGGAGCTAATATTGATCAGTTGATGAAAGGTGCTGCTGATGCCAGAGCTGAATACACCGATACAGACTTGAGTAAAGCAACTCCTTATCAATACGCTGCATTGCGTAATATCCTGTACCGCAAGGGTTATACTACTGAAATAGTTGAAAATTATGAACCAACCTTAAGGATGTTTAGTGAATGGTGCAAACAATTAATGGGTGAGTCTGAAGGTAAGGATAATAAAGGTATTTGGCCAGCAAGCGCCAACTTCACTACCGACCTCCATTCATTAGGACAATATATTCAAGAGGGCAGAAGAAACCTCTTTGAAACTGTTATTAGAGTTGAAAATCCCACAAATGATGTCGAAATTCCTTCAGATGAGCGCAATTTAGATCAGCTCAATTTCTTATCCGGTAAGAGTTTAAACTTTGTTAATGAACGTGCTTATGAGGGCGTAGTTCTGGCTCACACAGATGGTGGAGTCCCAGTAATGACAGTAAACATACCAGATCAAACTGAACATACTTTGGGTTACTTAATTTACTTCTTTGAGTTGGCCATTGCTGTTTCTGGTTATGTCAATGGCATTAATCCATTCAATCAACCAGGCGTTGAGGAATATAAACGTAATATGTTTGGTTTGCTTAACAAGCCTGGCTATGAAGAATTACATGATGACCTGGCAAATAGATTTAAACAGGAAAACTAATTATTATTTATTGAAACTTCTTTTAAATAAGACTAACATAAATATATAAAGATCATCCTGTACATCATATATAGTGATATTTAATCATAATGGAAAGGGTAAAAGTTTATGACTTTTAACCCTTTTTTATTAAGGAGAAATATATGGAAGAAAAAAGAGAGACACCCAAACGGGTTTTGGCGATTATCAGTTGTGCTTTAATGGCTTTTGTTTCAATCTTAACTGAAACCAGTTTAAATGTTACTTTTCCCACTTTAATGAGGCAATTTCATATTGGCTTGGGATTAGTCCAGTGGACTACGACAGGGTATTTACTGACAATTTCCGTAATTATGGTTGCAAGTTCATATTTAAATGATCGTTTTTCCGCGAGACAATTATTTTTAACATCTGCAATAGCTTTTATTGCCGGATCGGTTGTAGCAGGTTTTGCAACTAACTTCTGGGTCTTACTTACAGGTCGCTTAATTTCATCCATCGGGGCTGGTTTATCAATTCCACTGATGTTTAACATGGTTGTTGAACTAATGCCGCAAGAAAAATGGGGTTTTTACATGGGACTAACCGGTTTGGTAATTATTCTAGCCCCTTCTTTAGGACCAACTTTTGGTGGCACTGTGGTTTACTATTTTGGCTGGCCTCTAATATTTGAAATTGTAGCTGTAATTGCAGTATTCATAATGATCTTGGGCCTATTTGTTGTAGAACAATATCATGAGAAAAAGCACCCTAGTTTTGACTGGTTAAGATACATTGTTATAGCTAGTGCAATGATAATTTTTAATTTAGGCTTTAATCGCATTAGTAATGGTCTAACTGATATTGGCTTTTGGGTTAGTATGATTATCGTAGCAATTTTAGTATACGTATTTATTAAACTTTCACGTTCAAGTAAGAAGAAATTAATAAACTTGAGTATTTTTAAAAACAAGCCTTTCATTTTTGCTATGATTTCCTATCTGTTATTACAATTTATTAATATTGGCACCAGTTTTGCCGTTCCTAACTACGTGCAGATTGTTAATCATGCCACCTCTCTTATTGGCGGTTTAGTTTTACTTCCGGGATGTATTATTAGTGGTATCTTAAATCCGTGGTTTGGGCGTATTTATGATAAAAAGGGTGCACCATTGCCTTTGTTAACCGGAACAGTATTTTGTTTAACGGCATGTTTGCTATTTGCAATTTTTAGCTTAAAAATCAGTACTGTGATGGTCGGAGTCTTTTACAGCATCATGATTATTGGTCGCCAAATGGCTTTCAATAATACAATGGCTGAGGCGTCAAAATTGCAACCTGAAGAATTGCATACAGATGCTACAGCTGTCTTTCAAACCGGACAGCAATATGCTGGCTCAATGGGAACTACCGTAATGGCAGCCATTATTTCTTCTTGGCAAAAAAGACCAGGCAATTATGCTGCACTAACTGCGCAAGGTAGTCAAGAAGCCTTTCTATTTTTGACATTTGTTAGTGTCATAATTTTACTAAGTTATTTGAACCTATTTAGACTTGAGAAAAAATTAAAATAAATTTATTTAAAATATTTATAATATGTAACTTTATTTATATTGATAATGAAGTTACTTTTTTATTTCTTAATATAAAAAATATATTAATTTTTTTGTGTACATTTTTAAATAAAATGATAAAATACTTAATAATTAATTTTAAGGGAGGAAAAGTAATGAGACGAATTAACAATCAGCATATTTCGCTTTTGTCACAGATTATTTTGCTAATGAAGTATACTTAAGAACTATTTAATTAAAGGAGTATAAATATGACTGATACAACCAATACCAATAAACTAACAGTAAAAACTTTTCTTAATAAGATTTTAGCTGGAACTGCAACTGGAATTATTGTGGGACTGATTCCAAATGCTGTTGTCAGCGCGATTTTAAAGTTATTTGGACAAAATCCGGTGACTGCAACTATTAATCAGGCACTTTTGATTTTTCAATGTGCTACACCTTTATTGATTGGCGCGCTAATTGCAATTCAATTTAAAATGGAACCACTCGACGTTGCTATTGTAGGAGCTGCCGCATATGTTGGTTCCGGAGTAACCAAGTTTGTGCCACAAATTGTTAATCCTGCAACTAAAGCCCAAGGTGTTTTTGTATCTGCAGGAACAGGCGATCTGATTAATACGATGATTACAGCTGGTCTGGCTGTAGGACTTTTACTAGTAGTGGGACAGCATTTTGGCTCCGTCAAAATCGTTGCCGCACCGATATTTGTGGGTGGGGGAGCTGGCTTAATCGGCATGTCAATTTTGCCTTATGTCAGTAAAATTACAACTTGGTTGGGTACGGTAATTAATTCTTTCACTAACTTGCAACCAATATTGATGTGTATTTTAATTTCCTGTATGTTTGCAGTTTTAATCATTTCTCCAATATCGACTGTTGCTATTGGTATGGCTATTCAGTTAAATGGTATCTCCGCGGGAGCGGCTGCAATGGGAGTGGCGGCCACTACTTTGGTATTAGTGGTTCATTCTTGGCGCACTAATAAATCTGGAGTTACTATAGCCATAGCACTGGGAGCAATGAAAATGATGATGCCTAATCTTTTCAGATATCCAGTTATTGTTTTACCAACCTTAATTACTGCAGCTCTTTCTGCTATTCCAGTGGCTTTATTCCATGTTAGTGGCACACCAGCTTCTGCCGGTTTTGGTCTCGTTGGCTTAGTGGGACCTCTTGCATCATTAGACGCTGGTAAAGCAAGCATTAATATTGTAATGGCGCTAATTGTCTGGATAGTTTTTCCGGTTGTAGTAGCAATGATTTGTCGCTTTCTATTTGAAAAAGTATTTCATCTTTATGATGAAAAAGTTGCCTTTGCTTACTTAGGCGAATAATTAATTCTGTCATTAAAAATATCATACCTTACTTACATCAATTTATTTTAAACATCAAAAACTCGTGAACAACAGTATTGTATTATTCACGAGTTTTTGTTTTCAAATTTTTCTAAGAGAAATTTTCCCATGCAGTTTCAATTTGCTTATAGTTTAAAGCTGCTGTATTAGGGAAAAGAACTTTAGCTTCTTTAAGGTCAGTTTTAGAACCAACACCAACTGATAAAGCCCCTGACTTATTAATAGCTGTGACACCTGCAATTGAGTCCTCAATTCCCACGCAGTCTTGTGGTTTGAGATTTATAGCTGCAGCTGCGGCAATAAAAATATCTGGTGCCGGTTTACCGGCAGCAACTTTACTGGGATCAGCAATAGCATCGAACGCATCTATTAATCGTAATTTTTCTAAAATAAATGGACCATTTAAACTAGCAGAAGCCAAGGAAAGTTTGACATTATTTTTCTTAAAGGCTGAAATTAACTCATTAATTCCAGGTAAGATATTCGCAGGAGTTAAATTGGCCAGCAAATTGCGAAAAATATTATTCTTTTCATTAGTCATTTCATTAAACTTTTCTTTTGAAACGGAGATATCTAAAAAGTTCAAAATTGCTTTTAATGAATCAGTGCGATTAACACCTTTGGTTTGCTTTTCCAGTTCATCCGGCAACTCAAGATTGAAATGGTTTTTAATCAATTGTCGCCAAGCTTGGAAATGATAGACCGATGTATCTGCAATGACACCATCTAAATCAAAGAGAACGCCTTTCATTTAAAAACTTCCTTTCACTCACTAGTGGTGTGTTGTTCAGTATGTGACTTATTTGATTGAATTCAGATTCTGAGATGTTAATAAAAGGCAACAGACTATTTAATTTTACTAGGGAATTTTCCCCAAATTTTTCGCTGTTATCTGAATCTTGCAAGAAATCAAAGACAGGATTAATTGGTTTTAACTGTTTAACAAGTTCTGAATCATTCATTAGCTGTTTGGCTGGCATGTTGACATTGTAATACTCGATATAGCTAGTTTCAGGCACATAGGAAATTGTAAAGTTACCATTAGTTAGTTCCAGTGGAAGAGATGCTGGTTGACCATTAAGGTCAACTTTATCCTTCACTCTAGGTAATTTTACAGTTACTTTTTGACCAAAGGGAATACTGAGGTTGACTTTGATAGTATGCTTAGCATCAGTTTCAAGTTGGTATGCCATTTTAAGATCACCATAAGAGCTGTGATAATGACCAGAAATCTTTTTAAACCGGTAATCAAATTGGGGTGCAAAGAGCACTTTTTGGTAACCATTAGTTTGTTTTCTTAATCCTAAAACTTGCTGGTAAACCCATTGCATGATTGCGCCGATTGAATAATGATTCAAGGAGTTCATTCCTTCAGGATTCATTGAACCATCTGGTAAAACTGAGTTCCAGCGTTCCCAGACAGTCGTTGCTCCTAAATTAACTTCATAGAGCCAGCTCGGAAAATCTTCATTTAAAAATATCTGTGTTGCTAATTGGTGTTCGCCATTTTCAGATAAGACCTGACAGATAAATGGTGTTCCGATAAATCCGGTTTGAAGGTGATTATGGTCTTTGTTTAGCCTTTGAACCAAATCTTTAACAACGCGTTTCTTTTGTTCTTCAGGAACCATGTTGAAATGCAGGGCTAATGCATAAGCTGTTTGGGTGTCAATTGCCAGGCGACCATTTTTAGTAATAAATTCTTCTCTAACAGCTTTTTTAATAGCCTGGGCTTGTTGTTCATATTTTTGAGCGTCACTGGTATTGCCTAAAATTTCGGCTGTTTGGGCAACAATCCAGCTGGAATAAGCGTAATAAATGGAAGCAATGTAATCTTCATCGGTTTTACCACTAGGCATGGCGGGGTTTTCGCCATCTAAAGACAACCAGTCGCCGAATTGAAAGCACCCAGTCCAGAGATTCTTGGTAGTGGTAGCTTGACCTATCCAATCTACCCAAGACTTCATACTAGTGTAATTTTGTCTTAAAATAGCTGGATCAGCTGTTGCTTCATATGCTGTCCACGGGATAACTGTTGCGGCATCTCCCCAAATTGCTGCACCACCACTATTATTGCCCATTGCCGGAGCATACATTGTTAGCATGCCGTTATGTGCTGCTTGTTCAATTTTCATATCTTTAGCATATTTTTTGAAAAAGGCGTAAGCATTCATATTTAAAATGGCAGTGCTGGCAAAAATATCGGCATCGCCAGACCAACCTAAACGTTCGTCTCGTTGGGGACAATCTGTTGGCACATCAAAGAAGTTGCTTTTTTGACTCCACAAAACGTTTTGGAGCAGACGATTAACTTTGGCATTGGTTGTATTAATACCACCAGTTATTTCTAGATCAGAATAAATTACCGCTGCCCTAAAATCATTTTTACTTAAGGGTTGTGAATTGCCTGAAACTTTGACGTAACGGTAACCATAGTAGGTAAAGTGAGGTCTAACCCATTTTTGCTCACCGTTTGAAATATAATGAAAAGCAGCACGAGCTTCACGAAGATTATCCCGGTAAAAGTTACCATCTTGAAGAATTTCTCCCATCTGTAAATCAATTTCGCTACCAGAGGGTTCCTGATTTTTAAATTCCGGCCAACCAGCTTGGTTTTGACCGAAATCAAGAACTGTTTCACCTTTAGGAGTATGAATGATTTCTTTAACAGGCAAATACTCTTTTATTTTTAATGGAAGACTTAAACGATCATGCAATATTTCTTTAGAATGATGCAATATAATTGCCGGTTGCCAATCAGTTATTTCTTTAGTAGCGTCATAATCTTCACCGTAATAAATGGCTGATTTGGTGACTTTCCCAGCCGTTGTTTGCCAAGAAGAGTCAGTATTTATGACTTGACTGTTGCCATCATCATATTCGATATGTAGTTCTGCGATAGCCATTTGCTGGTCACCATAGATGCAATCTTTACCGCCATCAAAACCAAAGTTGCCCTTGTACCAACCATCACCAAGGGAAATTAAAAGTTCCTGTTGCGGTTTTTCATTCAGCATCTTGGTGACATCGTAAGTTTGAATCTGTACCAGCTTGTCATAGGCAGTGACACCGGGGGCAAGAAATTCATCGCCAATTTTTTTCTGATTCAGATAAGCTTCATACACACCTAAGCCACTGATATAAAGGCGGGCGTTAACAACTTTCGTAGGTACAGTAAATTCCTTCTTTAAAAGTGTATTTTGAATGTTTTTATCTTGATTACCAATCCATTCTGCAGTGAAAGGTTCATTCATCTTACCAGTTTCAAAGAAACTTTTTGCACTTGTTTGTGTATTATCATTTTTTAGCCAAATAGTGACTTCATATCTTGTTCGTGGTTTAAGCTCCAATTCAAAGTCAAAGTAATTATTTTCATATTGTTGCCACTGACTGTCGAAAATTGTTTTGTTTGCATCAATTGTTATTCTTTTTTGAATATTGCTTGAATCATGATCGGCTACAACACTGAATTCTATTCTCAAATGATTGTCTAAATCATAACCAAGAGGTTCATTATAATGATTGACTAAAATATCTTTAATTTTTATCATTGATCTGCCTCCTTATAGGTGAGTCTCAAAACGGCCACAGAAAGGATCTACAGGACTATGTCCACTAAATTTATCATTTCCCATCATTTTTTCTAGAAGAGCATCAATTGTAACATCATTGCCGGTATAAGCATTAATATAAGTTGAAACCATTGGAATATCGAACAGGTGATAGGGATTGCAAGTGGAAACAAAAACAGTAGGGATGTCTTTCATAAACCAAGGAGCATCTGCTGCCATTAGATGAATCCAATCAAGTCTTGTTGTCGTTTGATTACTTGCCGTTTCAACATTGGCAACATAAAATGCTAGGTCAAATTGATCTTTTTCATATTGCACTCCACCTTCGAAAACCTCTTTAAAGTTAAGATTTTTCCGATCAAAAACCGTAACTTTAAATCCTTTTTCTGTCAGTTTATCTTTAAATTTTGCGGTTACTTTACCGCCCTCTTTAAAGCCACCATCATCTGTATCACCTAAAACGACTAAACGAACACGAGGATATTTTTCTGGTGTAATCGGTAGCAGTTTGTCGCGATCTTTAACTAAAGTAACAGATTCTTGTGCTACTTTAGCGGCAAGTTTTTCGTGTTCGGCTAATTTTAAATTAATTTCTTGTGATGCAGGTTCGCAAAGGTTATTTTCTGTATCCATTACGCCTTGTGCAACTTTAGTTGCAATTATTCTGGTAACAGCTTCGTCTATTCTTGCCATAGAAATCTTGCCACTTTTGACTGCATCAGTCACAAATTGATAGTCTTCATCAATATCCTTGTTAAATAAGATCATGTCGATACCAGCATTAATGGTTGCAGGTAAAGCCTCTGAACGTGGCAAGATTGCATTGTATCCGATCATTGGTGTGGCATCAGTTATTGTGAGTCCGTTGAAATGCAAAACAGAGCGCAAAAGACCATCAATTAGCAATTTGGAAGTAGATGCAGGACGTAAATCCCTATCTTCAATACCTGGTTGTAAACGTCTTTCCCAAGCCGGTTGCATAATGTGGGCAATCATGATGGCAGGCAAACCATTTTGAATTAGGTGATGATAGATTTGCCCGTAAGATTCCATCCATTTGTCGGCAGATAATGAGTTAATTGAGCTCAAAAGGTGTTGATCGCGTTCATCAACGCCATCACCGGGGAAGTGTTTAGCTACAGGAATAACATGATTAGCTTTAAGGCCTTTGATTTGTGAATCTGACATCCTGATAACACGTTCTTCGCTGCTACCGAATGTGCGCACATTCATAATCGGGTTACGGAAATTTTGGTCTAAATCAACAATTGGTGCAAAAGACATATTGCCACCAACTTGTATAGCTTCATAGCCGGATACATCACCCAAATTATATGCATTCTGTTCATCGTCCGTAGCGGCAACCTGCAAAGGTCTACCAAACCATGTGCCTTCAGTTAATAAGCCATTCCCGCCAGCTTCCAAGTTAGCAGCAATGAATAAGGGTGTTTGACTTGTTTTTTGAGATACTGCTATTTCATGTTGCAATTTTTGGGCTTTATCTGGACGATACATAATACCACCTGGTTGATATTTTTTAACAAACTCTGTTAAGTCAGTGTTATCTTCATCCTCACCAATTACAAAGAAAAGTTGTCCTATTTTAGCAGAAAGTGGCATATTCTTCACTTTATGTTTAACAAAATTAATTTCTGCACTTGACAAGTTATAGGGCCTTTTAGTTAGATCTGTCATTATTTTCCTCCATGTGCTATAAATATATTGATTCGAAAACAAGTTTATTGTAGCTTAATGTTAGCGCTATCGCTATTGTCAAAAGTCATGTGTAGTATGTCGATTTCACAGATTTTATTTATTATTCTTAAAAATGTTTAGATTCTACGAGGAGAAAATAAATTGAAAGAAGAAATTCTGCAGCTACTTCGAAGTAGAAATATGCCTAGAGAATGGAAAGACGTTATAACAACGATTGCCAAAAACGGTAATCTTACCAAAGAGATAGGAAGGATAGGTAAAGAGCCAGTGTATCGTTTTTATGAAACCTTTACTGACGATTTAATACTGAATAACAGTTCAATTTCAATTACAGTTCAACCCACTAAGTCATTTATTCCTTATCATATTCATAATTATGTAGAAATTATGATTCCGCTGGTAGAAGACTGTTTTGTTTACGTTGAGCGAACCAGAATTAGAGTCAAACAAAACAATCTTATTTTTATGGGAAATAAAACAGTGCATAAGGTTAGTCCTATAAGCTCTAAGGGTATAGTCGTCAACATTGCTTTACGCAGTTCCGCCTTTTCACTTAATGACCTTGATTTTTTGCATCATAAGAAAAACGGCACCAATATTTCTAATATTTTATTCTCACTGCTTTCTGATGAAGAATATGGTGAAGGACGGTATAATCTCTTTGATGTAAAAGCCAACCCTAAAATTATCGCCCTAATTTATGACATTATTTACGAATATTATCATCCTGACATTCAGTCTAATCAGCTGATCAGACTAGAGATGCTGACTCTGTTTTCGCGTTTAATCCGCCAAGCAAGTTATTCTGGAATGACAGTGAAAGAGATTCGGAAGCAAAAAAATAACTTACTTTCTTTGTTGCTATATATTGAAAAAAATTACGAAAAAATCACCTTGCAAGAAATGGCAAATTATTTTGGCTTTAATCCGAATTATTTGTCCGACTTTTTAAAAAAGCATACAGGTAAAACCTTTATCCAGCTTGTTCATTTGCAGAGAGTTAATGTGGCAGCAGAGTATTTATCATATACAGTTGCGCCTATTGATAGAATTGCTAATAAAGTGGGATATGAGAACCCATCTTATTTTTATAAAATTTTCAAAAAATATTTTGGGGTTTCACCAGCTGAATACCGTCATAAAAATAGTTAGCCAATTTTTGCAAAAAGGTAGAACTTATAATTACTAGTTAAAATGATTTTAAAATTAAACTAAAAATCCGATAAAATAGCTGTTTTGATAGGGCTGTTTTGTCGGACTTTTTTATTTTTTTTAAAAAAACTGGGAAATGAATATAATTTCCCTGTTTTTTGACTATGGTTATCGCAAAAATTCACTAATATACTTTAAAGTAAAAATGAAAGCGAATCCATAGATAGAAGGAGAAGAAAATGACTAAAAAACAAATTTCAAAAGCGATAGGTATTTTGAGTATGAATTTGCTCTTAATGCTGGGTACAGCCGTTACTTCAGCGATTGCGGCAATAGCAAAGTCCTTTCCTAAAGAACCAATTTCTAAAGTCCAGCTGCTAGGTTCTATACCTCAACTTGGTCAAATCATCTCAACTGCTTTTTTTGCTTATTTAACCTTTAAAATGACCAGAAAAGATTTGGGCTTAATGGCTATTTTATTTGTAGCAATTGGTGGCTTAATACCGGCAATCTACAGTAACAGTCTTAACTTGATATTGGCGTGCATGGTATTGGTCGGCTTTGGTACTGGTACTATCACCAATGTTGTTCCGGTTTTGTTGCAAGAAAATTTTGAAGGTGAAGCTCGTGCCACTACCATGGGCTGGGCTACCGGTGTTACCAATGTAGGTATGATGATCTTTACTGCATTAGGTGGAGTTCTTGGAAGTAGCAACTGGCGTAATCTATTTTGGATCTATGGCTTGGGTCTAGTAGTTTTTGCTTTAGCACTAGTGTTGATTCCACAGGACCAAAAACTCTCGAATGATAATAAAAACAATAAGGGCAGTAAAAAACTTGGCTTTTGGACTTTATTAAAAAACCTTAATGGTTATGTTTACGTTTTGTATTTGATTAACTTTATGCTTTCACTGGCAATGATGACTTTTTTATCTAACCAATCTATTGTTTTGGCTGGACAAAATAAGGGAACTGCTTATGTCGCAATGGTAACAGCATTAGGGAATGTTGGTGGTATCATAACGGCTGCATTTTTGACTTATATTAGGAAATTTACCAAAAATGATACGATTGCCTGGGGTTTTATTGCATTTGCACTGTCTTTCATCTGCATTGTGTTCTCATCTAACGTTGTTTTGCACATCATTGGCAACGCCTTTTCAGGTATGGGAATCGTGTTAGTAAACGCCACAGCACCGTATGAAATGTCAATTTTAACTGATCAAAAGCAATTTCCGTTAGCAGTTTCAATCAATACCTTACTTGGCTCTGTAGCAGGCATGATCGTGCCAATGTTATTAGCGGCAGTGAAAATTGCACCGGGCCACGATTCATTCATGGCTGGGATAGTTGTTTCAATTGTTACGGCTGGTGTACTGTTTGTTACCAGATTCGGTAGTCGAGTAGAAAAACAACAAAATAAAGAAAAAGGAGAGAATTAAAGTGAGAGTTGAGAAAATATTTTTAGGTAAAGAAAATGAATCTGCCTCGTTAACAACATATGTTTTGGATGATTCAACAGAAACTTTAAAAGGTGAAGGTCGGCCAGCAGTCATAATATGTCCAGGTGGGGGCTACTTCAGTTGTTCGGATCGTGAAGCTGAACCTATTGCCATGTATTTTGCTTCGCTTGGCTATCATTCTTTTGTCCTAAGATATACTACATATTACACAGGTACATTAGAAATGCCAGACTTGTCAAAGCCTTTACCCAAGAAGGAGAAAACGATTTATCCTAAGCAGATAAGAGAACTCGGTCAGGCTATGTTATTGATTAGAAAAAATGCCTCAAAATGGCACGTTGATATTGAAAGAATTGGAGTATGTGGCTTTTCAGCCGGTGGACATGTTGCTGCACTTTATTCAACTGAATTTAATGAGCCAGTCTTAACGGAATATCTAAATGTTGATAAAAATGATTTACGTCCAGCTTTTGCCATTCTTGGTTATGCAATTACTGATTATCATCTTTTAGATGCCGATCTTGAAAAGAAAAAGAATAATCCTATGGACTATCACTTTATGAAAGCTTCAAATGTTGCCACATGTGGTACAGAGAGGCCGGATAAAAACTTCGAAACAAAAATGAGTGCTGTAGATCATGTTGACAATGACACACCACCATTTTTCATATGGACTACTGCAACAGACCCTTTGGTTAACCCTCTTCACTCACTGGAACTGGCTTCTGTTTTAGCTAAAAATAATATCTCGTATGAAATTCATGTTTTTGATCAAGGTACCCATGGTCTAAGCCTAGCTTCACAAGCTGCTGCTGGTTCTAAATCTCAAATTTCTCCCGTTGTTAATCAATGGACCAATTTATGTGCCAAGTGGTTAGAAAATAATTTTGCTCTTAAACTGGCTGCAATCAGTGATTTTGAAAAAATGAAAGGAGAAGACTAACCTAAATTGTTAAGTTTTAAAGTAAATTCAAGTATTAAAACACCATTTCCTCATTACTGGGAAATGTGTGTTGGCAGTAGTCATGCTTATACCGCATTGAGATCTGACTATCAAGAACAATTAACAAAAGTACATAATGAACTGGGGATTAAATATGTTCGTTTTCATGGCCTGTTTGACGATGAGATGAGTGTTTGCATTGAAAACTTTGGTTTTGACGGCAAATCCCAGGGAATTACTTATAATTTTATTAATATTGACAAAATATATGATTTTTTATTAAAGATAGGGATGAAGCCTTTTATTGAATTAGGTTTCATGCCAACATGTTTAGCTTCAAAAAAGAATAAAATTTTTCCTTATGGTGGTAATAATTCCATGCCTAAATCTGATGAAGCGTGGGAGAATCTAATTGCTAAATTTATCAAACATATTATTAACCGCTATGGTAAAGATGAAGTAGAATCATGGTATTTTGAAGTTTGGAATGAGCCAAATTTGCCACTATTTTTCTCTGGTACACAGGAAGATTATTTTCACTTGTATGAAATCACTGTAAAAACAGCTAAGAAAATTGATGATAAATTACGTTTTGGTGGACCTGCCACATCTTATAATTCTTGGATTCCAGACATGGTAAACTTTTGCCAACAAAATAATTTGCCTTTAGATTTTATTTCAACACATCATTATCCTACTGACGATCCATTATGGAAGAGTGGCATGGATATTGAAGAATTTTTCAAGAAAACTAAAGGAAAACAAACTGACTATCACCGTGGCATCCTCAGAGAAATGACTAGTAAAACTAGGAAAGAAGCAGCTGAATACCCATTGTTTTATACTGAATGGAACGTTTCAGCCATGCTAGGTGATGCTATTCATGATAAACCATATGCAGCAGCAATGGTTGCCAAAACTTTGGCAGATAATGACGGTTTGGTGGATTGTTATTCATACTGGACTTTTTCTGACATTTTTGAAGAGCAGTCGCAAAAACCCGGAATATTTCATGGTGGTTTTGGTATGCTGACGGTGGACGGCATTGAAAAACCAGTTTATCGCTTATTTGAATTTTTCCATAACCTTGGTAATCAACGAATTAAAGTTGAAGATAACAATAATAGTACTGCTGAAGTTTTGGCTGTTCAAAATGGCAATGACTTACAAATAGTTGCTTACAACCATAACGTGCCCAGTGGCAAAATTAAAACAGAACAATTGGCTATTAAACTTGACAACGAGTTTAATGGAAACTGTGAAATTAAAAGAATTGATGAAAATCATGCTAACCCTATGAAATTGTGGCAGGAGATGGGAGAACCAACTTATGTTGACAAAGAACAAGTAGCAAAATTACGTTTTGCTTCTCAGCTTGTCGCAGAAGAATTAGCTATAAAAAGTGGCAAGATAAATTTGGAATTACTACCGCAATCATGTGCGCTCATCACTATTTCAAATTATTTTACCCAGAATTAAATCTGCGTTGTAAATAAATACTTGAATATAACTTAAAATTAACTTTGAACTTTATGTCGAAGTTGGTTTTTGAATAATAAATTGATTGTGAGAAACTTGATTAAAATTTGAGTATCACCTATTAAAATTATTCAGGTTTTCTGCGATATGCGCTGGGGGTGAGGTGGAGTACAGTTTGAAAACTTCTTTCAAAGCTGTTGACTGAACTGTAGCCAACTTGTTCGCTGATGCTGTTTATACTGTCATCCGTATATTTCAGTAAATTGCAACTTTTTTGTATGCGGTAGTAATTGCGTAAATAGTTAAAAGAATGTCCTGTTTTCTTAGAAATCAACTTTCCTAAATACGCTTTATCATAATTGTATTGACGAGCCAAATCTTTTAACTTAACAGTATCGCAGTTAACCTTAATAGTATTAATGATTTTAGCAAATCTATTGGTCAGATCATTATCGTAAGTTTTGAAATTATTTGACTCGCTTAAACCGCGTAGAGTATAGGATAATAAAATAGAAATATAGTCACAACAAATTGCGTTTGATTGTGGTAAAGAAGAATAAGATTCAATGAATATATTTTGGATTATTTCTAAAATTTTCTCTGTGATTTGAACGTTAAAAGTTAAATAGTTTTCGGTTGAACTATAAAGGCATTTGTTAAAAAAATCTGCCAGTATGTTATCAGCTTTTATTAAGTTAAAAAATGAATTATCAAAAGTACTTTTCTTCATCACAATGCAGATAACGATACTACTCCCAATGACTTCTATTTTATGAGAAGTACCAGGTGAAATTATTACTAAGTCACCTTTGTGTAAGGTAGAGACTGAATTACTGGCAAAACACTTGGTTTCTCCATCTAATACTAAGTCTATTTCAAAGTAATCGTGTTTATGATAATGAACTAATTCATTTTGAAACTGAAGCAAAATTTTAGCATCTTTTTCTGCAAACATGAAATAAGACTCTGACACATTTTTATATAGCTGTTGGGGCTTTTGGATAATGGCTGTTACGTCTACAGGTAAATTTTGCAAACATTGATAGAGTGAAAAACTATTATAAGTCTTGATTAAAGAAGTTGAGGTGTTAGGCAATTCATACGAAAAATTACTTTTTTGGTATAAATGCAAAATTGCATCCAGCAAAGAAATTTTTTGATGTCTTTTTAAAAAACAAAATGACAAGTACTTTTGAATTGCCTTGTAAGACATATAAATTCGACGATTCATTTTTTCTCCTAACACTAATTTTGTTAAATTTAACACTAAAAAGTATATCTGGTTAGTCTATGAAAGCGCTTATAATAACATTGTAAAGTAAAAATGGAGGCAAATATGAACGAATCTATTTCTTTAAATTATAACTGGAAATTTCACTTTGGTGAAATCGAAAAGCCAAAATTAGTAGCAAAAAAATCATATGCTTTTGGCGGGCTAACTGCTCCACTTGAAAATGAAACTGGTAATATTCTACCAGTTGGTCCGGGAGGTAGTCACTTCTTAAACTTGATATCTAATGGTGAACCCGATAAAGGTTTACAGAATTTAGCTGGTACAGATTTTATTAAGTCTTTAGATAAAACGTGGCAGGAAATTAACATACCTGATGATTGGAAAAGACGTGAGCCATATCGAAATGATCCAAATACGTTGATGACAGGCTCTAAGCTTGACGGAATAGCCTATTACCGCAAAACATTTAAACTTTCAACAACTTCACCGGAAGATAAGGAATATCTGTTACATTTTGATGGCATTATGGGATCAAGTGACATTTGGTTTAATGGCTGTTATTTGGGACACAATGACAGTGGCTATGTAGGGATAGACTATGACATTTCCCCAATAATTAGGTTCGCTGATGATGGTGAGAATGTAATATTAGTGCGTACTGATACTACTACTGGTTCTGAAGGATGGTGGTATGAAGGAGCCGGGATTTATAAAAATGTTTGGATTGAAATCAGAGATTTAATCCATTTCGAAAGCGATGAGTTTTACTTCAGAACAGTTGAAACAAATGAACAAAATGCCAAAATATTGGTCAGCTTTGCTGTCAAAAATGATTTGAACAAACCTGTTTCTGTCGCTCCAAAACTCACAATCAATCAAACCAATCAAATTGATTTTGCGGATGTGATAATACAGTCTCATTCGGTTAGACAATTTAATAAAATTTTTAAGATTAAATCACCAAAATTATGGTCGCCTGAGCATCCTAATTTATACCAAGCAAGATTGGAGATTGAAGGTGACTTTTTAGAACAAACTTTTGGTATTAAAACAGTCAGCTATGATGTCAATGGTTTTCATTTAAACGGCAAACCTTATTTGTTAAAGGGTGTATGTGAGCACCAGGATTTTGGTGGAGTTGGCGTTGCTTTGAACCAAGATATTATTGATTTTAAAGTCAAACGACTAAAGGAAATGGGAGTTAATGCGCTTAGGAGTTCACACCACTTTGCTTCCGAAGAATTGTTAAATGCCTGTGATCGCTTAGGAATAATTTTAGTTGATGAAAACCGTCTTTTAGAGGCTACACCTTGGCGATTAAGAAATTTGACTAAAATGGTAAAGAAAAGTCGGTCCCATGTATCTATCGCATTTTGGTCAATTGCCAATGAAGAGATTATCGGCAATACAGAATATGGTTGTCGTTCAGTAAAAAAGATCACAGAAATTATTCGTAATTTATCTCCTGATACCTTATTAATTTCTGCAGAATTGTTAAATCCTGAGGGAAAAGTAAATGACGATTATATCAAGTATTTTGATATATTGGGTGTCAATTATCCTGAAGCAGGTGTAATGGGTGAAGGAGCCGAACTTATTCATCAAAGTCATCCAAACTTACCAATGATGTGCACTGAAAATGCATCATATTTTTCAACACGCGGTATTTACAAAGATGATGCTGAAAACTGCCACACTAATAATTTTGGCTCTTTATATTCAATGGTTTTACCTGGAAAAAGAAAGCCAGGAGATCCGGGAGTAGGTGGAACTGCACGCCCTGAAACTGTGATGTCTTACCTACATAAGCATCGATATATGGGTGGTGTATTTTTATGGACTGCTTTTGATTATTATGGAGAACCATCACCATTTGGCTGGCCGGGTATTAGTTCTCAGTTTGGGATTATGGATTTAGGTGGCTTGCCTAAAGACTATTTCTATTATTATCAGGCTCAGTGGCAAGATCAGCCGGTACTTCATCTCATGCCTTCTTGGAATAAAACTGATTTAACAATTGAAAATGACCAAACGAAGGTCAGAGTTTTTTCAAACTTGGATGAGGTGGAACTGTTTATTAACCATAAAAATTTAGGCAAAAAAGCTGTTAAAAACTATGAATGTAATTGGCAGGTTGAATATGAACCAGGAGAACTTTTAGCTAAAGGTTACGTGAACGATAAAGTTGTTCTAGAAGATAAAAAGGAAACCAGTGGCAAAATTAGTAAAGTAAAAGTTGCTATTTTGTATCAGGGTAAAAATTGTACTTTATTTGAGTTAAAGGCAATTGATGGACAAAATAACTTTGTGCCTGATGATAATAGTTCGTTGCAAATTAAAGTAAATAATGGTCAGATTATCGGATTGACTAATGGCAACCCTTCTGATATCAGCGAATATTCTTTAAGTAAAATTAAGCTATTTTCTGGTAAAGCAGTTGTGATTGTAAAACACCAAGAAAGTGTTTTGCCTAAACTTAATGTGGATATTAACTAAGAAACGAAGGTAACTTTCATGACTAAAAAACAAATTTCAAAAGCAATAGGTATTTTGAGTATGAATTTGCTCTTGATGCTGGGTACAGCCGTTACTTCAGCGATTGCGGCAATAGCAAGATCATTTCCTAAAGAACCAATTTCTAAAGTCCAGCTGCTAGGTTCTATACCACAACTTGGCCAAATTATTTCTACAATATTTTTTGCTTATTTAACCTTTAAAATGACCAGAAAAAATTTGGGCTTAATGGCTATTTTATTTGTAGCAATTGGTGGCTTAATACCAGCAATCTACAGTAACAGTCTTAACTTGATATTGGCGTGCATGGTATTGGTCGGCTTTGGTACTGGTACTATCACCAATGTTGTTCCGGTTTTGTTGCAAGAAAATTTTGAAGGTGAAGCTCGCGCCACTACCATGGGCTGGGCTACCGGTGTTACCAATGTAGGTATGATGATTTTTACCGCCCTGGGTGGCATTTTGGGTAACAGTAACTGGCGCAATTTATTCTGGATCTATGGCTTGGGTCTAGTAGTTTTTGCTTTGGCACTATTTTTAATTCCGCAAGATCAAAAGCTTGCAAATACCGATCAAAATAGTAGTAAAGATGCTCAAAAAAATAACTTTTGGACTTTATTAACTCACCTTAATGGTTATGTTTACGTCTTGTATTTGATTAACTTTATGCTTTCACTGGCAATGATGACTTTTTTATCTAATCAGTCTATTGTTTTAGCAACTCAAAATAAAGGGACTGCTTATGTAGCGATGGTAACAGCGCTAGGTAATATTGGTGGCATCTTAACTGCGGCATTTTTAACATATATTAGAAAGTTTACTAAGGATGATACGATTGCTTGGGGTTTCATTGCATTTGCATTGTCTTTCATCTGCATTGTGTTTTCATCTAACGTTGTTTTGCACATCATTGGCAACGCCTTTTCAGGTATGGGAATTGTATTAGTAAACGCCACAGCACCGTATGAAATGTCAATTTTAACTGATCAAAAGCAATTTCCATTAGCGGTTTCTATTAATACTTTAATTGGTTCAGTAGCAGGGATGATTGTACCAATGTTATTAGCGGCAGTGAAAATTGCACCGGGCCACGATTCATTCATGGCTGGCATAACTGTCTCAGTAGCCACGGCCTTAGTATTACTACTGACTAGGTTCGGTACAAGAGTAAAAAAGAGTGCGGATAATAATAAGTAATTTACAGTAGGAGGATTAATAACATGTTAAATTTTAAGATAAATTCAGATTCTAAGAAAGCTTTCCCACATTATTGGGAAATGTGTGTTGGCAGCAGTCACGCTTATACTGCATTGAGAGCAGATTATCAAAAGCAATTAACAAAAGTACACCAAGATATGGGTATCAAATTTGTCCGTTTTCATGGCTTATTTGACGATGAGATGAGTGTTTGCATTGAAAACTTTGATTTTACGGGCAAATCACAAGGTATCACCTATAATTTTGTTAATATTGATAAAATTTATGATTTTTTACTCAAAATTGGCATGAAACCTTTTGTAGAATTAAGCTTTATGCCAACTTGTTTAGCTTCAAAAAAGAATCAAATCTTTCCTTATGGCGGCAATAATTCAATGCCTAAATCCGATAAGGCATGGGAGGAACTAATTACTAAATTCATAGAGCATATTCTAAAACGTTACGGTAAAGATGAGGTTGAATCATGGTACTTTGAAGTTTGGAATGAGCCAAATTTATCACGCTTTTTCTCAGGTACAAAAGAAGATTACTTCCACTTATATGAAATCACTGTAAAAACAGCTAAGAAAATTGATGATAAATTACGTTTTGGCGGTCCAGCTACATCTTACAATTCTTGGATACCCGATATGATTGCTTTTTGTCAGAAAAAGCATTTGCCTCTAGATTTTATTTCAACACATCATTATCCAACGGATGATCCATTGTGGGAAAGCGGCATGGATATTGACGAATTTTTTAAAAAGACAAATGGAGTCCCACAAGATTACCCTCGAGGAATACTCAAAGTTATGACTTCGAAGACAAGAGAAGAAGCTCAAAACTATCCACTATTTTATACAGAATGGAGCGTTTCGGCGATGGTTGGTGATTCCGCTCATGATACTCCTTATGGAGCAGCAATGGTAGCTAAGACTTTAGCAGATAATGATGGACTAGTTGAAGGGTATGATTATTGGGCATTCTCAGACATTTTTGAAGAAGAATCCCAAAAGCCTGGTGTCTTTCATGGTGGTTTTGGTATGCAAACAGTTGATGGTATAGAGAAACCTGTTTATAGATTATTTGAAATATTCCACAATCTTGGTAATCAAAGAATAAAAGTTGAAGATAATAATAATGCTACTGCAGAAATTTTAGCTGTTCAAAAAGGTAATGATTTGCAAATTGTGGCATATAACCATAACGTACCAAAAGAGCCGATAAAAACAGAACAATTAGAAATTAATTTAGATAAAACAATTAGTGGTAACTGCGAAATTAACAGAATTGATGAAAATCATGCTAATCCAAAGAAATTGTGGCAAGAGATGGGTGAACCAACCTATGTTAACAAGGATCAAGTTAAGGAATTGCGTGTTGCTTCACAACTAAAAGGGGAAAGTTTAAAAATACAAGATGGCAAAATTAACTTGGAACTAATGCCACAATCGTGCGCTTTGATTACAGTTTCTAATTATTTTGAATAACAAATAAAAAGACTTTAAAATTAAGATTTTAAAGTCTTTTTTGATAGTTGAAAAAGTAATTAAATTACATAACTCACAAAAATGATCGAAAAGCTTTTTATCAAAAAATTTTTCGAAAAAAGTTCATTAATGCTTACGAATGTAAACATTTTGAAATAATAACAATTAGAGCAAATTATAACGAAAATTGAGCTTTTGTGTGATTAAATAACTCAAAATTCCACCACCTTTTTTACTTTAAAAACGGTATAATTCTAAGTGAATTGAAGGGAGTTTTTTTACAAATGATGTGTGATAACTTATTTTTTAAGGTCTTGTGGGTGGTAGTATACGCTATTACTGCTTACTTTACTTTTACAGGCAATATGATGATGGGGATGTACTGGATGGCTGGCGGCATGCTTGCTCAAGCTGTAGTAGATCTAGTTTATCATTTTTGGCCAAATCGTAAAAAGAGTTAAAAAACAGCTTCTTATAGAAGCTGTTTTTTATTGGTCGTTTTCTTTTAAAAAACTTTGAATGATTTTTTCTCTCATTGTTAAGAAGACTTGATTGTGGCCAGTAGGGTGTATGCGATTGGTCAAAAGAATTAATCCAGATCTTTTTACTCTGTCTAGAAGCATCAGAACACCAGTAAATCCTGTATGAAGAATTAGGGGATAGTGAAGCTGGGGATCAAAACGCAGATCCCAACCCCATGAACGAGGTTTTAAGCCAGCAGGATTTTTATTGTTGAATAGCTTTGCGACTATGTTTTGACTATAGGGTAATACATTTTTATCTAAGCCCAAATATCCTTTACTTAACTTAACCAAATCGTTCATTGAAGAAAAAAGGCCGGCTGATCCACAATCACTTCCTAATTGGCGTGCTTTTGGATCATGAGGAATTCCTTGTAAAACTCTTCCTTGATAAACTGCAGTGGGAACACATAAGTCTTTTGGAGGATTGAATGTCGTGTTTTTTAAACCTGAAGGCTCTATTATTAATTTTTGACCAACATCTTGAACTGGTTGTCCAAATATCTTTTTAACAACTAATCCCAACAAGATAAAATTCGTATCGGCATAGCGCATTTTATGTTCAAACTCGTCTGTGACAGGTAAATGAATGATGGCTTTGATTAATTCGTCATGTGATAATTGATCCCGATTTTCTATCCAGCCCCTTATTCCACTGGTATGAGTTAAAAGATGAAAAAGACGTACGCGTTCATCTTTGAATTCAGGAATAAAATCATGCAGTGGTTCGGTAAAATTTATTTGTCCCTCTTGATATAGTTTAAGCAAAATATTTTCTGTGATAATCACTTTAGTCAGACTGGCTAAATCATAAATGGCAAACGGGCTAAGTTGCGTCACCTTGGGGTAAGTACTCGCAAAGCCAACAGTCGAAGTAAAAACCTGTTCATCTTTAATAAAAGCATAATTCACGCCAGGTACAATCCGTTCTGTAACCATTGATTCGATTAAGTTCTGGGTGTTTGAGTAGTCAATCATAAAAACTATCCTTTGATAAAATATCTTACTCTATTATATACAATTCTCAAATTAATTTTGAAAAATGTGGTTACTGTAAGTGAACTGAAAATGATGATTCGATTGTCAAAAGAATTGTTCAATAATTTTTACCGCTAAAGCGTGAAAACTACTTGACATTGCGTGTATCTTCAAGCATAATAATTACTGTTGATTTTGCCCGCTGGTCAAATGGTTAAGACGCCACCCTCTCAAGGTGGAGTTACGAGTTCAATTCTCGTGCGGGTGATTTAACACTGGGATATAGCCAAATGGTAAGGCACAGGTTTCTGGTTCCTGCATGTTTCGGTTCGAGCCCGGATATCCCAATAATTACATTTTTGCCTTTATATCAGGTGGTTTAAACACTGGTATAAAGGCATTTTTGTTTTTTCAAATTTTCTGAAACTAGCTCAAAATGGGCTAAAAAACTTCATATTAGACTTCATATTTTAAGGCAGACGTGCAAGTGGGCTAATCTTAAATATTTAGCTAAATTGGTATAGTTGGTTAATGGGAAACGTTAATTTTTAAGTGATTTAAAGGGATACCAAGTAAATTGAAAGTTCTTTAAGAAATGTTAAATTAAAGAGTAGTACTAGTAAAAAGACTTCATATTTTGGATAGAACTGCAAACTGTAGTTAAAAATAAAGTGTTAACCAAAAAGAGGAACATAAAATGGAGTATAAAGAAGACGTGAGAACTTTTCTTAAACGTGATTTCAGCGTCTTTGCAGCTCGTTCAGGGCAACATAAAGCTGATTTAGTAAAAGGTCCCGTAGATAGATTTAAAGGCGTTAAAACAAACAATAGAATTGAGTATGCTAAGAATATTACCACATGTACTGTTAAAGCAATTAAGGCTTGTTCAGAAAAATCAAGAAAAATCTTAACTGGGGTGTATATATTTGATAAACCTAATCGTGTAGTAATGGGGGATGTTGGTTGCAAACAATCACGCTATTATGATTTAAAGCACATAGCAATTGATGAGTTTATGGAAAATTTTGCTAAAATCCAAAAGGAAATGAATCTAAACCCGTCATTTAAGTTTATAAAATAAGCTGCAGTACCATTCTATGTACTACAGCTTTTTATTTAGACTGAAAAGTTTGATTTTGGAAAAGTGTTCAAGTTTTTTCAGGTTTTTAATCTACTATTAGGCGACCATTTCAACTAGTTAAAAAGAAATAATCCTAGCAAATACTAGCATTTACTAGGATATTTATTTAACAAAAACTGTCAAAAATGCTGATATATAGCGTATTTTGTCGCTGCACACTTTTTTGAAAACTGCACACTTTTTTATGAATTATTCAAAGGGGTGAACGAAATGGACACTCCTTTTTAATCATAGAAAAAGCCAAAATTGGATTGTCCTAGTGCTTTCACAGTAGTTATTGCAATTGAAATAAAATTTAGGTTGTTTAACTTATTTTGCACCCCAAACCAAATGTGGATTGGGCATAAAAATTAGCATGATTGCTAAATATTTTAAAACCAAAACTGGTTTTTAAGTGATTAAACTGTTTAGAGCATTTTTTAATTACTAAATATAATAAGGGGGCCCCACGTTAAGGCTCCCTTTCTAGTAACCGAATTGTTTACAGTCTTGATTGAAGAACAGCTTTATATTATGTAAACTCTCTTTAGAAATAATGTTATACGGGACTTATTAAGATATTTGAGTAATTTCACGTTATCATTTAATCCAAAAATATCTGTAACAATAGAGTTTCAACACACATTTGACATTTTGGCATCCCTGACATTAATAATTAGTTACTGCTTCTGAATAAAAAGCAAACATTTTCCAACATTTAGGGTGCAAATGAAATCACAACCAGTACCATTGTATAGGCATTTTTACAAATAAAAAGATGTGCAAAGCTGCACACAAAATTTTTGCCGCTACTGCACTCAGAACTCGTATCATTGTACGAAAGGTCTGTCTGCAATTTTCTCTATACCATTCTTTGCGGTGAGTTATTGGTTACACAGCTAAATAAATCGTGAATAAAGTTAGCATTCGTTAGCATAAACAAACATATTCGTTTTTACATGTTTTCCGTAATTATTAAGCCAGTTAGGTACTGTTTCAGGCACCATAGAAGCCGTTAAATCAACCTTTGTCACTTTTACCCCCCTTACCAAAAAAATTTGGAAATTAGGTCTGTCACGCAAGCGAACACCACATGTTGCGGCTCCTGTAAATAAAAAAGAGTAGGGGGGCTATAAATTATACCTGCGGTACTGATTTGATACCGCAGCATCCCTGCTAGTAAACCATTGATAAGGTTAGCATTTGTTAGCATAAAAAATGCAGCCGTACTTTACGACTGCATCCTGATCTACTTACTAAATATTTTCTAGTTGCTTGACCTCACGTTTAATTTGATTACCTTTTATGGTGTAGATATAAAATGTCTTATTTGAAAAGGAACCACAGAATAGTGTAGGGGTACCATCATGTTCAACGGCTATCCTTGACCAACTTAGCTTATCGTTCATTTCATCAAAGTAATCGCTGTGTTCAGCTTTTTTTAAAATTAATGTCATACAATCGCAGAAATGAATAGCAGCATGTTTACCAGATTTTCTTTCAATCTGCATAACAAAATCTAATTTATTAAAGTTGTTTATATCTTCAAGTGAGTAATACATAAATTTAATTCCCTTGCTTTCTATAAAAGGTAATTGACCATTCACGCTTTTTGAAACTGATTAGCGAATGTATAGAGGTGTTTGTCACAATTATTTTTGTGCTGTCACAAATTTAAAAACAGACCTAAGCCTTACAGTATCAAGGTTGGGAACAAGGAACAAATTTTTTTAACGATTTTAGCCACGCACGTATATATAGTATATATATTATATATATCTTCTGCTGTTTTAATATAAGAGTGTTCCTTTGTTCCTTACTTAGTTATTCAAGCGATTTGGTCATTTTGAATTTTGTTCTTTAATTGTTCACATGGGTTCCTTTGCTGATATGTCAGTGCTTATGAGGATTGTTTTTTGTTCCCTTAGTTATTTAGCTTTGATATTTTTGTAGAAATAAAGGCGTGGTCTTTTGCCGTTTGATAATCTCAATTGTTTGCTAATTCGTACTATCCCTTTTCTTTCTAATTCGTTTTTGAGTTTAGTCATTGTGAGGGGATGTTTAATTCCATTGTCATCACACCAATTTTTATAAGTCTGATATAAATTTTCTTGGTTTACTGTTGAACCCTCACTTTGAATGTAATTTTCATTAATAAATTGCTGAACTAGATCGTTGTCAGTTAGCCATTTGTTTCTTGCTTTCAAAATTGATAAAGTTTGGGTGAGAGTATGTTTAGCCATGGCTTTCTCTGCTATGTAAATACATAAATAAACAAATTTACCACGTTCTTTTCTTATTTTTTCAGTATCGATGGCTTTATCAAAGTTTTCTATTCGCATGAAGTGAACTATGTTTGCCCTGCGCTTAAAGCCATTGCTGGTATCGGAAAAGCTAGGTTCTTCGTTACCAATAAAAAGCAGTTTAGCATGGTTAGAAAAGGTGATATCAGCTTTGTTTTTTACTGGAGCGTTCATTTCACCGCCACCTGTTAAGGTTTTGATAATAGCTGGGTTCTTAATAAAGGACTTTGAAATATCATCATGGATATTTAGCCATTTACCAGCTAGCTCTGAAAGACTGAAGTTGTTGCTCTTATCATCTGTCAAGTTCTCTAGAGAAACATGAGCAACGTTTTCCTGGCCTAATAGCGTCTGCAGGTAATTGGCAAAAGTTGTTTTACCGTCACCACCATTACTTATTATCAAAACAAAAGCTTGAATGGGCTTGTAACTGGGGTAGAAAGAATAACCGATCAATTCCATTATTGGAGTTATGTTTTCGCCAAACGATTTCCAAAGCCACTTAGTTGTTTCAAATTGCGCTGCTTTTTTATTCTTGATATTAGTTAACTCTTTTTCTACATCAAAGGGGACTAAGTCATAATCAACACATGATGTAAAATAGTACTTAGGCGAATGCTCTTGCAATTTGAAATCATCCCAATTCCAAACACCATTTTTGAAGTTGAAATAATTACCTTGTTTTTTGCCAAACGTATCTTTCCATTTAACACGCTTAATGCTGTCACAAACAAAATGAAAAGCATCCCTGGCTACTCGATCAGTCCACACGTTATATCTGTTTAAAAGCTCTGTAATAACGCTCTTAATGCTTTTAATGTTTCTAAGCTCCCAGTACCCTTTTACTTCGTTATACTCGTAAAAATCGTCTTTATTGCCGTTCTCAACGATAATGCAATTATTTACTTCAAGAATAGTATTGCCTAACTCAGAAATATTGACTTTAGATTTGCCATCTTTATCAATTATTATCCAACAAACAGTTTTATTGATTAATTGTTCATATTTTTCCTTTAACTCAGGGTCTATGGTAATTGCTCGTGGTTTATTATCAGACAAATTTGAAACCTCTCTTTCTAGAATACTGTATTAGTAATCGACACAAGCTGTTATAATTTTCAGACTTTTAAGTGAGCTATTTATATCTTTCAGACTTTGGTTTATTTCATTTAAACATTTGATTAATTCTTCGTTGTCTTGACTCATAATTTATTTCCTTTTCAGTTAAACATCTAAGATTAATTCACTTGCACGTTTCTAGATGTTATAATTATCTAAATACCGTTTTCTTTTTCGTGGTTGTCTAAGAAACGGTTTTTTCTTTGCTCTGAATCCATTTCGTGATGGATTGCTTACCATATAGTTTGCGACCATCAATGATAGCCACTGGCATCCCCAGAGAGGCCCAATAAGTTATAGTAGATGGAGCTACACCAAAGTACTTTGCAATCTCTACACGGTTTAAATATGGCTGCTGAGGGGATGCTACTTTTTTAATACTGTCTTTAATCAGACCACAAACATAGTTTTGTAGGTCTGTTTTTTGTTCTTGATCTAATTTGAATTCCATGGTTTATTCCTCTCCACAATAAGTTAGCATGTACGAATTATTCACTAAGTCGCTGTAACGCTTAGTAAAACTCTTAATTACATTTGTTAAAGCAGATATTTCGTTTAACTGATTTAGCGTTAAGTCGCTAGGACTTTCTATTTCAGTTATTTTGTCTGAAAGGATAGTCAGACAATAGAGAATATCCAAGCTTTCTGTTGCCATTTGAATAAACTTATTGTCGAATTCACTGGTTACTTTGATTTTTCTTTCCATAGCTTTTCTCCTATCTGATTGTAGTGTACTGATCAATTAGCCAATCCTTTACTTTCTCAATAGTAGTAGAGGACAAATTTGGTTGACTCTTAATAATTCGACTGATGGTCCATCGACTAACGCCAACTTGTTTTGCTAGTTCTTTAATACTTAAATTTTCTTCTCCTCGTTTACGTTTAAGTGCCAAAATCTGTTTTTCTGTTAACTTCATGGTTCCCTCCTTAGCAACAAATTCGTTTACAAAAGAATCATAAAGCATTCTCGTTATCTTGTCAACAAAATTGTGGCTATTAACAAAAATGTTGCTACAAAATGCAAATAAATGTAAAATTGCCTTAAAGGAGACAATCATGAATAGCAAAATTCGTATAAAAGAATTACGTCAGTTAAATAATGTGAGCCAAGGTGACCTAGCTAAAGCGACTGGGCTTACTCGACAAGCTATTAGCAATTATGAAAACAACGAGAGAATGCCTAATAAAGAAATATTGGAAAAATTAGCGAATTTTTTCAACGTATCAGTACCATACATACTGGGTGCCTATAGCAAAGAGGAAATTTTAGAAGTCTTAAAAAATAGTTATATCTCTGAATCTAAGAAAAGTTCTTTAGGTTATAGTGAGAAAATCTCCGAAGTTTCATTCAACGTGGATTTGATATGCATAGCACAAGGCTTATTGCCATATGATGAACCAAGATTTAATCTATTATCCGAAAAAGAAATTAATAATATTGATTTTTGGAATGAAAACTTCTCGTTTATCTTTAATAGTATTGCGGTTAAATGGTTAATTACTAAACCTTTAGATGCTACTAAAGAGGATATAGTAGATGCTCTCAGGGATGCGCTTGCTACTAAATTACTTAAGTTAGAGAGGGACAATAAGGATCAAAAAGATGGTAAAGAATGGTTAGAATCACCAAAAGAGCTTTTACAAAAAAGACAGGAATTTATCAATGAACATATTTTTATAGATGAAGATGGAGAACCATTTATAGATTTTAGTAAAACTAATTACTAATTTCTTTAAGTAACTTAGTTGTGAAATGATACTGCATAAATATAATAACCACATGTTAAATATTTAAGATTAGTTCACTTGCACGCCTTCTAATGTTTAGGAGGGAATTAATTAAACATGGATAATGAAATTAAAGAGTACACCACACCCAGTGGTCAATGTAGATACGGATTTAATATTTATGTAGGTAAAAATGATACGACCGGTCATACGATTCAAATAAAAAAACAAGGCTTTAAGACCAGGGATGCAGCAGAAAAGTCATACTATGAATACAAAATAAAAGTCCTTAATGGTGAATATGAACCACTTACCAAAAGGCGCTACACCATGAAGGACTTGTTTAAATTATGGTCTAAGACCTATGAAACTACGGTTAAGGAAAGTACATATGCTACCGCACTTAGAATTTTCGATAATCATATTCTTAAGGACTTAGGTAATATTTATATAGATAAGCTTACCATTTTCCAGTGTCAAAGTGCTGTAAATAAATGGTTTGAAGTGTCTCATAAAACTTACAAGCGGTATATACGTTATGCATCCCGCATGCTAGACTATGCTGTTGATCTTGAATTAATTGATAAGAACCCAATGAAAAAAGTTGTAAGACCAAAGTATATTGAGCAACCCAAAGAATTTGATAATTTTTATTCTAAGGAAGAATTAAAACAATTTCTATGCTGTGCTAAGAAAAGAAATTTTATGTATTATGTATTCTTTAGATTATTAGCCTATTCAGGGATGCGTAAAGGCGAGGCATTGGCTTTAAAATGGGATAGGATAGATTTTATGCATAATAAAATAAAAGTTGATAAATCGGTAAGCAAGGGCATTAATAATAGACTTTATATCTCTACACCAAAAACACGTGGTAGTGTGAGAACCATTCAAATGGACAAGCAGACTATGGGTATGTTAAAAGAGTGGAGAACACGTCAACAAAAAGAAATGCTGAAACTGGGGTATAATTTTATTAGTACAAATAACTTGGTTTTCCCGACTTGGCAAAATAAGCCTAATCAACCAACACAGCCTACACAATGGAATAATAGCATCTGTGAGCATGGCCATCTTAGACATATTACAGTTCATGGATTTAGGCATACTCATGCATCCCTGCTATTTGATTCTGGTGCATCAATGAAGGATGTACAAAAAAGGCTTGGGCATTCATCCATGAAAACCACAATGGATATTTACACTCATGTAACCAAACAAAGCGAACAGGAAACCGTGACAGAATTTGAAAGGTATATGGAAGGCTAAAATCGACTTCATATCAGACTTCATATTCCGAGCAACCTGTTTAAAATACTGATATAAAAGGCATAACGGGTCTAATAGTTCGAGCCCGGATATCCCAATAAAAACAGCTCAACGGCAAGGTTTATGAGAGCTAAAAAACAAATTTGCCCATCAGAGTTAATGAGAAGTTAGTTTTTATTAATTAAGATTAGATACGCAATTCTGAAATTTTCTCAGGATTGTGTATTTTTTGTTATCTTTTGAAAGTATACCAACGAACACTTGGCTTTTTTAAATTAAAAATTTGTCAAACGAATTTAATATTAATGATAGAAACTGACATTTTTACATTATAGCATATTTATATACTATTCATATATTTTATAATTAAGCGATAATAAATGCACTTATAAAACTTTGTGTTATAGTAAACATTGAATATAAAGTAAGTATTTTAGATACTTTAAATTAAGGGTATAATAATATGAATACGAAGATAACAAAAAGAGCTGTAATAAAAAGCAGTGTAGCTGTTGCGACTTTAGGACTTCTATTTTTAACTAATAATAATGTCATTAAAGCTAATAGTATAACTGGAAATCAATTAACTAGTGAAAAAATAAAAGATCAACTGCAACAAATAAATAATATTAATCTAGATAGTAACGCAAAATTCTCTCTTGAAAATCAAACTTCCATAAATAACGAAAATATCAAAATAGGCGAAACATCTATTCAAACTCAAGGTGAACCAACCATTGTTAAGAGTGGTAAATGGGGAGAAAACGGTGCGGAATGGGAGTACGATTCCAATAACTGCTTGAAAATTATAGGTGGAACAATAAAAGGTGAAGATGAAAATAAGGGTGCATTTGCAGACCAGGATATTTTAAAAAGCGTAGAAAAAATTGAATTTGAACAGCCTCTCAAATTAGAAGGTGATTTTCAATACTGGTTTGAATATGTGAAAGACCCACAAAACCAACGTTTAACTAATCTTACTGAAGTTAGTGGTCTTGATAACATTGATACTTCAAAGGTGACAAATATGCGAGGTATGTTTTATGCTAGCAAAATTACTTCATTGGATTTATCAACTTGGGATACTTCGTCCGTAACAGACATGAGCTACATGTTTACTGACATGTTTTCAGACGGAAACGATGGTCTTTTAAATGTTGGCGGCAAGTTTGCGGCTAACTCGAAGAATGTCAAGAATATGACGTATATGTTCAATGGTTGTGCTGGTTTAAGCAAAATTAAAGGTATTGAAAATCTAAACACTACTTCAGTGATTTCAATGGAAAATATGTTTCATGGTGATTATAACTTGACTGAATTGGACTTGAGTCATTTTAATACTGAAAATGTCACCAATATGCAGGATATGCTTAGCTACCTGGTCAGTCTTGATTATTTGGACCTCAGCTCATTTGACACTACAAAAACAACAAGTATGACAAATATGTTGGCAAATGATGTTGCAGTTATGATAGCTATTATTGAAAATGGAAAAGTTGTTCCAAAACCTGTGTCCGGAATTACGACTTTAGTACTAGGCCCGAAGACCAAATTAAAGCAAGATACGTCTTTGAGTGAACCTAATCCTGCAATAACACCTAACAAAGATAATTTTATCAATAAATGGAGATTAGTTGGAAATGATAGTGAACCCCAGTTAACAACTAAGGATTTACTTCAAAAGAGCCAAGATGGAACGCTTAAACCAGGGGCTTATACTTGGAAAAAGCAAACTACACCCCCAAATAATAATGGCAACTCTAATCCCAATATCATTCAAACGCCTGCTGCCACTGACACTGGTAACCAGGTAGATAATATTAAAGAAACTGAAAAAGAACATAATAACAATGATGTTGTTCCTGGTAATAGCCAAAAAGTGACTTTAATGCATAATTCTTATTTGTATTCTGCTAACGGTAAACGTGCAAATGGGATTATTTTAGGTATTGGTTCAATAGTAAATACATATGGCACAACAACTATTGCTGGGCGAGAATTTTATAAAGTAGTTGATAATAAAAATAATAATAAACAATATTATATTGCTGTGGGTAACGTTCAACCGACTATTCAAAAATTGAAACGCAATGCCAATATTTATAATCAGTATTGCCAGCATGTTATAGGAGCCGGCAAGTTCAAAAAAGGTGAAAATATCAAAACCTTTGGTGCACCTGTCATTATGCAAGGATTAAGTTATTACATTATATCTAGAAACCGTTTTGTAAAGACTAAAAATTTAACTTTAAATATAGGTAACATTAATGAACTTGAAATGGTACCAGCTAATAACGCATTAAAAACGTCAACACAACCAACGGTTAAGAAAATCGTCAAACATAATGCGTATTTATACGATGAAAATGGAGCTAGGGCTAATGGGCTGACTGTCAATGCAGGCTCTGTTGTTGATGTTACAGGTCAAAGAGTGATCAATAATAGAAACTACTATGAGCTTGAAGATGGGTTGTCTATAGCTGCTGGTAATATTGAAGGCACACATCTCAAGTTAAAACATAATTCTTATGTTTATAATCAATACGGTGAACGGAAGGGTAAGAAAATTCTCAAAAAGGGTTCTACCATAAATACATATGGTACTTCAGTTATAATAAAGAATCGGAAATTTTATATTGTAGGTAAAAATAAATTTGTCAAAAAATCTAATTTTTAAAAATGATTTCTGGAATGTGATTTGACTTCAAATATGTGATCTCTTGTTTAGTATGTAGAATTAAATTTTAGATGCCATTTGATTTTAAAAGAAATCACTATCTAAATAGAACTTGAAGACTAATTTTCACAGCTAAAAAACTGGTACACAACTCCATTACTTAAATAGGGTTGTGTATTTTTTGGTTTCTACAAATATTGTCAATTAGTTGTGAATGGTGCAATAGAAAGTTTTATGCTTTATATGCTTATTTCTTCCTCTTGAAAAATTTTATTTTTTCACCTAGACCCGTCTATTAGCCCACTTAGTTACTAAATTTGACCTCTTACTCCAAACTTATTGTTAACTTGCTTTAATTTTGCTTTAATAATGCACAACAACAAAGAATAACTTGAAGGGTGAGGTAAAACCATGAATAAAAAAGAAGTAAATGTTACAGTAAGGTGGGTCTTAAGCAATCTCAAGCCATGGATGATATTTTGTCTATTTATCTTTGGCGTTACTAGTTCTTTTGAAGGAGTATTAAATGGTTACATTTTAGGTTATATTCCCAGGCTTAATGTCAAGGATGGTCGCAGTTTAATCGTATTTGGAATTGCCGCAGTTTTATCATATCTAACCGTTTATATTTCTCTTTTCTTATTTAGCCTGTTAATGCAAAAAGCAATTCAAATTTTAAATGAAAAGATAAAGGCTATATATTTCAGAGCAAATTTTGCCAGTTCATTTAACAATCCGAATTTAGATTCATCTGATGTTTTGAACAACATGACTAGTATTTCCAAACAGATAGAGGAAAAGTATTTTGAACCGCTTTTATTGCTTTTTCAAAGTTTGATGACAGTCATATCTTCTACAGTCGTAGTATTAATGACTAATCCAGTTTTAGGTCTTGTTTATCTAGCTCTTTCTTTCCTGTCACTTCTTCCTAGTTATATGGGTAAAGAAAAAATGAAGACTAAAACTGAAATTTGGAGTCACTCGAATTCAAACTTTTTAGCGATCACACGTGACTTATTTGCAGGACGCTTTGAAATTACGAATTTTGGTGTTAAAAAATTATTTATGCAGAAATTTGATCATTCTTTGCATAATGAGGAACAGAAATATTACCAATTGAATGCATTCCAATATGTTCTGCAGTTTATTTCTTGGTTATTTGCAATTGTAATAACTCTATCTCCAATTTTCATAGGGTTATGGATGGCCAAAAATAACATCTTAGGTGTTACCGTAAGTACAATTTTAACTTTGACTCTGACAGCGGATCACGTAGTCGGTGGTTTTAGGCAGTTAACCAATTTTGAAACTCAAATACAAAGCACAGAAGGTATCAGAAAGATCTCTTGGACTGAAACAAAAACGGATCAAGAGACTGTTCTACCAGAAAACAACAATAGATTAGTTGTTGACAATTTGTCAGTTAAACGTGGTGATCGAGAAATTTTTAAAAATCTGTCTTTAAGCCTAGATGAAAACGACAAAATGCTCATTACTGGACCTTCAGGTGTTGGTAAATCAACTTTGCTAAATGCCATAGCAGGATATATTCCAATTGAAAAAGGTGAAGTAGAATTTGGCGGACACAAATTGAAGTATTCAGATTTTGTATTTATTTCACAGAATATTTGGCTATTTGCAGGAACGATTCGCGAAAATCTTTCTCTGTTGCAAAATTTCACAGACCAAGAATTAGTTGCTGCTTTGAATAAGGTAGGTTTAGACAAAGAGCTCGGTAGCAAAGCATTGGATTTTGAAATTAAAGAGCAAGGCAGCAATCTTTCGGGTGGACAAGCACAAAGACTGGCTATTGCCAGAGGACTTTTACGTCATAAGAAAATCTTTTTACTTGATGAAATTACATCTAGCCTGGATCATCAAAATGCGGATGAAGTTCACCGCTTAATTTACCAACTGCCTTCAATTGTTATTGAAGTGGCGCACAATTATAATGAAAAAATTGCGCAAGAAAATAACGTTAAGATCTTTAACTTAGCGCAAAATGCAAAATAAAAACAACCCGCAAAATGTACAAATAAACATTTTGCGGGTTTTTAATTGCCATTATTTAAAACAATAATTATTTGACTATTTTTTACATCCCAGCCTTAATTATTTTCTTTTCAGCCATGGTTTTACGTAAAGAGAGCATAGCAGTATAGGTAGATAAAATATAAACTTTTTTAGTCGGCAAATTAGCAATATTGGCGATTACTTCTTCATTATCGGTGCAGGTAACCATTTTACCGGGGTCAAAGCCGGCAACTTCCAGACGAAAGCCCATGTCATGCCACCGCTGGCCGCCAACCAGAATTTTTTTTATTTGGTTATGGTTGAGATCTTCAAACTGACCATCCCAAATCCAGGAAGTGTCGATTCCATCAGCGTGGTTGGCGTTAAGCAATGTCACTAATGAATAATCATGTTTTTCAGTGTTAAGCATGTGCAGCACTTCATCCAAGCCAACCGGATTTTTAACTAAAATCAGGTCAATTTCTTTTCCTTCATACTTAATTAACTCTTGTCTACCAAAAATACGCTTGTTTTTGGCAAAAGCCTGAGCGATTTTATCTTCACTGAGGTCAAAATAGCGGGCCACAGAATAAGCTGCCAAGGCATTATAAATATTGTAGGTACCACCAATGTTAATAGTATAGTTTTTACTGCCCATTTGAAACTCAAGTTTATTCGGTGACTGTTCAATAATCTTGTTAACAGAATGAGTTAACTCGGGTCTGTGATAGTTGCAGTGAGGGCAGAAAAAATCCCCCAAGTTGGCATAAATACGCTCATGATAATGTAAGATATGATCACAATCAGGACACAAGATGCCATCGGTATTGACAGGAGCTTTAGTATCATTTTGCTGATTATCATCTGGCAGTTTAAAGCCGTAATAAATTTTAGGATTAGGCAAATCAACGGAAGAAAAGATGCTGGCATCACCATTGGCTATAATAGTAGCTTCGGGCGCTAATTTAATTCCATCCACAATTTTTTCGTAAGTAGTGTAGATTTCCCCATAGCGATCCATTTGGTCTCGGAAGATGTTCGTAAGAACAAACACACTGGGATGAAGCAATTCCGTCACCATTTTGACATTAGCTTCGTCAACTTCTAACACCGCAATTGGTCTGGATGATTTTTTCTTTTTATGAGCTAAAAAAGCCGTCACAATTCCTTGTTGCATGTTGGAACCTGAAGGGTTGGTTAAGACATCACCGTATTTTTCTCTTAATGCAGCGACAATCAGCGCTGTAGTCATGGTTTTGCCATTTGTTCCTGTAACAACTACCGTTTCATAACCTTCTGCTAGTGTCTTTAAAATCTCCGGATCAAGATTCATTGCCAGTTTGCCGGGAAAACTAGTCCCGCCTTTTAGAACATTATGTAAGAACCAGTAGCTTGACTTACCCGCACTTTTTGCAATTACAGATTTAAAACTCATATTTTTCCCTCGCTTTAAAATCATTATCAACTATAGCATAGCCATAAACCGAAAACGAGTTTTTATAACCATTTAACTACACATATTTTATTTTTACATTATACTAGATAAGTTAGGTGATTTTAAATGAAACAAAGGAGCAAAAATGGCACAATTATTTTTTGAGTACGGCACGATGAGCAGTGGCAAAACTTTAGAAATACTAAAGGATGCTCATAACTATGAGGCTCAGGGTCGCAAGATTGCTTTGTTAACCAGTAAAATTGATAATCGTAGCGGAGTTGGTACCGTGGCCTCAAGAATCGGTCTTCACCGAAAGGCAGTTCCGATCGATCATGATTTTGATATTTTTGCTTATATAAAAAAATTAAACGAACAGGAAAAAGCACAAGGGGATGGTGCAATCGCTTGCGTTTTTGTCGATGAAGCTCAGTTTTTGGAACGTCATCATGTGGTAGAATGTGCCAAAATTGTCGATGACTTATGCATTCCTGTGATGACTTTCGGCTTAAAAAACGACTTTCAAAATAATTTATTTGAAGGAACCAAGAATTTGTTGATTTTTGCTGATAAAATAAAAGAGATCAAAACGATTTGCCACTACTGTGGTAGAAAGGCTACAATGAATCAACGGATACACAATGGTAAACCAGTTTACGAGGGTGAACAGGTTCAAATTGGCGGGGATGAAAGTTATTACCCAGTTTGTCGGTTTCATTATTTTCACCCGCACCAAACAAGATAGGAAGGGATTAGAACAACATGGATAAGATTATGGCACAGCTTGAAAGTCTTGTTGCTCATTATGACGAATTACAAGAAATGATGGCTGACCCGGAAGTTATCAATGATACTAAAAGGTACATGGAAGTTTCTAAAGAAGAAGCAGATTTGCGCGATGTAGTTGAAAAATATCGCAAATATAAGGCTGATAAAAAAGGAATTTCAGATAATAAGGATATTATTGCAAACGATAGTGATTCAGATTTGGTTGATATGGCCAAAGATGAAAATAACGAGTTAGAACAAGATATTGCAAAACTTGAAGATGAAATCAAAATATTAATGCTGCCCAAAGATCCTAATGACGATAAAGACATTATTATGGAAATTAGAGGGGCAGCTGGTGGTGATGAAGCTTCGTTATTTGCCGGAGACTTGCTTAGAATGTATGAAAAATACGCAGAAAGACAAAATTGGCAGGTTTCTATCGTTGACAGTGAGCCAACTGAAGTTGGTGGCTATAAACGAGTTGCCATCATGATTACCGGTAATAAAGTCTATTCTAAATTAAAATACGAAAATGGTGCTCATCGCGTGCAGCGTGTTCCGGTAACTGAATCTCAAGGCCGCGTTCATACTTCAACGGCTACGGTTGCCGTCATGCCTGAATATGAACAGGTTGACCTTGACCTGGATCCCAAAGATATTAGAGTTGATGTTTATCGCTCAAGTGGTGCCGGTGGCCAACATATTAACAAAACTTCAAGTGCTGTGCGAATGACTCACTTGCCTACTGGCATTGTAGTGGCAATGCAGGATCAGCGTAGTCAACAGCAAAACCGGGAAAAAGCTATGCAGATTTTGAAGTCACGTGTTTATGATTATTATGAAAGTCAAAACCGTGATAAGTATGATGCTAAGAGAAAAAATGCTGTGGGCACTGGTGACAGATCTGAGCGCATCAGAACTTATAATTACCCGCAAAACCGTGTAACTGACCATCGTATTGGTTTGACTCTTAATAAGCTTGACCGGGTAATGAATGGTGAACTTGATGAAATTATTGATGCCTTGATTTTATATAATCAAACAAAGCAATTGGAGGAGTTGGCTGAACAGAATGTCTAAGATTGACACTTTAAAAAGCCTAAGAATTTGGGCAGCTGAAACTGCACCAGAACAAAGACCGGAAGATATCGCTTTTTTACTAGCTGAAAGACTGCAGCTGAGTCCTAGTGAATTTCAGTTAAAACAGGACATGGAACTAACTTCCCAGCAAATTAAGCAGGCACAAAAAGATGTGCGTAAGTTGGCTAAGGGTATCTCCCCTCAGTATATATTGGGCTATTCTTGGTTTTTTGGTTACAAGATTTTAGTGCAACGCGGAGTTTTAATTCCCCGTTTTGAAACTGAAGAACTAGTAGAATGGGCTTTAGCCAATCTGACTAGTGGTGATAAAGTGCTTGACTTAGGAACAGGCTCTGGCTGCATTACTGTAGCTCTAGCTAAAGAAGCTGCTAAAAAGCAGATTACCGATCTTGATTTATATGCTTCTGATGTCACTGATGCTGCACTAAGAACTAGTGAAGAAAATTTTTTGATTCATAAAGTTGATGTTACTATTCGAAAAGCAAACATTTTAATTGGTCTGGAAAAGTTCGATAAAATTATTTCTAATCCTCCCTATATAAAGGAAACGGAAAAAGATGTGATGGACCAAAATGTATTGCAAAATGAACCCCAAGAAGCACTTTTCGGTGGGAAAAATGGTATTGAATTTTACCAGAAATTTGTCAAACAAGTGCGTGATCACTTAAATAGTAGAGGAGAGTTTTTCTTAGAATTTGGCTTCAGTGAAAAAGAGCAGCTGGCTGATTTGTTTGGACGAGAGCTGCCTGATTTTACTATTGAATTTAAAAATGATTTAGCTGGAAAACCACGCATGGTTAAAGGAAAGTGGAATAAATAATGGAAACTAAAATTTTTTCACAGGATCAAATAGATGATGCAGTAAAATTACTCGCTCAGGGAGAATTGGTTGCTTTTCCGACAGAAACAGTCTATGGGTTAGGTGCCATTGCCACAAATGAACAGGCTGTAAAAAATGTTTATGCGGCTAAGGGACGTCCTAGTGATAATCCGTTAATTGTGACGGTTTCTGATGCTCAAATGATGTCTCATTATGCCAAAGAGGTGCCAGAGCGTGCTCAAAAGTTAATTAAAAAATTTTGGCCAGGTCCTTTAACTCTTCTGCTTTATGTTAAACCTCACAGTTTGCCTAAAGCTGTAACTGGTGGCCTTGATACTGTTGCCTTTCGCTGCCCCAATGATGACTTAACCCATGAATTAATAAGTAGATTAGGTTATCCCATTGTCGGACCTTCAGCAAACACTTCTACTAAACCTAGCCCAACGACAGCTGAACATGTCTATCATGATTTAAAGGGAAAAATTGCGGGAATTATTGATGGTGGTCCCACACAAGTTGGATTAGAATCAACGATTATTGACTTGTCTGTAGCTACGCCAATTGTTTTACGTCCTGGTGCAGTAACTCCCGCAGAGTTAAGCCAGGTTTTGGGTGAAAAAGTTTTAATTAACAGTGGTAAAGTTGCTGATAAGGATGTTCCCAAGGCCCCAGGAATGAAATACCGTCATTATGCTCCAAGTGCACCTGTAGTCGTGGTTGATGATCCAGAGGACTTTGCAAACATTGATTTAACGAAAACATCAGGAGTAATGGCATTAACAGATGTGCTTGAAAAAATTAAGCTGCCAGCCGCTAATAAATTTAATTTGGGTAAAAATTTGTTAGATGCCGACCATAATTTATTTGGTGGTTTACGCTACTTCGATGATAAACCAGAGATCAAACAAATTTTTGTACAGGGATTTAATGGCAGCGAGGATACTTTAGCATATATGAACAGGCTTGATAAAGCTGCTGCAGGACATCATTATGTCAAAGAGTAAAATTTTAGTGGCAAGGGACTTTAAACCCTTTGTTTTTTTTATTAAAATACACGTAAACGTATTTATGTTTATAGGAGGAAAAAGATGGGCAAATTTACGGTTTTGAATCATCCGTTAATTCAACACAAGTTAACAATTATCAGGCGTAAGGAGACAAGTTCCAACGAGTTTCGGAGAATAGTTGGTGAAATCGGTGGGCTAATGACTTACGAGATTACCAGAGATTTGCCTCTGAAAGATGTTGAAATTGAAACACCAATTGGCAAGACTACCCAAAAAGAGATAGCTGGCAAGAAATTGACCATTGTGCCAATTTTACGTGCTGGTATCGGTATGCTTAATGGTGTTATGGAAATGATTCCGTCAGCCAAGGTGGGAGTAATTGGTATGTATCGGGATGAGGAAACACTTATGCCTCACGAATATTTCTGCAAAATGCCTAAAGACGTTGCGGAGCGTGAATGTCTTGTGGTTGACCCAATGCTTGCAACTGGCGGCTCTGCTAATATGGCAATTGGTGCGCTTAAAAAGCGGGGCGTTAAAGTGATTAAATTAGCTGTTCTTGTTGCCGCTCCTGAAGGTGTCAAAGCTATTCAAGAAGAGAATCCTGACGTCGATATTTATGCTGCTGCTGAAGATGAAAAATTGCTACCAAATGGTTATATTACGCCTGGTTTGGGAGATGCAGGCGATAGATTATTTGGTACCAAATAATCTTTTTTATGTAAATTAATTGCAAAATACGCTTACATTTTTCACAAAATTATTGAATGGTGTTAATATTGTATGAGTGTTCGATAATATGGGCACGAGAAGGGAGGTCACGAAGAATTGGAGCAATCATTTGTTTTTAAATTTCTGGGTTTGACATTTGATCTTTCTGGGATTATTGGCTCAACTTTAATGGCAGCTGTAGTATTGTTTGTCTGCATCTGGTTATCAAGAAAAGTTGAGATGAAACCAAATAAAAAGCAAAATATCATGGAATATTTGATTGACTTTACTGATGGAATTGTTAAAGACAATGTCAGTGATGTTGATGCGCGAAAGCACCTTTCGCTTTATGCTTTTGTCCTTTTCATTTACATTTGGTTTATGAACCAGTTGGGCCTCTTCTTAGAGGTTAAGGCGGGAGACAACATTTTTGTAAAATCTCCCACAGCAGATCCAGTAACGACAATGTCGTTTGCAATGATGACCTTGCTTCTTTCATTCACATTCGGTATGCAGAAATTCGGTACTGGTGGCTACTGGCGCAATTATGCCGAACCTGTTAGTTTTCTTTTTCCAATCAATATGATTGAAGAAATTACTAACTTTTTGACATTATCTTTGCGTTTATATGGTAATATTTACGCTGGTGAAGTGTTATTAACTTTAATAGGTAATAGCTTTGCTCCTAGCTTTGGTGTTATCACTTTGGTGTTAGCAGCACCGCTTGCTATGATCTGGCAAGGATTCTCTGTCTTCATTGGCTCTATCCAGGCATATGTTTTCGTAACTTTATCCATGGTTTATGTTGGGAAAAAAGTTACAAAAGAATAATTTATTGGAGGTTTAAATATGTCACAAGCTTTTAAATATATCTCAGCAGCGATTGTAGCTGGTATTGCTGCATTGGCAGCTTCTTGGGGTAATGGTAAAGTTATCACTAAGACAGTTGAGAGCATGGCCCGTCAACCTGAAAGTGCTGGTAACTTGAGATCAACAATGTTTATCGGTGTTGGTCTGATTGAAGCCGTTCCTATTTTGGCGATTGTTGTTGCTTTCCTGATTCTCTTCGTTTAATTTTTTTATTTAAAACAATTTAGATAAAAGAGAGAAGGGCAGTAAATGACATTTCAAATTTTATTTGCAGCCTCGGCAGGTCATATTTATCTGGGTAATACTATCTGGTATTTAATTGTTTTCGCAATTTTACTTGTTTTAGTTAAACATTATGCTTGGGGACCTGTTTCCGACATGATGGAGAAAAGACGCCAAAAGGTAATCAATGATCTAGATTCAGCTGCAGACAATCGCAAAAAAGCCGAAGTTTTGGCTAATGAGCGTGAAGCTGCCTTGAAGAACTCAAGACAAGAAGCAACGCAAATTCTTTCTGACGCAAAGGCAAATGCTGAAAAAACCAGCACGCAGATTGTTGCGGAAGCTAATGATAATGCGGCTTCGATTCATGAGAAGGCAAAGGCAGATGCTGCACAGGCTAAAGCGGATGCCTTAAATGAAGCTCGTGCACAAGTTGCGGATATTTCTGTTACGATTGCAGAAAAAGTAATTGCGAAGAATTTATCTGCTGATGACCAAAAAGATTTGGTTGATCAATTTATTAAGGGGCTGAATAAATAATGGCCTTAAGTAAAGCAGAAATTGCTGCACGTTATGGTACTGCATTATTTGATTATGCAGAAGATATGGCTGCTTTGGATACTGTTCATGCAGATGTGCAAGAACTAGCTAAGGCTATTTCCAATTATCCGCAAATTTTGAAAGTTTTTAGCGACCCAATTTTTAATAGTACTGAAAAAGCAAAATCGCTTTCTGCGATTGAGCAAGGTCTGTCAGAAGAAGTTCAGAATTTTTTGAACCTGTTACTGGATTATGATCATTTTTTGGAATTGCCAGACATTATAAATTGTTTCAATGATTTGTATAATAAAAATCAAAAAATTGAAACGGGAGTTGCTGTTTCAGCAGTAGCGCTTGATCAAACACAATTACAAAAATTAGGTACTAGTTACGCTCAGAAGTTTAATTTGCGCAAAGTCATTCTCACTAATGAGGTTGATCAAAGTATTATTGGTGGCGTAATTTTAAAAGTTGGTGATTGCGTAATCGATGGATCAGTCAAGAATAAACTGAATAAGATTCGTGCGCAGTTAATTAATAAAAATTAAAAGAGGTGAAACCATTGAGCATAAAAGCAGAAGAGATTAGCTCTTTAATCAAGCAGCAGCTTGAACACTATGATGATAAACTCGACATTAATGAAGTTGGAGTTGTAACATACATAGGTGATGGTATCGCCCGGGCTCACGGATTGAACAATGTTTTGGCCAACGAACTATTGGAATTTGACAATGGTTCTTATGGTATTGCACAAAACCTTGAATCAAATGATGTTGGTATCATTATTCTAGGCAATTTTGATGATATTCGTGAAGGTGACCAAGTCAAAAGAACCGGTGAAATTATGCGTGTACCGGTTGGTGATGCACTAATTGGTCGCGTGGTAAACCCTTTGGGACAGCCAGTTGATGGACTTGGCGAAATAAAAACGTCAAAGACTCGTCCAATCGAGGCTTCGGCACCGGGTGTTATGGAACGCCAGTCAGTTAATCAACCGCTGCAAACAGGTATCAAGGCTATTGATGCCTTAGTGCCAATCGGTCGAGGTCAGCGTGAATTAATTATTGGTGACCGTAAGACTGGAAAAACTAGTTTGGCAATTGATACTATTTTGAGCCAAAAAGGTCAGGACGTAATTTGTATTTATGTCTTTATTGGTCAGAAGGAGTCAACTGTCAGAGCACAAGTAGAAACTTTAAAGCGTTTTGGCGCAATGGACTATACAATAGTTGTCGAGGCTGGGCCAAGTGAGCCTGCGCCAATGCTATATATAGCACCATATGCCGGAACAGCTATGGGTGAAGAATTCATGTATAACGGCAAAGATGTTTTGGTAGTCTTTGATGATCTATCAAAGCAAGCTGTCGCTTATCGTGAACTTTCTTTGCTTCTCCGTCGTCCGCCTGGTCGTGAAGCATATCCTGGCGATGTCTTCTATTTGCATTCACGTTTACTTGAACGTAGTGCAAAGTTGAGTGATAAGCTTGGTGGCGGTTCAATGACTGCCATCCCATTTATTCAAACTGAAGCGGGAGATATTTCAGCTTATATTCCAACTAACGTGATATCAATTACTGATGGACAAATATTCTTGCAAAGCGACTTGTTCTTTGCAGGTACCCGTCCTGCGATTGATGCTGGTAACTCAGTTTCCCGTGTTGGTGGTAGTGCCCAGATTAAGGCCATGAAAAAAGTTGCTGGTACTTTACGTACCGACCTGGCAGCCTTTCATGAACTTGAAAGTTTTGCTCAATTCGGTAGTGATTTGGATCAAGCAACTCAAGCTAAGCTAAACCGTGGACGTAGGGTTGTTGAAGTGTTAAAGCAGCCACTTCATACACCAATTCCGGTTGAAAAACAGGTTATCATTCTTTACGCTTTAACTCACGGCTATCTTGATTCCGTTCCAGTTGATGATATTGCCAGGTTTGAAAAAGAGTTATATGACAATTTCGATACTAATCATGCAGATTTGCTAGAGCACATTCGTAAGACTGGTGAATTGCCGGATGAGAAGAAATTACAAGAAGCAATTTCTAAATTTGCGGATAGTTTTTCACCAAGTAATAAATAGGAGGTAGTTATATGCCTGCATCTTTACTTGCGTTGAAGAAGAAAATAGCTTCAGTTAAGCAAACTGGTAAAATTACTGAGGCCATGAGAATGGTTTCGGCATCAAAGTTAAACCAAACTGAAAAGCGTGATAAGGGTTACACGATTTACAATGATCACGTACGGCAAACTTTATCGCGCTTGATGAGTGCTGAAGTCGTCAGTCATTTGCGTAAGGCACATGTGGCAATTGATGAGGACAGCATTAGCAAAATCGATTATGAAAATGTCTTTGGTTTGGGTGTTGTTTCCGATATGGTTCAAGCTCGCAAAAAGGTCAATTCTACTGGTTATTTGGTCATTACCGGTGACCGCGGCCTTGTCGGTTCTTACAATAGTGCTGTCATCAAAAATATGATGGGATTGTTTGAGGATTCGAAGGCTGAACACAAAGACATTAAAGTTTTGGCTGTTGGCTCAGTCGGTGCTGATTTCTTTAAGAAAAACAATCTGAACGTTGTTTATGAAAATGATAGCATTAGTGACGTACCTACTTTTGATGAAGTTTTACCAATTGTTTCAACTGCAATCAAAATGTACTTGAACGGAGTATATGATGAATTATATGTATGTTATACTCACCACATCAACTCACTTTCATCTGCATTTCGGGTTGAAAAAATGTTGCCAATTGTTGACATTGATATAGGTGTCAAGGAAGCTGAAGCTCATCAAGATTTGGAATATGATATCGAACCTGATGTTAATGCTGTTTTAACAACACTAATTCCCCAATATGCCCGTTCTACTATTTACGGTGCTATTCTGGATGCCAAAACTGCTGAACATGCCAGTTCAATGACTGCCATGCAGAGTGCTACGGACAACGTTGACGATTTGGTTTCGAGTTTAACTACTAAATTAAACCGTGCAAGACAAGCAGAAATCACTACTGAAATTACTGAAATCGTCAGTGGTGCTAACGCTTTGAAATAATTAAGAAAAGGAGGTAGATGTTTTGAGTGAAGGTGAAGTTGTTCAAGTAATCGGCCCAGTTGTCGATGTCAAATTCCCGCTTGACAAAAATCTGCCTGATATTGACAATGCTTTGCGCGTCGTTAAGTCGGACGATGAATCTGTTGTTCTCGAGGTAACACTAGAGCTTGGCGATGGTGTTTTAAGAACAATTGCGATGGAATCTACCAATGGTCTTAGACGCGGAATGAAGGTTGAAGACACTGGTGGCCCTATTTCAGTACCGGTTGGTAATGATACTTTAGGACGTGTCTTTAATGTTTTAGGTGAGCCTATTGACAATGGCCCTAAATTTGCAAAAGATCACCCTCGTGACAGTATTCATAAGAATGCTCCTAAATATGATGAACTAACAACGAGTCAGGAAATCCTTGAAACTGGTATTAAGGTGATTGATTTACTTGAACCTTATGTCCGTGGTGGAAAAGTTGGATTGTTTGGTGGTGCCGGTGTTGGTAAGACGACGATTATCCAAGAATTAATTCACAATATTGCCCAGGAACATGGTGGTATTTCAGTTTTTACTGGTGTTGGTGAAAGAACACGTGAAGGTAATGACCTTTACTTTGAAATGAAAGCATCTGGAGTTTTAAGCAAAACTGCCATGGTCTTTGGTCAAATGAATGAGCCGCCTGGTGCCAGAATGCGTGTGGCACTGACAGGATTAACGCTGGCAGAGTACTTTAGAGATGTTGAGGGTCAAGACGTTCTGCTCTTTATCGACAACATCTTCAGATTTACTCAAGCCGGTTCGGAAGTTTCAGCTTTGCTGGGACGGATGCCAAGTGCCGTTGGTTATCAGCCAACCTTGGCAACAGAAATGGGTCAGTTACAGGAAAGAATTACTTCTACCAAGAAGGGTTCTATTACTTCAATTCAAGCGGTCTATGTTCCTGCCGATGACTATACTGACCCGGCTCCAGCTACTACTTTTGCTCACCTTGACGCTACTACCAATTTGGAACGTAGTTTAGTTGAGCAAGGTATATACCCGGCTGTTGATCCGTTAGAGTCTACTTCAAGTGCTTTGGATCCTGAAATTGTGGGCCAAGAGCACTATGAGGTCGCTACTGGCGTCCAGCATATTTTGCAAAGATACCATGAATTGCAAGACATCATTTCTGTTTTGGGAATGGATGAATTATCTGACGAGGAAAAGGTAATTGTTAGCCGTGCTCGTAAAGTTCAATTTTTCTTATCGCAAAACTTCTTTGTGGCCGAACAGTTTACTGGTGTACCTGGTTCTTATGTTCCAATTAAAGAAACGATTAAGGGCTTTAAGATGATTTTAGATGGTCATTTAGATGATCTTCCAGAAGACGCATTCCGTAGTGTAGGCCCAATTGAGGATGTTTTGAAAAAAGCAAAGCAAATGGGTGTAACTCCGAGTGATCCTGAAGCTAAAGCATTATTAGAAAAGTAAGGTGATGTCAAATGGCAGATCCAGAAAAACTTTTTATGGTAAATGTTGTAACTCCAGATGGTCTAATTTTTTCTCATCATTCTAGTATTGTTGAAATGCGTGCGATTGATGGTCAACGTTCAGTGATGTATAATCACTTACCGATTTTGACTCCGCTAGCAATAGGTGAGATTAAGGTTAAAAGAAGTCGGGAAATGAACAATATTGTTAACCACATTGCTGTTAGTGGCGGCTATTTTGAATTTTCAAATAATGTGGCTACCATTATTGCTGACAGTGCTGAACGGGCGAATAATATTGATGTTTCTCGGGCAAAAGCAGCTAGAGAACGTGCTCAAAATGCACTGAAAAAAGCCCAAGCTGCTCATGATCAACGATCACTTGAGAGGGCACAGGTTGCACTTAGAAGAGCCGTCAACCGAATTAGTGTTTACAATTCAGTTAAATAGATTTAAAGTTTTAAGCGGATGCACTGCTTTTGTGTGTCCGCTTTTATTGTAACTTAGGAAAAGTGTAAAAGAATATGTTTCAACTTGGCGTTCATGCTTTAATTAGTATAGTAATTTATTTAATTACGATTGGTTTGTCCTTTCAGATTATGAAAAGTGTTCGCATTGAAAAGATAATTCGTAAGAACAGAATATTTGAAGCACAGCTGCTACTGATCTTTGCTGCAATTGCTTTAGGTTTTCTAGTGGGTAATTTCTTTATTACATTAATTGATACTTCATTGCAGTTAAGTAATTTCTTTTAAGACTTGGTAAAGCGGATAAAGTCGCCGACAAACTTAAAATCTTTATGGTAAAATATACATTGAAATATGATGGAGGATTATCGTGGCACGAGATATAGGAATAGATTTAGGAACAGCAAATGTGCTCATTAATGTTTCTGGTAAAGGAATTGTCTTAAATGAGCCTTCTGTTGTTGCTGTTAATACAAGTACAAATAAAGTAGTAGCAGTTGGTACAGAAGCCTACAAGATGGTAGGAAGGACTCCCGGCAACATCCGTGTGATCCGACCTTTAAAAAATGGTGTTATCGCTGATTTTGATATCACAGAAGCAATGCTGTCTTACTTTATTGAAAAATTAAACGTTAAAGGCTTTATGTCCAAGCCAAATATTTTAATTTGTGCTCCTACTGGAGTAACATCAATTGAACAGAAGGCAATTATTCAGGCTGCGGAAAAATCGGGTGGAGGCAAAGTTTACCTAGATTTTGAGCCTAAAGTTGCTGCTGTAGGTGCAGGACTTGATATTTTCAAACCTCAAGGCAACATCGTAATCGATATTGGTGGTGGTACTACTGATATTGCCGTTTTATCAATGGGTGAAATTGTTACCAGTCAATCTTTACGTTATGCTGGAGACCATATGAACCAGGCAGTTGTTTCTTATATTAAGAATAAACATAACTTGTTAATTGGCTCACGCACTGCAGAACAGATTAAAATTGAGATTGGAAGTGCTTTTGAACCTGATAAGAACGAAACTATCACTGTTCGTGGTCGTGATGTGGTTGATGGTCTGCCAAAACAGGCTACTGTTACTGCGCCTGAAATTCAAGAAGCTCTTCATGATGGCTTGATGACTATTATTGCTGCTACTAAAGAGGTTTTGGAAAAGACCCCACCGGAGCTTTCTGCGGATATTATTGACCGTGGAATTATGCTGACAGGTGGCGGAGCATTGCTTAAGAATATTGATAAGCTAATTTCTTATTATCTTAAGGTACCAGTATTAACGGCCGATCATCCACTTGAAGCTGTGGCACTTGGGACTGGAATTTTGCTTAAGAATATTGAAAAGCATCAGCGTCACTGATCATGGGAGGATAGATTTGCGTAAAATTTTGATTTGTTTGGTTAAAATCTACCAGAAGTTTATTTCTCCTGCTTTACCAAAATCGTGCCGCTATTATCCGACGTGCTCGACTTATATGATTGACGCTTTAACTAAATTTGGTCCTCTTTTAGGACTTATTATGGGAATCTCACGTATATTACGCTGTAATCCTTTTGTGCGCGGTGGTGTTGATCCGGTACCAGATAAATTTACAATTTTTCGCAATCCGCATCCAGAACAATATGAAGATGAGATTATTGCAAAAAAGTTCCATCCTAATACAAAATAGGAGTATTTATGTCAAAAAAACCAGAAAATATTAATGTGGAAATTAATGAAATTAAGGGTAAACAAAACCCAACTTGGGAAGTAGTAATTCCTCAGAAAAAATCTATTGGCGTGATTGAAAAAATTGCTGGTCGTTATCGGGCTACAACTGGCAAAACAAATAGCGTCTTGTATGCAAAAAGTTTGGAAAGCTGTATTAATGATTTGCTTTCATACTTCGCTTTGCATGAAAAATAATAGGTTGTGATTAATTAATGGTCAAAGTACAAAATAAAACCAATCTGTTTGATCGAATTGCCTGGAATATTGTTGTCCCTGTGCTCATATTGGCAGCTGTGGGCCTTTATTCCATTTATTTTGCGGCAATTGATGATCCCAGTCATATGGGAAGCCCAGTTAGGGCGGTGGCAATGCAAGGATTATGGTATATTATTTCGATTGCCGCAGTTGCTTTTGTAATTCAATTTGACGCTGAACAGTTATATCGTATTGCGCCATATGTATATGGACTCGGTATCTTACTTTTAATTGCGGTTTTGTTCTTTTACAACCGCAGTATAGCAGCAGATGCTGGCGCCAAAAGCTGGTTTAAGCTAGGGCCAATTTCTTTTCAGCCATCAGAAGTCATGAAGCCAGCTTTTATATTGATGCTGGCCCGGGTTGTGCGTGAACATAATGACAAGTTTACACATACGATTAAAAATGATTGGATTTTAATTGGTAAAATGTTGGCTTGGCTGCTACCGATTGCTGTGCTTTTAAAATTACAAAATGATTTTGGTACGATGCTGGTCTTCATTGCAATTGTTGGTGGCGTTGTGCTGGTGTCTGGTATTTCGTGGAAAATAATCGCTCCAATGTTTGCGGCTGTCTTTGTACTAGGGGTCGTAGTTATTTATATGGTTACCACACCAAATGGTCAATCTTATCTAAGTCATTTCTTTCAGCCTTACCAATTTAGACGCATTATGTCATGGTTGAATCCATCCAATGACACGTCAAAAGCTGCGTATCAATTGTGGCAAAGTATGCAAGCGATTGGTTCTGGGCAAATATTCGGTAACGGCTTTGGTAAACTAAGTGTCTATGTGCCTGTACGTGGCTCAGATATGGTTTATTCGGTAATAGGGGAATCATTTGGCTTCATCGGGAGTGTAGCAATCATTTTGCTTTACTTATACTTGATAGTGCAAATGGTCCGGATCACTTTTGATACAAAAAACGCATTTTATTCTTACGTTTCTACTGGTGTCATCATGATGATACTCTTCCATGTATTTGAAAATATTGGTATGAGTATTGATCTGCTACCATTAACTGGTATTCCATTGCCTTTTATTTCTCAAGGTGGATCAGCCTTAATTGGTAATATGATCGGTATTGGTATGATTTTGTCCATGAAATTTCATAATAAAGACTATATGTTCAGTCAAGCAGGCGATTTCTAATTTATTAATACACAAAAAGAGCATTTCAACTGAAATGCTCTTTTTTAATTACTCAAATTTTCGTTAGAGCGACAAACTAGCACATCACAATCTGCAGTTCTAGTAACATATTCGGTAACACTGCCGATTAATATACGCTCAACAGCGTTTAGACCTGTAGCTCCTAATACGATTAAATCAATCTGGTGCTTTTTAGGGAATTGGTGGGCGATAATTGCTTTAGGAGCCCCAAATTCAATTGAATAGTGAACCTCACTTACTCCAGCTTCTGTAGCCTGCTGGTAGTAATTTTGCAATTTTTCTTTAGCATCGTTTGATACTTGTTCAACCATTTCTGAATCAAAGCTAGAAACATTTTGGAAGGATCTGGTGTCAATGACATGTAAAATTTCCAAAGCAGCTTCATTTCGCTTAGCTGCAGCGACAGCTTTTTTAAAAGCTAAATCAGCTTCTTTTGAGCCATCAACTGCGACTTGAATACGGTGATATTGTTTCATCATTTAAAACACCTCTCTTACCACTATTTTACCAAACTTTAGTCCGGTTAATCATCCTTTTGATTAAGTAAAAGACTAAAAATTAAGATAGTAATGCTGCTAAGAATTAAAGTAATAAGATTTAAGTATTTATTTTTCTGAAAGACTAAAATTAAACCCAAAATAGTTTCTAAAATTAAAATAATAGCTGTCCAAGACATTAGAGAACTAAAATTAGAAATATTTTTACTATTGTATATTAGGAAATGGCTGTGCCGATTATGCCATAAGTAAAATGCAGTCAATAGCAATACTGCAAGGTAAATTAGAATAACAATTTTAATAGCCATAAAATCTCCAAACAAAAAACGGTCCGCAGACCGCTTTCTAAATTTCTCAAGAAATCCGAGTCGTCGAAACATAGCAAAACAATGCTTGTTGAACCCGCAGTGTTCAAAAAATGAGATGTATCGCAACGAATATGGATCCTATCTTTGAAGATAGTTTTCCGATTCGAAAGTTATTTACTATCTCGCATGTCTTATGTTTGACCGGTCAACCTTATACAATTGAGCTAGTCGATCAACTCAGATCAACTATTATACTACTAAGCATCACAAGTTTTGTCAAGGCAGAAAAATGAAAGGATGCTTTTTCTTAGGCTAGCTTTTAAGCTACTGAATGAATTAATTTTATCACTATACTGATTACTTTGTGCAACATTAAAATAAAAGGGCTGATTTCAAAAAATCTTCGGCCATCATATACTAAAATATTCCCTATGGTTAACTAATTATTTTAGTCCCTTTTTTTGCAGTTCATGCAAAGTTTCGTATTGTTTTTTAAATCCTTTTTCTATTTTAGAATTTCCTTTAGGCTGAAAATATTGTGTGCCAATGAGTTTATCAGGTAAATACTGTTGTGGTACCCAGTCATTCACATATGAATGAGGATAAATGTAATCATTACCATGACCTAATTTTGCAGCACCACTATAATGTGCATCTTTTAAAGTAGGAGGTATATTGCCATAGTCCTTATTTTTTACATCAGCTAAAGCCTGATCAATAGCACTGATTGCACTATTGCTTTTAGGCGATAGTGCCAGTTCAATTACAGCGTTAGCTAAAGGTATCCGAGCTTCAGGGAAACCGAGTCTCTTTGCAGACTGAATAGCTATTTGAGCATGCTGAACGGCTGCAGGATTTGCAAGGCCAATGTCTTCATATGCAATTACACTCAAGCGCCTGCAAATTGCTATTAAATCACCAGACTCAATTAGTCGAGCTAGATAATGCAAGGCTGCATCTGTATCAGAGCCACGAATTGATTTTTGAAAAGCAGAAACCAGATCATAATGTCCATCGCCCTTAGCATCAAAGTTTTGATTACGTAGCTGGATAGAATTGGCCATTTCATCTTGATCAATGATTAATTCTGTTTCATCTTTTTTACCGGCAGCTATCATTTCTTGTTTCGTTGAGCGGACTGCAAGTTCGAGACCATTCAATGTTGACCGTAAGTCGCCGTTGCCATTTTGCACTAATAATTCCCTTGCGTTTGAAGTCAATTTAACGTTGTACTTACCCAAACCAAGTTCACAATTTTTAAGCGCCCGATCAATTGCTTTATTGACATCATCTTTTGCCAGAGGCTTTAATTCAAAAATCTGGCAGCGGGAACGAATAGCGGGGGAGATTGCTATATACGGATTCTCAGTTGTTGCACCGATTAAAATAATTTGACCGGATTCTAAAAGAGGTAATAAAAAGTCCTGCTTGGTTTTATCCAAGCGATGAATTTCGTCTAGGAGTAATATTACCGTGCCACTCAATTTTCCTTCCGCGGCTACTTGCTCCAGCTGTTTTTTGCTGTCTGTTGCAGCGTTAAGCTGGCGAAAAGCATATTTGGTGGAACCAGCTATGGCACAGGCAATACTTGTTTTACCTATTCCCGGGGGACCGTAAAGAATCATCGAGGATAACATTTTGGCTTCGACCATCCGGCGAATAATTTTTCCAGGGCCAATTAAATGATCCTGACCGACTACCTCATCTAATGTTTTTGGTCTCATTCTGTAAGCTAATGGTTTCATTTAATTGTCTCCATGAAAAAGCCGATGCCAAAAGCCAGCTTTTTTTTGATTGGTATTAGCAAGCTGAGCTTTAGACATCTCGGGTGGATACACTTGACTTATTTCAATGCGCATTTTGTTAATTGCATTTGCAGCTACGACTAAGATTGCAGAGTCATTCGGACCCGTTTTTGCTGTTTCATTGTTAACGATAGTAAAAGAAATCTCGTATTTGCCACAACTTGTTTCCACTTGGTCAACAAACTTATCGTGTAAATTGCCATTAATCAGGATATTGTAACCAATATAATCCTTAAAGTGGCGTAAAAATAGGTTGGCTAATTTAGGATCTTGCACTTCGGCATTGGTCATTCTGACTAAAACTCGTTCGCGAAGAGACCCTAAAAATCTTCTGCGCTCATCCGGTTTTGTTTGGGGTGTGATTCCTTGAGCAGCATTTGAAACTCTGGTATTTAAATCCTCTGTCATTGATTGGTACTCCCTTCGGGTAACAAAAACCCCTCTCCAAGAAGGAAAGGGGTTTTGTAAAAACATGGAAATTAAAGTAACTTGTTGTAGTATTCAACAACTAGAGCTTCATTAATTTCTGGTTCCATTTCATCACGTTCTGGAAGGCGAACAAGTGAACCTTCTACCTTGTTGTCATCGAATGAAACAAAGGATGGGCGGGATACAACTGCTTCAAGTGCATCCTTAACTTGTTGCAAGTTCTTTGACTTCTCCTTAAGACCAATGGTTTGACCAACCTTGACTTCATAGGAAGGAATGTCAACACGTTTGCCGTCAACAGTGATGTGACCGTGGTTAACTAATTGTCTAGCTTGCTCTCTAGTGGTAGCCAATCCTAAACGGTAAACAATACTGTCTAAACGGCATTCAAGCAAAACCATAAAGTTAGTACCGTGTTCACCTTCACGGATCTTACCAGCACGTTTGAACAAAGTTCTAAATTGACGTTCATTTAAACCGTACATCCAACGTAGCTTTTGCTTTTCATGTAATTGTTCACCATATTCTGATAAACGACCACGTGAATTAGGACCGTGTTGACCAGGGGCATAGTTTCTGCGACTAAGCTCCTTGCCAGTACCTGAAAGTGAAATTCCTAATCTTCTGGAACGTTTCCAACTTGGACCTGTATATCTTGACATAAAATCCTCCAATAAAATCTGATAACAGTTTTTGGAGTAAAATAATTACGTATAAGTTTAACATTCGTGCATCTTAATTTTCATTTTCGCCTATTGCAGCGTCGGTTACTCGTTCACTAAAACGTATTAAGATGTTGACGTTCTTGCCACTTATAGCTGCAAATATTTTACACGTTCTATATTATAGTTGTATTACCTTATTAAAGCAAGGAAAACATCAATTGCTTTAATGTTTAATAATTTAACTAAAAAAGATAAAAGCCCTGATATCAACTTGCTAATACTAGTATACTGCTTTTATTTAAAGAAACATTTATAAATATCTATTAGCACGATTTATTTAAATAATGAATTTTATTAACCTAAAAAAACTCTTGACCACAATAATGTAGAAGTTTGGTATAATTGGGGTAGTTTTGGAGGAAAATTATGTCACCAACTCAATCCATAGTTGTAATCATTGCAATTTTAATCATCATTATAATTATAGCCGTTATGTTAATAATCAATCGCCGCCAATTGAGGCAAATTCTTGAATTAGACGATTTGATTACCAAAATTGATAAAATGCATTTAGAAACAGATATTGTCAGTCTGGATAAAATGGATTTAGCCGGTGAAAGTTTGACTACATTAACTACCTGGCGTAAAAACTACGAGCAGGCATTGGCAAAAAAAATTCCTGCAGCGCAGAACTTTCTTGAACAGGCGGCTGAGCAAAATACACACTATCACTTACTTAAGGCTCATAAAAATATTAAACAAGCTCAAGAAATTATGGATCCAACATACAAAGATGCCAAGAATACTAAGGAAGTATTTACAGAATTACTTGAATCAAACCGTGAGAATCAAAAGAAGTATAATGACTTGTTTAATGGTTTTAAAGAAATGCGTAAAGACATTCTTGCAAATTCATATGATTATGGTGCTGCTCTGGATCAGATTGAAAATGAATTGACAAATATTGAAAATGACTTTTCGGAAGCCAAGAGTTTGACTGCTCAAGGAGATCAGGTTGAAGCAAAGCGTATTTTGTCAAAAATCAAAGCTGCTTTGACTAGCATTAGGTCTATTTTACCCGAAATCAGAAATGCCCGTCATCAACTTAATAAAGTTTTTCAAGATCAGTTGAGTGAACTATCTGATAGTTATAAGAAGATGATGTCTTCTAAATATTACATAACTCAGGTTGATGTTTTGGCTGAGATTAAAAAAATTAGAGGACAAGTAGTCGATGCAAATAGTTTGCTAAAAGAGCTTAAAGTTTCCGAGTTAAAAGAAAAAAATGCGGAAATCAAAAAAGAGATTTCTGCTCTTTATGAAATTTTAGCTAAAGAGTATAAAGCAAGACCATTTGTAGAAGAAAATCAAGATAAAATTCAGCGTCTTCTTGCTCACGAACAAGTGGAATCAAAAAAATTAGTAGCAAAATTGCGCCACATTGATGAGAGTTATGAGCTTACTCACAATGAACTTGCCACTAGTAGAAAGTTGGAACAGGAAGTTAGTGATATGGAGCGTCAATATACGGTCGATACCCAAAATGTTGCTGATGGGAAGGGAGTCTATTCCAAAATTAAGTCATCGTGGTTGAGCATGTTGGAAAGATTACGTGAAATTAGTGATGAACAAAAGAAAATGTCCCAAGACGTTGATGGTCTTTATGATTCTGAAAATGTAGCCAATGATTCGATCAACCGCTTTAAACAGGAAGTTTCTCTAGTTTATCGGCGTTTGGAACGCAAAAAGATCCCTGGTAATCCTGATACTTTTGTTCAAATGTATACTTTGGTTGTCAATGAGATAGGTCATGTAGCAAAAGAATTGAGTCAGGTAAGGCTAAACATGGAAAAGATTTCTCAGGAATTAATTCAAATTTCTGATGATGTTGAAAGGTTAAAACGTGAAGCAGATGATATCATCAATTCTGCAGATCTAGTTCAACTTACTTTGCAATACTCTAATAAATATTCCAATAATGGTTCTATTAAAAGCGCTCAGAAAAAGGCAATGCAACTTTATGAACAGGATTATAACTATAAAGATGCTCTGGACACCATTGCAACAGCTATTGAAAAAGTTGAGCCGGGTTCATATCAACGCTTAGAAAACTTGTACTATTCTGATAAGAAAAATAGCTGATAGAAATCATAATTCCTCGGAAAATATTTAGCTTTAAAATTTTAAAAACAATTTTAAAGCTTTTTTAGTGCTCACGAATAAATAATTGAAGCTGACAAGAATTTAAGTTACAATTTATAAGTTAATAGCTGACCATGTAGTGTTTTTGGAGAGGAGAAATTACGTGATATACTTTGACAATAGCGCCACGACCAAGATTGATCCTGCTGTTTTAGCCACATATGGTAAAGTAGCTCAAACCATTTGGGGCAATCCATCCAGTTTACATAAACTGGGAGACCGTGCATTTCAACTTTTAGAGAGTTCACGTAAGCAAATTGCCAATCTTTTAGGCACAAAACAGGATGAAATTTTCTTTACCTCTGGTGGAACCGAGTCAAACAACTGGGCAATAAAAGGAACTGCTTTTCAAAAACGGGAATTTGGCAAGCATCTCATTACCTCAAGTGTTGAACATGCTTCTGTTGCCAATGCTTTTAACGCTTTAGAGTATATTGGTTTTCGTGTAACCCATTTACCCGTTGATAAAGAAGGGCGTGTTAGCGTAAACGATTTACGTAATGCTTTAGATTCTGATACAACTTTGGTTTCAATAATGGGCGTTAATAATGAAATTGGTGCTATTCAGCCAATCGATGAAATTAGTGATTTATTAACTAACTATCCAACCGTAAGTTTTCATGTAGATAATGTGCAAGCATTAGGTAAAAATATTTGGCATCGTGTTTTTACTCCTCGTGTTGATTTTTCTAGTCTGTCAGCACATAAATTTCATGCACCACGAGGTACCGGAATCCTTTATAAAAAGGAGGGCAAGATGCTTGATCCCTTGCATGATGGTGGCGGTCAAGAAAAGGGTTTGCGTTCAGGTACTGAAAATCTGCCGGCAATAGCGGGGATGGCTAAAGCAGTGCGCTTGCTTTTAGAAAATGAACGGGAAAGTGCTCAACGTGAGGCTGCTATTAAAGCCAAAATAGTGAAGTATCTACAAGATAAACCAGGAATCACAATATTTTCACCATTGAATGATAACTTTGCCCCTCATATTTTATGTTTTGCCCTTGAAGGTATTAGAGGAGAGACTCTTGTTCATACACTTGAAGAGTATGATATTTATACTTCAACTACTTCGGCCTGTTCTTCTACTAAGACTGATCAAGCAAGCACATTAGTTGCAATGCATGTTGATGATAAAATAGCGACTAGTGCGATTCGTCTTAGTTTTGATGAAACTAATACTCTTGCTGAAGCAGATGAATTTATTAAAGTCTTTGATAAAATTTACCATCATTTTGCCAGAATTAATCATTTAGGAGAATAATTTTTTATGAAATATACTGAAATAATGGTACGTTACGGTGAGCTGTCAACCAAAGGAAAGAATCGTAAAGATTTCATTGGTCGCTTAGCTGGTAATGTGACTAAAGTATTACGCGATTTTCCGCAAGTCGAAATACACCCGCGCCATGACCGCATGCATATAGTTTTAAATGATGCACCTTTTGAAGAAGTTGATAAACGTTTAAAAAGGGTTTTTGGTATCCAAACTTATTCACCGACTATCAAAGTTGAAAAAACTTTGGCAAAAATTGAAGAAACTGCTCTAGCTTTAATGAAAGAAACCTTTAAAAAGGGAATGACTTTTAAAGTCAACACTAAACGCAGTGATCATCAATTTTTATACGATACCAATGAGTTGAATAAAATGGTGGGTGATTATCTCTTTGATAATATGGAAAATTTAAAGGTAGAAATGAAACACCCTGAAATTGTCCTTAGAATCGAAGTACGCAAAGACGCTGTATACGTTTCCAATCAATTGCTTCACGGTGCAGGTGGAATGCCAGTTGGCACTGGTGGTAGGGCTGTTATGATGTTATCTGGCGGAATTGATTCACCAGTAGCCTCATATTTGGCTCTAAAGCGTGGTGTCGATATTGAAATGGTCCATTTTTATAGTCCACCTTATACTACTGAAAAAGCTCTGAATAAAGCTAAAGAGTTAACTGGTATCTTGGCTAATTATGCAGGCAAGATCAATTTTATTGCGGTGCCATTTGCAGAAATTCAGGAAACCATTAAAGAAAAAATTCCTGAAGGCTATTTAATGACTGTGCAAAGAAGATTCATGTTGCAGTTAGCAGATAAAATTAGAGCTAAAAGAAGAGGTCTAGCTATTTTTAACGGTGAATCCGTTGGCCAGGTGGCTTCGCAAACTTTGGAATCAATGGCCGCAATTAATGATGTGACGACCACTCCTGTTGTCAGACCGGTTGCTACTATGGACAAAACTGAAATCATTAATTTGGCTGAAAAAATTGGTACTTTTGATTTATCTATCCAGCCATTTGAAGATTGCTGTACAATTTTTGCCCCTCCTCGTCCCAAAACTAAACCAAAAATCGATAAAGCAAGAGAATTTGAAAATCGTCTAGATGTTGAAGGACTAATTGACCGTGCTTTAGCTGGTATACAAGTAACTTCAATTTACCCTAATGATAAGTTTTTAGCAGATAAAGCAGAAGAAGATGCTGCACTACTATAAAAAACGTGTTATAATACGCCCAAAGCAATAATTGAGAGGTATTAACCTTATAGATAGAGAAAGGCTGATGATGGTGAAAGGCCGAATGAAGGTTAATTGGTAGCTCAATTGGACTGATTGGCTGAACTAACAGTAGGCTGATCCGGCAAATTCGCCGTTATCATTTTTAAGAGAGGCAGAATTTATTCTGCTTAACTTTAGGTGGTACCGCGGTTAATCACATCGTCCTAGACATTTTGTCTAGGACTTTTTTATTGGGAGGAGAACTATGACAGATTTAGCACCAAAATATGACCCACGCGAGGTTGAACAGGGTAGATATCAAAAGTGGCTTGATCAAGATTTATTTAAGCCATCTGGAGATAAAAAAGCACATCCGTATGCAATTGTTATTCCGCCGCCAAATGTTACTGGTAAGCTTCATTTGGGTCATGCTTGGGATACAGCAATTCAGGATACATTAATTAGATTTAAAAGAATGCAGGGTTATGATACTTTGTATCTTCCGGGAATGGATCATGCCGGAATTGCAACTCAGGCTAAAGTTGAGGCTAAATTACGCAAACAGGGTAAAGACCGTCATGAAATGGGGCGTGAAGCTTTTGTTAAACAAGTTTGGGACTGGAAAGATGAATACGCTGCTATTATCAAGAGCCAGTGGGCAAAATTGGGTTTGTCACTAGATTATTCACGTGAAAGATTTACATTAGATAAGGGTTTGTCTAAAGCTGTTCGCCGCGTCTTTGTCCAACTTTACAAAGAAGGATTAATTTATCGTGGTGAATACATTATCAATTGGGATCCAGAGCTGCAAACAGCTCTAAGTGATATCGAGGTTATTCACCAAGACGATAAGGGCGCTTTTTATCATATTAAATATCCGTTTGCTGACGGTTCCGGGTTTGTTGAAATTGCAACTACACGTCCTGAAACCATGTTCGGTGATACTGCTGTTGCCGTGGCACCAGGGGATGAACGATATAAAGATCTTGTAGGCAAAGAATTAGTTTTACCGCTAGTGGGACGCCATATTCCAATTATTGAAGATCAACACGTTGATCCTGAATTTGGTACAGGTTTAGTAAAGATTACACCTGCTCATGACCCTAACGACTTTTTAGTCGGCAATCGTCATAACTTAAAACGGATTAACGTCATGAACGACGATGGCACTATGAACGAAAATGCCGGTAAGTATGAAGGGATGGATCGTTTTGAGTGCCGTGAAGCATTAGTTAAGGACCTGAAGGAACAGGGCTATCTGATTAAAGTTAAGCCGATTGTGCACTCAGTTGGACACTCAGAGCGTTCTGGCGTTCAAGTTGAACCTCGTCTTTCCACTCAATGGTTTGTTAAGATGAAACCACTTGCTGAAAAAGTTTTAGAAAATCAAAAAACTGCGGGTAAGGTTAATTTTGTACCAAAAAGATTTGAACAAACTTTAGATCACTGGATGGAAGATGTTCATGACTGGGTAATCTCACGCCAATTATGGTGGGGACACCGCATTCCTGCTTGGTACAATAAAAAGACCGGTGAAATGTATGTTGGCGAAGATGCCCCCAAGGACATTGAAAACTGGAAACAAGATCCAGATGTATTAGATACTTGGTTCTCCAGTGCTTTATGGCCATTCTCAACTTTAGGCTGGCCTGATGAAAATTCCGCTGATTTTAAACGCTACTTCCCAACTAATGTCTTGGTCACCGGTTATGATATTATCTTTTTCTGGGTTTCACGGATGATTTTCCAGAGTTTGCATTTTACACATAAAAGACCATTTAATGATGTGGTACTTCATGGCTTAATCCGTGATGAACAGGGACGCAAAATGAGTAAATCATTGGGTAATGGTGTAGATCCAATGGATGTCATTGATCAGTATGGTGCTGATGCTTTACGCTGGTTCTTGCTTAACGGTACTGCTCCAGGACAAGATACCCGTTATAACCCTAAACAATTGGCGTCTGCTTGGAACTTCATTAATAAGATTTGGAATGCTGCCAGATTTGTCATTATGAATTTACCTGAAGATGCACAAGCTGCTCATATGCTTGATACCAGCAAGTTTGATCTGTCAGACAGTTGGATTTTTGACCGTTTAAATCATACTGTTAGCGAAGTGATTCGTTTATTTGATAATTACCAATTTGGTGAAGCAGGGCGCGAACTATACAACTTTATCTGGAATGATTTTTGTGATTGGTACATCGAAATGGCTAAAGTTGCATTAAATGGTAGCAATGAAGAACTGAAAGCTAAAAAACAAGATAATTTAGTTTGGATTCTTGATCAGATATTACGTTTGCTTCATCCAATTATGCCATTTGTGACAGAAAAATTATGGTTGTCTATGCCCCATGATGGTGAGTCAATTATGGTAGCCAAATATCCTGAAGCCCATGCTGAATTTGAAAATGCACAAGCTCGTCATGACATGGCTTTCTTAATCGAAATTATTAAAGCTGTACGTAACATTCGGATGGAAGTAAATGCTCCGTTGTCTTCTTCGATTGACATTATGATTCAATTAGAAGATGCTAAGAATGAAAGAATTTTAACTGATAATGAAGATTACGTTAAGAACTTTTTGCATCCAAAGGAATTAACCATTTCAACTCAAATTGCTGCACCAAAACTTGCTAAAACTGCTGTGATTTCTGGAGCTCAGATCTTTGTGCCGTTAGCTGATTTGGTTAATATTGCAGATGAAATTAAGCGCATGACTAAAGAAGAAAAAGATTTGCAGGCTGAAGTTGAACGATCAACTAAGAAACTAAATAATCAAGGCTTTGTCGCACATGCGCCTGAAGCTGTGATAAATAAAGAAAAAGCGAAAAAAGCTGATTACGAAAATCAACTTCAAAGCGTTCATGAAAGAATTCAAGAATTAAAGAAGAGTGAATAACGTGACTTTTACCAATGCTCAAGATGTGATTAAATATTTATATTCACTTCCTAAATTACATGAAAAAGCAGATTTAACATATATTAAGACAATTTTGGCTATGTTAGGTAATCCGCAAGATCAGATAAAAACAATCCATGTTACGGGCACGAATGGTAAAGGTTCAACTTCTTACTATTTAAGTAATTTGTTACAAAAGGCTGGTCAAAGGACTGGCCTTTTTGTTTCGCCCTATGTTTTTGAATTTAACGAGCGGATTCAGCTGAATGGTCAAAATATCAGTAACCAAAATTTGATTGGAGTAGCTAATAAAATAGAGTCGGTTTTGAAAAGAATTCGTAAAACCAAACCTACTTTTTCATTAGTGACGTTTGAATATGAAGTAGTATTGGCCTTTCTTTATTTTGCCCAGGAAAAATGTGACTATGCTGTGATAGAAGTTGGCATAGGTGGTGAGCATGACAAAACTAATGTCATTACACCGGAAGTCAGCGTGATTACTACAGTTGGACTAGATCATGAGCAAGTTATTGGACCAACTCTAGCAGATATTGCCCGTGAAAAAAGTGGAATAATAAAGGAAAATCGGCCAGTTGTTTTAGGTAATATTCCAAAAGAAGTATTACCTATTATTCAGCAAAAGGCTCAAAAAGAAAATGCTCTGGTTAAAAAACTTGGTTCTGACTTTAGTATTTTACTTCAAGAAAATTTGGAGTATCAAGATCAATTCCAAAACCTTTCTTTTTTACCCAGGCCACTAGTTGAGGGCTATGATATTGCTATTGCTGTTCAAGCCTTTAACTTATTAAATCTTTCACTTTCTGCTTCAGAGATAGAAGATGCAATAAACCAAACAACTGTACCTGGACGTTATCAAATCTTGCAAAATAATCCTTTAATTGTCCTTGATGGTGCACACAATATTCAGGCAATGCAAAACCTGTTAAATTTTGCTCATTTTAAGCAGGAGAAAAAGCAAGGCAAAATTAGAGTATTGATTATGATGATGAAAGACAAGGATATTGAGCAGGTTTTTAAACTGTTTAAAGCGGCAGATGAAGTTCACTTAACTACAATTGATTATCCGCGTGCTGCTAAAAAAGAAGACTATCCGCTTTGGATTCAAAAAAGGTATCAGTATCACGCTGACTGGCGAACTTCTTATCAAGATTTAAAGCAGAAGAGTCAAACAAATGATATACTGCTAGTAACAGGATCATTTTACTTAGTTGGAGATATTTTACAAATGGAGATAAAAAATGCGCGTTCAAGGCATTGAGGAAAATATCACAGGCATTTTGTTTGATATGGATGGCTTGCTGGTTAATTCCGAGAATTTGTACTGGGAAGCCAATATTCAAGCTGCTAAGGAGGCAAATCTTAATACGCCCGATGATATCTATCTCAAATTAGTTGGCTCGACAACAACTGATATGAATGGTTTTTACCTGCAATACTTTAAGAATAAAGAACAACGTGACAAATTTATTAAACGTACTGATGAACTAGTATGGCAGTGGACCGAACAAGGTAAATTAAAGTTAAGACCAGGAGTACAAAAAGCTCTTGATCAGTTTCAGGCTGCCGGATTGCCTATGGCTGTGGTAACTAGCAATTCGGAAAATGTGGTGGAGCATAATTTGTGGGCCACAGGTACGCGTAACTATTTTCAATTTCACTTAAATTATGACGATGTAAAAAATAATAAGGTCAAGCCTAAGCCTGCACCAGATATTTATCTTTTGGCAGCTCAAAAATTACATATTGCTAAAAATAATATTTTAGCGTTCGAAGATTCTTCTCCTGGATTGCTAGCTGCTGTTAAAGCCGGCTTAAAATGTGTAATGGTGCCGGATTTAATTCCAGCTACTGTCGAAGATCATCAGAATGCGGTTCTTGTTTGTCAAGACTTCTTTGAATTTTTACAAAAAGTTAGTTAGTTTTGGCGTATATAAATAGTGAAAGGAATGATTTTATGGAATTAATAAGGTCTCATCACTATTTAATTAAAACCGACTGGGAAATGCTGAACAGTTTTTTTGGAGAACTGAAAGAACATGGGATTGAAAACTTTGATGAACTTCTTGTTAAGTTGGAAGAATTAAAAATAAGAAATGCCAATGATCTGCTTAAATATATTTCTGGTGGTCAATGCTGTGACAGCTTAGCACTTTTGAGCGAAGGATTGCTCGAAAGAATGCGCTCAGCAGTATCAGACCGGGAACTTATTATGACTTCAAGCGATGAAGTAGGTACTTATTTATTAGATAAATTTGCAGGACATAAACAAGAAGAACTATGGGCTATCTACATAGATAATAGTAATCATATAATTGCTGAAAAGAAGTTGTTTCAAGGTACTTTGGATAAGTCAATTGCGCATCCTCGGGAGATTTTCCGTTGGGCAGTTATTTATGCCTGTGCCGGCTTTTTTGTGGTGCATAATCATCCAAGCGGTAATTTGTTACCTTCAAAAAGTGATATTGAACTCACTGAGATGCTTCATGAGGCAGCAAAACTATTTCGGATTGAATTTCTTGATCATTTCATTGTGGGCAAAGGAAATTACTTTAGTTTCTGTGAACGGCAATTATTTTAAATTCATCTTAAAGTTACGTTCCATTTTCTTTTTTAAGTTGCACTTTATGCTATAATTATTCAAGATTTAGAGACTGCAATAATAAGGAGAGATTTACGTGTTTGGATTAGGAGCAAAAAATATTGGCATTGACTTAGGAACTGCCAATACTCTTGTTTATATGGAAGGTAAAGGGATTGTTTTAAGAGAGCCTTCTGTGGTGGCAAAAAACACCCATACAGGCAAGGTAATTGCTGTAGGGTCAGAAGCAAGAGAAATGATTGGCAGAACACCAGAAAGTATAGTGGCTATTAGGCCAATGAAAGATGGTGTAATTGCTGATTACGATACAACTGCCTCAATGCTTAAGTATTTTATCGAAAAGACTGTTGGCAATTCCAAACCTTCAGCTATGATTTGTGTACCTTCTGGTGTAACTGAGGTTGAAAAGCGTGCAGTGATTGATGCTGCTCGTGTAGCTGGAGCACGTGAAGCTTTCGTAATAGAAGAACCTTTTGCAGCTGCTATTGGGGCAGGATTGCCAGTAATGGATCCCACTGGCTCAATGGTTGTAGATATTGGTGGTGGTACTACCGATGTTGCCACTATTTCTTTAGGTGGAATAGTTTCTTCTACCTCAATTCGCCAAGCCGGAGATAAATTCAATACGGCAATTGTGAATTATGTTCATTCTAACTTTAATCTGCTAATTGGTGAGAGAACTGCTGAAGATATCAAAATTCAGATTGGTTCTGCTTCAGTTGAAAAGGCTGAAGATATTGAAGCGGTCAATATTCGTGGTCGTGATTTAGTTACTGGTTTACCAAAATCAGTTGATGTAAAAGCAGTCGATGTTGCTCATGCTATTCAAGATGTTGTTCAGGACATTATCGTTGCAATTAAGGAAACACTTGAACAGACCTCTCCTGAAATAGCAGCAGACGTCATTGACCACGGCATTGTATTGACGGGCGGTGGAGCTTTACTTAAAAACTTACCTGAGATTATTTCCGAAGCTACTAAAGTGCCAGTATTTATAGCCCAAGATCCACTAGATTGTGTTGCAGTTGGTACAGGTGAGTCTCTGAAAAATATTGAAGTAATGCGCAAAAATCGCAGATAATACTAAAAGTCGGCTGTTTTCGCCGGCTTTTCTTTAGGGACTGTTTCCAAATGAAGAAATTTCTACAAAACAAAAAATTATTATCGGCATGTATAGCAGTTATTTTGGCTTTTACTATTATAGGAGGCAGTGTCAGCTTACGTAATAGACGTGATACTCCTCTGATTATCCAGAGTTTTGGCAATGATGTGGTTGCAGTGGGATCAAGAATAATTGATTTTCCACTTAGTTTTGTTTCTGGCAGTTTAAATAATGTTCACGATTTGTTAAATACTCAAGATGAAAATAATTACCTAAAGAGCAAAGTTACTGACTTGGAACAAACCAAAACTCGTAATTCTAGCTTGGAAGCTGAAAATCAGCAACTAAAATCAGCACTAAAAGTAAAAAATACGCTTACTGACTATAATATTATTCAAGCATCTGTCATTTCTCGTTCACCGGACAGTTGGACAGACCTGTTAGTTATTAATAAGGGAACTACATCTGGCTTGCGTAAAAATATGGCGGTAATGTCCGGTGGTGGTATTATTGGTCGCCTAATAGAGGTCAATGCCGCTACTGCAAAAGTTGAATTAATAACAACAAGTGATAAATCAGCTAATCGTTTCGCGGTTGAAGCACAAGCCGTAAACGGAAAGAAAGTTCATGGAATTATTACGGTAATAGGTAACAAGACACTAGCATTTACTCAGGCGGTCGACAGTGAAAAACTAAAGCGTGGTGCAAAAATTTACACTAGCGGTTTAGGTGGTAATTCACCCAAAGGATTATTGGTGGGAACGATTTCTACCACAACCCATGATACATTTGGTTTATCTGATTTAATTAAAATTAATCCAGCAGGTGAATTAAATGACCCCTCTGTAGTGTCAGTTATTAAAAGGAAAGTGAACGACTAATGAAGTCTCTGCGAAAATTTAGTCTTGTTTTAGCTTTATATATTGCTTTAGCTATCAGTGGCAGTTTGTCTTTATTCTTTCACCGGTTTTTTTTAATTGGTAATGCTACAAACTTATTGGTACCCGTTAGCATGATGTTAATAGCACTTTTTGATGACACTAATCATAAAGAGATTTGGTTAGCTTTTGGTACTGGTATAGTAAGCGATATTTATTTTTTTGGTATTATTGGTGTTTATACTATTAGTTTACCTATAATTTGCTGGCTGTTGCAAAAAACTGCCAGATTTTTGCCAGAAGTTTTCTGGGCACGAATCTTAGCGGTTTTAACCGCTTCAATTCTGATTGAGGGCTATACTTGGCTTATTATGAATATAACAGGTCTGACTATTATTAGTTCAATGAAATTGGTAAAAAGTATTTTGCCAACCTTATGTTGGGCATTTATTTTCGCTTCCGTTACTTATAAATTATGGTGGAATTTAGCTGTTAACTATCCCTTTATGGTAAATTTAGATAATTATCAACAATAAAAAACGTGAGACAATGATCTCACGCTTTTTTATTCAAAAAAGCCAAAGCTGGATAATGCACCAACAACTTGCATTATTACAGCAACTAAAGTTATTATTGCCATTAGCCAGGCCATGGCAATTGTTAGCTTTTGAAATTTAGATCTCTTTTTCTTATGTCTTCTCGTCATTGATAGACCTCCCTGTTTGAACAATATTTTATGCTACTTAAAAGTTTTTTTCAATTAGAGAGTAAGATAAAATAGAGATTAGATAATAGAGGATATAGCCAATGTTTTTAATTTTTTTGATACCTATTGTTGGTCTTGCTTTAGCTTTTCTTATTAATAAGATGTTTCCCAAGGCTCAATTTCGCGGATATGATTTGTTACCATTCTTTTTTATATATGCATGTCACCTGATTACTCTAAATCAGAAAAGGCCTGAGTTTTTACCATATGGTTTTTTTGTCTTCTTCATTTTAGTTATAATAATTGCTATAACTGAGGCAATTAAAAATAAGAACTTGTCCATAAGTAAAACTTTCCGCAAAATATGGGACTATTTAACTGTTAATACTATTTTTTGGTATTTAGGATTATTATTTATGATGATATAGTCAAACTTTTTGAGTAAAAAATTTGTTTTTTTAGTTAAACGCAAACCTGTAATGGTTTGCGTTTTTTACTTTTCGGATAATAAAAAAGAAATGTTAAACTTTATAACTAAAAAGTGGTAGGAAGTGGTGAATTGTGGTAAATTAATTAGTGGAAGGGGGCAATGCTATGTTCATGGGTGAATATCATCACAATCTCGACAGTAAAGGGCGTTTAATTATACCCGCTCGTTTGCGTAGTCAGATTGGAGAAAAAATGATATTTACTCGTGGAATGGAAGGCTGTATTTTTGGCTATACCACAGAAGCATGGCAAGAAATTGAAGCCAAGCTAGCCCACCTTCCTTTGACTAAGAGAAATGCACGTAGTTTTACGCGTTTATTTTACTCTGGTGCAATGGAATGCGAATTTGATAAGCAAGGACGTGTGAATCTGACCACAACGTTGAAGAAGCACGCTTGCCTTGTTAAAGAATGTGTCATTATAGGAGTTTCTGACCGAATTGAGATTTGGTCAAAGGAGCGTTGGGAAAGCTTTAGTGATGAAGCCAACGAGAACTATGATGATATCGCAGAAAATTTAGATGATTTGGAACTATAAACATGGAATTCAAACACACCAGTGTACTCTTACACCAAACAATCGAAAATTTAAAACCCAAAGACGGTGGTCTTTATGTAGACGCAACTTTTGGCGGCGGCGGTCATACAAAATATTTACTGAGCAAACTTGCTAGTGGTACCGTGATTGGTTTTGATCAGGATGAATATGCAATAAATTCGGCTAAGTTAAACTTTGCCGATTTACTTAAATCTGAGGCTGACCCTAAATTACAATTAGTACACGACAACTTTAGTCATTTAAAAATTAACTTGGTTAAGCTGGGTTATCAAAATGGCATTGACGGTATCTATTATGATTTGGGCGTTTCCTCCCCACAATTTGATCAGGCAAAAAGAGGTTTTTCTTACCGCTTCGATGCTAGATTGGATATGAGAATGGATCAGGATCAAAGCCTCGATGCGTATCAATTAGTTAATGATTCAAGTCAAAAGGAATTGGCTAATATTTTGTATAAATTTGGTGGAGAAAAGTATTCTCGCCAGATTGCTCATAAAATTGTCCTCAAAAGACAAAAAAAGCCAATTGCGACAACCTTTGAACTGGTTGACATTATTAAGGAAGCAATTCCTGCGTTTGCAAGAAGGACTGGAGGGCATCCAGCAAAAAAGACTTTTCAGGCTTTGCGTGTTGCTGTAAACCACGAGCTTGATGCTTTAAGTACATCACTTGAGGAAGCGATCAAACTACTCAAACCGGGCGGTCGCATTAGTGTAATTACTTTTCAGTCTGATGAAGACAAAATTGTAAAGAATATTTTTAAAAAATACTCTGACGTTGAGGTACCTAGGGGAATGCCTGCTATTCCCGATGACTTGAAGCCAACGCTTCGATTAGTAAATCGTAAGCCCATTGTTGCTTCGGCTGAAGAGCTTAAAAATAACAATCGCTCACACAGTGCCAAGTTACGGGTTGCAGAAAAATTGTAAAGAGGAAAAACAATGGCTGATAATTTAGCAAGAAAAATAGAGTTTAATCCTAATGAGCAAAGAGATCCAGAGAAGAGACAACGTCAAGTTCTCAATCATCACAACGTTGCTTGGACCGGCTTCGAAAAGTCCTTGCTTATATTGGGAACTATGATCACAATTGGCTTAATGACAATGCTCGTTTCTTCTAGTATTTCTGCTACTTCAGCTCAACATGAACTTACTAGTTTGCAGCGCTCGGTTGCAAAAGAGCAAAGTCAAGTTGGAGATTTGCATCAAGAATTAGGTGAGTTGACCTCAAGCTCAAGAATGAATAAAATTGCTCGCAGCAAGGGGTTGGCTTTGAATGAAAAAAATATTAGGACCATACGCTAATGAATAAACACATTAGTAAAAAAAATAACTTAAATTCCAAAGCCCACGGATACCGTTTTACAGTCGGGAGATTTCTCGAGGTAGCTGTTGCTTTGGTTTTTCTTGTATTTATAGGCAGATTTTTATATCTTGGAATCTCAAAAACCGTTAATGGGCAAAATTTAACTGCTAAGACCGAGCAATTGTATATGCGTAACCAAGTGTTAAAGGCCAATCGGGGAAATATTTATGATCGTAACGGGTTAGCTGTAGCACAGGACTCCCATTTGTATACAATTTATGCCATTCTAGATAAATCTTCCATTAATTATAAAAATAAGCCTGAATATGTTCTTAACAAAAGTAAAACTGCTGAAAAGTTAGCACAAGTTTTACCTCTTAAAGCAAATAAAATTTTAAAGTATCTTAATCCTTCGCAGCCAGTTTTTCAGGTACAATTTGGTACTGCAGGTTCTAATTTGACAAAAAAGCAAAAAGACCGAATTGAAAAAATGAATTTGCCAGGAATTAAATTTTTTGAAACTCAGTCACGGTTATACCCAAATGGTAATTTTGCATCACACATAATTGGTATGGCTACACCAGTTTATGATAAAAAAACAAGGCAACAAAATTTAGAGGGTACCATGGGACTGGAAGCTTGGTATGACGACGTTCTTACTGGAAAAAACGGCTATCAGGTTTCAGCTGTTGATGCCTCAAATTTCCAGACTCCCAATAGTACCCATACTTATAAAGCCCCAGTAGATGGTAATAATATATATTTAACTATTGACTCGCAGCTGCAGGAATGCCTTGAAAGCAGATTGTCTTATGTTCAGGATACCTTTAATCCTATTTCTATGACAGCCGTAGTTGAAGATATGAAGACGGGAAAAGTGTTAGCTGCTTCACAAAGACCAAGTTTCAACCCGCAGACCAAAAAGGGTCTGAAAAATTCTTATCGCAATATTTTGGTGCAAGATACATATGAACCCGGATCGGTTTTTAAGGTGTTGACATTGTCATCTGCTGTCAATAGTGGAAACTATCATCCAAATCAATATTATAATTCAGGATCAGTTTCTGTGAATGGTTCAGTAATTCACGATTGGAAGCCGCATGGCTGGGGAAGCATACCTTTTTCACAAGCATTTCCACGTTCGAGCAATACCGGATTTGTTCATATTGAACAACAAATGGGTGCTAAGACTTGGAAAAAGTATTTAAAAAAATTCCACATTGGTCAGAAAACTGGCGTAACGCTTCCAGGTGAACAACCAGGATTGATCGCGTTTAATTCACCCATTGATCAAGCTGTCACTAGTTTTGGTCAGGGCGTTGATGTGAACGTCATGCAAATGATGCAAGCTTTTAGCAGCTTGGCGAATAATGGTCAAATGGTAAAACCCCAATTCGTTGAAAAAATTACCGATGCAGATGATCACATAATAACGGGTTACCAAATAAAAAAAGTTGGCAGACCAGTTTATACTAAAGAAACAGCAAATATAGTTCTTGGAAACATGCGACAAGTTTTAAATAAAAGAATTGGTACCGGAGCTGCATACCGGATGAAAAATCAAAGTATTGCTGTTAAAACGGGAACAGCTCAAATTGCCAATCTTAAAGGTGGTGGCTATCTTAAGGGGAACAATAATTACATCTTTTCTGTAGTTGGTGTTACACCAGCTAAGCATCCACGTTATTGCATTTACATCACTGTAAAGCAACCCCAAAGAATGAGTAAACCGGCTGAAGTAATTCTTTCTTCAATTTTTAAACCTGTGATGAATAGAATAATTCTTATGTCGAAAAATGGTTTAAGCAGTTCAACTATGATTAAAATACCGGACCTAACGGGATTAAGTTATAAGGAAGCTGAAGCAATTGCTCAACGGGTTGGTTTCAGACTTGTCAGAATTGGTTCAGGTGATAAAATAACCAAGCAGTCTTATCAGGTAGGTCAAAAAAAGCAGTCTGGTAAATTAATGCTCGTGCGGACTGTCGGCATTATAAAATGTCCTGCTATGAAAGGCTGGACAAATGATGAGCTGCAGCAGTTTGCAGATTTGACCGGGGCTAAATTAAGCATTAAAGGTACAGGCGTAGTATCAAAGCAAAGTGTAACTGCTGGTGAAACTGTCAAATCTGGGACAAAAATAAAAATACAATTAAAGGAGTAGCATTTTATGCTGATTATTAGCATTATTGCATTGGTAAGTTCGTTGGCGTTAACTGGGATTATTTTACCCTGGATGATTATTTTCATGAGGTCACATCATGAAGGACAGGAAATTCGTGATGAAGGTCCTAAATGGCATGAAAAAAAGTCTGGTACACCTACAATGGGTGGTGTGGTTTTTGTTTTAGCAGCCACAGTTTCTACAATTTGGGTTTGTGCATGGCAACACGAAGTCACAAAAATGATGTGGATTTTATTAATCAGTTTGCTAGGCTACGGTATTATAGGCTTCTTAGATGATAGTATAAAATTGTTTTATAAACGAAACTTGGGTCTTCGTGCATGGCAAAAATTTTCTTTACAAATTTTAGTTGCTGTTTTGATTATTATTATAGCTGCAACGGACCATTTTCAATTTAAACTTTTCATACCGTTTTTTGGTGTAATTGACAGTGTTGTTTTATTCACGATTTTTGTAATTTTCTGGTTGGTAGGTTATTCCAATGCGGTTAATCTGTCAGACGGTTTAGATGGTCTGGCAACTGGTTTGTCAATTATTGCTTATGCCACTTACTCTTATATTGCACTTAAGCAAAAAAACTTTGCCGTTTTAATTTTTTGTATGAGTGTCATAGGTGGTTTAATTTCATTTTTTATTTTTAATCATAAGCCTGCTAAAATTTTTATGGGTGATGCTGGGTCTCTAGCTTTAGGAGGAGGACTGGCTGCTGTCAGTATCTTTTTAAATAGGCCCTGGTCACTTTTGTTAGTGGGAATTGTATTTGTATGTGAAACAGCAAGCGTGATATTGCAGGTTATCTCTTTTCAAACAACTGGTAAACGGATTTTCAAGATGACGCCAATACATCATCATTTTGAAATGCTGGGTTACTCTGAATGGAAAGTAGACATTATTTTCTGGATTGTTGGCTTACTAGGAAGTATCTTGTATTTAGTAATATGGGGATAAAATAGTTCAATGAGGCAAGTTAAGACTTATCAAGGTAAAAATATTTTAGTTTTAGGCCTCGGCAAAAGTGGTTTTGCAGTAAGTAAATTACTGCTTGAACTTGGTGCAAAGCTAACTTTAAACGACAAGGCTGATTTAAGTAAAAATCAAAAAGCACAGGAATTGGAAAAACTGGGCGTGCGAATAATAGGGGGCACGCATCCAGTAGAATTATTACACCAAGAATCTTTTGCTTATTTAGTAAAAAATCCGGGGATTCCTTATGAAAACCCTATGGTGCAAGAAGCAAGAAAATTAAATTTGCCAATTATTACTGAACCTGAAATTGCATTGAGTGTTAGTGAAGCTCCGTATATTTGTGTTACGGGCTCAAATGGTAAAACTACTACGGTAATGTTAACACAGAAAATTCTGGAGCATCATCTGGCTAAGAATGGCCATCATGCATATGCAGTTGGTAATATTGGTGTTCCAATTTCTGAAGTGGTGAAAAAAGCTACCAAGGATGATATTTTGGTTTGCGAAACTTCCAGTTTTCAACTGCTTGGCGTAACAGATATTGATCCTAAAGTAGCTGCAATTATTGATATTTATCACAATGTCCATTTAGATTATCACAAGACTTTTGCTAATTATGTTAATGCCAAACTAAACGTTACCAGAACGCAAACTTCAGATCATTATTTTTTAGCTAACTTAGATCAAAAAAATATTTTTGAAGAAGAAAAGAAAGTTACTAAAGCAAAACTAATAACATTTTCCGAAAATGATCGAACTGCCGACTATTTTATTGCTGATGGCTATTTACAGAATCAGCATGAAAAAATCATTAAGACTGCCGACATGAAATTACCAGGTATCCATAACCAGCAGAATGCGTTAGTTGCCAGCGCAATTGCACAAATTATGGGAGCAGATATCCACGATATCCAGGCAGTATTAAGTACTTTTACCGGGGCAAAGCATCGCTTGCAATATGTTATGACCTTGGAAGGCCGCAAGATATATAATGACTCCAAATCTACAAATATAGAGGCGGCTTCAGTTGCTATTCCATCTTTCGAAGATCCTGAAGTTTGGATCGCTGGTGGGTTAGATCGCGGTTTTACTTTTGATTCCTTAGTCCCACTTTTAAAAAGACATGTTAAAGCCGTGGTTTTATATGGTGAAACCCGTTATTTACTGGCTGATGCAGCTCGTAAAGCTGGCATTAAAAACATTGTCATTGAAAATACTTTACAGGAAGCAGTACCAAGAGCATATGAATTAACAAATCCTGGTGATGTATTGTTATTTTCACCAGCTTGTGCGTCATGGGATCAATTTCGAACCTTTGAAGAACGTGGAGACTATTTTGTTAATTTTATAAAGGATTTGAAGACTAAATAAAATGAGAATAATATTTACAGGTGGAGGAACTGGTGGCCATATTTATCCTATTATGGCAATTATTGAACGATTAAAAGAGCGCAATTTGGCGACAAATGATGAAATACTGTTTGTCGGTACAAAAAATGGCCTCGAAGCTAAAATAGTTCCAGCAGCAGGAGTAAATTTTAAAACAATTGAGATGCGCGGTTTTTCTCGTAAACATATAATGAGTAATTTTGCTACAATTAGTTTGTTTCTTAAGGCCACGAAAAAAGCTCAAAAAATTATTAATGATTTTAAGCCTGATATCGTGATGGGAACTGGCGGCTATGTCAGTGGTGCCGTAGTGTATGAAGCAGCAAAAATGAAGATTCCGACTTTGATTCATGAATCTAATTCAGTAGTTGGCGTTGCTAACAAGTTCTTAGGACACTATGTGAACAAAATTTGTTATACGTTTGATGATGCTGCCAAGCAATTTTCGGAAAAGAAAAAGTTGGTAAAAACTGGAAATCCACGTTCTCAACAAGTACTAAATCTGTCATCAACAAAGATTGATTTGCAAAGTAAATGGGGTCTTAATCCCCAAATACCTACTGTATTGGTTTTTGGTGGTTCTCGTGGTGCTTTGGCTATCAACCGGATTATGTTGAAATCACTGACTCGTCTTGAAACAAAGCCATATCAGGTCATTTGGGTAACAGGAACTTATTATTATCAAAAAATTGCAGAAAAACTAACTAATGTTAATTATGGGAAAAGTATTAAAATTTTACCTTATGTTAAGGATATGCCAGCACTCTTGCCAAAAATGATTTGTGTAGTTTCGCGTTCAGGAGCCACTAGTATTGCTGAATTTACTGCTTTAGGAGTCCCAGCTATTTTGATCCCTAGTCCAAATGTTACTAATAATCACCAAATGAAAAATGCTCTTGATCTTGAAAAAGCCGGCGCAGCGACAGTGATTGCGGAAAGTGAACTCAATATTAATAACTTTATTTCTTCAATCGATCATATCGTGTTGGATCGTAAGTACTATAAGGAAATGAGTAAGGCATCAAAAAAACTAGGAGTTTCTGATGCTTCTGATGAAGTAATCAAAGTAATGCAAGATTTAGCTAAATAAAAAGAAGGTGAGGCAGTTGACAAAAAAACGAGTAACTAGAATTGACCCTAAAGAAAAGCTGTCACCATACTTAAGTCATCAATCAAGTAAGAAAAAGAAAAATTTCAGAACTAATACAAAAATCTCTGCCTCTCTTTCTAAATTACATAATGAACGTAAATCTGCACTATTAAAGAGATTGGGACTTATAATAGGTGTTTCAGTAATAGCACTTTTGGGGCTTGGCTATTATATTTCTCCACTGGCAAATGTTCAAAGTATTCAAATTAACGGGGAAAATGATTTACCAGTAAAAGAAGTTGTAAAAGCAACAGATATTAAAGCTAGTGATAAAGTAGTCGATTATCTTTTTAATAAAAATGGCATATCCCGTAAACTATCTGCAAAATACTCAGAAATAAAAAACATCAAAGTTCAAGTTAAAGATTTTAATCATTTAATAATTGAAATTGATGAATATCCCACAAAAGGCTACATTAAGACTTCTAAAGGATATCGTAAAATACTTACACAGGGAAAATTGGGGTCTCAGTTTATTCCTTGGTCAAAAGTGTATCCAGATAAACCAGTTTTTGTAGGCTACAATCATGAAGTATCTCTCAGAAAAATTCTTCATTTATTCAATAGTTTACCGCCTGATTTTCAGGATCAAATTAAATTATTAAGTGGTAATACCCGAAGAAAATCACAAGTGATTTTTCTAATGAAAAACGGTAATGTAGTTATTGGCAACGTTTCAACCCTAAAAAGCAAAATAAAGTACTATAATAAAATAAAAACTAAAGTGGGAAAAAATACGCTGATTGATTTGGAAGTAGGGGCGTTTAGCAGGCCGCTTACACCAAATGAAAAGCGTGCTTACGGTTTAATATAAACTGATTTTAAACTAGTTTTATGGTAAAATTTTTTTAGGTAGCACTGACGGGGGGAAAATTTTGGACAATTCGAATTTATTAGTGGGCTTAGATATTGGTACCACAAGTGTGAAAGCGGTTGTAGCTGATTCCGGCAAAGTTATTGGAGCCGTTGCAGTTCCTAATAAAGGAATGCGACATGGTAATATAGTTGATATTGATGAAACTGCCGCTGCGATTAATAGGGCTTTAAAAGAAATAGCCAAAAAAACGAATGCAAATATTTATCGAGTGGTAACAGGTATACCTGTAGGTATGCTTCAACTTGAAACTGCAAGTGATTTAGTTAACGTCAGCGATAATGGTCAAGAAGTAGGTAACCATGATGTTAGGCGAGTAGTTCGTGCTGCTATTAAATCTGCTGTGAAAAACGAACGGGAACCTATTTCATTTTTGCCAAGCCGCTTTCTGATTGATGGTAAAACCGAAGTCGATGATCCTCGAAAAATGATTGCACATTCTCTGTCGGTACAAGGCATCATGTTAACGGCTCCTGCCAGTCCTTTACATAATATAAAAAAAGCTATTGAGCGTGCTGGCTATTCCAATAACTTTTTCATTCCAACTCCACTTGCTATTGCCAGCGTGGCTTTAAATGAAAGTGAACGCCATTTTGGTTCAATTATCCTCGATTTAGGTGGAGGAGTTACCACAGCTACGGTAATTCATAATAATCAAATCAAATATGCTAATATCGATTTTGAAGGTGGCAGTGATATTAGTAATGACATTTCGGTTGTTTTAAGTACTTCTAACAAAGATGCAGAACAAATAAAACTTGATTATGGTTATGCTGATCCCAGCCTTGCATCTGCTAAAAATAAATTTGCCGTTAACAGCGTTGGTTCAAATGGCCAGCAAATGGTTGACGAAAAATATTTAAGTGAAATTATTAACGCTAGGGTTATCCAGACTATTGACAGAATTGAGAAAGGTTTGGTTAAACATGACGCTTTGAAGTTACCTGGTGGTATTATTATTACTGGCGGAAGCAGTCTGCTGCAAGGTTTTGACAACATTATAGCTAATACTTTGAACGTTAAGGCGCGAATTTATCAGCCTGATCAAATTGGGATGCGCAATCCAATTTACTCGGCGGCTTACGGAGTAGTTAACTATGCATATAAAATGTCCGATATTGATTTCTTGGTAATCAGTGCTATTTATGGCAAAGGCGCGCTCGGTTTAGGCGAGCAGTCTATTCAGGAAAAGCCAAAAACTTCTAAAAGAACAATTGCTGTTAATGAAACTAAAAGAAAAGAAGAATATAATAGACATGAGTTACTAAAGCGAGAGCAATCCCCGCATAGTAAAACAAAAAATAATACGCAAAATAAAGATAAAGGCTTTAAGAACTTCTTCAAAAAGTTCTTTGATTAAAGGTGGTTAATTAGATGGATTTCACGTTCGATTCAGACGACAATAAAAATGCTGTCATCAAAGTTATTGGTGTCGGTGGTGCTGGTGGTAATGCTGTTAATCGAATGATTGATGACGGTGTGCAGGGAGTTTCCTTCGTTGCTGCTAACACTGATGTACAAGCATTAAATAGTAATAAAGCGGAGAATAAAATTCAGTTAGGCCCTAAGTTGACAAGAGGACTGGGTGCTGGCTCTCATCCTGAAGTTGGTCAAAAGGCTGCAGAAGAAAGTGAACAGACAATTGAAGATGCTTTAAAAGGCGCGGATATGATCTTCATTACTGCTGGAATGGGTGGTGGTACTGGAACTGGGGCTGCACCAATTGTAGCTAAGATTGCCCGCGAAACGGGTGCGTTAACTGTTGGCGTTGTAACTCGTCCTTTTACTTTTGAAGGACCAAAAAGATCAAAAAACGCCGCTGAGGGTATTGCACAGCTAAAGCAGTACGTTGATACTCTTGTAATTATTGCCAATAATCGTTTATTGGAAATGGTTGACAAAAAGACACCAATGATGGATGCCTTCAAAGAAGCTGACAATGTTTTAAAACAAGGTGTTCAAGGTATTTCAGACTTAATTACTTCAACTGACTATGTCAACCTGGACTTTGCCGATGTTAAAACTGTTATGGCTAATCAAGGCGCTGCTTTAATGGGTATTGGCCGTGCAAGTGGTGAAAATCGTACTGTTGAAGCTACAAAACTGGCAATTTCTTCTCCTTTGCTTGAAGTATCGATTGATGGTGCTAAGCAGGTACTGCTAAATATAACTGGTGGTCCTGACTTAACTTTGTTTGAAGCACAGGATGCCTCAGAAATCGTTTCTAAAGCTGCAGGTGACGATGTTAACATAATTTTTGGTACTTCTATTAATCCTAATTTGGGAGATGAGGTTGTAGTTACTGTTATTGCGACAGGAATCAACTCTCAAGCAGAGGAGGAAGCATCAAAGCAACTCCCGGGTCATAGTCACCAGATTAAATCTCAACCAGGTCAAGCTAATACTTCTCCAGAAAGAAAAATTAACTCAGTTAACAGACCTATGGAGCAAAATACGGCAGTAAGTGAAAATTCCGGTGCAGTTCAAAGTGCACCCAAACATAAGCCAATGGTTGATCCAACAAGTGTTTGGGGTTTGGATAACGATGATGAGGGCAACCGTCGGTCAACACCTTTTGCAGCAAATCAGGAAGAAAGATCAAGTTCATTTGATGACGATGATCAAAGTAGTATTTCACAAATCGAGACTAATGCTTTTGATGATGACGATACTGATGATATTCCATTTTTCAGGCATCGTGGTGAAAACTAATAGGAGGCAAGAGAAATGTCTTTTAGTAAAATAGGCAAATTTTTCGGCGTGGCAAATGATGAAGATGAAATGTTAGATGACGATTATGCAGAAGAGCAGCAGTTAAATGATGAAGACAATTTTCCTGCTGGTACTGTTAACCGTGACAAAGTTGTTTCCATTAAATCTGGTATGAATGCTGCCAAAAGCAAAATTGTGCTTTATGAGCCACGTGTTTATTCAGATGCTAAAGAAGTTGCACAGAATTTATTGAATAATAAAGCGGTAATAATTAACTTCAGCAGAATGGAAGATGCATCAGCCAGAAGAATCGTTGATTTTATTACTGGTACAGTGTATGCTTTAAACGGTGAAATTCAACGTATCGGTGATAAAATTTTTTTAGCGACTCCCCCGAAGTTTGTCACGAATGGCAAAATTAGTGATCTAGTTGATAAGAAAGATTCTTTAAGTTAATGGCAGCAAATATCATATATTACGGCATTAATATCATTGACTATGTAATATGGATTTATAGTATAGTCATGGTAATTGATGCAATTTTAAGTTGGGTTCCTTCTCTACGTGATTCAGCCGTGGGTCGCGTGATTAATCGTGTAATTGATCCTTATTTGAACATTTTTCGTAAAGGACCAATTGCAAGACTGTCTAATGCTACAGGATTAGATATTTCATTTTTAATCGGTTTGCTTTTGCTTTATTTTGTCCAAGATTATGTTCTAAATTGGATTGCAAATATTTTATTTCACTTATTTGTTTAATTTCCAATCTTAATAAAGAGCTGGTAAATTTCGTTATAACTTGACGGGAGGTGCCAGCTCTTTATTTATCAGTTGTCATAATTATTTCTTAAAATAAAAGCAAGTCAGAGATAATGCTATAATAATTTACGAAGTGACAGAATAGTAATTTCACCTTCATTATTAGGGGGGCAGTTCTTGAAAGAATCTAATATCGCAAAACGTAGTTTTTATATTAAAAATGTGGTCTTTAAAGGAAATTTATCTGATCAAAAAACAGTTGATAGAATGAATGGGCTTATAAATGATGTCATTTATAAACATCAAAAAGTTTTAACTGATTTTTTAGACCCAGGAGAAAGAGACATTTTAAAAAAACTGGCTGGAAATGAAGTTTGCTTGCAAAGCTTTGGTGGCTATTCAAACGCTGAAAAGAAGAGAGTTTTTATAACCGAAGATTGGGATACTGTTTCACCACTGTCATATCAAATCAGTCTCTTTGAAATTGAATATCCTCAAAAATTTGTTTCTTTAACACATAGTGATGTATTAGGAAGTATAGCTAATGCTGGAATAGAAACGTCCACATTTGGTGATATTATTACGGATGGAAAAGGCCGCTGGCAATTTTTTGGCAAAAGTGAACTAACTGATTTTTTCCAATATGAAATTACTCATATTGGCCACACAAAAGTTAAAATAAGACCTATTTCAAGCAAAAAAATATTAGCAGTTAAAGATGAAAGCAAACACTTAACTGTAATTGCTTCTTCATTACGATTGGATGCAGTTTTAGCAGCGATAGCTAAACAAAGTAGAAATCAAATTAAAGACAATATTAAGAATAATTTAGTTAAATTAAATTGGCATACTATTAAAGATTTTAATATAATAATTGAAGAAGATAATGTTCTTAGCCTAAGACATTTTGGCAGATGTAAAATTATGGGTATTTCAACAACAAAAAAGGGCAATTATAAGGTGGTATATAAGCTATGGCAGACGAAAAGAAAGAAACGCAGAAGCTGACTCCGATAAAAATTCACAATAAAGAATTTAAAAAAAGAGGATTAAGTGGATATGACAGGCATGAAGTTGATAGTTTTTTAGATCAAATTATTAACGATTATGGTGATGTATTAGATCAAAATGTTGATTATAAAAATAAAATAATACAATTACAAGATCGAGTTTCAAATTTGCAAGAGCAGGTTGCAAAATATCAGCAGAATGAAAATGCTACAAAAGAAGCCATAAATAATGCTAAGATCAAAGCAGAAAGAATTATCAATGACGCTACAGTTCAGGCAAATAATGTAACTGAGCAGGCTAAAATTGATACTGATTATCAGCGTCAACAACTGGAAACTATTAAGTCGGATTATGAACGAGTCAAAAAGGAAACTTCTGGTTATCGCAGGTATATTCAAGAACTTTTACAAAAAGCAATTGAGAATCTGAATGACGAAAAGTGGCAAAAAGCTCTTGATCAATATTTTGACACAGAGCGATTTTATCCTCCAGATGGTGCAGAACCAATCATGCTTACCGATGAGGACGAGGATGTCGATGACGACGATGACGATGATACTGATGAAGAGGATGAGGATTTTGAGGTTGACAACGATACGGATGATGAAGTAAACTTTGAACAAGACTCTGAAGAAACAAATAATAGTCCTCAACCGATGACCGGTGACAGTCCTAGTATTGAAACTGTTAATGACGACGATACTGTAGCCGATAATAATTCTGGCGGAACTACTATTATTTTTCCGGATGACTATAAAAATCATAAATGACAAACTGACAGTAAAACTTGCGAGCAATTCAGCGAATTAGTGAGGGTGTGAGTCTAATATAAGAGCTTAAAGGTTGATCAGCTGTTAATGATGGTTTGTTACGGTGGTTGCACGATACGCAACTCATTAAGTGGAGTTTAGCAGCTCAATTTAGGTGGTACCACGATATTAACCTCGCCCTAATTATAGGACGAGGTTTTTTTATAGGAAGGATAAAAAAATGAGAGTGAAAGATACACTTAATTTAGGTAAAACTAAATTTAAGATGCGGGGCAATTTGCCAGTACGTGAAGCACAATGGCAAAAAGAATGGGAAGAGAATAAATTATATGAACAGAGATTAAAATTAAACAAAGGAAAGCCAAGATTTGACTTGCATGACGGTCCTCCCTTTGCCAATGGTAATATTCACATTGGCCATGCTATGAATAAAGTATCTAAGGACATAATCGTTCGTTTCAAAAACATGAACGGCTATTATGCTCCTTATGTTCCTGGTTGGGATACTCATGGGTTGCCAATTGAACAACAATTGACTAAACAGGGCGTTGACCGTAAGAAAATGAATCTTGCGGATTACCGTCAACTTTGTCAAGATTTTGCCAGTAAAGAAGTTAAAAAGCAAATGACTGACTTTAAGCGTTTAGGCGTAATGGGAGACTGGGACCACCCATATATTACTTATCAACCAGAATATGAGGCAGAAGAAATTCGTGTCTTTGGTAAAATGTATGAGAAAGGTTATATCTATAAAGGCAAAAAGCCTGTTTATTGGTCTCCTTCAAGTGAATCAACACTAGCTGAAGCTGAAGTTGAATATCACGATATTAAATCACCTTCAATTTATGTTTCATTTCCTGTAAAAGACGGTAAAGGAATTCTGAATCCTGAGAAGACATATTTCTTGATTTGGACAACTACACCTTGGACTATTCCTACTAACCAAGGAATTACAGTCAATCCAGGGTTTGATTACTCAGTAGTCCAGGTTAACGATAAGCGCTACGTTGTTGGAACTGATCGTTTAGAAGCCGTCGCTGAAGAATTAGGTTGGAATGACTATGAGGTGGTGCAACATCTTAAGGGTAGTGAAATGGACCGTATGGTTGCTAAGCATCCTTTGTATGACCGTGATGCCATTTTAATGAATGCGATGCACGTTACTGCTAGTGATGGTACTGGCTTAGTTCACACAGCTTCGGGCTTTGGTGAAGATGACTATAATGTTGCTCAAAAATATGGTCTACCTGTATATAGTCCTATGGATGACAAGGGTTGCTTTACTAAAGATATTAATGATCCTGATTTAGCTGGCTTATTTTATGATGATGCAAATAAAGTTGTCAGCGAAAAATTAAAGAAGTCAGGCAATTTACTCAAGTTAAGTTTCTTTACACACTCATACCCGCATGATTGGCGCACAAAGAAGCCTGTAATTTACCGTGCTACTACACAATGGTTTGCTTCTGTTGCTAAGTTTCGTCAGCAAATTCTTGACCAGATTGATCAGGTTAAATTTACGCCGTCTTGGGGTCAATTACGCTTACACAATATGATTAAAGATCGTGGTGACTGGGTAATTTCCAGACAACGTGCTTGGGGTGTGCCACTGCCTATCTTTTACGCAGAAGATGGTACCCCGATTGTCACGCCAGAGACTATTGAGCACATTGCCCAGATTTTTGCAAAAGAAGGATCAAATTCATGGTATAGAAGAAGTGCCAAGGAATTGTTGCCAGACGGTTTTACTTCCGTACATTCTCCCAATGGTAAATTTACTAAAGAAACAGATATTTTGGACGTTTGGTTTGATTCAGGGTCTTCCCATCAGGCAGTTATGGCCAAAAGACCAGATTTAAGATTTCCGTGTGATCTTTACCTTGAAGGTAGTGACCAATACCGTGGTTGGTTCAATTCAAGTTTGATTACTTCTGTAGCTGCCACGGGTAAAGCACCTTATCGTGGTATTTTGTCACAAGGCTTTGTTTTAGATGAAAAAGGACATAAAATGTCTAAATCGTTAGGTAATGTAATTTCTCCAAACGATGTCATCAAACAAATGGGTGCGGAAATAATTCGTTTATGGGTTGCTTCAGTTGACACGACTTCTGACGTTGCCGTTTCACAAGATATTTTACGTCAAACTTCTGAGAGTTATCGTAAAATTCGGAATACTTTCCGTTACATGCTGGCTAACACCTCAGACTTTGATCCGCAAAAAGACCGTGTGGCTTATGAAAATCTCAATTCAATTGATCAATACATGGAAGTTAAACTTAACGATTTAGTTAAAACTTGCCTTGACAGTTATGAACGTTACGACTTTAATAATGTTTATAAAAAGGTATTTGCCTTTATCTCAAACGATTTATCAGCATTTTACCTAGACTTTGCCAAAGATGTCCTTTACATTGAAAGCAAAAACAGTCATGCGAGAAGATCAATGCAAACTGTAATCTATGATGCAGCGGTAAAACTTGCTAAAGTTATGACACCAATATTGCCTCATACAATGGAAGAAGTTTGGTCTTTCTTAAAAGAAAAAGAAGATTATGTTCAACTTGCTGACATGCCTGAAGTTGAACAATATGATAATCATGATGAGCTTCTGGAAAATTGGGAAAAATTCATGAATTTACGTGATGATGTTTTGAAGGTGCTCGAAGAAGCACGTGATCAAAAATTAATAGGTAAATCATTTGAAGCAGCTGTTACAGTTTATCCTACAGATGAGATGAAAACCGTTTTAACAAACCTTGATGCCAACTTTAGACAAATTCTGATTGTTTCCAAACTAACAATTGCTAATGGTGAGGCACCGGCAAATGCTCAAGAATTACCAAATGGAGCTTTTGTAGTTGAGCATGCTAAAGGAGAAGTTTGTCCTCGTTGTCGCATGATTAGAACTGATATCGGAGCTGATAGTGAAGTGCCAATGCTCTGCGGTAGATGTGCTAAAATTGTCAAAGAGGATTACCCTGAAGCTGTGCGGGAAGGCTTAGAAGAATAATGCGCTACGGAACAGTAAAGCAATTCGATCGTAATAGTAGTTTTGGTTTTATTACTGATAATGAAAACCAAAAATCATATTTTGTTTTTTATACAGCAATAAAAGAAGAAGGTTATCGTCGCTTACAAGTGGGACAAAAGGTTAAATATCAGCTTGCTCAAGGAAAAAATGGGCTCCAATGTGTGAATGTATATTTAGCTGATTAACAGGAAAGTGAATAATGGATTTAACAGAAACTGAAATCTCTTCAAAACAAATTTTTACTGGGCGTATAGTTGATCTTTCAGTTAGAACGATCAAATTACCTAATGGTGAAACTGCAACAAGAGAAGTAGTAAAACATCAGCCTGCTTCGGCTGCCATTGCAGTAAATGATAAGCAAGAAATGTTGCTGGTTGAGCAGTGGCGTGAGCCGATTAAAGAGTTGACTTTGGAAATTCCAGCAGGATTGATAGATGAAACTGATGCCAGTCCATTAGATGCCATGAAAAGGGAATTAAATGAAGAAGGCGGTTATCATGCCGACTACTGGGAAAAGATAACGGAATTCTATTCGTCGCCTGGCTTTACTAATGAGAAACTATACTTATTTTATTGTGATACATTAACCAAACTGTCTGATAAAAAGGCGCTTGATCCTGATGAATTTTTAACCAGTCACTGGTATAGTTTGGAAAAGTTGAAACAGCTTGCGGCACAAGGTAAAATTGTTGATGCCAAGACATTATATGCAATGAGTGTTTGGGAAAATATGTTGCTTACCAGTGCTAATACAAGGGACTAAAATGACAGAAAAGCGATCTGATTACCGTAAAAAATTAAAAAAGAAAAAAAGCAAAAATATTTTAAATACAATTAAATCTGCTTTTGATGATAATGAAGATGAAGTTGACGTTAATCCTGATTTTACCCGTAATGAAGATGAGGTTATACACCCAAATGAATCTTCAAATAAAAGGGTAAATACTCAGGAGCAGACGCCGAGAAGAGAAAAGAATAAGTCACAATCTCAACCAACTACAAGTCAAGACAAAGCATTAAGACTGAAAGGTAAGCTTAATCGTGCCATTTTCATTGTTTCGATTTTAATTATTTTGGTATTATTGGCGTTATTTCACTTATAAATAAAAACGAGGGTAAAAATGAAGATAGCAATTATTGTCCCAATGGAAATTGAGGCTAAATATTATCATAAGTATTTTCACTCTGGTCACAAAGAAATGTTCGGATCTACTACATTCGAGCATTTTTGCGTTAACCACAATGATTTATATATTGGTTTGAGTGGAATTGGTAAAGTACAAGCTGCCATGAATTTAGCCAGTTTGCTATGCCAGGTTAATATTGATTTAGTTTTTATGACTGGTACAGCAGGATCTTTACAGACAAGTATTCAAAAGGGAGATTTGATTTTAGCCAGTTCATTTGCTTATCACGATGCGCATAATACTCTAGCAGGAGATTATGTTGAAGGACAAATACCAGGTGAACCGGCAGAGTTTGTTTTGAAGTCGACTGCCAGAACACAATTTGCAGAGTTTTTGCAGTATGAGAATATTGAATATAAAGAGGGACTTATTGTCACAGGCGATTCATTCATTGGGTCACAAGCACAAAAAAATGATATTAAGCAAAATTTTGCTCAAGCTTTAGGAGTTGAGATGGAAGGAGCTGCTTTTGCACAGGTGGCTTATCATTTTAATAAGCCTTTAATAGCTTTGCGAGCTATTTCTGATAATGGTAATCAAGATGCAAATGAAGACTTTAATCAGTTTGCACAAAAAGTGGGTGCTAAAGCGGCTAAAATTATTTGTACTTACATAGAAAAGATGAATTCATAAATGACAGAAATTTACTTGGATAATGCTGCTACTACACCCATGTCTCCCAAAGTAATTAAAGTGATAGCTGAAGAAATGAAAAATGACTTTGGTAATGCTTCCAGTACATATGAATTAGGACGTAAGGCCCGTCATGTCATTGATCTGGCTAGGCAAAAAGCTGCACGAGCAATCAATGCAAGCGAAAATGAGATAATTTTTACCTCCGGTGGCTCTGAGAGTAATAACACAGCTATTTTCGGGACTGCCCGTAGTCGTAAAAATATTGGTAAACGCATTATCACAACTAAAATTGAACATCCTTCTGTTTTAAAGCCAATGCAGCAATTGGAAAAAGAGGGTTATGATGTTATCTACCTTGATGTAGATGAAGATGGTCGTATATCATTGGCTGATTTAAAAAATGCTTTAACTCCACAAACTGTTTTGGTATCTATAATGGCAGTTAATAATGAAGTAGGAACAATTAATCCTTTGGCCGAAATCGGCGCAATAGTAAGACAAAGTAATGCCTATTTTCATGTAGATGCAGTACAAGGATTAGGGAACATTAATCTTGATGTTGCTAAAATGAATATCGACTTATTATCCACCTCTGCACATAAAATCAATGGTCCTAAATTTCTAGGATTTTTATATGAAAGAAATGCTATTAAACTACCACCTTTAGTTTATGGTGGGGAACAAGAAACCAAACGCAGGGCTGGAACTGAGAATGTTCCAGGAATTGCAGGTTTTGGTGAAGCAATTAATGAAATTGCAGCTATAGATAAAAATGAGCTTCAGGTTAATTATCAGAAATTGCAAAAAATTATTTTAAATGAACTCGATCAGGCTAAAATTGAGTATCAAGTTAATGGTGGAACTAAAGAATTTGATTCTCATCATGTTTTGAACTTGCATTTTGCTAATGTCAATACGACCATTCTCCAAACAAACTTAGATTTGGCTGGGTTTGCGGTTTCAGGAGGTTCTGCATGTACTGCAGGATCACTGGAGCCTTCCCATGTTTTAGTGGCTTGCTTTGGTAAAAATTCTCCACGAATATCTGAATCAATTCGCATATCTTTTGGACGGTATACCACAGAAGAAGAAGTTTCAGCTTTTGCAAGGCAGTTGGTTAAAATTGTGGGTAAAATACAAAACAAATAAAAAAATTGCTTTTTTAAAAAGATATGCTTATTATAAGTAAGTGAGGTAATATTATGGCAAATATAGTTATTATTAATGGTGATAAACGTAAGTTTACGCTAAGTCCTGACTTGAAGTTATACGCACTGATTGATGCCGGTTTTGTTAAAACTGTTAAGGGTAATTTTAATTATGAGCATCCACTTTATAATGATTCACCATATAACGCCCCAACAAAGTTGAAAATGACCATTAACAAGGAAATGACCCGGTTAACAATGGTCGTTACTGATAGAAATGGTTTGCAAAAGGTCAATATTTTTAAAAATAAGCAATTGGCTCCCACAGTGGAACTTTTAAATTATATTTTAAAGGACCTGGAGGAACGCAAGATTATTGTTGCTGTGAAGGATTGATTAATTTGGTAAAGAAAAATAAAAGGGTAGTTGTAGGAATGAGTGGAGGAGTAGACTCTTCAGTTTCTGCCCTTCTTTTGAAAAAACAAGGATATGACGTAATTGGTGTCTTCATGAAAAACTGGGATGATACAGATGATTCCGGCGTTTGTACAGCCACTGATGACTATGAAGACGTTAAAAAAGTTGCTGATCAAATTGGCATTCCTTATTATTCAATTAATTTTGAAAAGGAATATTGGCAGCGAGTTTTTGAGTATTTCTTAAATGAATATAAAAAAGGGCGCACACCAAATCCTGATGTAATGTGCAATAGTCAGATTAAATTTAAATCCTTTTTAGAATTTGCCCTTAACCTTGATGCAGATTATATTGCAATGGGGCATTATGCGAAAACAATAACTGATAAGAAAGGTATCACGCATATGATGCGTCCTAAAGATGGTAACAAGGATCAAACTTATTTTTTGAGTCAGTTAAATCAAAAGCAAATTAGCCGTGTTATTTTCCCATTAGCCAACTTAACCAAGCCGCAAGTCCGGGAAATTGCAATAGAAAATGGTTTAGCTACAGCAAAAAAGAAGGATTCCACCGGTATTTGCTTTATTGGGGAAAGAAACTTTCGTAAGTTTTTGAGTGAATTTTTACCTGCTCAGTCAGGTGAAATGATTACGCCAGATGGCAGAGTAGTTGGTCATCATGCAGGTCTAATGTATTATACAATCGGTCAGAGATCCGGTTTAGGTCTAGGTTCAACTAAAGAATCTACTGCTCCCTGGTTTGTAGTAGGTAAAGACTTGCAAAAAAATCAATTGATTGTGGAACAGGGCTATGACAGCAAGCTACTTTATGCCACTGAATTAGAAGCTAGTGACATGTCATTTTTTACTGGGCAACCAAAGCATGATTTTAAAATTCATTGCAGTGCCAAGTTCCGTTATCGTCAACCGGATGTCGGAGTGACAGTATCTTATGATGCTGCAGCAAACAGGGCCAAAGTTTACTTTGATGAGCCGGCTCGCGCTGTCACTCCTGGACAAGCTCTGGTTCTTTATCAAGGTGAAGAGTGTTTAGGCGGAGGTAATATCGACTGCGCCTACCAGAATGAGCAGCAACTGCAATTAGTCTAATATAAATGAGTAAGGAAAATGTGTCGTGCATTTTCTTTTTTATTTGTGTTCATTTTTCTTTTAAACTAATTAAATGATAAACTAGATAGCAACAGCTATAGAAAAGAGTAATGGATGAATGCAAATTTATTTTGTCAGACACGGTAAAACAGAATGGAATTTACAAAGACGATTTCAAGGAGCTCATGGTGACTCACCACTTTTGCCCCAAAGCTTAAATGATATTCAAAAATTAGGCAGTTTTTTAGCTAGTACTAAATTTGCTGGAATATATTCTAGTCCATTAAAAAGAGCTAAGGTTACAGCGGAGGGTTTAATAAAAACTTTGAGCTACCCTATTGCAATTAAAGTAGATGATCGTCTGCGCGAATTCGATTTAGGAGCAATGGAAGGCCTTACTTTCACCGAAGCTCAAGCCCAGTATCCCAAGCAAGTAACTGACATATGGGATCATCCCGAAAAATATGACGGTCACAGTATAGGTGGAGAAAATTATTCTGAAGTCATTGCCCGTGGCAAAAGCTTTGGTCATGATATTGCGCTGAAGTTTAAGGCAGATGATAAAGTAATTGCTGTAAGTCACGGTGCGGCCCTAGGAGCAATTATGGGTGGATTGTTAGGCTATCCGTTGTCAGATATCAGACACAACGGTGGCTTAAGCAATACTAGTCTGACAATTTTAGAAACAAAAGATAAAGGCAAGACTTTTAAAGCTTTAGTTTGGAACGAAACAGGATTTTTAGGTAGAAAAATGGTGGATTCAGATTCATTATGATAGAGAAAAGAAAATCAACAGGTAATTCCGATATTGTCCAAAAAAAAATACACGAATTAATTACGCAGATTGATGAAAAGCCAGATAGCAGTGAAAACTATTTAAAATTGGCAACCTTTTTAATAAAAGAGGGTAGCAGCGATCAAGCTACGGAGTTATTAAAAAAGGCTAAAAATTTGGTTACTCATCCTCAAGATTTAGATTATGATCTGGCAGTATGCTATTACCTGCAGGGTGAATTTAAAAAGGCCATAAACTTACTTAACCAGATTCCTAACGATGATTTAGTTTTATACCAAAAGGCTCTCGTCTTTTTCAAAATAGGACAAAGGCAAAAAGCACTTGCTTATGCTTTAACCATTAAACGACAAGATGCCAAGGTGTGGGAATTGATAGGAGATATTTGGCTTAGTCTTGGTGAAATCAATGAGGCAGAGTCAAGTTATAAAAAAATCGGGAAAGAGCAAAGGACGGCAAAAGTCAATTTCATGCTTGGAATCACAAGTTTGACTCAAAACCGCCACGAAGCAGAAAAGTATTTTGCTAAATCCAAAAAACAGGATCCCAAAGTTTTTGCACATGAAGAACAACAGTATGCTTCTGCACTAAAATTAATAACTAATGCGAGAAAGAAAAAATGACAACTTTTACCGGCAAAATTAACAGAATAGTTTTTGAAAATGACCAGGATCTATATAAGATACTTGATGTCACCATAATTGGTAAACTCGAAAAATACGATCGTGATGAAATTAAGGTTACCGGTAATTTTGGTGACGTCCAAGTTGGCGCAACTTATAGCTTTTCAGGTAGGTTAATTGTTCATAATAAGTTTGGCCTCCAATTTCGCTCTGATAACTATAAACTGGCTTTACCACATGAAAAAGGCAGTTTAATCAGTTACTTGAGTTCAAGTAAATTTCCAGGAATCGGTAAAAAGGCAGCCAGTGCAATAATTTCAGACTTGGGAATGGATGCATTAACAATTTTAAAAGAAAAACCTGAAAAAGTAGCGACTTTGTCATTAACCAAAAAACAAAAAGATAGTCTACTTAATGGTGTCAGTTCAATGGATTCTTATTCTGAAACTGTACTAAAATTGGCGCAATTTGGCTTAAATAAAAAAGTAGCTGGCAGACTTTATCAGCTTTATCATGGTGATACTTTAAGCAAATTGGAAGAAGATCCATATGCTTCTATTGCTGAAGTTACGGGCTATGCGTTTAAAAGTGCTGACCGAATAGGTAGTAAACTAGGAATTAGTTCCGCAGATCCTAAAAGAGTTAATGGCGCTATTTTTCAAATTTTGCTTGATGAAGTTGCTAAAGAAGGTAATACATACATCAAACTGGAACAGTTGCTAACAGAGACTGGTAAATTGCTTCAAGTTGATAAATTTGATGTCATAGCTGATTGCGTTAATAATCTCCAGCATCAAGGTAAAGTGGTGGTAATGGGGGAAAATGCAGCGCTGCAGGAAATATATGAAACTGAAACTGATATTGCCAATGCAATGAAAAATTTGGTGGAAAAAAACCACAAGAGTTCAAAATATAGTGAGAAAGAATTAAACCGTGCCATAGCTCAGGCTGAAGCTAAGTTAAAGATTACTTATGATGAAACCCAAAAAGCTGCTATTAAAAATGCTTTAACTAATCCCATTTCAATTTTAACGGGAGGCCCAGGAACAGGTAAAACAACTATCATTAACGGTATTCTGTTAGCATTGCGTGATTTAGCTAAAATACCTGCTTCATCTTTGTATAGTACGGATCCACCATTTTTGCTGGCAGCACCCACAGGTCGTGCTGCAAAAAGAATGGAAGAAATCACTGGTATTACAGCTAAAACAATCCATCGATTATTAGGACTGGGAATTGGAGAAAATGATGCAACTGATTTGAACGAATTAAATGGTGAGATTTTAATCATTGATGAAATGTCAATGGTAGATATGTTTTTGTTTAAACAATTGGTTTATAGCATTAATGAAACTAAACATATTGTTTTTGTTGGAGATAAGGATCAGTTGCCCTCTGTTGGTGCAGGAAATGTGTTTGCTGATTTGATCAAATCGCAAGCTTTTCCCACTACAGTTCTCAAGCAAATCCACCGTCAAGGTGATGATTCCAGCATTATCACACTTGCTCATGACATTAATATGGGTAAAAATGTGCAAGAATTATTTCAGAAAACCAGCAACTATTCCTTCATTTCTTGTCCACCTCATGAAGTTGCTCACGTAGTTAGTCAGATTGTTGAGCGGGCTTTGGCAAAGGGGTTCAATCCCGATGATATTCAAGTCCTAGGAGCTATGTATCAGGGTGATGGCGGAGTAAATAATTTGAATAATGTAATTCAGGAAATTATGAATCCAGCTAAGCCTAACAGTAAAGTTCTGGAAGTACATGACGAGATTTTTCGTATAGGTGATCGTATTCTACAACTGCAGAATAATCCGGAAAAAGATATTTATAACGGTCAAATCGGTAAAATTCTAGCAATTGATAACGAAAATTCGCAAAAGTGTATGGTTGCTGATTTCGATGATAGGGAAGTTACTTTTAGCAAAAAGGATCTTTTCGATTTAACTAGAGCATATGCAATTACTATTCATAAAGCCCAGGGTTCTGAATTTCCTTTAGTTATCCTTAGTCTGACTATGCAAAATTATGTCATGCTTAAGCGTAATTTGTTATATACTGCCGTTACCCGTGCAGAAAAAAATCTGGTTTTAATCGGTGATCCTCATGCTTATGAAATGGCTTTGACTACTTCAGGTAACGATCGCAAGACTGGCTTAACTACTAAATTACAAGCGGTGTTAAAAGTTGAGCCCAAGGAAACTAAGAAGCAGATTCCAGCTAAAAGTGACCAAGATGTTATACCGAATTCTGAAGAAATAAATCCTGAGAAAACGAATTATATTTTGACACCTGAATTGATATACTCTGGGCAGATAGATCCTATGATTGGGATGCAAAATATCAAGTTAGAAACAAGAGCGGGGTAAAAATTCGCTATGATAGGAAAAAATGCTGATTTGAATGAGTTTAAAAATACTCTGCAATTATGGGTTAATAATCATACTCATGTTTTACTAATGGATCAAAATACTCTGGAAGTTGAAACAATTTATCGTGATTCTTTTAATGAGTCAGTTTATTGTTTTGTGGAAATAACTGCAAAAGAAAAGTTTATTGTTAGTGATGACGGTCGTTCACTTTTCAAGCTTGACCCTAGTGCAAGTGACGTTGATTTGATCGCAACTATTGGTGATATATCGTTAGCTTCGGAATTTGATTTTAATCTCCAAAATGGGGTTATCAGTGCTAAAGCTGACAGACAAAATTTAATCGACACCATAATGCGTTTAGCGCAACTACAAGTAAATATTTCATATCTTAATTAAAAATATTTTTCAAATATAATTTCCATTGCTTTTTTTAAAATATAATGGTTAAATTAGTGATATTATTTTATTTTAATCTGAGGGGAAGCAAAGTCTATGGCAATAGTGTTTGATCAGGTAAAGAAAAATTACGGTAAAAAGCCAGTTTTACATGATATTAACATTAAAATCCCTTTGGAACCTACAGTAATTGGTTTGGTTGGACCTAATGGTGTGGGAAAATCGACTATGTTAAGACTACTTGCAGGAGTACTAGAACCAACTAAGGGCACGATCAGGAATGATCAAACGAAAGGATCCTATTTTAAGTGGGCTTGCTTGCACACAAGTTTTGTTGCATCCGGAGAGAGGGGTCTTATGTATAGACTAAATACCCTTGAAAACGGAATGTACTTTTCCTCACTTAAGGGAATTAGTACTAAAAGAACGGAAAATAATATTCGTAAAATGGCTCAAGATTTTAATTTTTCAAATGAACTTAATACTTTTTTTCAGAACTTGTCCACTGGCTTAAAGAAAAAAGCTGCTATTTTGGTGGGAGCAGCAATGGGAACAGAAGTTTTACTCTTAGATGAACCCTCAAACGGGTTGGACATAGCTGCTCAAGAGGATTTAGCCTCTTTTATTCTTGATTTAAAAAATAAGAATGGCAATATTATTTTTATTTCATCGCATGACACTCAGATGCTCTCTGGAGTTGTTGATCATTATCTGTTCTTAAGAGATGGCCAAATAGAGAAAAATATTGAACATAAAATGGCCGAAAATGACCTAATTTCTGAATACCGTGGAATTTATAAGCGAAAGTAGGTAGTAGAATGAAAAAAATCAAAAAGCTATTTAATATTTTTTGGATACAATTATGTTTAGAGCTAAAACTACAAATTCGTTATGTTAATTCTGCTATTAGTTCGCTTGTTTTATATGCCGGTGCATTCCTAATTGTTATTTTTTTCACCAATCCTGCCCAATTGGGTCAGGCCTATGGTACCAAACAAGGGGTTTTATTTACCATTGTTGGCTTTTTGTTTTGGAGTATTGGTATTGCCTCATTGGGTGGATGTAGTAATGGGGTGGAGACTGATGAGCGAACTGGTCTGCTTGAAAGTGAAACTCAATCCGTCTTTCCCTTGTGGGTCCTATACTTTATTCAAACTTTGGCAGAAAACTTATTTGTTTGGATCTATCTCTTAATTATAGGACTTGTAGCCTCGTTTTTTTCAATGTTTACAGTAGCGGAATTATTAAAAGCTATATTATTGACGTTTGCTTTTTCCTTAATTTCCAACTTAGGAATGTTTGGCATCGGAATGATTTTTGCTTCTGGCTCCATTAGATTTAAAAGAATGGGACAGTGGGCTACTATTTTGCAGGCTTTATTGCTAATGTTGTCAAATGTTTATTTTCCAGTATATAATGCTTTTCAGGAGGTTATTCCTTACGTGGGCGGCATAGAAATAGTGCGGCAAATATTTCTTGGCCATGGAGTTTCATTGTCGAAACTGATGTTATTTATAGTGGTAAATGTAATTTGGTTCTTGCTTGGCATTTTAATTTTCAATTATTGTATAAAAAAAGAGCGCAAAAACGGTTCATTTGACGCATTTTAAGTTAGAGAAAGGTGATATTTATTTTAACGTTTGAAAATGTTAAATGGGGAACGAAAAATTATTTTAAAGTAAAAAAATTATATTTAAGTGCATTTCCAAAAAAGGAGCGGTTTCCAATTATTGGCTTGCTTGCAATGGATCTGCAAAAAAGAGTAAATTTTCAGGCCATTTATGATCAGAAAAATTTTATAGGCTTAATTTTCAGGCCATTTATGATCAGAAAAATTTTATAGGCTTAATTTTCTGGACGTATGCGAAGCAAATCATTTATATTGGCTATTTGGCAGTAGATCCAATCTGGCGTTGCAAGGGCTACGGTAGTGAGATTTTAAATCTAATGAAAAGAAACCATCCAGGTCAGGAAATTGTTTTGGACATTGAACCAGTTACTAAAACAGCAAAAAACTACTCTGAAAGGATCAATAGATTATTATTTTACAAACATAATGGTTTCAAATTAACTCAAGATAATTTAGTTGATGAAGGAGGCCGCTATTCGATTTTAAGTTCAGATAAACACTTTAAAAAACGTAGTTTAAGTCAACTGCTTGATCATATGAGTTTTAATTGCTATAAGTATAAAATTTTAAAAAACTAACGTGCAAAAAAGACTGATATTAAAAAGTATATATCTTATTAAGGCAAATGTAGTCAAAAACAAAATACCGAGCATAACAAATGCTCGGTATTTTTGCTTTTGCAAGTATTAGCAAAACTAAATTTTTCAGCGTAATAAGTTAAAACTTGAAACAGAGAATTCAATATTAAATTTATTGCGTTTGATTTCTTCGCCATCTACTTGTGCATATTCTTTTTTAATTGTTGTTACTTTAACTTTATCAGCTTCAAAATAATGAAATTGAGGATCATTAACATGTGAGCCATCTTTTAGGAGATTAATAAATAGTTTAACCAATTTGGCCAAACCAAATTTTTCCACTACAACTGTATCGATTTTATGACTATCAAGTTTAGCACTGGGTAACAAGGGAAGCCCCCCGCCTAAATAAGGATGATTCGTTGTGGTAACCATGAAGGCATCGTCAAAATGGAATTTCTGACCGTTCTTTTCAATATCTACAATAAAAGTATCTTGTTTGGTAACAGTGGCTAAAACATTACAGCCGTAAATTAATTTGCCTTCACTAAGATGATTCAGTATTTTTTTCAATTTTGAAATATTACTATTATGGTTGACAAATGCGTCAAAGCCGATGCCAAAGCTGTTGGCAAAATAATACTTTTTATTAGGGGCAATGTCAGGAAAAATAAAAGTCCCGCAGTCTATCCGATCTGGTTTAAATTCTTGTTTCATATGATCTATAAGAACTTTCGGATCATTAGTTAAGCTGGCAGCCCGCGCAAAGTCATTACCTGTTCCTGCAGGTAGGTAGGCAATAGGGGTTTTCGGATTTTTAGATCTTTTAATTCCGTTTAGCACTTCATTAAGAGAACCATCACCACCGATTACTAACAAAATTTCCGCGGGCGAGTGCTTTTTGTCACCATATTCTTGCGCAATGTAAATAGCTTCCCCAGCATAAGTACTTTTTCGCAAGTCAAAGTTAATGTTTTCATTGATTAATAAAGCCGTGGTCTTCTTGAGTACTTTTTTGGCATGACCGTTACCAGCTACTTCATTAACCAAAAGATGTATTTTTAATTTGTTATCCATAAAATTTCATTCAGTACATAAAAAGCCCTTAAAAAGGGCCTTTCGCTATTTTTTCTCAACTAACATTGGTAAAATCATCGGCCGTCTTTTTGTCTTAGAATATAGAAAATCAGAAAGGTTAGCAATAATGGCATTGCGAATTACACTGTCTTTAGGATGTTCAGCTTTATCCATTTCAGACTTTATAAAGTGATAAATATGCTTTTGTGCCTGGTTGATTAATTCAGTGGATTCACGCATATAAACAAAGCCACGACTCAAAACATCGGGTCCAGCCAAAACGCGTTTGTGCTTATAATCAACTGTTGCAACCACAACTACTAAACCGTCTTCGGATAAGACCTGCCGATCATGAACAACTACATTGCCAACATCGGCCGTGCCAGATGTATCAACATAGACATCGCCTGCTGGAATATGACCAGCTATGCGGGAGCCTTCTGGTCCAAAACAAATGACTTCACCATTTTCCAAAACAAATGTGTTTGCGGCTGGAACTCCTGCTGCTTGTGCCAGTTCGGTATGAATGACCTGCATGCGGTATTCACCGTGAACCGGAATCATGTACTTAGGTTTTGTTAAACGAACCATCATCTTTAATTCTTCTTGACCACCATGTCCAGAAGTGTGGACATTATTAATTCGGCCATGAACCACGCTGGCTCCACCTTCCATCAACTTGTTAATCAAATGATTGACACTTAATGTGTTGCCAGGTATTGGGTTGGAAGAGAAGATCACAGTATCACCGGGTTGCAGACTAATTTGTCTGTGGGTTCCGTTTGCTATTCTGGAAAGAGCAGCTAAAGGTTCGCCTTGTGAGCCGGTACATAAAATCATTACTTGTTCAGCTGGTGTGTGATTTATTTCATTAGCATCTACAATCAGACCATCAGGAACATTCAAATAGCCCAAATCAATGCCATTTTGCACACCATTTTCCATACTACGTCCAAAAATGGCAACTTTACGTCCAGTATCTATTGCTGCCTGGATAGCAGTCGATACGCGGTAAAGATTAGAGGCGAAGGTAGCAAATATTATGCGACCATGGATTCCCGTAATAATGTCATGCAATGATTTAGCTACAAAACGCTCGGACTTAGTAAATTGGGTAACTTCAGCGTTAGTTGAATCGGATAATAGTACCAAAACTCCTTCGTTACCTAATTTAGCCATCTTTTGAAAATCTGGAGCAGGTTGGTTCATTACTGGTGTTAAATCAAATTTAAAATCTCCCGTAAACACGACTGCACCTAGTGGGGTATGCACAGCTATGCCTAAAGTATCCGGAATAGAGTGAGTGGTTCTGAAAAAAGTAACCGTTAGTTTCTTGAATTTAAGTACAGTGTCTTCATGCTCTTCGTGTAATTCTGTTGTTCGTAAAATACCGTGTTCTTCAAGTTTGCCCTTAATTAAAGCTAAAGCAAATGGGGTGGCATATACGGGAATTTCCGGAATCTTTTCAAGCAGAAATGGTATGCCACCAATGTGATCTTCATGTCCGTGGCTAACAACAAGTGCTTTAATTTTTTTACGATTCTTAACTAAATATGAGTAGTCAGAAATGACATAATTAATACCAAGAAGATCATCTTCAGGGAACTTAATCCCACAATCCATAATAATAATTTCGTCTTGGTATTGTACACAATACATATTCTTGCCTATTTCGTGCAACCCCCCGATTGCAACGACGGCAACTTCATTATTTTTTATTCGCACAGATATTACTTCTTACTTTCAAAAGAAGTTAGCTTAAAATCGGCATGCTCCTTTTCATAAGTCAGTGAATTGCCGGCTAATTCTTGGATGAGTTCAATATTATAGGGGGTATTTTCCTCAACCATAGTCCTTGCGGCGACCAAATTTTCTGCCTCAAGGTAAAGAGTTTTAGTTGTTTCCCGTCTAGGATTGACAACCTTGTCTTTTTGATACAAAACTTTGTAGATCATATTTGTATTCTCCTTATTCAGTTAATAAAACGTTCTAATTTTGGACAGCATTAAGCTTCCAATAGCTAGTAAAATTCTACCATACATGCAAAAACAAGTATAGAATCAAGTTTTGCTAGCTTTATTAAAAAAGCCGTCAAAACGACAGCTTGTGACATAAATATCTGTGAAAAATTAATAGATGACTACGGTATCTTCATCTAATTTAAATGGGTCTTGCTTATTGATCCGGTCGTAAAAAAGGTGACCCCGCAAATGTTCAATTTCATGTGAAGCTACGATTGCAGGATAATCCTTTAACCGAATTGTTTTTTCTTCACCTGAAACAGTATAATAATGTATTTTCAATTTATCAGGTCGGGGCACATAACCATCAATTACTTTATCAACGCTTAGACAACCTTCACCTTCACTTAAACAAGCTTGTCTGACAGATTCGGATAAAATTTCCGGGTTAACAAAAGTTTCCTTGAAAACTATTTCATTCTTATCATTTGGTACTAATAATGAAGCCATCTGGACACTCTCACCAACCTGTGGTGCGGCTAAACCAACACCAGCACGTAATTGGTGCTTTTTTGCAATTTTAGGATCTTGAGAGTTAACCAGATATTCCATCATTTCTTTTGCTAAATTTTGATAATGCTCGCTTAAAGGAAAAGTTAGTGGTTTAGCTACCTTGCGTAATACCGGATTTCCATCGCGGATAATATCTTTCATTAAAATCAATTACATTCACTCTTTCATAAAAGTTTATAGATATATTTGTAACATAAAATAAACTAATTTGTCTGCTTTTTATTCTATACTAAATTTTTAATTTGAAAAAGAGGGATAAACGTTGACCCTTAAACAGTTAGGTGGTAAAATCAATGAGCGTAAATATACAGATATGAAACACTTCGATCAGCATGTTTTTGACGTGCCGCCGAAACTGTGACCACGTCACAGTTTTTTTATTGAGGAGTGGAGGAGGAATACTTTTGTCAGAAAAAAGAAGAAACGATATTAGAAATATAGCTATCATAGCGCACGTTGACCATGGTAAAACTACTTTGGTTAATCAATTATTGAAGCAATCCGACACTCTCCCTGAACATATGGCTCTGGAAGATCGGGCAATGGACTCCAACGATATTGAGCGTGAACGTGGTATTACTATTTTATCTAAAAATACAGCGGTTAAGTATGGTGACACTACCATCAATATTTTGGATACTCCAGGGCATGCCGACTTTGGTGGTGAAGTTGAACGAATCATGCATATGGTCGATGGAGCTTTATTGCTGGTTGATGCTTATGAAGGAACTATGCCGCAAACTCGTTTCGTACTAAAAAAGGCATTGGAGGCTGGAGTTAAGCCCATTGTGGTTATCAATAAAATTGATCGTCCAGGTGCTCGTCCCAAAGAAGTTCTTGATGAAGTTTTAGAATTATTTATTGAACTTGGCGCTAACGATGAACAACTTGATTTTCCAGTCGTATATGCATCTGCTTTGAATGGTACTTCATCCTATGATCCAGATCCTGCTAAGCAGGAAGAAACGATGAATCCTATTTTTGACACTATTATTAAGGCTATTCCTGCACCTATTGACAATGCTGATGAGCCTTTGCAGTTCCAAATTACTATGCTTGACTGGGATGATTATGTTGGTCGAATTGGAGTTGGACGCATTTATCGCGGTAAAGTTAAAGTTGGCGATAATATCACTGTGATGAAGCGAGACGGTTCTACACAAAACTTTCGGGTTACGAAATTGTTCGGTTTCTTTGGCTTGAAGCGTAATGAAATTACTGAAGCTAAAGCAGGGGATATCATTGCCATCAGCGGTATTAACGATATTTTTGTTGGTGAGACTATTGCTTCTGCTGAAAATCCAGAAGCTTTGCCTCTTCTTAAAATAGATCCACCAACTTTGCAAATGGACTTTGTTGCTAATGACTCACCATTTTCTGGTCGTGAAGGTGATAAAGTTACGCCTAAGAAGTTAGAGGATCGACTAATTAAGCAAACACGTACTGATGTGTCATTAAGAGTTGAGCCGACAGACCAATTAAATGCTTGGACTGTTTCTGGACGTGGTGAATTGCATCTTTCAATTTTAGTTGAAGAAATGCGGCGAGAAGGTTTTGAATTACAATTGTCAAGACCAAAGGTAATTTATCGTGAAATTGACGGCAAAATGTGTGAACCATTTGAAGCTGTCCAGGTTGATACTCCTGATGAATATGTTGGCTCTGTCATTGATTCTCTTTCACAAAGAAAAGGTGAGATGAAGAATATGACTTCAACCGGTAATAATCAAACACGTTTAGACTTTTTGGTTCCTTCTCGTGGCTTAATTGGTTATAATAACGAATTTATGTCCCAAACAGGTGGCTACGGCATTATGAACCACAGTTTTGATTCATATAAGCCAGTTGTCAAAAATTGGGAACCGGGACGGCAAAATGGTGCTTTAGTATCGATTAGCCAGGGTAAATCAACCACATATTCTTTACAGACTGTTGAACAACGTGGTGAATTATTTATTGGTGCTGGAGTAGAAGTTTATGAAGGGATGATTGTTGGCCAATCTTCCCGTGATCGTGATATTGCTGTCAATGTTATTAAAGGTAAAAACTTAACTAACACTCGTGCTGCTGGTAAAGATCATGCTGCCGCAATCAGAACTCCTAAGACTTTAACACTTGAAGAGGCAATTGAATTTTTAAATGATGATGAATATTGTGAAGTAACTCCTGATTCAATTAGATTAAGAAAGAAAATTCTCAATACTTCAGAAAGACAAAAAGCTGATAAGAAACGTAATAAAAAATAAATAAATGTTTTAGAAGGGCACTCACTAATGAAGTGGTGCTCTTTTTGTTTTATAATGCTTATAATAAAGGTAGATTAAGTTACAGAAGGAGAGGTCGGCTTGTGCGGCAAAAACTTCACCATTTAAATTACAATATTTTCATACCTTATATTCTACTAGTCGTTTTTGGAATAGTAATGGTTTATTCGGCCAGTTCTGATATTTTATTGGTCAATGGCTTTAATCCTGCAATATATGGTATTCGCCAAGCCATGTATGCATTCTTTGCTGTTTTTGTCTGCTGTGCTCTGTGCTTTTTCTTAAAACTTGAAATTTTTAAGAGTCGCAAATTTGTTATCTGGTTTTTAGGACTTAGTTTTTTGCTGCTCATTTACCTAATTCTCTTAAAAATTTTTAAGGGATCTGCCGCAGCCGTAAATGGTTCTGTTGGCTGGATTGATTTAAAGATAATAAAGATTCAACCATTAGAAATTGCCAAGCTCTCGCTGATAATATATTTAGCATTTTTTTTAGACCGTCATGATGGAGCCTTCAAAAAAGGCCAAATTATTCATAATTTGTATAGGCCAGCAATTTTAGCTGCTTTTATGATGCTTTTGGTTATACTTGAACCGGATTTTGGTGGTACTGCTATTTTAGCCATGATTGTGATTATCATGTTTTCTGTTTCTGGTGTTCCTGCTAAAAATGCAGTATTATGCTTAATTGGAATTGCAGTTGGAATATATTTGTTTGTCTTCCTGGTTATCAAATTGAATCCTGCTTTTTTACAAAATAAGTATCAATATCACCGTTTTATGTCTTTTCTGCACCCTTTTGAACTTGAGCAAAAGGGTGGTGCACAGCTAGTTAATTCGTATTATGCTATTCATAACGGTGGTTTGCTCGGAGTAGGTTTAGGCAACAGCATGCAAAAACGGGGATATCTTCCGGAACCGTACACAGACTTTATTTTGGCCATAATTGCAGAAGAAATTGGTGTTATTGGTGCTTTAATCGTACTAAGTCTCATGTTTTATCTTATATGGAGTATCATGGAAGTTGGTATCCATGCCAGTTCTCAATTTAATGCTCTGGTATGTTTTGGAGTTACTACAATTATCTTTACGCAAACTCTGTTTAATGTAGGCGCCGTGCTCGGTCTATTGCCTATAACCGGGGTAACATTACCTTTTATTTCCTATGGTGGCTCTTCTTTAATTATCTTATCAGCCGCTATTGGGATTGTACTGAATATATCAGCAAATGAACGAATCGAACAAGAAGGAAGTTTTAAATGAGCGTCAAGCAAGATTTAAGCAATAAAAATATTACTCAAAGGATGAGCATTATTGTTTATTTAAATTCAGTCAGCAACCAATATAAGCTAAGGCATTATGGTGATATAGTATATTTTTCTAAGAAATTAGGTTATTGTATTTTATATGTAAATCAAAATGAGATTGACCAAGTTATTCAGAATCTGAATGCACTTGATTTTGTCGACAGGGTTGAAAAATCAAAATGGGATCAAATTGATCTTTCAAGTGATCATATTGAACAACAAATTACAGCTTTAGCGGCAGATGCTGAAAGAAAGTTACAAGAACGTCAGGAAAATACAGAACAACTATTATGAGAATCATTTCTGGAAAATACGCAAAAAGAAATTTATTTACTTTAAAGAGTCAAAAGACTAGACCAACTAGTGATAAAGTTAAAGAGTCATTGTTTAATTCATTAGGTCAATTTTTTTCCGGTGGTGAGGTTCTTGATCTGTATGGCGGAAGTGGTGCTTTAGCAATAGAAGCCGTTTCTCGCGGTTGTCAGCATGCTGTGATAATAGATATTAATTACCAGGCCGTAGCGATTATTCGTAAAAATATTGCCTTGACCAAAGAGCCAAATCGTTTTTCTGTATATAAAATGTCCAGTAAAGCTGCCTTAAGTAAATTGGCTGGAGATCAACAGAAATTTGACTTAGTTTTTTTGGATCCACCATATGCTAGGCAAAAAATTGCGTCTGATATGGCAAAAATGCGTGATTTAGCTTTGCTAAATCGAGGAGCAATAATAGTAGCTGAAACAGATGATCAAACGGATTTAGAAGCAGTTGCGGGTTTTGAGCTTATTAAAGAAAAGCACCTGGGTAAAACCATTATCCGTTTTTATCGAAAGGAATAAGAAAATAATGAGTGTAGCAATTTTTCCTGGCAGTTTTGATCCTGTTACTAATGGTCATGTTGATGTTATTGAGCAGGCAGCTGCAATTTTTGATAAAGTTTATGTTGTGGTAATGGTTAATACGGCAAAAAAATATCTTTTTAAAGAAAAAGAAAGGCAAAAATTATGCCAGGTTGCTGTTAAAAACTTGCCGAATGTTGAAGTTCTGCTAAAGCCTGATCAGCTGACAGTTAATGTAGCACGAGATTTACACGCAAATGCTATTGTTCGGGGAGTAAGAAACACTACAGACTTTTTATTTGAACAACAGATTGCGGAAATGAATAGAAAAATGGCAAATGACATTAGTACAGTATTACTTTTTACTAAACCGGAAAATAGTTATGTTGCCTCTAGTATTATTAAAGAAATTGCACAATTTAATGGTGATTTTAGTAGTTTCTTGCCCAGCGAGGCTGCCAAGGCTTTAAAGGAAAAGTTCTTATGAATAAAGTAGAAAAACATACTAAAAAAAATAGTAGGACACGTAAATGGCTGCTTTTTATTCTGACTATTTTTCTAATTTTTATTGGGTTGAACTGGCCGACAAATTATTATATTGAAATGCCGGGAAGCGCAGTTCCAGTAGGACAATTTGTGAAAAGCAAGGCCAAGGCTCCCAATAATTTCTATCTTGTTACAGTTAGTGAAACTAGCCAGCCAGCATCTGTGTGGGAATATCTTTTTAGTTATACTCAAAAATATGCAAGTCGAATCCCTAAAGCTGAATTACTGGGTAATTCAAGTAACAGCCAGTATCAGGAACTCCAAAATTGGTATATGCAAACAAGTCAACAAAATGCACTTTATTGTGCGGCTAAAAAAGCCGGCCTTAAGCCTAAACTGCATTATAAAGGCGTATATGTTATGCAGGTGCAAAAGGGTTCCAGTTTTAAAAATAAGTTACAAATCGGAGATACCGTGCTGGGTGCAAATGGTCATAAATTTCGCTCAACTGAAGAAATGATCAATTACTTTCAAAAGAAAAAGATTGGTTCTGAAGTTGTGATTAATGCTCTGCGTGAACAGAAAAAAATAAATTTTAAAGGGAAAATCGTTAAAGTTGAAGGAACTGGTAAGCCAGGTATTGGCATTCAATTGGTCGAACATTTACAGGTAGAAACCAATCCTCAAGTAACGATTAATGCTGGCGCAATTGGCGGCCCTTCAGCTGGTTTAATGTTTACCTTGACCAGTTACGAAGTTTTTTCAGGTAAACACTTAGCTCAAGGACATAAAATAGCTGGGACCGGTACTATCAGTCCTAGTGGAAAAGTTGGCATGATTGGCGGCGTTGATAAAAAAGTAGTAGCTGCTGACAAAGCTGGCGCTGAAGTGTTTTTTGCTCCGACTGATACTGCAGGAATGAAAAAAGTCACCAGCAATTATTTACTAGCTAAAAAAACAGCTAAGCAGATTGGAACTAGAATGAAAATCGTTCCCGTTCGTACTTTTGATGATGCACTCCATTATTTAAAACAAAATTATCATTAAATACTAAAAGCCCAAATTTTTGGGCTTTTTTTGCGTACTTATAAATGGGAGTTGAAAAAATGAATTGGGGAAAAATTAAAGCTTTTATTGAAGAACACAAACAATATCTTTTTATTGGAATGGTTCTTTTGGTCATTGTTCTATTAGTTTGGTCTAAAAGGCCAAACTCAAATGACAATTTTGACGAATTTGATTATGAAAATGAGAATACTGTGCAAAATGAAAATAAGGCTGGCAGTAATCCAAGTAAAAAGTTGTCAAATACTGAAGCTGTTACCAAAAAAGTGGCTGCGACTAAGCCTAAAGACGTTACCTGTGATATTTCAGGCGCGATTAGCCACCAAGGCGTCTATACTTTAAAAAGTGGAGCACGTTTAAACGACTTAATTGCGGCTGCAGGGGGGATTAAGAACAATGCTCAGCTAAAAAATGTTAACCGAGCATTAATATTGAAAGATCAGGACAAAATTCACATTCCATACAAAGGTGAAAAACTTAAAGCAGAGCAAGTTGTTGAATCGGTTTCTTCCAATGGTTCTACTTCTGCCCCTGAGACAACAAGTGACCAAACTAATGTCAGTAACAAGGTGAATATTAATACTGCAAACGTAAGCCAACTGCAACAACTAAATGGTATCGGTGAAAAAAAGGCTCAACAAATTATTGCTTACCGTCAAAAAAGCGGTGAATTTAAATCTCTTGAAGATTTAATGCAGGTATCGGGAATTGGAGAAAAGACTTTTGCGGCGCTTAAAGACCAATTGGAAATTTGATATATTGCGACCAGGGTTTTTCCTGTTACTTGCCTTATTACTAATTAATTTAAGCTTTTTGAAATATCAATGCTATACCTTTGTACAAAAATTTACTTGCTTTTTAATAGTTTTTTATTTAGGTTTTTTACTTTTATGTAAATTTAATTCTTTAAAATGGCTAATTCTTATTATTCTTTTTGCAATTGTTCTTAGGTTTCACTTTGACATGCGGAAAGCTGACTTTGTACTTAAACCCAATACACTTATTACCTTTTTTCCAGACAAAATGAAGATTTCCGATGATTGGTTCACGGTTGAAGGGCATACAGCTGGCAGTAAAATTTTAGTTTCTGGCAAATTGAGCCCGGGTCAGCTAAAGCAATTAAATTATGGCTATAAGGTCGTATTATATGATTTATCTGGTGATGTTAATCCAATTGAACCAGCTTCGAATTATGGTGAATTTGACCAGCAAAAATATTATCGAAGTAAAAAGATTACTCGGCAAATTAAATTAATGAGCTTTAAGATCCAAATTAAGAAAGGAGGATTATCAAATTACCTGCATTACTGGCGTTTTCAGTTAAAGAAATTTTTGCAAAAGTTACCACCAATTTTATCTTTTTTTAGTAATGAACTTATATTAGGAGAAAGTCCCGATCAGAAGTTTCAGAATATACTAAGTAATTATCGTGACCTCGGGGTAATTCACATTCTAAGCATTTCCGGTTTGCATGTTGGTATTTACACACTAGTAATAAGTACAATGTGCTATTACTGTAAATTAACCGAAAAGGAAACTTTTATTTTTTGCTTGTTTATCTTGTTAGTCGGTATTTGTCTGAGTAATGGTCAAGCTGGATTTATTAGAGCGAGCTTAACCTATGTCTTGGGGCAAATTTTTTCGTTGAATAAGCTGAAGATTAATAAGTCTGATCTACTAGGATTAACGGCTGTTTTGCATTTGACTGTCAATCCTCGGCTCATGATGAGTACCGGGGCTCTTTTAAGTTACATTTTGGCCTTGGGCCTTGAGATGACTAAAAGCCTGACTAGGTTTAGACAGTCCTGGGCTTTAAACAATTTATTATTGCCACTACTTTTATTTCATTTTTTTCAGTTTAATCTTCTAACGGTCTTTTTTAATTTGCTGGTTGTACCATATTTTAACTGGGTTGTTATGCCTTTAACTTTTTTTAATTTAATTATCTTTAACATTAGTCCAGGATGCAGTTACTTTCTTGAAAAGATACTTGAACAAGGTGAGAAAGTAATTGCGAGAGTTTCTAATAGTAAAATTGGTCTTTTAACATTCGGAAAAATTAATTGGTGGCAATGCCTGCTTTTATTATTGTTAACCTCTATACTGTTATTATTAATAAATGAAAAGCCTAAAAGTCAAAAATTAATTATACGTTTTTTTAACCTTACATTAATTATGTATGGACTAATCTTCTTAACGATTCACTTCCCTCTCAAAGGTCAAGTAACTTTTATTGATGTAGGACAGGGAGATAGTATCTTAATTTCTACGCCCCTTTTTAGGCACGTTTATCTTATTGATGTTGGTGGAAAATTGAATTTTAATGGTAAAAAAATAACCCCACAGATCAATAAAATTACTGTCCCTTTTTTGAAAGCACAAGGAATAAATAAAATTGATGGCATTTTTATCAGCCATCAGGATGCCGATCACGTAGGGGACTTAAGGCCACTTTTGAGTCAAATTCGAGTAAAGAAATTGTATATGGCAGAAGGATTGATAAGAAATCCTTCATTTCGTAAAAGAATAATAGGTCTGATTCAAAAAGGGCAGATTGTACAGTTGTTAGCCGATGAAACAATAAATGAGCCACAAATTTCCTTCAAAGTTGTATACCCCTTTAAGCCAGGTATTGGTAAAAATGAGGATTCACTTTCGTTATTACTTAGATTAGCAAACAAAAGCTGGCTGTTTACTGGAGACTTGGGACAAAAAGGGGAACTGGAAATATTGAGCCGTTATCATTTACATGCTGATTATTTTAAGTTAGGGCATCATGGTAGTCGAACCGCTTCCAATAAAGAATTTTTGCAAGCTTTGCAACCAGAAAGAGTCTTTATTTCTGCTGGCCGTAAGAATCGCTTTGGCCACCCTCATCCAGAAACTATTGCCACTCTTCGAAGTCAACATATTCCATGGGCTTCAACTCAAGACTGTGGTATGATAACTTGGAACTATGGTGTTTTAATAAAACCAAAATTTAAAAGATTTTTACCGGTGATTAAGAAATGACATTGCTTTCTTTGTTTAAAAACTCAAATAAGAAAAATTTGAATACTTTAATTAATGGAAATGATAGTTTTTTAAATGAATATCTTACTAACTCGTATATACATGATAAAATTTTCGCAGATTATGAAAAAGTATCCGTTGATTGCGAAGCAGAGGGGCTAGATGAATTAATTGCAGATCTCACTGAATCAAGTCTTTTTAGCCAGAAAAAAGTAATAACAATTAAGAACCCATTTTTCTTAACGTCAAAAGTTCCCAAAAAATATCAAAAGCAGGTCACTCAACTGCAAAATATTTTTATAAATACAACAGAACTTGATGATGTCATAGTTATTGTCGCCTCTTATGAAAAATTAGATCGGCGCAAAAAAATAACGAAGAGCATTACGCAAAATTTTAACGTTGTTGGTACTCAAGTTCGACCGTATGATTTGAATAAAATAGTTAGAGAAATTATAACGACTGAAGGCTATCATATTACCAATACTGCTGCCACATTGTTGCTTGAACGCAGTGACCAAGTTTTAGATATTGTTTTAAGTAATTATAATAAGCTGAAGATGGTAGCTGTTGACAGAAATATTACTAGTGAATTAGTTGAAAAGAATGTTGATTTATCACTGGCACAAAATATTTTTGCAATTTTAGATTCAGCTTTAGCTCAAAATTACCAAGAAGCTATCGCTCGGTTAAATAATCAGCTTCAAAATGGGAATAATCCAGTTCAAATACTTGCCGTTTTTGAAAATCAATTAGAAATGATCTTGATAGTTAAAATACTTAAAGCAAGAGGAAGAAGTGAAGCTGAAATTGTAAGAAAACTAGGTGTTCATCCTTATCGTGTTAAGTTGGCCCTTAAAAATAAGTTAGCAAAAGAAAAAGTAGCACAGTTATTAGAGCAAGCAATTAAGCTGGATTATAAGTATAAAAACGGTCAATATCGAGCAGATAATTTTTTGAAGCTCTTTATTCTTAATGTCTGATTATGTAAAAATTCTGGTAAATAAAAAGACAGAAATGATTTTCACTTCTGTCTTTTTGATTATCATTTAATCAAAATTATTATTTTGCAAGTTTAGCTAAACGACTCTTATCACGGCTAGCTTTATTCTTGTGAATAAGTCCTTTTGAAGCTGCCTTGTCAATAGCACGAGCAGCAGCTACATGTAATTCGGAGGCGTTATCAGCACCAGCAGCTTGAGCAGTCTTAAACTTCTTAACGGCAGTTCTTAACTTGTTCATTTGAGCAGCATTGCGCTTTCTAGCAGCATCTTGAGTCTTAACACGCTTAATAGCTGATTTGATTTGTGGCATAAAATTCACCTCCATTGATCGTAATTCTACTTTATAGATTATACTGAAAGATAATTGCAGATGCAAGATAAATTATACTTGCTTTTTAAAAAAATTGTCTGTATTATACTATTGTTGTGAACCGTTAACGCTGTTTGCACGCTCACACCTGACGGTTAACGTTGTTAACGGCAATTATTTTAGTGAAAGGTGAAAATAATATGGCAATTTCAAAAGCTGAAAAAGATGAAATCATTCAAAAATTTGCGACTCACGAAGGTGATACAGGTTCAACTGAGGTTCAAGTGGCAATCTTGACTACAGATATTAATAATCTGACTGAGCATATGAGAAACCACTCACATGACCACCATTCTTATGTTGGCCTGCTGAAGAAAATCGGTCACCGTCGTAACTTGCTTCGTTATTTACAAAACAAAGATATTAATCGCTATCGTGAATTAATTAAGAAGTTAGGTTTACGTCGTTAATTTTAATTGAGATCTAAAAAAGCTGGTTCGAGTATTGAATCGGCTTTTTTATTTTTGTCATAATACCATTTTATGCTAGAATAAAAAAAGATACTTTTTACGTTGTGATCATCTGATCCATAAATAACAACTGAATAGCAATTAAAGAAAAGGAAATATAATGACTGATCAAGTTAAAATTATGATTCTGAGCGGTGTTCGTGAGCAAGGAAAAGACATGTTCGCTGTTCAAGTTAATGATGAAATTTTTGTTCTTGATGCCGGCCTTAAATATCCCGACAGTACGTTGTTTGGAATAGATCTGGTTATTCCAGATCTTGATTTTTTCGAGCAATATGGTGATCAGGTAGTCGGCATCTTTTTAACACATGGACATGCAGATTCAATTGGTGCTTTGCCTTATATTTTAAGAAAATATGATATTCCGGTTTTTGGCTCCCAATTAACAATTGAATTGGCCAAAATAACAGTAAGACGTGAGAACAAGCGGTGTAAAAACAGTCTCTTTCATGTGATCGATGCGGAAACAGAGATTGAATTTAAAAATGCTAATATCTCTTTTTTCCCAACTACGCATTCCATACCTGATTCTCTTGGCATTGATGTGCATACTCCAGCTGGAGAGGTTGTTTACACAGGCGACTTTAAGTTTGACCCTTCCGCTGCTCCCAAATACCGTACTGATCTAGATCGATTAGCTGAAATTGGTCAAAAAAAAGTATTGGCTTTGTTAAGTGACTCTTCAAATGCAGAGGCATCTTTACCAAATGTTGCTGAACAGGACATTGGAGACTATGTTACAAATGTTTTTCGTAATGCAAATGGTCGGGTAATTGTTGCTGCAAAAGCCTCTAATCTAATTAGAATTCAAGAAGTTTTAAACGCGGCCTATCAAACGGGTAGGCATGTTTTGTTAACAGGTAGAGATTTAGCTAAAATAGTTCGTACCGCAATGAATCTGGGTTATTTAAATGTCCCTAAAGGTTTACTAATGAGGGTTAAGAATTTAAAAGAAACTCCAGATGAAAAGACAGTTATTTTGGAAACTGGTCAAATGGGTGAGCCCTTAAATTCATTGCAAAAAATGGCTAAGAACCGTCACAGCATGATCACAATTCATAAGGGAGACCTAGTTTTTATTGCGACTACACCTTCTCATTCTGTGGAAACGGTTGTGGCACAAACCAGTGATCTGGTTTATCGTGCTGGTGGAACCGTTATTCAATTAGGTAAGGCAAAGCATACGAGTGGACACGCAACAGGTCGTGACTTACAACTACTTATTGATATTTTGAAGCCGCAATTTTTAATTCCCGTTATTGGTGAATATCGACTGCTTGAAGTACACAAAGACTTAGCTATTAGGGCAGGACTGGATAAAGATAATATTTTTATTACCAAGAATGGTGATTGCTTAAACTACGATTTCAATCAAAAGCGCCTGTATTTAACAGATCCAGTACCAGGTGAGGATACGATGATTGATGGTTCTGGCATCGGGGATGTTGGTAATATTGTTTTACGCGACCGAGAAGTATTATCAGATGATGGTATCTTTATTGCTGTTGTCACAATTGATCGCCGTAAGAAAAAGATTATTGCTCAACCACAAGTTACCAGTAGAGGCTTTGTTTACATTAAGGCCAATCAGCAACTGATGCGTGACAGCATTGAACTGATTAAAAAAACTATCACTAATAACTTTGAACATAAAAAATTTGATTGGACTGAAATTAAGCAGGATGTTCGAAATGATTTGGAAAAGTTTCTCTACCGCAAAACGAATAGACGCCCAGTAGTTTTACCAGTAGTAATGGAGGTTAACCAAAACCGCCATCGTGCTATGCAGAAGAGAAACAGCAAGAGCGAGTTGCCCAAGAAAGAAACTCATCATCCTGTTGATGTCAATAAAACTGGTCAAAGAATTATCAAGAAAGATAAATAAATGACCTCATTAAGTCAAAAAAATCTGCTTAGTTTAGCCCAAAAATCCGCAGCAAAAGGAGATTTTGCTCAAGCAATACAAAATCTTGAAGAAGCACTAAGAGACGGACCAAGTAATGAAGTCATACTTAGTCTTTGCGAGCTTTATCTCAAAGATAAACAAAATTATTCAGCTTATGAGCTAATTAAAGAAGAAAAAGACTTGTTTACTAATCCTAAAATTTTTCGCGAATACAGTAGAATTCTGAAAATGAATCACTTTTCTATTGAAGCATTAGAGGTAAAAAATATTACCTCATACGAGTTACCGGATTTAGTTGAACCTGTTAGTAAGACGAAGCAGCAGCAAATAATGGTTACTTTCAAGCAAAAAAGCAAGCCGACAAAATTTGATTACGAACAATTATTTAAGTTAGATTTACCAAATTTTAAAAATTTTGCTCAGAGTTTGTTGCTGGATCCCAGTTTAAACTTTGCAATTCGTCTGGTTTTAATTGAGGATTTGTTTCGACTGGGACTTCAGGAAACATTTAGGGTTTTGGTATTGGGGCAGGAAGAGCAATTTATTCCTCAAAAAATAAATTTACTCGAAAAAGATGCGATATATCGAGAAGTTGTATCAGGCATCGGCTCTCGGTATTATCATAAACCAAGCCAACTTCCTGCAGTTTTAGGTGAAGTAAATTTGATTTTAGGCAGTCTTTATCCTAAACTATATAAGTATGTTGATAATCCCGACAGTTTTGCCAGCGATATTGCTTCTTATATTGAAAATCATGATGGCCGAAGCAATCAAAAACTGTTTGAGAAAATCGATCATAATATATCCGAATAAAATTGGATAAAATGTCTTTACTTTTTCAAAGTATTTAGTATAATAGCAAAGGACGTTTTCATTAGGCATGGCTCTATGCATTAAAATACTAGGCATTTGCCTATGAAAGTAGTACAATATTCAACAGAGAACTATCCGTTACTTACTCAACGGACTTCTTGCAAATTTACAGGAGGGTCATTTTAATGGCAGAAAAAGAACATTACGTTAGAACAAAGCCACACGTAAACATTGGTACTATCGGTCACGTTGACCATGGTAAGACCACTTTAACAGCGGCTATTACTAAAGTTTTATCAGAAAAGGGCTTGGCTAAGGCAGAAGATTATTCAGAAATCGATGCAGCTCCAGAAGAAAAGGAACGTGGTATTACTATTAATACCGCTCACGTAGAGTACGAAACTGAAAATCGCCACTACGCCCACATGGATGCCCCAGGTCACGCCGATTACATCAAGAACATGATTACTGGTGCCGCACAAATGGATGGAGCTATTTTAGTTGTTGCCGCAACTGATGGTCCTATGCCACAAACTCGTGAACACATTTTACTTGCTCGTCAAGTTGGTGTTAACTACATTGTTGTTTTCTTAAACAAGACTGACTTAGTTGACGACCCAGAATTAATTGACTTGGTTGAAATGGAAGTTCGTGACTTGTTGACTGAATACGATTATCCTGGTGATGACATTCCAGTTATCCGTGGTTCAGCATTGAAAGCTTTACAAGGTGACAAGGAACAAGAAGAAGTTATCATGAAGTTGATGGACACAGTTGATGAATACATTCCAACTCCTGAACGTCAAACTGATAAGCCATTCTTGATGCCAGTTGAAGATGTCTTCACTATTACTGGTCGTGGTACTGTTGCTTCTGGTCGTATTGATCGTGGTACAGTTAAGATTGGTGATGAAGTTGAGATTGTCGGTTTGGTAGATAAAGTTCTTAAATCAGTTGTAACTGGTTTGGAAATGTTCCACAAGACTTTGGACTTAGGTGAAGCTGGAGACAACGTTGGAGTATTGCTTCGTGGTATTGACCGTGACCAAGTTGTTCGTGGACAAGTTTTGGCTGCACCTGGCTCAATTCAAACTCACCACGAGTTTAAAGGCCAAGTTTACGTTTTGAAGAAAGAGGAAGGCGGACGTCATACCCCATTCTTCTCAGATTACCGTCCACAATTCTATTTCCACACTACAGATATTACTGGAGAAATTGAATTACCAGAAGGTACTGAAATGGTTATGCCTGGCGATAACACAGAATTTACTGTTAAATTAATTAAACCAGCAGCCATTGAAAAGGGTACTAAATTCACTATCCGTGAAGGTGGTCGTACTGTTGGTGCTGGTCAAGTTACTGAAATTCTTGACTAGTTCGTTAAAAACAGTTTAAAAAGATGTACTTCTTCATAGAAGTACATCTTTTTTTGCCTAAGTTTGTTTTTTGCGAGCGTTTAATGTAAGATAATTTAGTATGTAACGATGCAATTTAACTTGACATTGGAGGTATTTAATTAATGTCTGTAAAATGGAATAAAACCGATAAAACTACCGGTGAACTTACTTTTGATATTCCCCAAGCTGATGTAAAGCGTGGGCTAGATCAAGCCTTTAAAAGGGTAAAGGGCAGCCTGCGCGTTCCCGGCTTTAGAAAGGGACATGTTTCTCGTGTGATCTTTGATCAATATTACGGTGAGGAATCTTTATATGAAAATGCATTAAACATTGTGCTGCCAAATGCTTATTCTGCAGCGATTAAAGAAGCTGGTATTGCTGCTGTAGGTCAACCCCAAATTTTGCCGGTTTCAATGGAAAAAGGCCAAGATTGGCAAATGAAAGCCACTGTGACTGTTGAGCCAGAAGTAAAATTGGGTGAATACAAGGGAGTTGAAGTTCCAAAACAAAACACTCGTGTATATGCTAAAGATGTTGATGCTAAATTAAAAGAAGAGCGTGAAAAGAACGCTGAATTAGTATTGAAGAAGAGCGCAGCTGCTAACGGAGATACTGTTACTATTGATTATAAGGGTACGATTGATGGTAAGGCATTTGAAGGCGGCTCAGCAGATGATTATTCACTTAGTTTAGGCTCAAATACTTTTATACCAGGTTTTGAAGATCAATTGGTTGGTCATAAAGCCGGTGACGAAGTTGATGTTGTTGTCACATTTCCTGAAGATTATGGTGCAAAAGACTTGGCTGGTAAAGAAGCTCATTTTGCTACCAAGATTCATGAAGTTAAATCTAAGCAATTGCCTAAGCTAGATGACGAATTTGCTAAAGATGTGGATGATTCAGTTGATACTCTTGATGATTTAAAGGAAAAAATCAAGAAGGACTTAAAGTCTCAAAAAGAAGAGGCTGCAAGAGACGAAATTGAGCAAGCTGCTATTGAAGGCGCAGTTGCCAATGCTACTATTGATAAGATTCCAGATGCTATGATTCAAGAAGATATCGATACGCAAATGAATCAGTATTTAGGCAATATGCAACGCCAAGGCATCAGCCCTGAAACATATTACAAGATAACTAATACGACAGAAGCACAATTGCGTTCACAATTTGCTAAGGATGCCGAAGAAAGGGTTAAAACTAACCTTGTCCTTGAAGCCATTGTCAAGAAAGAAGATATTAAAGCTTCACAAGAAGAAATTGACAAGGAAATTAAGGACTTGGCAGCCGAATACAACATGGATGAAAAAACTGTGCGCAATACTTTGACCGATGATATGCTTTCACATGATATCAATGTTCGTAAGGCTATTAAAATTGTGGCTGACAGCGCAAAGCAAGTTGCAAAATCCAAAACAAAAAAAGATGAAAAAAAGTCTGACGAAAAATAGGATTTTAATTTATCTAAGTAAAAAGGTGGTGTCAAACTGCCTTTTTATTTTTCTCCGAGCAAATAATTCATATACACAGCGCAATTTATGCTAATCTAGGACTTGTAGATATTAGGGAGGATAAGAATGGCATCACAATTTACTGATCAAGAGGAAATTAGATGTTCCTTTTGTGACAAAACACAAGATCAAGTTAAAAAGATGATTGCGGGTAATGGGGTTTATATTTGTAATGAATGTGTTGATCTGTCTAAAAGAATAATTGATGATGAATTGAAATCTGATTCTTTAAAAAAAGCACAAGATTTACCTAAACCAATGGAAATCAAAAAGCAGCTTGACCAATATGTTATTGGCCAAGAACGTGCCAAAAAGATTCTTTCAGTAGCTGTTTATAACCATTACAAACGGATTACTCAAATGGATGTTGACTCTTCAACAGAATTACAAAAATCGAATATCGCTTTAATAGGGCCAACCGGTTCCGGCAAAACTTATTTGGCACAAACTTTGGCACGGATTTTGGACGTGCCTTTTGCGATTGCTGATGCAACCACTTTAACTGAAGCCGGTTATGTCGGTGAAGATGTCGAGAATATTTTGCTTAAGCTATTGCAAAATGCAGATTACGATATTGAACGTGCAGAAAGAGGAATCGTTTATATTGATGAAATTGATAAGATTTCCAAAAAATCTGAGAATGTTTCAATTACAAGAGATGTTTCAGGTGAAGGCGTTCAACAGTCATTACTGAAGATTTTGGAAGGAACTGTTGCTTCTGTTCCTCCTCAGGGCGGGCGTAAGCATCCTCAACAAGAATTAATTCAGATAAATACTACTAATATTTTATTTATTGTTGGTGGAGCTTTTGATGGTATTGAGCAAATCGTAAAAAGTCGTCTGGGCAAAAAAATAATCGGTTTCAGTGCTGAAAAAGAACTAAACAAAGTTCAGGATGATTCCTGGATGAAACACCTTACAACTGGAGATCTCGTCAAATTTGGTTTGATTCCAGAATTTATTGGACGAATTCCGATTATTGCGACCCTTGATAAACTTGACAGAAACGATCTTGTAAGAATTTTAACCGAACCAAAAAATGCTTTAGTAAAACAATATAAAAAATTGCTGTCACTTGATCAAGTTAATTTGGACTTTACACCAAGTGCTTTGAACGCTATTGCAGATTTGGCAATTGAACGCAATATGGGTGCCCGTGGTTTAAGAACCATTATAGAAAATGCAATGATGGGTATTATGTATCAAACACCCAGTGAACCTGATATTGCGAGCGTTAAAGTTACAAAAGAAGTGATAAAAGACAATGCCGATCCGGTAGTAACTCGCCGTTCAAATGATGAACAAGATGACGGAGAAGAAATTAAGGCAGCCAATGATCATTAAAAATAGCTCGTATGCGATTAGTGCCGTACGTGAAGATCAGTATCCAGCAGATAATTTGCCTGAAATTGCGCTTTCAGGTCGTTCAAATGTAGGTAAATCCAGCTTAATAAATACACTACTGAATCGTAAAAACTTGGCAAGAACTTCTGCACAGCCAGGAAAGACACAAACACTTAATTTTTATCTGATAAACCAAGAGTTTTACTTAGTTGATGTCCCTGGCTATGGTTATGCTAAAGTTTCGCAAAAAAAGCGACAGCAGTTTGGAACTATGATTCAGGATTACCTTGAAACGCGAGCAAACTTGCAAGGGTTAATTATCTTAATGGACTCACGACATGAACCTACCAAAAATGATGTGGCCATGTATAATTATGCACTTTATCTTAATTTACCCATTTTAATAATCTGTACCAAAATTGATAAGGTAAAGAAAAATCAACAAAATCAAGTTATTAATACTTTAAAACAAAAGATTAACTTAAATTATGACAATGTAAGTGTAATTACTTTTAGTTCTGTCCAAAAGTTGCATGTAAAAGAAGTATGGCAATGGATAGAAGAAAATCTGTAAATTTGTAAGAAAAAATGGTTCTCATTGCAGAACCATTTTTATTTATTATTATCTTTGACTTTTTGATTGTTTTTAGATATTTTCTTCTTTTTATCTTCAGGAATAGTAGCGAATTTATCAAATAATTTTTCTAATTCATCTTGTTTTTTAAAAGTTAAACCCATAATAATTTTCCTTTCTATTTTTATTATATTAAAAATAGAATTAACAAGCTAGAAAAACATGTGTTAATTAACTTGAAATAATTAAATTTATGTAAAATAATCTATGAAGAATTTTTTTATCCTTTGCATGATCTGTTTTGTTAAGCAAAAGCAAATTTCAAATTGCGAATTGTATGTTAAAATATGATAGCGAATTTGGAGGAGTGATTTTTTGGCAACTCAGTTAATTGAAAACAAATTAAAACTTTTGCCGGCTAAACCTGGCTGTTACTTAATGAAAGACGTTAACGGTAAGGTAATATATGTCGGTAAGTCGAAAAATCTTAGAAGCCGTGTACGTTCATATTTTAAAAGTACCCAAGTTGGCAGACGAGCAGAACTGGTTGAAAATATCCGCGATTATGATATTATCACTGTTTCAACCGATAAAGAGGCCTTTCTACTTGAAGTAACATTAATTAAAAAATACCAACCGTATTATAATGTGCAGTTAAAGCAGGGTACTGGCTATCCCTATATTGAGATTACTAACGAGCGGGATCCCCAGACCAAATTAACTAGTATAATTAGAAAAGACGGAGGCTATTATTTCGGACCGTATCCAAATGTCTACGCTGCACAGGCAACTCTTAAGTTTATTCAAAAAGTTTTCCCTTTAAGGCGCTGTCATGGTAAACAGGGCAGGCCTTGCCTGTACTATCATATGGGACAATGTTTAGGTGCATGTTTTAAAATAGTACCAAAGTCTGTTTATGAAGCTCAAATAAAAAAGATCAAAAGCTTTTTAAACGGAGATATTGGCTGGGTTAAAAAAGATCTTAATCAAAAAATGGCTGTTGCATCTAAAAATCTTGAATTTGAGCGTGCTGCCGAAATTCGTGATCAACTTAATTACATTGAAGAAACAGTTGAAAAGCAGAAAATTATTTCTCATGATAATACTCAACGTGATATTTTCAATTTCTACGTTGATAAATCATGGATAGCTATTCAAATTTTCTTTTTAAGGCAGGCAAAATTGCTTAGAAGTGAAACCAGAATGTATCCTTTGACCGATACTAATGACCCCGAAGATACGTTTTCCTCATTTATTGTTCAATTTTACGGGCAAAGAAACAGAATAGTGCCTAAGGAAGTTTTAGTACCTGCTAAGATTGATAATGAAGCTCTAAGTGAAGTTTTGCATGTACCGGTTAGGACGCCTAAGAGAGGACAGAAACGGTCTTTATTAAATATGGCCAAGGACAATGCCAAACTTAAATTAGACGAAAAGTTTCGTCTCTTAGAGCTGGGCAATAGGAAAACTAAAGGAGCACAAAAAGAAATTTTCGATTCTTTAGGGTTGCCATATGGACATGTGATTGAAAGCTTTGACCATTCGCATATTCAGGGAGCCGATCCCGTTTCTGCTTTAGTTGTCTTTAAAGACGGTGAACCAGATAAAAATTCCTATCGTAAATATAAACTAAAGGGTGAAGTAGAACACCAAAATGGTGGTGATGAAGTGCGCAATACTCGTGAAGTGGTGCGCAGAAGATACAGCAGACTACTTAAAGAACACAAACCCATGCCAGATTTGATTTTGATGGATGGCGGCCAGATCCAAGTAGATGCCTGTGAGGATATTTTACGCAATGAATTAAACCTTAATATTCCTGTTGCCGGTATGGTAAAGGATAACAAGCACAGGACTAATCATTTACTTTATGGTGATCCTATTAACGGCATACCATTAAAATTAATTCCTTTAGATCCTAAATCTCAAGGCTTTTATTTAATGACCAGAATTCAAGATGAAGTACACAGATTTGCAATCACCTTTCACAGAAGAACACATGCTAAAAATGCTTTGTCCAGTAAATTAGATGCGATCAAAGGAATAGGTCCAAAAAGTAGAAATAAGCTTTTAAGACAATTTGGCTCTCTAAAGAAGATTAAGGAAGCTTCAATTGACGAGTTGCGTTCTGCTGGTTTAACTCTGCCCCAGGCGCAAACAGTTAAGCTAACCTTATAACAAGTGATATTAAACATAATAGTGTGGTATAGTAATGTAGTTAAGAAAGACGGAAGGAGATTCTATATGCCTACATTTGTCGATCAAACTAAGATTGAAGTCCAAGCTGGTAAAGGCGGAGACGGCATGGTCGCTTTCCGCCATGAAAAATATGTCCCGAATGGTGGCCCTGCCGGCGGCGATGGTGGCCGGGGTGGAAGCATTATTTTTGTTGCCGATAGTGGCCTTAGAACCTTAATGGATTTTCGCTATCGCCGTAAGTTTAAAGCAGAAAATGGTGAAAATGGTCGTATTAAGTCCCAATACGGACGCGGAGCTAAGGACTTATATTTAAAAGTGCCAATTGGAACGACTGTTTATGATTTCAACACTAATGAAGAAATTGGTGATTTAACTAAGAATAAACAAGAATTAGTTGTAGCTCGCGGTGGCCGTGGCGGTCGAGGCAACATTCACTTTGCAACGAGTGTCAATACTGCGCCCGAAATTGCAGAGAATGGAGAGCCGGGAGAAGATCGTGTTTTACGCCTGGAATTGAAAGTTTTGGCTGATGTTGGACTGGTGGGCTTTCCCTCAGTTGGTAAGTCAACATTATTATCAGTCGTAACTAAGGCTAAGCCCAAGATTGCAGCATATGCTTTTACTACCTTAACACCAAATTTGGGCATGGTAATTTTACCTGACGGTCGTGATTTTTCAATGGCTGATTTACCCGGCTTAATTGCAGGAGCCAGTCAGGGAGTCGGGCTCGGTTTACAGTTTTTGCGTCATATTGAGAGAACAAAAGTGATTTTGCACTTAGTGAGCATGGATCCTAACAATGAGCGTGATGCAATCAAAGACTACCAAACTGTTAGGCAAGAACTACTTGAATATGATCAAAGTCTAAAAAATAGGCGCGAGATTATTGTAGCTACTCAGATGGATCTTCCGGGTTCTGCTGAAAAATTGCAGCAATTTAAACACGACTTAGCAGATAAGCAAATTAAAAAACCTATATATGCAGTTTCCAGTGTGACACATCAAGGCGTTGATCAGTTAATGCAGGATACAGCATCCCTAATTGAGCAAGTAGAAAAAGAGCAGCAGAAGCAAGAACCACAATCTCAGCAAGTTGTAAAAGAATATAAGTATCAAACGCAGCAAAAGAACACTTTTACAGTCACAAAACTGGAAGACCATGTTTTTGAAATTAAAGGTGAGAGTCTGGAAAGATTAGTAGCTCGAACCAATCTCGATTACCAGGATGGTGTCATGAGATTAGCTAGAAAGCTTAAAAATCTAGGAGTAGATGACGCTCTGCGTAAAAAAGGAGCCGTTGACGGCGATGATGTAATCATTGGCTCATTCAATTTTGAATTTGTCCAATAAAAAATAGAAAAGTTTTGAAAAATATGGCAAAAAATCGATACATTACAGGATATTCTGGACTTAGGGCTTTAGCGGTAATCGGTGTAATACTTTATCACCTTGACCCTAATACTTTTGCAGGTGGCTATCTTGGTGTACCGATTTTTTTCGTACTATCAGGATATTTAGTTACGTGTCAGATGCTTAAGTCATATGAAGAAAGTGGCTTTTACGATACTAAAAAATTTTACTTGAGCCGATTAAAAAAGATTTATCCACCATTAATTGCGGTATTATGGCTGTCTGCGGCATATATAATTCTTTTTCAGCGCAATTTATTGGCCAAGTTGAGTCAAATAGTTGTGACTAATTTACTCAATATTTATAATTTTTGGCAGATTTTAAACGGACAAAGTTATTTTGAACGTTTTGCAGCTAATGAATCACCTTTTGTTCATTTATGGACAATGTCCATTAACGGTCAGTTTTACATATTATGGCCGCTAGTTATTTTTTTATTAGTGAAGTACGGTAAAAAGCGGAAAAACATTTTTAAAATTATTTTGTTTTTCACTTTACTTTCTGCACTTGAAATGACGGTATTGTATAGCACTGGTACCGATATCAATCGCATATATTATGGCACCGACACTAGATTTTTTTCTTTGGGTTTAGGTGCAGCTTTGGCTGTTATTTGGCCAATGGATAAATTAAAAACCACTATAAAGCATAATGATTCAATCATTATGGACACCATCGGGATGATTTGTCTTGTTGGCATAGTAACTTTTCTTTTTAACCCGTTAATGGCTGCTGAAAAGCCCTTTACATATTGTGGGGGAATGCTCTTATATACACTCCTTGTAACTGTGCTTGTCGGTATAATTGCTCATCCAGCAAGTCGCTGGAACAGGTGGTTAACCAATCCAATTTTTAATTGGATTGGATCCCGAAGCTATGAAATATATCTTTACCAATTTCCCGTAATGATATTTTTTGAAGATAAGGTTTTTGACATGGCCGATCATGTGCAACTTTACCATTTAATTGAGATTGGTCTAATCATTTTTTTAAGTGAAGCTGCATATAGACTGGTAGAAAAACCATGCGGAAGAATTTCATGGCAAAAAGTTAAAAAATGCTGGCAACAAATTTGTGATAAAAACACTAAAAATTATCTAATTAAGGCAAAAGCTGTACTGGCAGGTTTAATTTTTCTAACAGGAAGTATTGCAATTTTAATTTCACCGGCTGTTAAAGCACAAAACTTTAATCAAAGCCAATTAGCGCGCAGAATTAAAGCTAATCGAAAACAGCAAAAAAGAGATAATAATGAATTAATAGCAAAATACCAAAAAATCAAACCTAAAGAACAAAAAAAGGCTAAACTATTAAAAGAAGCTGAGCGAGCTGCCAAAAAACATCCCGTTAATAAGTCTTTTATAAAATTTGGTATTTCACAAACAGAGTTACAGTTGGCAAGAAAAGTAGAATTAACTGCTATTGGTGACTCTGTCATGGCGGGTTCAAGCGCAGATTTGAATCGTCTGCTGCCCAAAGCTGTGATTGATGCCGCAATTTCCCGTCAGCTAAATGTTTCGTTTGGCTTATTAAAACAATATCAAAATAAAAAAGTTTTAGGTAAAAATGTCTTAATCGGCTTAGGAACCAATGGGCCTTTCAAAATGTCCGATATAGATGATTTAATGAATCAACTGGGAAATAAAAGACAAGTATTTTGGATTAATACCTATGTACCTGCTAAACCGTGGCAAAATGAGGTTAACGGCTTATTAGCCAAAGCTGCCAAAAAATATCATAATTTTGTAGTAATTGATTGGCACGCTTATGCAGAAAAACATCCTGACTGGTTTTATGAAGATAAAACTCACCCTACGCCATTGGGATCGAAGCATTATAGTGTATTAATAGTTAAAAAAATAGTTGAAAATGCTAAGTATTAGATAGGAATAAGATGGAGTTACAATTTTTAGGAACTGGAGCAGGACAACCCTCAAAGAAACGTAATGTATCAAGTATTGCTTTAAAAATGCTCGATGAGATTAATGAAATTTGGTTATTCGATGTCGGTGAAGCAACGCAACATCAGATACTGCGAACTAATATTAGGTTGCGTAAAGTAACCAAAATATTTATTTCCCACAATCATGGCGATCATATATTTGGGTTACCAGGATTACTAGCAACGAGATCTTTTCAAGGTGATGTGGGTCCAATTACTATTTATGGTCCTGCTGGTTTAGAGCAATTCGTGCGGACGGCTTTGAAAATTTCTCGTACAAAAATTAGCTATCCGATCAAATTTGTCGTTTTGGACGAAGGTGGATTAATCTATCAAGGAAAAGGTTTTAGAGTTTATACAGAAAAATTAGCCCATCGAATACCTAGTTTTGGTTATCGTGTAGTTGAAGACGATAAACCGGGAGAACTTTTAATGGATAAATTAGCGCAATATAATGTACCTAATGGTCCATTACTTGGTAAACTTAAGAATGGGGAAGAAATAACTCTAGAAAATGGTACTATATTAGATGGTAAGAACTTTTTAGGACCTGATAAAAAGGGCAGAATAGTTACTATTATCTATGATACGCGCTCAACTCCTGCAATAGCGCAGTTGGCACAAAATGCGGATGTTTTGGTACATGAATCAACTTTTGCAGGTAATGAAACTAATTTAGCCCATTCGTACTACCATTCCACAGCCGTTGAAGCAGCAAAGATTGCACGTGATAATAATGTTAAATATTTATATTTGAATCATATTTCTGCCAGGTATTTGGGTGTTAAGGCTAAAAAATTAGAAAATCAGGCACAAAAAGTTTTTTCAAACACTAAATTAGCTAACGATTTTGATCGGATTGTAATTCCTATGAAAGGGGAAAAAAATGAGTGATTCTCTTAGAAATAAAGTAGTGGTAATTACTGGCGCTTCCAGTGGAATAGGTCACTCTATTGCGCTCGAAAGTGCTGGTAGAGGTGCAACGGTTATTCTAATTGCCAGAAATCAAGCCAAATTGGAAAAAGTGGCTTCTGAAGCCCATGAATTGTCGGGAGCTGCTTCTTATACAATAGCTACGGACATGAGTCAAAGTGACCAAATTGATGCTGCATTTACTGAAATTATTAAATTAGCTAAGCATATTGATTATTTAGTCAATTGTGCTGGCTTTGGTAAATTTGAAAACTTTGTGGAATCAGATCGGCGCGAAGTTACTGCGATGTTTCAAGTTAACGTTTTAGGATTAATGTATTTTAGTCGTTTAGTGGGTCGCCTAATGATGGAACAAAAATCGGGTCAAATCATCAATATTGGTTCGATTGCCGGCAAAATTCCTACTGTGAAATCTGCAGCCTACAGCGCGTCAAAAGCTGCAGTGATTCAGTTCTCAAATGTGTTGCGCTTGGAGCTAAAACCATTTGGTGTTAAGGTGATGACGGTTAATCCTGGTCCTGTTTACACCAATTTCTTCAATATTGCAGATACCAGTGGCCATTATGTCGACAACGTGCAAAAATTTATGCTTGATCCCGATGATGTTGCTTGGCAAGTAGTTCATTTCTTCGGTAGTAATAAACGGGAACTGAATTTGCCTGTCAGTCTGGCTGTTTTAGCAAAATTATATAACTTGTTTCCTAAGATTGGTGATAAGCTGTCCCTTAAGTTTGCTTCCAGAAAGTAGTGCGGATTATGAAAAGTAAAACTAGTCAGATTAAACTTATTTTCACGTTAATCTTAACGTTATTGGCAGTTATATTCGTTGTTTTGAATACTAACAATGTGGCTATTAATTTTGGTTTATTCAAACTTAAGTTACCTTTGATCATTGTTTTAGTATTAATGATCATAATTGGAGTTTTGATTGGTTACTTCTGGGGCTCCTATGGTCATAATCAAGACAAGAATAACTAATATAGCTTGATTTATTTGGGATACAATAGTATCATTAACAAGCGTGAAGTATTTTGGGCGACTAAAAGCACCTAAAATCGTAATTCTACAAAAAAGGAGATCAGTTCAATGGCAGTTCCTAAAAGACATACTTCTAAGCAAAAGAAACGTTCACGTCGTGGTCATATTAAGTTAACTGTGCCAGCAATGCACTATGATGCAACTACTGGTGAATATCGTTTAAGCCACCGCGTTTCACCTAAAGGATATTACAAGGGTCGTCAAGTTGTTAGTCAAACTAACTCAAATGACAATCAATAATTAAGAGGCACCAAGAAGCGGTGTCTTTTTTTATGCAAAAAGATACTGATTTTTATTTGCATGGTTTGATTAGAAAGATTAAAAAGACGAAATGAAATTAGTAATTTTACACTCCAGCGATATCCATGGCTTTATTATGCCTACTGACTATCAAAACCAGAATGATTATTCAGCTCCTTTCGGACTTAGCCGACTAAAAAGCATAGTAGAAGAACAAAAAAGAAAATATGGTCCTGAAAACGTGATAGTTACTGATGCAGGCGACAGTTTGCAGGGTTCACCTTTAGCAGCTTATGTTCACGAGAGCAAAAATAACTCCGCATTAAAAAAGTTTGCAGAGTGTTACAATCTAATTAACTATGACGCGCGCTGTTTGGGTAATCATGATTTTAATTTTGGCTTGAATTATTTAAAACAGTATCTCTCATATAGCAGAGCGCCATTTGTAAACAGTAATATTTTGGCTAGAAAAACTGGTCGACCAGCTTTTGGTCAAGATTATATCATTATAAATAAAAATGGTATAAAAGTAGGAATTATTGGAATTGCTACGCAGAGAATACCATTTTGGGAACCGGCAGAACATGTTGCAAACTTAGAATTTAGGTCTGCTTTTGCACAGGTTAAGCGTTTAATACCTTTCTTAAGGCCAAAAGTCGCTGTTTTAGCTGTTCTTTATCATGGTGGCTTCGAGGCTGATATTGAATCAGGAAGTAAAACTGAACCAGCTACTGGAGAAAATGAGGGCTACCGCCTTTTACAAGAAATTCCGGAAATAGATGTAATGTTAACTGGGCATCAGCATCGCAAAATGAACGCGGTGATAAATAAAACTGCGATTGTCCAGCCGGGTTATCGTGGAGAAGCCATTGGCAAGATAGTGCTGGAGATTGACAAACAAAGTAAGAAGATTAAAGCTATGTCAGCTGAGTTAATTGATGCAAGTGATTATAAGCCTGCTGCCGAAATTAATTCAGTCAGCCTATCTTTAGAAAAAAAGTCGCAAAAATGGTTTGATCAGCCAATTGCTCATTTAGATAATCCTGCACCTGTAGCAAATGCTAATAAGGCAAGAATTGAGGGCTCCTCTTTTATTAATTTGTTGCAAAATATGCAGCTTTATTTTACCCACGCTGATATTTCAGCAACTGCATTAATGAGTGAAACTGCCAAGGGCTTTGGCAAAAATGTTTCAATGCGCGATATCTTGTTAAATTATCCTTTTGCTAATCAGTTATGTGTTGTTAAAGTAATCGGTAAAGAATTACGCCATATTGTTGAATACTCACTTAAATTTTTAACTAAAGACCAAAAAGGCAATGTTAGCTTTGCCCCTCAATATCGTGGTCAACTTTTTAATTTTGATTTGTTTTATCCGCTTGTTTATGAAGCTGATATCAAAAAGCCAGAAGGTGAACGTTTGACAAAGTTTGAATTACACGGACGAGCAATTTTAGCAAACAAAACATATCGTTTGGCTGTTAATAACTATCGTGCTATGGGTGGAGGATTTTATCCAGAATACAGTATTAGTAAAATTGAGCAAATTGGTGATAAAGATTATATAGAAATGCTTCAGGAATACTTAACCAAAGGTCGACCTAAGAGCAAAGTAACACATAACTATTATTTTAAATAAAGAAAAAAGTCATTAGCGGGTAAGCTAATGACTTTTGTTTACTTAAGTTTTGAATATTTGCTCTTGTCTTTATGAGAATGTGCTGTAATTGTAGGAATAATTGCTGCAAATAGCAAGCCGAAGATCAAGCCTACAATAGCAGCCTCGCCAAAATTAAAAACATGTTGGGTTAACGGAGCTGCAATAAAGCCTACAATTAGCATGTAAACAACGCTCCAGCAAATAGTTACAATATATCGACCCATAGCGTTTCCTTCTTTCATACCCTTGAATTCTAACAAATATTATGCAGGTTTTCAATCCAAAAGATAGCTTTTTGGTATACTAAATTATATGGAGGGTGACCCGAAAAATGAAATACGCTGCATTACAGAATCTTAGCTCTTTTACACTTTTAGAAAGTCCAGTAAAAATTTTTGACTTGGTTACTACTGCCAAAAAGTTAGGCTATGAAGCTATCGGATTGACCGACGTGAATGTTACATACGGTCTGGTTAACTTTTTTGAGGTAGCCCAAAAAGTCGGTATTAAACCTCTCTTAGGGATGCAATTAAGATTAAACGGCTTAATTGACAGTGCTCACCAATATGATCTAATAGCACTGGCAAAATCTGATGAGGGTTACCGTAACATTTTGCGTTTATCAAGTAGAATTAACCTTTTAACGGATAATGGCAATAAGCAAAAAATTTTGACTTTAACAGATTTGACTAAGGATTTGAATGAACTGATTTTGATAATACCTGCAAATTCTCACAGTGAGTTGTTGAATCTGCAATTACAAAATGAAAATTTAGGTACAGATTTTTTGCGTCAATTAATCAGTTTAGTACCTAAGTCTAGTTCTCTTTATATTGGTGTTTATGGTAACGAAAAGCAAAAAAAATACATTCAATATGTTAAGACTTTGTCAAAGCAATTTGAAATACCATTAGTTAGCGTTGAAGATACTTGCTATTTAAAACCGCGTGATCAATTTTTACGAAAAACTTTACAGGCCATTAAAAAAGGAGAAGTGTTACAAGATACTGCAGAATTAGCAAAACAGTCAGGCTCACATTATTTACCATCCGTTCAGAAATTAAGTGAGCGGTACCATGAATTAGGCTTGGATGACGCTTTAAGTAATACTGGAAAGATAGCCTCCTTATGTAATGCTAAAGTTATTTTTCAAACTCCAGTTTTACCTAAATATAAACAAAAAAAATATACAAGTTCAAAGGATTACCTAAGGTATTTAGCCGAAAATGGCTTAAAGAGTCGTTTTAAGCAGGGCCAAGTTCCTGCAAGTTATCAAAAGCAGCTCAATTATGAGTTGCAGGTGATCGATCAAATGGGCTTTAACGACTATTTTTTGATTGTTTGGGATGTTGTAAACTATTGTCATCGAAGTGATATTGTGATGGGTCCTGGACGAGGATCGGCATGTGGTTCTTTAGTTTCATATGCACTGTACATTACAGAAGTTGATCCGCTTGAATATCATTTGCTTTTTGAGCGTTTTCTTAATCCAGCTCGCCACGAAATGCCCGATATCGATTTAGATATTCCAGACAATCGCCGTGACGATGTCATTAAGTACATGTTTACTAAATATGGTATGGATCACTCGGCTCAAATTCTTACTTTTGGTACGTTAGCGGCCAAACAAGTTTTGCGTGATACCGGACGGGTTTTTGGCTTGCGGGAAATGCAATTGAGTGAATGGTCGAAAAGTGTGCCTTTTGCCAAAGGTAAAATTAGTCTTGCTCAAGCCTATAAGGAATCTAAAAAAATGCAAATGTTGGTAAATACTAGTGATACCAACAAATTGCTTTTTGAAACTGCCAGTGGCTTAGAAGGGTTACCACGACACTATTCAATTCATGCTGCTGGTTTAGTTGTCAGTGATAATTCTATTGCTGCCATTGCAGGCTTACAGGCTGGCCAACTAGGGATACCGTTAACGCAGCAAACTAAGAAATACGTTGAAGCTCTGGGCTTATTAAAGATCGATTTTTTAGGGTTGAGAAATTTGACTATCCTTGGTGATACAGCAAAAATGATTCGTGAACAAGGTAAAAAAATCGATTTTAATCAGATTCCTTTGGATGACCCCGCAACTTTAAATATTTTTCAAAAAGGCGAAACAGAACTTGTTTTTCAATTTGAATCTGCTGGGATTCGTAATGTGCTTCGTGAACTGCACCCAGATAATTTTGAAGACCTGGTAGCAGTCAATGCACTTTATCGTCCAGGTCCAATGCAGAATATTAACACTTTTATTGCTCGTAAAAGGGGTAAACAAAAAGTCACTTATCCTGATCCCAGTTTAAAAACAATCTTGGCTCCAACATATGGAATTTTAGTCTACCAGGAACAGGTTATGCAGACTGCTCAGGTTTTGGCGGGCTTCTCTTTAGGCGAAGCAGATATTTTACGCAGGGCAATGTCAAAAAAGGACCAAAAAGTTATTGAACAGGAAAAATCTAAATTTATCTCTGGTGCTGTAAAAAAGGGCCATAGTATTCAAGTTGCCACTCGGGTATATGACTATATTGAACAATTTGCTAATTATGGCTTTAACCGTTCACACGCTGTGGCATATACTATGATTGCTTTTTGGCTGGCTTATTTGCAGGTTCATTATCCCGCCGAGTTCTATGCGGCTATGCTTAATTCCAATATCGGAAATCAAAATAAAGCAAGTGAATATATAATGCGAGCACAAGAAGACGGCGTTAAAATTTTGCCACCTGATATTAATAAAAGCTCTTTATGGTATCAGGTAATTGATGGTCAGATTTTAGTTGGTCTCAGAGCAATTAAAGGTGTCAGAATTGATTTTCTTAAAGAAATAATTGCTAAACGCAAGATAAAACCTTTTACTTCTTTAGCAGGCTTTTTACGGCAAATTGATATTAAATTTATTAATGCCAATAGTATTACAAATGTCATTGAAACCCTTATCAAAGCAGGCTGTTTTGACCGGATAAACAAAAATCGTAACGAATTATTGCAGAACTGCCCTGAAACTATTGAAAACGTTAAATTGACTGGAGAAAATTTAGCTTTATCAGAAGGGTTGGGAGGTATACCTGTCAAAGATGCCCCTGAACCAAGCAAACAGGAAAAAGCAGTCATGGAGGTAGAGTCCTTGGGCTTTTCCACGTTAACATCACCGTTAATAACAGTAGAAAAATACGCGCAAAAATTTAATGCAAAAGCACTAAGTGAATTTCAAATTCATGAAAGCGGCATAGCTGTAGGAAAATTAATGTCACTAAAGTTAGTCAGAACTAAAAAGGGTCAAACCATGGCTTTTGGCAATTTTGCCGATACGACTAGTAAGCAGGATATTGTAATTTTTCCTGGTGTTTATGATAAAATTCAATCGAATTTAAAGGAGGGTAATATTTATTTATTAGGCATAAGAGTTCAGAATAATCGCTTCGATTCGAGTAAAAAACAATATATTTTAACAAATTTAAAGGTTGTTAATTTACAAGACTAGAGTTTTTGGTTAAGCGTTAACAAATAAGTGATGTTACCGCTAACATCAAAAAAGACCGTCAAATCAAGAATTTTAATCCTTTTTTGTGAGATTTTTTCGTGAAAGAATGTTAAAATTTAGTGGATGTGAGAAATTACACAATAAATCTTGATGAGGTGAATTCATGAAGCGAATTGGAATTTTAACGAGCGGCGGCGACGCTCCTGGCATGAATGCGGCTGTTAGGGCAGTAACTAAAACCGCTATTCATCATGGACTTGGTGTTGTTGGTATTCGTTATGGTTTTGCCGGGCTTGTAGCTGGTGACTTTGTAACATTAACTGCTGAAAATATTGATCACATGATTAATGCAGGTGGTACTTTTCTCTACAGTGCCCGTTACCCGGAATTTGCACAAAAAGAAGTGCAAGAAAAGGGAGTAGAGCAATTAAAAAAGCATGACATAGATACTGTAATTGTAATTGGCGGTGATGGTTCATATCATGGTGCGCTGGCATTAACCCGTTTGGGAATTAATTCTATTGGTTTACCAGGTACCATTGATAATGATATTCCTTACACTGAGTATACAATTGGTCTTGATACCGCCTGCAATACTGCCATGCAGGCCATCGACAGAATTCGTGATACTGCCAGCAGTCATCACCGTGTTTTTGTTGTGAATGTGATGGGACGTGATTGTGGTGACATTGCTATGCGCGTTGGTTTAGCCAGTGGCGCAGATGCTATCGTCGTTCCTGAACGGCAATTTGATATTAAAGCAATTGCGGACAGATTAAAACGTGGTTTCAAAGACGGCAAAGACAATGGTATTATCATCTTGGCTGAAGGTGTCATGAATGCTGCTGATTTTAGAACTGAACTTTTAAAATACGGCGATTTCGATTGCAGAGCCAATATTATTGGTCATATGCAGCGTGGCGGATCACCTACAGTTTTGGATAGAATAAATGCTACAAAAATGGGCAATTATGCGGTTAAGTTACTTCTTGATGGTAAAGGCGGTTTAGCTGTCGGCATGGAGAATGGCCAACTGGAAACCCACGATATTCTGGATTTATTTGATGAAAAACATGCCAGCGAAGAGTCGTTAATTGATATTAATGAAGAAATGACTAAATAATTAGTCGATTTTGGGGAGATTTTTAAATAATGAAGAAAACTAAAATTGTTAGCACCTTAGGGCCAGCTTCAAATGATATTGAAACTATTACAGCTTTGGCTAAGTCAGGCGTAAATGTATTCCGTTTCAATTTTTCACATGGTGATCATGCTGAGCATCTGTCACGGATGAAAATGGTTCGTCAAGTCGAAAAAGAAACTGGCTTAGTACTTGGTATCGCATTGGATACTAAAGGTGCTGAGATTAGAACCACTGATCAAGAAGGTGGCAAGTTTACCATTAATACTGGAGACCAAATTCGTGTATCGATGGATGATTCCAAACCGGGTAACAAGGACATGATCCATGTTACTTACGAAGGTCTTTATGGTGATACCCACGTTGGCGGTCATGTTTTAATTGATGATGGTTTAGTTGACTTATTAATTAAAGAAAAAGACGAAGAAAAGAAAGAGTTAGTTTGTGAAGCTCAAAACACTGGTGTTATAGGTTCTAAAAAGGGTGTTAATGCACCTGGAGTTGAAATTCGCCTGCCAGGAATTACCGAAAAAGATGCTGATGACATCAAGTTTGGTTTAGCTCATGGCATTAACTTTATCTTTGCTTCATTTGCACGTAAGGCGCAGGATATACTTGATATCCGTAAGCTGTGTGAAGATGCTGGTTGTGATTATGTTAAGATTTATCCTAAGATTGAATCACAAGAAGGTATTGATAATGCAGATGAAATCTTGCAAGTTTCAGATGGTTTAATGGTTGCTCGTGGTGATATGGGTGTTGAAATTCCATTTATTGATGTGCCATTTGTTCAAAAAGATTTAATCAAGAGAGCAAATGCACTTGGTAAGCCAGTTATTACTGCTACCCAAATGCTTGACTCAATGCAAGAAAATCCTCGTCCAACTCGTGCTGAAGTTTCAGACGTAGCTAACGCTGTACTTGACGGTACTGATGCAACTATGCTTTCTGGTGAATCCGCAAACGGCTTGTACCCAGTTAAGGCTGTTTCTGCAATGGCTGAAATTGATGAAAGAACTGAACAAGAGCTTCTTAAACGTAATACTTTGGCTCTTCAAAGATTTGAAGAATACAAGGGTTCAAACGTTACTGAAGCTATTGGTGAATCTGTTGTGCGGACAGCTCAAGAATTAGGTGTTAAGACCATTATTACGGCAACTAATTCAGGCTATACTGCCAGAATGATTTCTAAATATCGTCCAAACGCCAATATCTTGGCCTTAACTTTTGACGAAAAGATCCAACACTCACTTGGCATTTCTTGGGGTGTTCAACCTTTGCTTACTGACAAACCAGCTTCTACTGATGATATGTTTGAAGTAGCAGCTAATGTTGCCAAGGAACAAGGTTATGTTAAAGATGGTGATTTAGTAATCATTGTTGCTGGTGTTCCTGTTGGTGACTCTGGTACAACCAACTTAATGAAACTACAAATCATTGGTAGCAAACTGGCTCAAGGGCTGGGTGTTGGTAATGGCTCAGTTGTTGGTAAGACAGTTGTTGTTAATAGTGCTGAAGAAGCTATCAGCAAGGTTAAAGAGGGAGACATCATGGTTGCTAGAACTACTGATCCTGATTACATGCCTGCTATTAAGAAGGCTTCAGGTTTAGTTGTTGAAGCTTCTGGATTGACTTCACACGCTGCAGTTGTCGGTTTATCATTAGGAATTCCGGTTGTTGTCGGTGTTACTGGTGCTACTGAAAAGATTGGCAGTGGTATTACTATTACTGTTGATGCTCGTCGTGGTGCTATTTACCAAGGTGAGGTTTCAAATCTTTAATTAAAGTAAAATGTGAAAATAGCCAGTAACTAGTACTGGCTATTTTTGTTTGCTTTTAATCTTGGTGAATTAAATGAAAATCATTAGTTAATTTGGTTTGACTGATATCAATTTAATCCATTAAAATGATATACTTGTTATCAGATCCAATATCTAGACTTAGGAGAATAATCATGCTAGGCACTATTGCAACTGGAAAAATAATAGATCAAAATGAAAATTCTTTTTTTGTTCAAGTCGAAGGTTTGACTTACGAATTGAAAAGAAAGGAAATTACTCAGGAAGAAAAGCCAAAATTGGGAGATCAAATCAAAGGATTTCTGTACGATAATAAACAGCATAATCGTGAAATGACCCAGTTTCTACCCTTTGCTCAAGAAGATCAATATGCTTGGAGCAAAGTGACTGAAGTCAAGTATAACTTAGGTGTTTTTGTAGATATTGGTTTGCCAGATAAAGATATAGTGATTTCCTTGGATGATCTCCCTTATGACAAAGAGCGCTGGCCTGAAGTCGGTGATCAACTGCTAGTTCATCTTGAAACTGATGAAAAAGATCGTATTTGGGCAAAAATGGCGGATGAAAATATTTTTGAACAACTTTCAGCTCATTTTCCCGACGGCATGAATAATAAAGATGTTTTTGGGACTGTTTATTCAGCCCGTGAAGTAGGGGCATTTGTAATTACTAAAGAATATTATTTAGGTTTTGTTCATCCGTCACAAATGGCTCGGCCATTACGTTTAGGTGAACAGTTTAAGGGTAGAGTTGTTGGTGTCAGTCAGTATGGCCGCTTAAATTTGAGCAGCCTGCCGCGATCATTTGAAGAAATAGATGATGATGCACAGATGATTTTGATGAGTTTGCGCAGAAAAAAAGATAAAACATTACCTTTTTATGATAAATCTGATGTAGAGGATATAAAAAGCTATTTTGGCATATCAAAATCTGCTTTTAAACGAGCATTAGGACATTTGTTGAAGGGAAAATACATAGTGGAAGATAAAACTACTGGAACAATTTCATTACTTAATGACCCCGAAGAAGACAAAAATGAATAATTTAACAGAACAAGTTGAGGACTATTTAAGGTATAGTCAAATTGAGCGAGGATTAAGTGCTAATACAATTACTGCTTACAAGCAGGATTTAAGCTCTTTCATTAATTTTTTGCAAAAGGAAAAATTAAGTTCTTGGCCGACTAAAGCAATCGATATTGATGCTTTTTTGGCTGAGCAACGTGATCAAAAGAAAGCAACAAGTTCTATTAGTCGTCTAATATCAAGTCTGCGGAAATTTTACCAGTGGCTGGTAAGACAAAATATTCAAAAATTGAATCCTATGCTTGAAATAGACTCACCCAAAAAACGTCGACCTTTACCAGTTGCTTTAACCACAGTTGAAGTTACTGATTTACTTAAGCAACCTGATATTAAAAAGAAGCTGGGTTTACGAGACCGTGCTTTACTTGAAACGTTGTACGCAACGGGCATAAGGGTGAGCGAATTAATAAACCTTAAATTTACAGACTTGCATGAAGAATTGAAATTAGTTAAAGTTTTTGGTAAAGGCTCAAAAGAACGATTGATTCCTATTAGTAAAGTTGCTTTGTCCTGGATTGATAGTTACAAAGAAAAAGTACGTGATCCTCTGATATTAAAAGTGGGAAAAAATACGGATTTTATTTTTCTTAACAGCCGCGGAGGTTCTCTAACTCGACAAGCTGTTTGGCAAATTATCAAGCACTACTGCAAGCTGGCAGGTATTCAGAAAAATGTTACCCCTCATACTTTAAGACATACATTCGCAACTCACTTACTTGAAAATGGGGCTGATTTGCGTGTGGTTCAAGAAATTTTAGGGCATTCGGATATTAGTACTACACAAATTTATACCAATTTGTCCCAAAAACATATCATACAAGTTTACGAGAAAACTCATCCTCGAATTTAAGGTGATTAAATGTTAATTGAATGTAAAAATGATACGGAAAAAGTAGCAATGGGCTTATTATCCTATTTACCAGATTTTAAAAATCTCGCAAATCTTAAGGATGAAATTCAATTAAATAAAAATAGTGCTGAATTTTGTCTATACCTTTATCGGTCTAAGGACCCTAATTTTATTGGTGTAATTGGCACGCAAGCGAATAAACAATTTGTTGTTATTCGTTACATTTCATTTGCTCCTGATTTTCGCAAAGCTAAATATGAGGCTAAGGCAGTGCAAGAACTGGCTCAAAGTAATCCCCAAAAAAGAATTACGGCTGTTCCAGAATATATTGATCTAATTAAATATTTAAAAAAGGACTCAAAAATATGAGTGCTAATCTTACTTTGGAATTGCCCAATTTTGAAGGCCCTTTAGATTTATTGCTGCACTTAATTAAAGTACAGAAAATTGATATTTATGATATTCCGATAGCCCAAATTACCAGCCAATATTTAGCTTATTTACATCAAATGCAAAGTCTTAATTTGAAAATTGCCGGTGAATACTTTGTCATGTCATCATTGTTATTACGCATAAAATCACAGTCTCTACTTCCGCGTAATGATTTCACTGAAAATGATGAGGAACAGGAAGATCCTAGAGATGAACTTATACAGCAGCTTATTACCTATTCAATATTCAAAAAAATCTCGGTTTACTTTAAAAAGCGCAACGAAAAGGTTCCAATTACGGCTGCTAAAGAGGAAAGTGTGCCACTTAGTAAAAAAATTCAGCCGTTACCTCTGGGACAAATTACTTCCACTGAATTAGCCAATACATTTATTTTAGTGCTACAAAGAATGAAGATCAGACAGCCTGATATTGTTTCGGTTGAAGTGAAAGAGACATCTGTTAAAGAAATGGGTACTTTTTTGCAAAACGAATTGGCAAAGTGTAAAAAGGTCAGTTTTTTTGCATGCTGTCAAAAAATGAACACTTTATCTGACATTATTGGCCTGTTTTTAGCATTGCTTGAACTTTGTAAAAAGCAAGAATTGCGGGTAACACAAAATAGAACATTCGGTGATCTGAACTTGGAAAGAATTGATAGCAATGATGACTAAAATTGCACAGTTAGAGGCTCTATTGTATGTGGCCGGTGATAATGGCATTGAAAGCACTAATTTGTGTGAACTATTGCAGATTGGCAAGCCTGCACTGCGTGAATTAACAAAAAGCTTACAGGAAAAATTACAGAAAAATCCAGATTCAGGTCTGCAAATACAGCGGCTGAACGATTCTTATAAATTAACAACAAGGCCGGAAGTAAGCAAAACAATTGAAAACTTTTTTCAAAAAGATTTAACTAAAAGTCTTAGTCAGTCCGCTTTGGAAATATTATCAATCATCGCATACAAGCAGCCGATTACTCGTATTGAAATTGATGAAATTAGAGGGGTAAATTCATCTGGTGCATTACAAACATTAATTTGGCGAGGTCTTGTAAGGATAAATGGCAAAAAAGAAGCACCAGGTCACCCTAATCTATATGTTACCACTGACTATTTTTTGCAGTATTTTGGTTATCAAAGTTTAGCCGATTTACCTCTAATTGAAGATTTTGAAGATGATAGTGTAAATGCTGAAGGAGAAATCGATTTATTTGCGGCTAAGGGTCAAGCAGATAAGAATATTGCTAAAACTCAAAAAGGAGAATCATAATGGTGCTAGAACGATTACAAAAAGTAATTGCTGAAGCTGGAATTGCTTCACGACGCAAGGCTGAAAAAATGATTACAGAAGGTCGGGTGACAGTTGATGGTAATGTAGTTACAAAATTAGGCACTAAGGTGGATACATTCAGTAATATTACTGTTGACGGTGAACCAATTGAGCGGGAAAGTTTGCACACTTATCTTTTCTATAAACCGCGTGGTGTGGTATCAACTGCCAGCGATGACAAAGGCAGAAAAACCGTTGTTGACTACTTTAAAGAATTACCCTACCGTTTATATCCAATTGGCAGACTAGATTATGACACATCGGGTTTACTCTTGATGACTAATGATGGAGAACTTGCAAATTTATTAATGCATCCACGGAATAATGTAGCCAAAGTATATGTTGCTAAAATTACGGGTGTACTTTCTCCTGCAGAAATTAGTCAGCTAACTCACGGAGTAAAAATTGATCGTCATAGATGTGCTCCAGCGAAAGTTAAAGTAATTAGAACTGACCGCCAAAAAAACAGCCAAATAGTACAGTTAACTATTCATGAGGGGCAATATCATCAAGTAAAAAGAATGTTTAAGGCCGTTCATCATCAGGTCAAAAAATTAGCACGTGAAAGATATGCCTTTTTAACCCTGGATTCTCTGATTTCCGGAAGCTTTCGCGAATTATCCCATGAGGAAGTTGACAGATTAAAAGACGTAGATTAAGATGGTATTTGAAAATTAAATAATAAGTTTGTTGTCTTCATGGCAGGGTGAAAATCCCGACCGGCGGTGAGAGTCCGCGACCCACGAAAGTGGTGGAATCTATTGTGATACCGATAGTTATAGTCTAGATGAAAGAAGACAGACTAAACTAAAAGCCAAGATCTTTAGCTTACTTTTACTCGGTCTGTTGCTAGAAGCAGCAGACCGAGTTTTTTGGAGGTAAGAATTTTGCAAAGAAAAGGCAGAAATAATTTAGTCAATATAGTAGCTTATACTTTAATTGGAACAATTGCATATGTATTAATGCTTTTGGAAATACCATTACCTGTCACCAGCTTTTTAAAATTTGATTTTTCTGATGTTGTAATTACTATTGGTACTTTTTTATTCGGTCCGTTACCAGGCATTTTCATTGCTTTTGTGAGAATGCTAATTAATTTAATATATAAAGGTTTTGCTTTACCAAGTTTAGTGGGTCAATCTGCGGCCTTTTTAGCATCAATTTCATTTGCTTTACCGTTTTATTATTTGACTAGAAATATCAATAAGGATGAAAAGAGTTTTACTAAAAAACATTTAAAACCAATCCTAGGTATAGTCCTTGGAATTATAGCGATGGCTTTTGTTCTGTCAGTTTTAAATGCGCTGGTTCTAACACCTTTTTATGCAGCAACTACAGTACCCAATTTGCCAACTATTCATGGTTATTCAGGTTTACTGGCATTTACTGAGAAAGTATACTTGGGCAAATTGCTACACATTCCTTCAATGAGTGCTTATATCTTTGGCATTATTGTGCCGTTTAATTTATTAAAAGGCGCAATAAATGGTACAGTTGTTTACTTACTGTTTGAAACTGTTTTGAGAACAATCAAACCATTTGTCAGGAAAAACTTTAATTTAAAAAACTAAAATAAAAAATTATGAAATCGGTCTATTAAATGACCGATTTTTTTATCCACTTAAATGTTAAATATGCTAAAATTAAACAGGTTAGGTAAGGAGGCTTTTTAAGATGACTAATAATCCCAAGGGACCATATCAACATTATAAACGTCCGCAAAAAACAAGAGTTGAAACATATAGCTCTGTTTCTAAAGGTTGGATTGTACTCATTGTTTTACTTATAATGATACTAATTGGACTTGTTCCGGTAGTTCATCATTTAGCAGCGAATAATAATTCAAGTAATAAAATAGTTGAAGTACGCAAAACCCATAAAAAAGCTGCTAAAAAAGCAAACATTAAAGCTTCTCCTGCAAAAAACAAACTTGTCGAAAATAAAACTAAGAGCAAGCCGAAAGCAGAACAGAAACCTAAGGTTAAGCGTAAAAAGAAACACGCAAAAACTAAACAATATATAGTTCAAAGTGGAGATTCTTTAAGTAGTATTGCTCGCCGTTTTAAAATTTCTGTTGGTCAATTAGCTGAGTTAAATCAACTTGGCCCTAACAGTCAGGTGGATATCGGACAAGTACTGCGTATCAAATAATTTAGAAAGGATAGGGACTGCAGTCCCTTTTTTATTGAATGCAAATAGCAATTGATGGACCAGCTTCAGCTGGAAAAAGTACAGTAGCGAAGATTATAGCTCAAAAATTGAACTTTACGTATATTGATACGGGAGCAATGTACCGCGCTTCTACCTGGTTAGCACGTGAACACAAACTTAGTTATAGTGATGAAAAAGGCATATTAGCTGCCATTGATCAGGAAAAAATCAAATTGAAAAGTGCAAATGGCCAACAAAAAGTTTTTGCCGGCGAAAAAGATATATCTCAAGATATACGTACACCTGATATTTCTGCTCACGTTTCTCAAGTATCAGCTTTGGCAGCTGTCAGAGCTAAAATGGTCAGTTTGCAAAGACAAATGGCTGGTCAAATGAATGTAGTAATGGATGGTCGGGATATTGGGACCACGGTTTTGCCTGAAGCTGAAGTTAAAATCTTCTTAGTTGCGTCTGCTCATTCTCGAGCCAAAAGAAGGATGCTTGATTTTAAAGAAAGAGGAATTAAAACTAACCAATCTCTTGAAGAAATTGAGCAAGACATATCGGAAAGGGATTATAAAGATTCTCATCGTAAAATTTCTCCATTAAAGAAGGCACCTGATGCTATTGAAATAGACACAACTTCTATGACTATAGACCAGGTAGTTAATGCAATCTTATCTGAAATTAAAAAAAGTCAAAAAAACTATAAAAAAAGGGTATAAAACAGTAGAAAAATATCAAACTTTCATTTAGAATTAGAGTATGATATTGGGAGGTAAATAATGTCAGAAAACAGTAATCAATTTTTAGATGCATTAAAGCAAATGCAAGGAGTTGAGGTCGGAGATATTGTAGATGTTGAAGTCTTAGACGTTGAAGAAGGTCAAATCGATGTTGGTGTTGAAAATGCCGGTATTGAGGGTGTAATTCCTCGTCGTGAATACACTTCAGATCGCAACGTTGACCTACGTGAAGCAGTTAAACCAGGCGATAAGCTCAAAGCTTTAGTTTTAAGAAAAGCCGGCGGAGATAAAGAGAATGGTGAATTCTTCTTCTCAGTTACCCGTTTAAAGGAAAGAGAAGCTTATGATGAACTGCAAAAAGATTTTGAAGCCGGAAAGACCATTGAAGGTACAGTTACTTCTTCAGTTCGTGGAGGTTTGTTAGTAGATGTAGGCACTAGAGGATTTTTGCCTGCTTCATTAATTTCAAACCGCTATGTTTCCGATCTTAAGCCATTTATCGGCAAAACTATGAAACTTAAAATTACTGAAATTGATCCAAGTAAGAACCGCTTAATCCTTTCTCACAAAGATTTAATTGAAGAAGAACGCGAAGAAGCTTTTGACAAGGTTGCATCACAATTAGTTGTGGGTGATGTTGTTGAAGGCAAGGTTTCCCGCTTAACTAATTTTGGAGCTTTTGTTGATGTTGGTGGTGTTGATGGTTTAGTCCACATTTCTGAGATCTCATACAAACATGTTGATAAGCCAAGCGATGTTTTAAAGGCTGGTCAAGATGTTAAAGTTAAAGTAATTGGTATTGATGATGATAGACATCGCATCTCCCTTTCAATTAAGCAAACTGAACCTTCTCCTTTTGAACAAGCTACAGCTGACTTACACGAAGGCGATGTGTTTGAAGGCGAAGTTAAATCTTTAACTAACTTCGGTGCTTTTGTTGAAGTTGCTGATGGTATTCAAGGTTTAGTTCACGTTTCTGAAATATCATATAAACACGTTGACAAGCCAAGTGATGTTTTAAAGGTTGGTCAAAAAGTTAAAGTCAAGGTCTTAAACATTGACCCTGGTGAGCGTCGCATTTCACTTTCTATGAAGGCTGCTGAGCCTAAGAATTCTGAAAATGAAGGCAACCGTTCACACAGTTCATATAACCGTAATTCAGTAAATAAAAAATATATGAACAATGATGACAGCGGCTTTGCTTTAGGTGACATCATAGGTGACCAATTAAAAGATCGTCGTTAATTTAATAAAAAAGCCGACTCTTAAGTCGGTTTTTTTATTTGTAAAAGGAGGCTGAAAAATGGTTTTACCCGTAGTTGCAATTGTAGGACAGCCTAATGTTGGTAAATCAACGCTTTTCAACCGGATTATTAATCAACGTTTAGCAATAGTTGAAGATAAACCTGGTGTGACTCGAGACCGTAATTATGCACAAGCTGAATGGTTAGGGCACAAATTTGATTTGATTGATACTGGTGGCATAACCTGGGAAAATAGTAATATTGAAGAAGAAATAAGAGCTCAAGCTGAAATAGCAATTGAGGAAGCTGATGTAATCATCTTTTTAACTAACGTAGCTAATCACGTAACAAATCTTGATGAGCGCATTGCCCAAATGCTTTATCAAACTAAGAAGCCAGTGATTTTAGCTGTAAATAAAGCTGATAATCCTGAGCAGCGTATGGACATTTATGATTTTTATAGCTTAGGTTTTGGCGAACCTATTCCTGTTTCAAGCGTGCATGGCACGGGTATTGGAGATTTGCTGGATCAAATAGTGCAAAGTCTGCCTAAAGATTTGGAGCAAAATGATAAGGAGCAAATTTCTTTTAGTGTAATAGGTCGTCCTAATGTAGGAAAATCATCAATTGTCAACCGTCTTGTTGGTGAAAATCGTGTAATTGTTAATAACGAAGAGGGAACGACCCGTGATGCAGTTGATACCCCTTTTGAAACAGATGGTACTAAATTTAGAATTGTTGATACAGCTGGTATTAGGCGACGGGGAAAAGTTTACGAAAAGACTGAAAAATACTCAGTAATGAGAGCAATGGGTGCAATAGAGCATTCTGATGTTGTCTGCCTAGTACTTGATGCTAGCACAGGCATTAGAGAGCAGGACAAGCATGTTGCTGGGTATGCCCACGATGCTGGCAGAGGGATTATTATTGTTGTCAACAAATGGGATTTGCCTAAAAAAACAAGCAACAGTGGCAAGGATTTTGAACAAATTATTCGTGCAGAATTTCAATATCTTGATTATGCTCCTATTTTATTTGTTTCAGCAAAAACGGGACAAAATCTGGCTAAAATTCCTGAATTGGTTCGAAGAGTTTCTCATAATCAGCAACAAAGAATTAAATCTAGCGTGTTAAATGACCTCTTACTAGAAACTAGCAAGTTAGTTCCGACACCTATGATTAAAGGTAAAAGATTACGTGTTTACTATATGACACAGGTATCTACTAATCCACCAACTTTTGTCGTGTTTGTCAATGATCCTGAATTAATGCATTTTTCATATCAGCGCTTTTTAATTAACCAGTTAAGGGAGAACTTTGACTTTTCTGGAACTCCCATAAAAATTATTGCTCGAAAAAGAAAATAGTTTGTATCTACCAAAGACACAAAAATCACATTTTTAGAGGTAATTGCTTGTTGTATCAAGGGTTTTGTGCTATTTTGAAATCAAGGAAAAAAGTGATCCCAATAATCATTTATTCCCTGTTCCTCTATTGAGGAATTAAATAAGGATCTTACTAAGAGATTCAAGTTACAGGAGGTGAATTCCCAATGGCAAATAAGGCAGAATTAGTCACTGAAGTTGCAGCAAAAGCAAAGTTAACTAAAAAAGATGCAGCTACAGCTGTTGATGCAATTTTTAGTTCAATCCAAGAAGATCTTGCTAAAGGCAAAAAAGTACAGTTAATTGGTTTTGGTACTTTTGAAGTACGTAAGCGCGCAGCTCGTAAAGGACGTAATCCACAAACAGGCGATGAAATCCAAATTCCAGCAAGTGTTGTACCTGCATTTAGACCTGGTAAAGCTCTTAAGGAAGCTGTTAAATAGCTCAATGACTTTATTTAAAAGATGGTGGCTTAATTCGCCATCATCTTTTTTGTTTGTTATTATTTATAGGTGTAATTGATCTGATCGGCTAAAATAAAAATAATGGAGGAATGAAAAATGAGCTATTCTGAAAAGCTGCTTGACGCAATTGAGCGGCAAGATTTTTCTCAAGAAAAATCATTATTGCAAAAAGCCTTGGACAAAGATGAACCAGAGATTTTAGCATCACTAGCTAAGAACTTGGTAGGATTAGGATTTACCGATCTAGCAAAGGAAATTTATCGTAGTTTAATTGCCCGTTTTCCAAAAGAAGACTTGTTTAAGATTTATTTAGCTGAGATATTATTAAATGACGGTCAAGATGATGATGGTTTAACTTTGCTTTATAGCGTTACTCCTGACTCCTCTGCCTATCTCGACAGTTTACTTGTTCAAGCTGACTATTATCAGACTAACGGTCTGCTTGAAACGGCCTATAAAAAACTTTTAGAAGCTGAAAAAATTGCACCTGATGAAGATGTCGTGAAGTTTGGCATGGCAGAATTGGATTATCTAAGTGGCCATTATGAACAAGCACTTTCCAGATACCAAGATTTGTTGAAACGTCATCAAACATTTAGTGAAATCAATTTAAATGACCGTCTGTTTCAAACTTTAGCCAAATTAGGTCGTTATGAAGAGGCAGGGGAAGTAATTGCTAAAAATGGCAATGATATTCTTGATATTGACAGTAAGTATCAGGCTGCCTTAGTAATGTTAACTCTGCATAAAGATGACCAGGCAATTAAGTATTTGAATGAGGTAATCGATCAAAGTCCTGATTATGTTAATGCCTATAGGTTGTTGACTACAGCGTATGAGCATAAAAATGATAGCGAACAAGAATTACGCTCAGCTCAATTAGGAATTGCATATAACGAACTTGACCCCGTTCTTTATCAAAAAGGAGCACAAGCAGCCGTTAGGTTGAATGACTTAGATACAGCTAGAAATTTATTACAAAAAGGAATAAAAAAACTTCCTGAAAACTTTGATTTGCGTTTGCAGTTATCTAATCTTTATGTTAGAGAAAACGACAATGAAGCAAACATTGCTCTTTTTGCCAAGGTTGACGATGAAGATTTGGAACCACAGGTTCACTGGAATTTAGCTCTTTCATACCAAAATTTGGATCAAAGTGCAAAAGCAAAAAGTGAGTTTTTATTAGCCTATCCTGAATTTAAAAATAATAGTGCTTTTTTAAAGCAAATGTTGCTATTCTTTAATACCGAACCCAATTCTCAAAATATCGTAAAAGAATTATTAGAAGCGTATCTAAAACTCGAACCCGAAGATACTGAGATGCAAGAAATGTATGATGAATTACTATCATAATTGCCAAATTAATGTAAGTATTTGGATTTTTTAAAAAATAGTTTTTTAATTATTTCACTTTAAATTTATAAGTTAAAAAGGCAAATAAACTAGTTGGTAAAACTTGAATTATTTGCCTTTTTATTTTTAATCTTTTAGAAGGATTTTAGTATTTATAAAGCTATTTCCTAATCAGCAGGTGGTGGCTTTTTTGTTTATAAGTAAAGCCTTCGCCCAAAGCCTCATGAACTTCAATAACGCTGACAAATGCCTTGGGATCTTCAGCAGCTATTAACTCTTTTACCAGGGGAATTTCTCTGGGAGAAACTACTAAGTAAATTACCGGTCTTTTAGTTTTTTTATAACCACCACGAGCCTCAAGATAGGTGAAGCCACGATCCAGCTTTAAATCAATCATTTTTGCAATTTCTTGATAATGATCAGAGATAATAAGAAGACCACGTGCAGAATATGCACCCTGTTGAACCGCGTCCATAACACGTGACAGAATAAATGCAGCAACTAGGGTATACATGATATGTTTAAGATCAAGGTACGTTAAAGAAGATAATAGAATAATGGTATCGCAAAACAGCAAAACTTTGCCAGAAGATATGCCATATTTCATTTGCATAATTCTGGCGATAATATCTGTCCCACCTGAAGTGCCATTAAAACGAAAAACTAACCCCAGACCAATGCCGGAAAGGGTACCCGCCAGAATTGCTGATAAGAAGAGGTCGTGTTCTAGGTTTAATTGAGATATAATAGGAATTAAGCGCCAGAACCATAGGAAAAAGGACAACCATAATGTTCCCCATATAGTATAGGCCAATAGTCTTTTGCCCATAAAACGGTATCCTAGGATAATTAGCGGTATATTAAGTAGCAAGGACGACAGGCCCATGTTAATGCCCCAGAAGTGTCGTAATAGTAAAGTAATACCGCTAATACCACCGTCTGTGAGTTTATTTGGTACTGAAATCATGTCAAGGCTGAGAGCATAAATAGCACAGCCGATCATAATCATTAACAGTTCCATGATGCTTTTTTTGTTAATTTTTTGCATAATAAAAACTTTCTTTTCTAAACCATTACCTTTAGCCTACCATAAATTAAAAACAAAAAAACTAATAAATGAGTTGATTTAATAATGATGAAAATAAATAATTTACCAGCTATTTTTACAGCAGCTTTTCCGGTACTTCAACAGCTAGAACAAGCAAATTATGAAGCATATTTTGTTGGTGGTTCTGTTCGTGACCTGCTTTTAAAAAGGCCGATACACGACATTGATATTGCCACGAGTGCTTATCCAGAAGAAGTTAAACAGCTTTTTCCTAAAACAATTGATACTGGAATTAAGCATGGTACAGTTACCGTTTTGAATGGCGGTTCAAGCTATGAAATAACTACCTTTAGAACAGAATCAGGTTACCAGGATTTTCGCAGGCCCGATCATGTTACTTTTGTGCAAAATTTAGCTGAAGATTTAAAAAGGCGTGATTTTACCATTAATGCTTTAGCGATGAATAGAAAAGGTGAAATAATTGACCTTTTCAACGGCATAGGAGATTTACAAAAGCACCTCATTAAAGCAGTTGGGGATCCAATGAAGAGGTTTCATGAAGATGCCTTACGAATGATGAGGGCAGTTCGCTTTATGAGTCAGCTTTGTTTTGATCTTGAACCTCAAACTGAAAAAGCCGTAAAGGATATGCATCAACTATTGCCCAAAATTTCAGTCGAAAGAATTCGTGATGAATTTGTTAAAATGGGTACTGGAATCAACTCACGCGCAGCTTTTAAAGTTTTTTTACGGACGAAGTTAAGTGAAGGTGTGCCGGATTTTGCTGGTAAAAGTGAATTGCTGGCAATCTATCCCAAATTGAAATTTAACCCAAGTATGGAAACTAGTTTGTGGGCTATCATAATCATTTTATTGAAAATTACGGATAATCAGATAACTCAGTTTATGCGTGATTGGAAAAATTCAAATGCTATGACGGAAAAAGTTAAAAAAATTGTAAATTTGTTTGACTTAATTTCTGCAAAATCTCCTTCTGACCTTGAATTATTCAATGCTGGTAAGGAGACTCTCCTTAACACTATTGATGTAGCTCATATTTTAGGACAACCAATTAACTCCGAAGCTTTAGTAGATCGTTATACAGCATTGCCGATTAAATCAATGTCTGAACTTGCCATTGACGGGCAATTTTTAATAGCTAATGGCGTAAAGCCAGGACCAAACTTAGGACAAATACTTAATCAAATAAAGCAAAAAGTCATTACCGGTGAATTAGTCAACTCTGAAGATGATATTCAAGAATATTTAGAGCAAATTAAGTAATTCAGACGTACAGCAGCACAGAAAAAAACATTAGGGTTGAGCCTAAAATAACGAACAAATGCCAGATTACATGAATAAAAGGAATACCTTTCATTGTATAAAAAAGGGCACCAACTGTATAAGCTACGCCCCCGCCGACTAAAAGCCAGAATCCCGTGGGACTTAGTCGAACATACAAGTAGTTGCCAGCCAAAATTACAAGCCAGCCCATTGCGACATATAAAATGGTATCAAGTATTACATGCTTACCCCTATTAAAAATATAGTAAATGATACCAAATATAGCGATGATCCAAACCAAACTAAACAGTAAAATACCCCATTTGCCACCAATGGCGACTAGTGAAAAAGGGGTATATGAACCCGCAATTAGTAGAAAAATTGATGAGTGATCAAAAATTTGAAAAACATTGCGGGCGCGGGTAAAAATTAAACTATGAAAAAGTGTTGAAAATAAATAAAGAAGAAGCAAACAGGAACCATAAATAGTAAAAGTTACGATTCTTAAAAGGCTATGAGTTGAAACTGCTTTAATGATTAATAGAACCAGACCTGCTACTGCTAAACAGAAGCCGATACCATGGGTGACAGCACTTAAAATGTTATCTATTAAGTAGTAAGTTTTAGATCTTTGAGCAGGTTCCTGCCACAATTTTTGCAATTTCATCATGAAACAGTTTGTTCGCTTTCTTTTATTTACAAGTTTTTTTGCTATAATAATTTATAATTAATACAGTTCACATTCTATCATAAAATGAGAACATCTAAGCAGAATTGAGGGCGAGTACGTTGTCAGAAATTAAAATTTTGACTGATTCTTCCGCGCAATTAACGCCAGAAGAAATAAAAAAATATCATATTACCGTTGTGCCTTTGTCGGTCACAATTGACGGCAATACCTATATTGATGGGGTAGAAATAACCAGACAGCAATTTGTCCAAAAAATGAGTGAGTCTAAAAAGTTGCCAACCACCAGTCAACCACCAATCGGAACAATAGTTGACACCATTAATGAGCTGACTAAAGATGGCAGTGAAGTGATCGGCATTTTTCTAGCCAAAGTATTAAGCGGAACAATTGATGCTGCTCGTCAGGCTGTGAAAATAACGGGTAAATCTGATCTGGTTCATATTGTTGACTCTGAATTGACGGATCGTTCTGAAGGTTTTCAGGTTTTGGCTGCTGCGCGCGACATTGCTGCAGGCAAGACCGTTCCTGAAATTTTAGCTCATATTGAAAGAATTAAAAAAACTCAGCGTTTGCATTTACTTATTGTCAATTTAGAAAATGTGGTTAAAGGTGGACGTTTGGGTCCCTTAGCCGGCAAAATTGTTAATATGCTTAATATCAGAATTGAATTGCAAATGCCTAATGGTCATTTGAAGATTGCTAAAAAAGGTCGAGGCAAGAAGTTCTCTTTAGCTTTTGATAAGCGAGTTTTAGATGAGATCGAGGCTAATAAAGAAAAAATTAAAGAAGTTGGCATATCATATGTCGCTAATGGTAGTACACCGCAGAAGCTCCTTGATTTGGCCCAGAAAATAAAAGATATCAATTCAAAAATAGATGTTTTGGTGAGAGAAACCAGTCCTATTATTGCTACACACGCAGGGATGGGTGCTTATGCAATTTTGTATTATACGGAGTAGAAATTGGCATATAGAGAAAGCTTTTATCGTTATTTGATGACTCAGCGTAATGCTGATTCAAATGATGAAGTTGCGCAATTTGCAAATAACGCACAAAATGATCAGACTTTTCCTAAACAAGAACAGAATTATGAAAAATTATCTGATTATCTTGAGCTCAATGCTGGCTATTTACCAAGTATGAGCATTTTTGATAAAGCATATCAAATGTATCGTGAAAAGATGACGTATTAATTTAAGGCTTCCTTTGAAATTTGAAGCCATTTTAGTTTGGGAAAGGCAGAGAATGGTTAATATTCAATGGTATCCGGGACATATGAATAAAGCTCGGAATCAACTTGAAGATAAAATGAGTTTGATTGATGTCATCGTTGAAGTTCTGGATGCAAGAATTCCTCAGTCATCACGTAATCCAATGATCGAAAAATTGGTGGGAGATAAACCACATTTAATTATTTTGAATAAGGCAGATTTAGCTGATCCAGTAATGACTAAAAGATGGCAAAAGAAATTCACCACCAAAGGAAAATATGTTATGGCTTTGGATTCTCTTCATAACACTAATATGCAGATATTAGTGAAAATGATTAAAAAAGCCGCTGCTAATAAAATTAATAAGTTGACGCAAAAAGGAGCAATTAGCCCAGTGATTAGAGTGGCTATTGCAGGTATACCTAATTGTGGTAAGTCAACCATTATTAATCGGCTTGTGGGCCGAAATGTGACTCAAGTTGGTAATAAACCGGGAGTGACCAAGGGACAAAATTGGTTAAAAACTACTGAAAATATTCAAGTTTTAGATACCCCAGGTATTTTATGGCCTAAGTTTGAAGATCAAACAGTTGGATTAAAGCTTGCAGCTCTTGGTGCCATTAAGGATACCGTTTTTAGTGCCGATGATGTAGCTTTATTTGTTTTATCAAAATTGCGCAAACACTATTTAAACGGTCTAAGTAAGTTTGCCCGCACACCAAAAACTGAAATTGAACGAATTAATGATACGGATTTGTTATTGGCATTAACTGAAGAATATGGCATGCGTAATGATTATGATCGCTTTTCCATGTACCTACTACAAAGGCTGCGCAAGGGAAAAGTAGGAAGGATTACATTAGATCGCATATGACGATTCAAGAAATTAAAAAATTACTTGCTAAAGGTACAGTTAGTCCTGAAGATTTGAGTATCTTGAAAAATGATACGCGTGTTAGTGTGCAGAAACTTCTGCTTAGTTACAATAATCGTCAGCAAAAATTAACCAAGAAAAAAGCGGCTTTTTTAAAAAGATTTACCTATGAAAAAACTTTTTGGGCAAAAAAGCAAATAGTTGCAGGCGTAGATGAAGTGGGCAGAGGTCCATTAGCGGGTCCCGTGGTGACAGCGGCTGTAGTGATTGATAACAGTTTTGATTTAGTTGAGGTCAATGACTCTAAAAAATTAAGCGCCAGTCGGCGTTTAGAATTATATCCATTAATTTTAGAAAAAGCAGTTGATGTGGCGGTTGGAGTTAAAGGTCCTGAAATTATAGATGAGGTAAACATATACGAGGCAGACCGGTTGGCAATGGCCGAAGCCGTAAAGGACTTATATGTAAAACCTGATGCTTTGCTGGTTGACGCCATGCAGGTACCGGTCAATTTACCCCAAGTTCGATTAATTAAGGGAGATTCTAAATCAAACTCTATTGCTGCGGCTTCGATTATAGCAAAAGTTTTCAGGGATAAATTGATGGCAGATTATGCCCGAATTTATCCTGAATATCATTTTGATGAAAATGCTGGATATGGCACTCAGACTCATATTGAGGCTCTTAAAAAATACGGGCCATGTCCTATTCACCGCAAGACTTTTGCGCCTGTAAATTCTTTTTATCAATAAAAAATATTCCTCCTTTTTACGTATTTGTATTTAGGAGGTTTTTTATGAGAATTACCAACTTTCTTTTGCGCCTGAAATTACAAAAAAACATTGGATATGTTAAGATGTTACGAGTTGCGAGTCAGTTAAATGAAGAAGACATCTCTATTCAAACTATCAGAAATTTGGACTTGACAAACAGCTTGATTAAAACCTGCATTAATGCTTATAATGACATGCGTGCAGACAAAATGATTAAAAGAGTAGAAAAGCAATGTCAAATTATCAGTTTTTTTGATTCTGAATACCCTGAGAACTTACGTCAAATATACCAGCCACCGCTAATTTTATTTTTACAGGGTAATGTGCAATTGCTGCAGAAAAACATTGTGACAATAGTCGGTTCTCGGCAGGCTACCAGTTACAGCAGTATTGTTTTGAATAAGATTGTACCTAATTTAATAAAGAATAACTATGTTATTGCCAGTGGCTTGGCCAAAGGCGTAGATGTAATGGCTCACAAAACAACATTAAAATATCATGGTCAAACAATAGCGGTGGTAGGTAATGGTTTAAATCATTTTTATCCTATGACAAATTGTCATGTGCAGGAACAGATTGCTCAAAAAGGTTTAATAGTAAGTGAGTATCTGCCAGACACTCCGCCAAAGCCTTTCAGATTTCCTCAGCGAAACAGAATTTTGGCTGGTATAGCTGAAAGTGTAATTGTCACAGAAGCAAAGCAAAAATCTGGTTCTTTAATTACAGCTAATTTAGCTTTACAAGAAAATCGTAATATCTATGCTGTTCCGGGGCCAATTACTAGTGAGCTTTCTCAAGGACCTAATAAACTCATTCAAGCAGGGGCTTATCCCATTACTGATTTTGATTTCTGACTTGAAAGATTTGACAACTAGTAGTTAAATATTCTATTCTCAATTAAGTATTTAAAAAAGAATTTAATGAGGAGGCTTTTGATGCCTACTAAATCAAAGCCAAAGAAACGTAAAAAAACATTAGTAATAGTTGAGTCTCCAGCAAAGGCTAAAACTATTGAAAAATATTTGGGGCGTAATTACCGTGTTATCGCTTCAAAAGGACACATTCGTGACCTACCGAAATCACAGATGGGAATTGACTTCGACAATAATTACAAGCCAAAGTATATTTCAATTAGGGGTAAGGGCGATACCATTAAGGAACTTAAGTCTGAAGCAAAAAAAGCTAAAGATGTATATTTAGCGTCTGACCCCGACCGTGAAGGTGAGGCCATCGCCTGGCATGTAGCCCATGTTCTTAATTTAGACCAAAAAGACAAAAATCGAGTTACTTTTAATGAAGTCACTAAAGATGCAGTCAAAAACAGTTTTAAAAATCCCAGAACCATCGATATGGATACTGTTAATGCCCAACAGGCTCGCAGAATTCTGGATAGAATTGTGGGTTACTCTCTGTCTCCTATTTTATGGGAAAAAGTAAAAAAAGGTTTGAGTGCCGGACGTGTTCAATCGGTTGCTTTAAAGTTGGTGATTGATCGGGAAAAAGAGATCAAAAACTTTAAACCTCAGGAATATTGGACAATTGATGCCGAATTTAAAAAAGCGGCAAAAACTTTTAAAGGCCAATTTTGGGGGATAACTGGTAAGAAGACTGATTTACCCGATAACGATGCAGTACAAAAAGTTTTAACTAAAATCGATAAAAAGAAAATTTTTCAAGTTGAGAATGTGGTTAAACGTGAGCGTCGCCGTCAGCCTGCTGCTCCGTTTACTACCTCCACTTTGCAGCAGGAAGCCAATAAGCGCTTGAATTATCGCACCAGAAGAACAATGAGTATTGCCCAACAATTGTATGAGGGAATCAGTCTGGGTAAGCAAGGCACTGTTGGTCTGATTACCTATATGAGAACTGACTCCAAGCGTACTTCTCCGGTAGCACAGGCTGAAGCTTCAAAATTTTTAAACGAGAAATACGGTAAAGAATACGCAGCAAAAGGGGCTCGCCATTTTAAAAATCAAGAAGATGCTCAAGACGCCCACGAAGCAATTCGTCCAACTAGCGTCTATCGAACACCGGAGTCGCTTAAATCCGCTTTAACAACGGAACAGTATCGTTTGTATAAGTTAATCTGGTCCCGCTTTTTAGCCAGTGAAATGACTCCTGCTGTATATGATACGGTAAGAGCAGATATCACTCAAAATGGGATAATTTTCAGAACTACTGGTTCTAAAATGAAATTTGCTGGGTTTACCAAGGTTTATGATAACCAGCAGGAAACCAATATTGAACTGCCGGAATTAAATAATGGCGATGAAGTCAAATTGACTAAATCAGATAATAAGCAACATTTCACCATGCCACCTGCTAGATATACCGAAGCAAGCTTAGTTCATTCGCTAGAAGAAAATGGTGTCGGTCGGCCTTCAACTTATGCGCCTACTATTGATACAATTCAGCGTCGTTATTACGTTAAATTGGATGGTAAATCGATTGTACCAACCGAATTGGGAGAGATCGTGGACAATTTAATTGAGCAGTTTTTCCCTGATATCGTCAATATCGATTTTACGGCCCAACTCGAAAATGACCTCGACGGAATCGAAGAGGGCAAGAAAAATTGGGTTAAAGTTATTGATGAATATTACCATCCCTTTAAAAAAGAATTAGACAAGGCCGATGCCGGTATTAAAAAGGTTCAAATTAAAGATGAGCCTGCAGGATTTAATTGTGACATTTGTGGTGCACCAATGGTTATTAAAATGGGGCGTTATGGTAAGTTTTATGCTTGTTCCCGTTTCCCTGATTGTCGTAACACGAAAGCAATAGTGAAAAAGGTGGGTGTTACCTGTCCTAAATGTGGTAAGGGTGACGTAATTGAGAAAAAGTCTAAGCGTAATCGTAAGTTTTATGGTTGTTCGCGCTACCCGGATTGTGATTTTGTTTCTTGGGATAAACCGATTAACCGTAACTGTCCCAACTGTGGTCACTTTCTCATTGAAAAGAGAAATAAAAAGGGGCCTGTTGTTCTCTGCCCGAACGGCGATTACAAAGAAGATGCCAATAATGAGAAAAACCCGCTAGAAAGTTAAATTTATGTTAATATCATCAGATCATTTGTGGTTTGATGATATTCTTGTATATAAGAAAATAATTTTAGTAAAGGAATATGATGATATGCCTGAAAAAGTAACTGTAATTGGTGGTGGCTTAGCTGGGAGTGAAGCAGCTTGGCAATTAGCCAAACGGAGAATCAAGGTTGATTTTTATGAAATGCGTCCGGAAAAAATGACTCCTGCTCATAAAACAGACCAACTGGCCGAGCTGGTATGTACCAACTCAATGCGTTCGAATCAATTGTCTAATGCGGTTGGGTTACTAAAAGAAGAAATGCGGCAACTTGATTCATTAATTATGGCAGCTGCTGATCATTCTCAAGTTCCTGCAGGAGGAGCGCTTGCAGTTGATCGGTCTGAATTTAGCGGCTATGTCACAAGCAAGTTGCACTCTTTACCTAACATTAATTTTCACACAAAAGAGATTACACAAATCCCGTCTGATCCAATCGCCATTGTGGCTACAGGTCCTTTAACTAGTGACAAGCTTGCCGCAGAAATACAAAAGTTTTCTGGTGCAGAAAGTCTGCATTTCTTTGATGCAGCTGCTCCGATAATTGCTGCTGATTCAATCGATATGAACATCGTTTATAAGAAATCACGTTATGATAAGGGGGAGGCTGCATACTTAAACTGCCCCATGACAAAGGAAGAGTATGAGAATTTTGCGCGAGAATTAGTTAATGCCGAAACGGCTGAAGTTCACGATTTTGAAAACAGTGATGTTTTTGAAGGTTGCATGCCGATTGAGGTAATGGCAAAAAGAGGACCTAAGACAATGCTTTTTGGCCCCCTTAAGCCAGTAGGGTTAGAAGATCCGACTACTGGCAAAATTCCTTATGCTGTAGTTCAGCTTAGGCAGGATAATGCAATAGCATCAATGTACAATATAGTTGGTTTTCAAACACATCTTAAATACGGCGAACAGAAACGGGTTTTTTCAATGATTCCCGGTCTTGCTCATGCTCGTTTTATTAGATATGGTAAAATGCATCGCAATACTTACATGGCTTCACCAGCAGTTTTAACGCCAGCGTATGAGGCAAAAATGCAGCCTGGCTTGTTTTTCGCCGGTCAAGTTACCGGGGTTGAAGGTTACGTTGAAAGTGCTGGCAGCGGTCTTGTTTGCGGAATTAATGCTGCTAGAAGGGCTAATGGGCAAGAACCGGTGACTTTTCCCAAATTAACTGCTTTAGGTTCGATGGCTAATTATGTCACTAGCGCGGATATTAAGAATTTTCAGCCAATGAATGCCAGCTTTGCACTGATTCCTGGACTAGAAGGACCTAAGGTCCGTAATAAGAAAGAACGTCATTTACAAATAAGCCAGAGAAGTTTAGAGAGCTTAAAGGAATTTCAACAGAAAGTATTGAATTAAATGAATGAACAACAAGATGATTTACTGGCTCTTTTTACCGCATATTTACGTAATGAGCGTCAGTACAGCCCTAAAACAATTAGCTCCTATCAGACCGACTTAAAATCTGCAAAAAGGTTTTGGCAGGATTCGGGAGGATTTAACGGCTGGGAAAAAATAGGTAGAAGAGACATTGAAATATATCTGCAGCACTTAGCCGATCAAAATTTAGCGCGTTCGACACAGTCGCGGAAGATGTCTAGCCTTAGGTCGTTCTACCGCTTTTTAACCAAACGCAAAATTGTTAAAATAGATCCGACACAGACCATAATTCTACGTGCCAAAGAGCGCAAATTACCTCAGTTCTTTTATGCTCCTGAACTTAAGCAGGTTTTTGACTCATTATCTGGAACTGATCCGTTAACTTTGCGTAACTTGGCATTACTTGAATTGTTTTATACTACGGGGATGAGGGTCAGTGAAGTAAGCAATTTAAAAAGAAAACAAATAGATTTAGATTTAAAGATAATTTTAGTTCATGGTAAGGGTAATAAAGATCGTTATGTTGCTTTTGACGATCAGACTAAAGCTGCTTTGGTCAAGTACTTGGAAGATGGTCGCAAGCAACTTATAAATGACCAGGAAGATTCTGGCTATGTATTCCTAAACAACACGGGAAAGCGGCTAACAGAACGCGGTATCGAGTATATAATGCAAAAAGTTTTCAACGGAGCCGGCATTAATGGTAAAGTACATCCGCACGAGTTGCGCCATTCATTTGCGACGGCAATGTTGAATAACGGTGCTGACTTGCGTAGTGTACAAGAACTCTTGGGCCATGATAATTTGTCAACTACACAAATATACACGCATGTAACTATGAGTCATTTGCAGGCAAACTATGAAAAATACTTTGCTCGCAACGATAAGAAAGATGAGGCAAAATAATGACAACAATTTGTTCAGTAAAATTTAATGGTAAAACCGCAATTGCTGGTGATGGACAGGTTACCCTAGGCGAAAAAGTAATAGCCAAAGCTACTGCCAAAAAAATAAGACGTATTTATCATGATCAAGTGGTAATTGGTTTTGCTGGCGGTGTAGCTGATGCTGTCAGTCTGCAGGATATGCTTGAAGGCAAACTGGAAGCTTTCGGTGGAGATTTACGCAGGGCAGCCGTTGAAATGGCGCAGGCTTGGCGTAAGGATGCAACTTTGCAAAAGCTGGAAGCAATGCTAATTGCGTTTAATGAAAAAGATCTTTTGCTAATTTCAGGCAACGGTGAAGTGCTTGAACCGGATGAAAATGTAGTGGCGATTGGTTCTGGCGGTAATTTTGCCCAAGCGGCTGCAATTGCAATGACCAGACATTCTTCAAATATGACTGCCAGTGAAATTGCTCATGAAGCAGTTGAAATAGCCTCTGGAATTGATATCTTCACTGATGATCAGATTATCACAGATGAATTGTAATAACGGAGCGTAAAAAACATGGAAACCAAAACACCTAAACAAATAGTTAACTTACTTAATGAATATATAATAGGACAGGATGAGGCCAAGAAGGCTGTTGCTGTTGCTTTGTATAATCGTTATCGCAGAATGCAACTGCCAAAGAAAATGCAGGAGGATATTACTCCCAAGAATTTGTTAATGGCTGGCCCTACTGGTGTTGGTAAAACAGAAATTGCCAGAAGATTGGCCGCAATTGTCAGTGCTCCATTTGTTAAGGTAGAAGCTACAAAATTTACTGAAGTTGGTTATGTGGGTCGTGATGTGGAATCGATGGTCCGCGATTTGGTCAATGAAGCGGTTCGTATGGAAGAAAAGGATCAATTTGATCGCGTTCGCCCTCAGGCAGCTAAAGAAGCCAATAAAATTTTAGTACGCTTGCTTGTGCCTGGAATTAAGCGTGATAAGCGAAAGAATCAAATGCAGGAATGGCAAGACATGATGTCAATGATTATGTCGGCTGGTCAAAACAATGATCAGACTTCCCCGGCAGAGCAAGAAGAAATAACAGATGATATTCGCAATGAGAGATTGACTGTTTCAGAACAATTAAATAAAGGTCTGCTTGAAAATCGTGAGGTTACAATCGAGGTTGACCAGGCACCAAAGGTTAATCCGATGGGTGACATGATGGGACAAATGGGAATAGATATGAGTTCAATGCTCAATGATTTAGTACCTAAGAAGAAAATCAAACGAACCCTGCTTGTAAAAGATGCCCGGGAAGTTTTAATTCAGCAAGAATCCCGCAAAATGGTTGATTATGATTCTCTTTATCAAAAGGCAATTGAACGTACCGCAAATAATGGGATCATTTTTATTGATGAAATTGATAAGATTACAGCTGGCAACCAGAAAACTTCCGGTGAAGTATCGCGTGAAGGTGTACAAAGAGATATTTTACCAATTGTTGAAGGTTCAACAGTTCAGACTAAATATGGTCCGGTAACTACTGACCATATTCTCTTCATTGCAGCTGGCGCTTTTTCAGAGTCCAAGCCGAGTGATCTTATTCCCGAATTACAAGGACGTTTCCCAATTAGAGTGGAACTTAATGCTTTGTCAAAGGATGACTTTGTCAAAATCCTTAAGGACCCAGAGGACTCATTATTAGAGCAATATGTTGCACTGATGAAAGCCGATGGGATTAAGTTAGTCTTTACACAAGAAGCAGTTGAACGGATTGCGCAAATTGCTTACGATGTCAACCAAGGAACAGATAATATTGGTGCCAGACGTTTGTCAACAATTCTTGAAAAATTGCTGGAGGATGTCTTATACGAAGGCCCGGACATGACGATGGGAGAAATTACTGTAACTGAAGCATACGTTAATGAAAAACTTAGTGATATAATAACAAATAAAGATCTAACTAAGTTCATTCTTTAACAAAGGTGATGATTAAACATGAATTACACTATCAAAAATAGCATTCTTAAAGTTGAAATCGCTAGTAAGGGTGCTGAAGTGCAAAGTGTAAAAAGTTTACATAGTGGATATGAGTATATTTGGCAAGCAAATCCCCAGGTCTGGAATCGACATGCTCCTGTCCTTTTTCCAATAGTTGGAAGACTGAAAAATGATGAATATACTTACCAAGGGAAAACCTATCATTTAACTCAACATGGTTTCGCCCGTGATTTAGAGTTTAAAGTGGTGCGTCATACAGATGAAAGTATTACATTTTTGCTGACTGACTCTGAGGAGACCCGGAAAGTTTATCCATTCAAGTTTGAACTACGGGTGAATTACAATTTGCTCAATAATCTTTTAGAAGAAAACTTTACCGTTGTTAACAAAACAGATGGCGAAATGATATTTGGTATTGGTGGTCACCCTGGATTCAATATTCCTACAAGTAATACTTTATCTAAGGAAGATTTTTACTTTAGTACCAAACCTTCTCGTGCACGTGTTCATATCCCCTTGAAAGGTGCATTTTTGGACTGGCCTAATCGGTCATTGGCTTCTACAAACAGCTTAATTACTCTTAGTGATCATCTGTTTAAAAATGACGCACTGATTTTTCAAATGCGGGGCCACGATAATAGGGTATCTTTAAAAACTGATGCTAATAATTTTCATGTAAATGTTTGGTTGCGAGATGCACCATTTGTGGGCGTGTGGTCACAATATCCAACAACTGCAGACTATGTCTGTATTGAACCGTGGTGGGGTATAGCAGACCGTGCTGATACTAACCAAAAGCTGGAAGAGAAATATGGTATGAACCATCTTGCAGCTGGAGGAACCTTTACTGCTGGTTTTAGTATGGCTTTCCATGATCAAGATGAATAAATTTTTTAGTTCAAGATAGCAAAGGCAAAAAAGGAAGTAAGAGGCTTCCTTTTTTCATGTCTTCAAAATAAAAAGCAATTATTGCGAACAAATGTTCATAAGTTTATAATAAAATAGCTAGCTGTTGATGCTAGCCATATTTATTTTAATTGTATTTACAGTTTATGGTGCCTTTTCTTATACCAATACCATAAGCCAAAGGGAATAATGTTTTCTTGGTGATGTAATAAACGTTTAATATTGCTTCTGTGACGAATAAACAAGATAATCATGATGCAGCCAACAATAATTTCCAAAAAAACATCATGAAAAAAGAAAGTTGCAATAAATATCAGAACAACGGCAATCAGGCTTGAAAGGCTTACATAAGACGTGATAAAGACTAATGGTAGAAAAATAAGAGCACAAATACCAAAAAACTTGAGATTATAACCTAAAAAGAGCCCAGCACTCGTTGCTACAGCTTTGCCGCCCTTGAATTTAAGAAAAATAGAGAATGTATGTCCCAAGATCGCCAGGCCACCGGATATTAGGAGAACATATTTGGGCACATTAAGATGAAATATCCTTGGTAAGTTGGTAGCGAGAGTTCCTTTTAAAACATCAACAATGAGAACCACACTGCCGGCAAACGGTCCGAAAACGCGAAAAGAGTTAGTGGTCCCAATGTTGCCGGAGCCATAGTTTCTAATATCTTCTGCAAAAAAGATTTTACCGACGATCACGCCTGTAGGAAATGACCCTATTAAATATGCTAGAATAAATATCAGAATTAAATTTAAATTTATCATTTTTATCCCACTCTCTTAAAGTCTAATGCTATTTTAGCAGAGATTATTGCGTTTGAGGGCTAAATAATAAAATGATTTTTAACTGGAGGAGTCTATTTGGTCAAAACAAATAAAAAAATAAATTCTTATGATGACTCATCAATTCAGATTCTTCATGGTCTGGAAGCCGTCCGTAAACGTCCGGGTATGTACATTGGCTCGACTGATGTGCATGGCTTAAACCAGCTAGTCTACGAAATTGTAGATAACTCGGTTGATGAGGCGATGGCTGGATTCGGTAACGAAATTGACGTGACGATTCATAAAGATAACAGTGTGACGGTCCGTGACTTTGGTCGGGGTATGCCTACTGGAATGCATAAATCGGGCAAACCCACTATCGAAGTCATCTTAACCGTTTTACATGCTGGGGGTAAGTTTACCGAACAAAACTATAAGACTTCAGGTGGGCTTCACGGTGTTGGATCCTCTGTAGTTAATGCTCTTTCCAGTTATATGGATGTCAAAGTTGTGCGAGAAGGCACTGCCTATGAAGAAGAGTTCAGAGATGGTGGTCATCCGGTTGGGACTTTAAAATGCTTGGGTAAAACTAAAGAACCGACAGGCACTACCATTACTTTTAAACCTGATGAAAAAATTTTTTCAACAATCAGATATAAATATGAAACTATTCAAGAGCGCATCAGAGAGTCTGCTTTTTTGTTAAAGGGAGTACGCTTTGTCTTAACTGACGAACGTGAACCCGAACATCATGATGCCTTTAAATATGATGATGGCATTAAAGCTTTTGTCTCATATCTCAACGAGGGCAAAGATTCTTTAAGCGATGTTTTTTATTTTTCCGGAAAACAAGATGACATTGAAGTTGAATTTAGTGGTCAATACAGTGACAGCTACTCAGAAAATCTAGTTTCTTTTGTTAATAATGTGCGTACCTCCGACGGTGGCACTCACGAAGTGGGTGCCCGTAGTGGCTTTACGCGTGCTTTTAACGACTATGCTAAAAAGCAGGGTTTGTTAGGCAAAAAAGATAAAAACATTGACGGCTCCGATTATCGTGAGGGCTTAAGCGCTGTTTTATCAGTCAAGATCCCTGAGGAGCTATTAGAGTTTGAAGGGCAGACTAAAGGTAAACTAGGTACTCCCCAAGCAAGATCTGTAGTTGATGCGATCGTCTATGAAAAAATGTCTTACTACCTGATGGAAAAAGGCGAATTGGCGCAAGAATTGGTAAAAAAGGCTCAAAGGGCAAGGGATGCTCGTGAAGCCGCCAAGAAAGCTCGCAATGAAAGTCGAAACGGTAAAAAACGGCGCAAAAAAGAAGTACTATCAGGTAAGTTAACGCCGGCACAATCACGCAACCCCAAAAAGAACGAATTGTTTTTGGTTGAGGGCGACTCAGCTGGTGGTTCCGCAAAACAGGGTAGAGACCGTAAGTTCCAGGCAATCTTGCCTTTACGTGGTAAAGTTTTGAACACCCAAAAAGCCAAGCTTCAGGATATCTTTAAGAATGAAGAGATTAACACCATGATCTACACTATCGGCGCTGGAGTCGGAACCGAATTTAAGGTTGAAGATTCCAATTACGATAAGGTAATCATTATGACGGACGCCGATGACGATGGTGCTCATATTCAGATTTTGTTGTTAACCTTTTTCTACCGTTATATGAGGCCGATGATTGAACATGGTAAAGTTTATATTGCTTTGCCCCCTCTATATCGTCTGCAAAAAGGTCGTGGTAAAAAGGCCAAAGTACAATATTCCTGGACCGATGAAGAGCTTGCTGCCGCTGAAAAGCAAATGGGTCGTGGTTATACTTTGCAGCGATTTAAGGGACTTGGAGAAATGAATGCCGAGCAATTGTGGCAAACAACCATGGATCCAGAAACTAGACTGCTTATTCGTGTCAAAATCGATGATGCTGCTTTGGCAGAACGTCGAGTTACCACGTTAATGGGAGATAAGGCTGGAGCCAGACGAAAATGGATTGAAGAGAATGTTAAGTTTAGATTAGGCGATAACAGTTCAATTTTAGAAGAAGAAAATGAATAAAGAGGTTTTTGATTAATGGCAACAAAAGAACGAATTCGTGAAATGCCGCTTGAGCAAGTCATGGGTGAGCGTTTTGGAAGATATTCCAAATACATTATTCAGGAACGGGCCTTACCAGATATTCGTGACGGGTTAAAACCTGTGCAAAGAAGGATCCTTTATGCCATGTTCCTAGATAACAATACTTATGACAAACCATTTAAAAAAGCAGCTAAAGCTGTGGGTAATATTATGGGTAATTTTCATCCTCATGGTGACAGTTCAATTTATGGTGCTTTAGTTCACCTTTCGCAAGATTGGAAAATGCGTGAGCCTTTAATTGAAATGCATGGTAATAATGGCTCAATGGACGGTGATGGCCCCGCAGCTATGCGTTATACTGAGTCTCGTTTGAGTAAGATATCCAACATGTTGCTGCAAGATATTGATAAAAACACAGTTAATATGGTTCTGAACTTTGACGATACTGAATATGAGCCGACTGTTTTACCCGTACGTTTTCCTAATTTACTAGTTAATGGTTCTACAGGTATTTCTGCGGGTTACGCTACAGAAATACCCCCCCATAACTTAACCGAAGTAATTGATGCAACTATCTATTTGCTAAAAAATCCTAATGCCACTCTTGACGATCTGATGAAATTTGTTAAAGGCCCAGATTTTCCAACTGGAGCAATCGTTCTGGGCAAAAAAGGCTTACGTGAAGCTTATGAGACAGGGCGTGGCCGGATACAGGTAAGAGCTAAAACTTTTATCCAGGAAATAAGAGGGCACCGGGAAGAAATTGTAATTACGGAAATTCCTTTTGCTGTTAATAAAGCTCTGTTAGTTAAGAAAATGGATGAAATTCGTCTTAACAGAGAAATTGATGGTATAGCTGAGGTTCGGGATGAAACTGACCGTCATGGCTTGTCTATTGTAGTCGAATTAAAAAAGGGTGCCGATGCACAAAATATTTTAAATTATCTCTTTAAAAATACTGAATTACAGGTTTCCTATAATTTCAATATGGTTGCTATTGATCATATGACACCAATGCAGGTTGGTTTAAAGCATATTTTGTCCTCATACTTAGAACATGAAAAAGAGGTAGTTACCAAAAGAACTAAGTATGATTTAAATAAAGCTGAAGAACGTCTGGAAATTATTCAGGGTTTGATTCATGCTATGGACATTTTAGATCAGGTTATCAAAGTCATTCGTGCATCAAAAAATAAGGCAGAAGCTAAGAAAAATTTGTCCAGTGAATTTAATTTTTCAGCTCGACAAGCAGAAGCAATTGTTTCTTTGCAATTATATAGACTTACCAATACCGATGTAGATGCCTTAGTTAAAGAGCAAACTGAATTAAATGAGAAGATAGCCCGTTTTAAAGAGCTTTTATCTAATAGCAAAACTTTGGAAAAAGAAATAGTTAAAGAACTATCAATTGTTAAAAAAGAATTTGGTAATCCAAGAAGGACCGAAATTTCTTCTGAAAATGCTAAGATTCAAATTGATGAAAAAGCTCTAGTAGCTGATGAACAGGTACGTGTATTAATAAGTCGTGATGGCTACCTCAAAAGATCTTCTATTCGTTCATGGCAGTCAAGTGATGATGAGGATAATGGCTTGCCAAGCGGGGATGATGTGGTATTTGAAAAAACAGTATCTACTTTAACCAATCTATACCTTTTTACCAGTCGAGGAAATGTTATTTATCGTCCGGTAAATGAACTAGTTGAGGCAAAGTGGAAGGAAACAGGTCAGCATTTGTCTCAAGAAATTGGTTTAAATGATGATGAAAACATTATTCGTGTGTTTGACTTCGACAGCTTAAACCAAAATGTCAACTTTTTACTTGCCACCAACGATGGCTATATCAAACAACTACAATTAAGTAATTTGCAACCAACAAGGACTTATCATTCACGAGCAATTACAGCGATGAAAATGAAAAAGCCAGACAGTATGGTTGTCCGCGTTGATTTAGTTAAGAATAACAGTAATGACGAAATAATTTTATTTACTCACAACGCATATGCTATTCGCTATAATTTGGCAGAAATTCCTGAATCTGGAGCCAAGTCGTTTGGAGTAAAGTCTGTCAATCTTAAGCCTTCGGACTATGTCATTTCATATATATTAATAAATCCTAATTATCTTAACTTGGTTCATGTTGGAATAATTACGCAAAGAGGTGCGTTTAAACAATTTAAAGCTGATTTGGTAAATAAAGTATCACGCGCCAAACGAGGGGTACTTATATTAAGAGAACTTAAAACTAAGCCGCACCGCATTGTTGCGGTTACGTCTTATGGGCAAGATCATACTCTGATTGTAACCACTACAAGTAAAAGGCACATAAAGGTCTTAACTAGTGATTATCCGTTAGGCGACAGATACTCAAATGGTTCATTTGTCATTGATACTACTAGTGATGGAGAACCAGTTAATATAAGACTAAGTAGACCATCAAGCAATAATAAATTTTAGTTTATTTAATGATATCAATAAATTGTGAAAGTGCTTTATTAAATTACAATAATACTTTGACACAGAGGGGTTTTTGATTGATAATAGCATATATATAGAGCCATATTATTGTTAAGATAGAAGGAATAATTTTATGCCTAAAACAGATACAATACTCTCAACCAAGTCCTTACATTATTTTTTGCAATTAATTGATACTATGAATTATACCCAGGCAGCTCAGATCCTGGGCATTACTCAACCGGCTTTAACTCAACAAATTAAGAAAATCGAGCATGCAATTGGAACACCGTTATTCGGGCAAATGGGCAAAAAGCTTTACCTAACGGAAGCGGGTAAGCAATTGCAAACTGGAGCGATCCAATTGCTTGGAACCATTAATTCTGTGGTTAGTGATATTCAAGAATTTACTCAGGCTGATAAGGGTAATATTGCAATTGGTGTTTTAGAAAGTGTTGACTCTGATCTTCTCAGACGGTTTTTGATTGAGTTTAACCAAAAGTTTCCGCATATTACCATTAGTGTCTCTTATTTTAACCGTAAAGATCTTTGGTATAATCTTGATAACAATTTAATTGATTTAGGGTTACTTTATGTTCCTGAAACTGCTAAGAAAAGTCAATCCAATATACAAAATCAATATGAACAAATGAAGGTCACACAAGAGAGATTGACAATCTTGACACATAATTCTAATTTTGAGGCAAAAAAGGCATACCCAGTTTCCAAATTTTTAGGGAAAAATTGGGTACTTTATCCAGATGGTTTTTACTTAACTCAATTGTTAAAAGATAAATTAGGCTCTAAGTTAAATGCTAAAAACGGGTTAAATGTTCCCTTAACCTTTACTTCAACCAAGCAAGTAGTTGATACTGCTGAGGAAACTGATTATGATACAGTTGTAAGTGAATCATATTATCAGCTCCACCAAGGCGAAATTGATTTAAAACCAGTATTTTTAAAAGGTGTCCCAAAATTTACAACATCAATTATTTATCGCAAGGGTAAGAAAGAGGTTCCTCGGATTGAAAACTTTTTGGTCGAATTCAAAAAATTTTTAGAAGCATAATTCATCTTGCAGTCAATAAGACATAATCAATTATTTAAACTAAAATTTAAATTTTTTCTGGGAAGAAAAGGATTTATTAGGTAAACTAGAACATAAGTATAAAATTTAAAAGAAACAGGGGAAAGTTAAATGGAAAAAGAATTAGTTTTTGGTCATCAAAATCCAGATACAGATGCCATAGGAACAGCGATTGCATATTCATATTTGCAAAATAAATTAGGTTATGATACAGAAGCAGTTGCGTTAGGTGAACCTAACGATGAAACAGCTTTTGCCTTAAAGAAATTTGGTTTTGAAGCGCCAAGAGTTATTAAAACAGCTGCTAATGAAGTGAATAAGGTAATGCTTGTTGATCATAACGAACCGCAGCAAAGCGTTTCCGATATTGATAAAGTAACTGTAACTCATGTTGTTGACCATCATAGAATTATGAATTTTAATACAAGTATGCCTCTGTTTTATCTTGCAGAACCTGTAGGTTGCACCAGTACAATTATGTATGGACTGTACAAGCATTTTAAGGTGGAAATTCCCGAAAATATTGCAGGAATTATGCTCTCTGCAATAATATCAGACACATTATTGTTAAAATCGCCAACTACTACTGAGAGAGATAAAAAGGCTGTTCAGGAACTTGCAGAAATTGCTAATGTGGATTACCAGAAATATGGTTTGGAAGAACTAAAGGCTGGAACCAATATAGCAAGTAAATCAGAAGAAGAATTAATTGATCTAGATGCTAAATCCTTTGATTTAAATGGTAAGAATGTTCGGGTTGCTCAAATCAATGTAGTTGACTTACCAGAGGCATTGGAGCGAAAAGAAACTTTCTTAAAGACAATGAAAGACTCTGCAAAGTCTGAAGGTTATGATTTATTTATGCTACTTATAACTAATGTACTTGACTCAGATTCAACTGCATTAGTTATAGGTTCAGATGAGGCTTTGACTTCATTTGAAAAGGCATTTGGTGAGGTGAAGGATTCTGAAATAAGCTTACCAGGAGTTGTTTCAAGAAAGAAGCAAGTTGTGCCACCATTAACTGAAGCTTTTAAGTAATTTAAAAAACACGAAATAGAGAAGATCTATTTCGTGTTTTTTTAATCTTTATTAATTTCCTTAGCCAAAATGATGAATGATTTGCATACTCTTTCAGCTTTATCAGGTGACATTTTTCTAAGTTCATTAAGAACCTTCTTAATAAATACTGGAGTATTATCTTGATGATTTTCAACTTTAACTTCTTTAAAGCGGTAGGCATTCATGATAATATCCGGTGTAGTTGTATTTAAGGCTCTGGCAATGGAGTCAAGCTTTTGAATACTAATATTCTGGTTTTTGGTACGCTCAAGACGGGAAATAAAATTAACCGACAAATCGCTTAATTCAGCGAGATCCTCCTGGGTTAATTTCTGCTCACGTCGCCTGCGACATATTTCTTTTCCTAAATTTATACTCATGGAATAAATTCAACCCTTTCAAAAAAATAATTCCATATTCTATAATAACAGATTAATTATAGAATTAAACATTAAAACAAAAAAATAATGAATAAAACACTTGCTTTTAGCAAAATTAAACTCAAACTAAATGTTTTAAACTATACCCCACATAGTATTGTAAGCTATTTTTGGGGAAAATAAAATAAAAAAGCACCAATTAATAGCCTTAAAGTGAAAAAGGAAAGAGTGGAAAATATTATATCATAGGGTGCATTCGCTTGCCAGGGTTGGAAATAGAAAGGCACTAGTTTTAAAAAGAGAACAACTAATTGGTTTATATATTTATTAAACTCAGAAAGCGCTTTTATTTATATTTTTCCATATTTAAGCTATTTATTTTGAATATAAAAATTAATAGCGTATAGTTTAACTTTATTTTAGGGTAGTATTTTATAACTGTTCGGGTTATTCTTATATTGTAAATTAAAATTAAAACTGAAATTTCTATCTAAATAATAAAAAATATTACTGTCTGTCTTTATCAGAAATTTTCTAGTATATTTTGAATATAAAGTAATTTTTGCTTTGATTCAAGTGGGTGATTTGTTTTTGAGATATTTCAGCATAGTACATCAGCAAGATATAACTTCGTATAATATATATTATGTAAAGTAATATAAAAAATAAAGATAGAGGGTTAATAGACAAATATCTTGTTTAAAAGTTTTAAACTAAATATTTTTAGTGCTCACACAAGTATTTAGAGCCTTTTAAAATTCAAAAACCGCATAACTGATCATTTGATAGCAATTAATTACTCTTGGTATTAGTCAAAATTTTCTTACATAGACAGACAGATTTTCAAATTTGAACTCCAAAAATTTAATATTGAAGCAACTAGTCTAACTTATAAAAGTTTAAGTATTGAGTATGAATCGTTAGTGTAAAAGTGTATGTTTAGCGCTTTTTGATTTGTATAAAATAAAAAAAGTGTGTGAATTACTAGGAATAGCACTTTTACCTCACTGTTGCTTTTATTGCTTTCATTAAAATTATAGTTTTAACGAAAGCAATAAGGAAAAATATAAGAACAAAATTTAAACTTATTAGGCTCTAAAGCTTGCAAATTTAGCAATTAATAATCAAGTTTTCAAACTAGAGATATTAAGTTTTTGCTATAAATATGTTGTTAATGGTTATAATTTAAAAATGAAGCTATTTCCCCTCTTTAAAGTACGCTACAACTAACAGCCTAGCTCTAATTACTTGAATTTCTCTCCTAATGCCCCAAGTTTGATATGAATACTATATTTTATCAATAAATTATTAGATCTAAACAAGTAAATAATATTTATCAATCATCCTCTTAATTTTCAGCAAATTAAGCTACAGTTCAATAATTCATGCGCTAAATTCATTTGAGAGACTGCCTATTTGTTTTCCCTCTCTTATTTAGAATAAACTAAGAATAAAAAAGACAAACATACATTCTGGTTTTGCTATATAATAAAATACATAATTATTTCAATCAGGAGAATTTTGCTACGTGGAAACAAAAAAATACTTAGATCTAATCGATGACGAATTGAAGAAAATGCCAGATTTTGTTAAAGATTACAACTTTGGCACCAATCATTCTCTGGCAACATCTTATCAATATTTAACAGAAATCAGACGCTTTTTTGATTGGCTGCGTCAAGAAGGCATTTCGCCAGCAAAAAGTAATCAAAAAGTTGAAACAGAAACTTTGGCTAAACTTCAGCGCAATGATATTATGCTGTACATTAATTATTTAGGCCATGTCAAAAATAAACAAGGTAATCTTAACTCCCCCACTACCATCAATCGCTCCATAAATGCGTTAAGGTCATTGTTTAAGTTTTTAACCATTACTGCTGATAATATTAATGGTCAGCCATATTTTGAACGAAACGTAATGCTTAAAATTGATTCCCTCAATAATACTGAAACGCTAAACTACCGTGCACACATCCTTGAATCACACATGTATACCGGTAAATTAAAGTATCAGTTTCTAGACTTTATTGATACTAAATATGAACTTCAATGCAATAAACATGCTCTACCTGGTTTTAAAAATAATAAAGAACGTGATATGGCAATTATTGCTTTAATTTTGGGAACAGGGATAAGGGTCTCAGAATGCGCAGGAATTGATGTTTCTGACATTAATTTTAGAAAAGCCACATTAGACGTAACACGTAAAGGTGGTCAAAGAGACAGCGTTCCAATTGCCGAATGGACAATAATTTATATCAAAGAATATAAAAAGATTCGCAAGGAACGTTATTCAGCCTCAAAAAAAGATTCAGCATTCTTTCTTACACGGTGGCACAATAAAACAAGAAGGATTACTGCCAGTGCAATTGAAAAGATGGTCAATAAATATTCAGCTGCCTTTGGGCATCCACTAACCCCTCATAAATTGCGCCATACTGTAGCTTCTGAATTATATGGTGTGACTAAAGACCAGGTTTTGGTTGCCCAGCAGCTGGGACAAAAAGGAACTTCAGCAACTGATTTATATACTCACGTTGATCAAAAAAAGCAAAGAGCCGCATTGAATGAGATTACTGAAGCTGATAAAAATAATAGTAAAAAACAAGCATAATAGTGCTTGCTTTTTACTATTATTCGAATCTGGTCTGCCAATTAGAACTTTTATTAGCCTCAAAGCACATTTTTATTTCTGCTAGAGAGTTTCTGGGTACTGACAAAGGTGGCAGATTATCAAAGTCAAAAAATGAACATCTTTCAGTTTCAGTATTTTTGACAAACTTTCCTCCTAAATCTCTGCAGAGAAAAATAACGTTACATACGTTAATTGCTCGTTCAACGCGCTTATTATCGTAAACGTTAGTTGAATGGTTATTTACGGCAATGATTTGCTGAACAGCAATTTTATGTCCAGATTCTTCTTCCGCCTCTTTTATACAATTTTCTTTTACTGTAATATTTGGTTCACACCACCCGCCTGGCATTGACCATAAATTGTCGGTAGATTCTTTTACCAACAAAATTTTTTGATCATTAAAAATTGCTGCTCTGGTAGAAACCTTAGGTGTATGATAGCCATCTTCACTACTAAATAGCCCCTTGATCACATCAATTGGCTCACCAGTTTTAGCAGCCATCATCTTTGTTGCAATTTCTCTTATCTGTTGGTATCTTTCTCTGTCGAAACGATCGTGTCCATATTCGATGCCATCTTGAGCAATGCTTTGTAGTTCTACTGCCCACCTTGACAGTTGGTCTAATTTTTTCATAAAAAGCCTCAATTCCTTAGCAAAAAAGCAACCTTTGAGAGGTTGCTCTTATTTTGTTAAATCGATTTTATCAATATCTATCATCCAGCCAATAGCAAAAGACTTTTCTCCTAAATGTGTCGCAATGACAGGACTAAACTTTGTTACTGAAATATTTTGCTTGGGAAACTTCTCCTTTAAAAACTTCTCTGCTTCTTCAACTTGACTTTTATCATTAGAATCAATTATAAAAAGTTTAATTTTGTCTTTATAAGGCAACTTATCAATCTTTTCCACTGTTAAACTCTTAATTTTGATAAAAGCCCGTTTCATAGACCGAATCTTATCAAATGCCACAATATCACCATCTTTAAAAGTAAGCAGTGGCTTGATGTTCAGCATGGATCCGATAAACGCAGTAGCATTGCTTAAACGACCTCCACGACTCAGATTTTTTAAATCGTTGACTACAAAAATCTCATCTATGGTAGATTTGATTTTATCTAATTTTGCCAGAATGGTATCAAGGTCAAGACCGTTCTTTATCATTCTTGCTGCAGCCAAAACCAAATTTCCTTGCAAGCGAACTGTCATCCTTGTATCTATAGCATGTAGATTATATTTGGGATTGTTTTCAGATATATTACAAAGCGTTTGATAAAATCCTGAAATTCCGCTTGATAGTGTAATTGCGATAATAGCCTCATAACCTTCGTCATGTAAGCGATCAAAAAGACGAATCAAATCACCGCTACTAGGTTGAGAAGTCTTAGGAAAATCAGCCCCTTCTCTTTGCATCTTAAAAAGCTGGTCAGAAGTAATATCAACATTTTCTAAGTACTCTTTTTGACCTATGATTATGGGAATAGATATAACAATAATATTGTTTTTTTCCGCCTCTTGTTTTGTTATGGCGCTGGTACTATCAGTAACTAAAGCAATCTTCATCTAACTTACCTTTCGCTTTTGTCTGTACAACATACAAGAATTATAGCATAAAAAAATAAGTGTTTCGACCATCAACTAGAAGAACAAATTATTTCTCACTTCTTTGCACTAATTCATTAACAATATGGTTAAAAGATGCTATCTCTTGCTTGCTAAGCCCTTGCAATAAGGATTCTTCAATCTCTTTTAATTCGCGTCTTAATTGAACGACTTTTTGAAGTCCCGCTTCATTTAACAAAACAGTTTTGCTTGAATCTCTCTCAGATCTTTTAACTGTAATAAAACTCACTGTTTTTTTCTGTTGTAATTGTCTGCTTAATGTCGATAGCGAAATTTTTAAGTTATCAGCTAAATCCCCCATTTTTAAAGCTGTATTGTCATTTTGATCGAAATATAGCAAAATTCTTGTTTGTGAAAGATTTAAGCCACATTTTTTGCTTATTTCGTTTTTAATATTATCCGCTATTGTGCTAAAAGATAAAACATTCATTTAACTACCTTTTCTGATAAAAACAAAAATAATTTGTAAGTTAATATTTATACTGTTCACAATTTTTCCAAAAGATAAATTACTTTGTGAAACAATAGGGTTACCAGTATAGTGATATTACTTACTATTAATTTTAACTTATAAATATTTATATCAATAACTTTAAATCTATATTACCAGTATATCAGTTTTTTGCAATAGCTTCTTTAAAAAGTAGATTTATAATTAATATATAACTAGTAGTACTCTTTTTTGAGATTTAATCATAAAATATGCCTAAAGCGAATACAAATTGCTTAATACTTGATATAATAGTAAGCGTGTTTTGAGGTGATAATTATGGCTTTTGACGGTTTATTCATACATAGTCTTTTAAATAGTGTTAAGCCAAAAATAATCAATGGTCGGCTTTCAAAAATTTACCAACCATTTGAACAAGATTTAGTATTAACTTTTAGAAAAGAACGCAAAAATATTCAGTTGTTATTATCGGCAAATGCGCAATACCCTAGGTTTTACATAACTAACCAAACTATTGCTAATCCTGATAAGGCTCCCACTTTTGTCATGGTACTGCGCAAATATTTGGAAGGCTCAGTATTGCAATCAATTGAACAACTGGGTGTTGACCGCATTATAAATTTTAATTTTAGTAATCGTAATGAGCTGGGAGATCAAGTTCAGTTAGTTTTATCATTAGAATTAATGGGACGACATAGTAATGTCATACTTTATGATAAAAAAAGTGGCCATATAATTGATCTGCTTAAGCGAATTAATCCAGATGAAAACAGGGTGAGACTGCTTTTGCCCAAAGCCAAATATGAATTACCACCTTTAATATCTGGAATAAACGGCTTTGAAGTAACAGAAAAAGAGTTTAAAGAAAAGGCTATAAATTCGGATCCAGTAGATTTTGCTAGTCAAATTAGTGGCCTGGATCGTGACGATCGCCAAGAGCTCATTGGTTATTTAGAAGATGATTTTTCTTATTCATCTTTTAAGACTTTTATGAGTCAATTTAATAAAAAAGGCGCTTTTATATTAAAAACGCCAAATAATAAACGTAAAATTTTTCCCTACCTGCCCTACCATCTTAACCTCACAAAAGAAAGTGCTGATCCCGATATCAATCATGCTTTGGATGAGTTTTATGAGTATCAGTCAAATCAAGATTGGGTACGACAAAAGTCAGCTCAAATTGAGCGGCTAATCAAAAATGAATACAAAAAATTAACCAAAAAAATTGTTAAGCTCAAAAAGCAGCTGGAACAGGCAGAAAATTCTGAAGGATACAGGATACAAGGAGAAATACTTAACGCAAATTTATCCCAAGTTAAGCCAGGAATGGCAGAAGTTTCTTTGCCAAATTATTATGATAATAATCGTCCACTAAAAATTAAACTTGATGTTGCCCTCTCTCCGGCTCGAAATGCGCAGAAGTATTTCACTAAATATAAAAAACTACGTGATTCTATTAAACACGTTAAAGAGCAAGTATCTATTGCTCAGGATAATTTAGATTATTTTGATTCTGTTCAGACTGCAATTGATAATGCTGAACCGCAGGATATCGATCAAATTACTGAAGAGTTAATGAATCAGGGCTATTTAAAGAAACCCCAAAAACCAAAACGAAAAAAGAAAATTACCGAAAAGAATCTGAATAAATTTCGTATATCTTCGGGTAAAACCGTTTTAGTTGGAAAGAATAATTTACAAAACGACTGGTTAACTTTAAAAAAGGCTAATAAAACTGATATTTGGTTTCATGTTAAAAATATTCCGGGCTCACACGTGATTTTGCAATCATCTGAAGCAACAGATGAAGACATTTTAGAAACAGCTGAAATTGCTGCATATTTCTCCAAAGCTAAAAATTCTGCTCACGTACAAGTCGATTATGTTCAAGATAAACGTGTAAAAAAACCAAATGGAGCAAAACCGGGCTTTGTAATTTATACTGGTCAAAATTCAATTGAAGTGACCCCTGAAAAAACTAGGGTATTATCTAAGAGAATAAATTAAAAAAAACGAGGATGAAGTAAAAATCATCCTCGCTTTTTAAATCGGCTGAGTAGTTAAAGATAAAGACTCTAAAACGCTTAAAATAAGTTCAGTAGTTTCAATGCTTGAGAAAACTGGTATGTTTTGATTCAGAGCTTCATCGCGTATCCTGGTTGCATCATCACTAGCGGAATCAGATAAATTAGTAATATTTATTACCATATCAATCTTATGTTGGCGAATCTTGTCTAATAAGCTACGAGAGCCATGACTAATTTTTGACACTATTCCAGTTGTAATACCGGCTTCGGCCAATTCATTAGCCGTACCCTCGGTTGCAATTATTTTAAAGCCTAAACGGTAAAATCTCTGAGCCAATTCTGTTACTTTTTTCTTATCTTCGTCGCGCACAGATATAAAAATTATTCCATAACTTGGTATTTTTAGGCCACTAGCTTCGTATCCTTTATATAAGGCTTTTGCCAGTTCGGTATCTCTACCCATGACAGAACCAGAAGACTTCATTTTTGAGTCGAACGTATTTTCACTTTGATAATTAATATAAGAAAAGACCGGCATTTTAACAAATATAAAGCTATTTGAACGCCATAATCCACTTTTGTATCCTAATTCAGGCAAAGACTTTCCGATTAAAACTTCTGTCGCACATTTGGTAATATCCTTACCAAGAGCCTTGGAAAGAAAAGCAATATTATGGCCAGCATAAGGCTTAATTTGCAATAAATATACTTTCTTATCAACAATTAAGAAATGTAAGGTAAAAATACCACGCATATTTATACGTTTAATTAATGCAATAGCAAATTCAGTTAATAATTTCTTGGCCGTTTTAGATAAGTTTTGTGGTTTAAAAACAGCTATTGAATCTGACGCATGTGAACCTGTTTGTTCCAAGTGCTCAATAATACCTGGAAGAGTTACATTTTTACCATCTGAAATGGCAGTTATCTCATATTTATTTCCTTCAATAAAATGAGACAAGCTTACCTTAGAAAGCTGATTTTCTTCTAAATATTTTTTTAAGGCAGGTAAATCATAAACCACAGCCGACTTTTGCTTTACCCCCAAATTATTAAAGCCACCAATTAAAATTGGAAATCCGTGTTCTTTAATGAACTTTTGGGCTGCACTTTTATTAACAGTCGTTAGTAGTTTGTTTTGACTTAAATTTTTTACTGGTTTAGTTAATGCCTGCTCTATACGATCTTTAGGATTAACATCCTTGTTACCTAAAATATTCAGACCGTTTTCGATTAATTTCTTACATAGAGCATTCATCTCTTTGCCAGAAAATTGGATTAAAACATCTTTGATTTTTTCTTTCTTGGAGATTTGCAGAATACTTTCAACTGTAATTGGTTCAAAATAAACTTTGTCTACTCTCTTATAGCTAATAGCAACTGACTCATCATTATTTGAAATTAAAATAATGTCATAATTATTATTATGTAAAGTATCAATTGCATGACTTAGCATATAGTCGAATTCACTTGTAACTGAAACTTGTGATGGCAGCATTCCGATTATTAAAACCTTTTTAGAGGCAGTCAAAGCTCGGCTTTCGTCTTGAACTCCAAACGAGCCATAATATGCTTTAACTAAGGGCTTAATGGTTCCTGCGGTGCCATCAATTTGCTGGTAGGCAGGTTTTAAATGTATTTTTGTAAGTCTTTTTCCAATTGCACCCACACTTGTGTTAGATAAGTTAGCAATTAAAAGATTACGGAAGCCTCTCTTTTTAGCTTCAATTAGTAATTCATCTGATAAGTGTTCGTTTACTAATTTATGACCAATTTCCACTATATGATACAGCTTTTGGAAATATACCGGATGAATATGAACAATTTCTTGTAATTCCTGATAACTAAAGCCTTTTGCAATTGCAGCTAGTAGTTTAAGTAAATGTAACTCATCTGGTTGTTTTAGATCAGAAATAATTTCTGATTTATCTTTAGCTTTTTCCGCTTGAAAAATGGTTAGTGACATTTTTATATTTACTGTTGAAGCCAGACCTTTTAAAAAAGCAGATTCAAAATTTGTACCTAAGCCAATAGCTTCTCCACTCGCCTGCATTCTGTTGCCTAATTTGTAATGATTACTACCAGATTGCGTTAATGACCAAAATGGCATCCTAATGGCTACTTTGTCCAAAGTTGGTTCGATTGCCGCATTGAGCCCTGATAGCGGATCTTTAATTTCATCTAAACGATAACCGAGTGCAATTTTACAGACAATATAGCCTAAACTATACAGTCCTACCCTTTTAGACCAAATAGCGCTACGCGTTAGTCTTGGCTTTATCGATAAAACTTTGACTGCAAAATTTGTACCTTTATGCTTGACGGCGAAATGTATATTTAAAATTCCTACTATTTGCAAACTAGCCGCTATTTTTTGGGCAATTGCTCGAATCCTCTGTACTTGGTCATTGTTAAGGGTCAAGGCGGGCATTACAGCCGCTGAATCACCGGCATTTATAGCTACAGACTCAATAGTATCTGCTAGATTAGTAAAAAGCATATTTCCTGAGCTATCACGAATAGTATTAGCAATTACTTCGTCCCAAGAAGATAAGTCTTCTGCTAAGTGATAATTACCAAACGAAAAATTTTCCAGTCGTTTTTCTTTTTGTAAGTACTCGTTCAGATCAGTAATATTATTAAAAATAATTTTTTGGTTAAGTGCTGAATCTTTTTGCTTGATAAGCATCACAGGAAAGTGAACGTGCTCTTCTAATTGCATTTGCAAGTTAATTGCATCGAAATCAGTTAGATTCCAATATTTGCTTGCCTCAATCTGGTTTTCTGTCAGAAAAGCGTTCATTTTTTGATGATTGTCCATTGCCAATGTGCGTTTATTCAAAGTTAACAAGCGCACTCCCATTTGTCGCAATATACCATCTTGAACAAGTTCCCGAGTAACTTTTAAGCCAGTTGTAGAACCATAAGCAGATATAATGGCATTCGGTTCTTCCATTCGAATTATTCTTTTGAGAAATTCCAGGGTCATTGGTTCAAGATATACGGTTAAGCCAGGCTTTTTATCAGTAGAAATAGTTGCAGGGTTAGGATTGACTAAAACTACCTGAATATCCTCTTCAAAAAGTGCTTTAATAGCGTCTTCAACTAATAAATCAGTTTCAGATACCTTACCGACTAAAGTTGGTCCTGATCCGATGATTAATACTTTATCTAAATCATTATCTAAAGGCATATTTACACCATCATCTTTACAAAGTTATCAAAAATAGGAAGAGCATCAAGACTTCCTGGAGCTCCTTCAGCATTGAAAGCTGTACCAATTACCTTGTTAGTTTTATTGCTATAACCGGCAAGTAATTCACTGTGAAGATCGTAAAATTCTCTTTCCATTTCGAATTGAACGCTATTTGGTAGAATCAGTTGATCAATATTCATAGCCACTTGCCAAATCTTGTTTGTGTTCTGATCAATAACGGGATAATTAATGCCACTATATGGTTGTGGTAAGTCGACAAGTTCGAAATTCAAAAAATCGCTTAATGTTAAAAAACCTAAGCCAATTCCCCAAATTGGAATTTGACCATAAAATGCTGAAAAAATTGGTTCAAGGTCCGGCATTAATTCATTGGGCTTGCCTGGTCCTCCTGAGATGATAATTCCTTGGGGCCGCAGATTTTCAATATCTGGCACAGCAACATTATACGGTAAAACAGTAGCATTAACCTTTCTCAAAGATAATTCTCTAAGCATGGAATGCTTTAAACCAAGATCAATTATAGCTACGGTTTTACCTACATTAGGTACCGCATATGCATTCTTAGTAGAAACAGCCGCTGATTTATTTTTGGGTAAAACCAAAGCTTTAATTTGGTCAAAAGCGTGTTCATCATTTGTGTCCATAATCGAAGCTTTGATTGTCTTCTCCTTATTCAAAAGATGAACTAATGCTCTGGTATCGACATTAAAAATTGCTGGTATATTTTTTTCTTTTAAAAAAGAAGCTAAATCCTGGAAGTTGCCACTTTCGGAAATATTTTGCGCAACATCATTGGCAATTATTCCCTTTACCGTTGGATTAATACTCTCATAGTCAATTGCATTAATGCCATTGCCACCAATCATTGGTGCAGTAAACACCAGAATTTTGCCCGTATTGGTCGGATCAGTCAGTGCTTCTTGATAACCAAAATTACCCGTTTGAATGGCTAACTCACCAGTGGAAATTATTGAGGCTCCTAATCCTTCTCCTGGAAATGATTGTCCATTTTCCAGAATCAAATATCGTTTCATTTAATCACTTTTTTCTCTCAATTCAGTCAGCCTTTGCAAAAAAATCCTTGGAGGTTGTACTTCAAATTCGAGCCATTTACCAGTAGTTGGCTGTCTGAATCCTAATACTTGAGCATGCAAAAATTGACCATTTCCCTCTAAGGTATGATGCGGTCCGTATAATGGGTCCCCTGCAACAGGATGCCCAATATAAGCAAGGTGTACCCTGATTTGATGAGTCCGACCCGTTTCAAGACGACATCTGAGTAAACTGTAATTTTGAAATTGTTCAAGAACAGTAAAATGTGTAATAGCTTCTTTGCCATTTGCTATTACAGCCATTTTTTTACGATTATAATGATCGCGTCCAATTGGAGCTTCTATTGTTCCTTGTTTTTCAGAAAAATTGCCGTGTACTATTGCTAAATACAGTCTTTTATTAGTTTTTGTGGCCAATTGTTCTTCCAAACTTTCACGTGCAAAAGCATTTTTGGCCACCATTAATAAGCCAGATGTATCCTTGTCAATGCGATGGACAATTCCTGGACGAAATCCTTCAGGACTTTTAGCCAGGTTTTTCGTATGAAATAATAATGCATTAACGAGTGTGTGATCTGGATGTCCAGCAGCTGGATGCACAACCATACCTTGAGGCTTGTTAACTACTATAACGTCTTGATCTTCATAAACAATGTCTAATGGAATGTCTTCCGGGATTAATGCCAATGGCTTTAATTTAGGTACAAAAACCGTAATTATGTCATTTTTTTGTACTTTATAGGACGACTTAACTATTTTTTTGTTAACCAAGATATTTTGATCCTGGAGCAATTCCTGAATCCGTGAACGTGATAAAGAAGGAATTGCGTTTGCAAGCACTTTGTCTATTCTGCCCTTTTCATTTTGGATAACAAACTGAAATTTATTCGGCATCGTTTTTTTCGCTTTCGTCAAAAAAGAGCAGATAAACAAATACCAATATTATTCCTATTGTAATTGCAGAATCGGCAACATTAAAAATATTGAAGTGAATAAAGTCAACTTGAATCATATCAATAACATACTTTAAGTGAATACGGTCAATTAAATTGCCAATAATTCCGCCTAAGACAAGTGCTACACCAATATCAAAGAGTTTACTGTGAAAATTGTTTCGTAACAGGTAATATAAACAAATTACGATAGCAATAATACTAATCAAGTAAAAAAGTCCCATTTGACCGGGCAAAATATTCCAAGCAGCTCCGTCATTTTGGACATAAGTAAATGAAAAAATATGGGGTATAATCTGCTGAGTTTCTCCCAGCTTGTAATTACCTGCAATAAAAGATTTCAACCCTTGATCAAGAAGTACAATAAATAATGAAATAATTAAATATAAGAATTGCATTGATACTTTTTAAAATAAGCCACTAATTTTACCATTATTGTCGACGTCAATATCTAATGCAGCTGGATGTTTAGGTAATCCTGGCATATCTAAAACATGTCCGGTTGTGATAACAATAAACCCGGCTCCATTTTTCAAACTAGCGCCCTTTACGTGCAAAGTAAAATCAGTTGGTGCTCCTAATAATTTTTGATTATCAGTAAATGAATACTGTGTCTTGGCAATAATGACTGGCAACCTATCCTTCCCCATTTTCTCAAGTTCATGAATATCATTTTCAGCTTTTTCAGTATATTCGACTTTAGCTGCATGATAAATTTTTTGTGCTATCTTGGCAATCTTAGTTTTTACGTCATCATCTTTTTGATAAGTAGGTACTAGCTTGCCTTCACCTGAATTTGCCAATTCAAGGACAGCTTTAGCAGCTTCTATTCCGCCCTTTGAGCCCTGCTCATGATAGTCAACAACAACAGAATCAATTCCTTCTTCTTTAATCAATTGCTGTAAAAGTGAGAGTTCATTTTCACTGTCAGTTGCAAAATGATTAATTAAAACGATCACAGGAATGCCGTAGTTACGCATATTATTCATATGTCTCTTAAGATTTGCAAAACCGCTACGTAAAGCAGACAGATTTTCTTTACTTAAGTTTTCAGTGGTACCTTCTGCTTGATATTTTAAGGCACGTACAGTTGCCACGACCACGCTAGCATCAGGCTTTTTATCCAAATGTTCAGATACAAAGTCCATGAATTTTTGACCACCTAAGTCGCTGCCGAATCCTGCTTCAGTTAAAACATAATCACTTAAATGTAATGCTAAATTAGTTGCCATAACGGTATTGGCACCATGGGCAATATTGGCAAAAGGTCCACCGTGTACAAGAGCTGGTGTATGTTCAATTGTTTGAACTAGATTTGGCTTTAAAGCATTTGAAAGCAAAGCTGCAATTGCACCCTCAAATCCCAAATCCTTAACGTAAATAGGCTTATCATCTTTAGTGTAGCCCACGAGCATTAAACCAATTCTCTTTTTTAAATCGTTAATGTCGGTAGCCAAACACAAAATTGCCATTAGTTCATTGGCAACCGTAATTGCAAAACTGGACTTGTGTTCAATCCCGTTGAATTTTGAACCTTGTCCTACAGTGATATTTCTTAAACTACGATCGTTTACGTCAATTCCCCGTTTCAAGAGAATTCTGTCAGGATCTAGCCCAAGTTCATTTCCCTGATAAATGTAGTTGTCTACTAAGGCTGCCAAAGTGTCAATAGCAGCTGTCAAGGCATGCATATCTCCCGTAAAATGAAGATTAATGTCTTCCATTGGAATAACCTGAGCCTTACCTCCACCAGTTGCTCCGCCTTTTAAGCCAAAAACTGGGCCCATTGAAGGTTCGCGTAAAGCAATCATCGTTTTCTGGTGTAACTGATTGTTAATGGCATCTCCCAGACCAATAGTCATTGTTGATTTACCTTCTCCAGCTGGAGTAGGAGAAATTGAAGTAACCAAAATCAATTTACCAAGGTGTTTGTTCGCCAATGTCTTTTTGATTGCCTGCCAATTGATCTTGGCCTTATCATTGCCATATGGCTCAATATCTGAGCTGCTTAAACCAATTTTAGCAGCAATTTCGTTAATGGGTAATGCGTGTGCTTCTTGTGCAATTTGAATATCTGATTTCATTGCGCATGCCTCTTTCTGTATATAAAATTTAATAATAATTTTTCATCTTAAATAATATCCTTTTCATATTAGAATTTAGGTCCCACCTTTTATTTAATCAATTGTCATTATAACAAATATTAAGCAATTTTTATGCATAACATGTTATAAATTATGAATAAAGCTAAACTTTCTTTTACAACTAAAAATTTAGACTTTGCCAAAATTATTCTATTTTGACTATTTTATTTTTCAAATCTTAACAAATAATAGTGACCAAATTCGTCCAATTTAATTTCATAAATTTTAAGAAAATGCCATTGCAGCAAAACTGTTGGCTCAGATGACATTTTGGTCTTAGGACGAAATGGAAGTTTTAATATGCTCGTATTCCAATATGAATTAAAATAAGTATAGATCAATAAAATAAGGAAAAATAAAGAACAAATAAGTGCTGGCCAATTGAAAGCTTTAGTGCTTTCATATAAAAATATCAGACTCAAGAAAAATACAATAAATATCCAGCAAAAATAAATTAATCCACTACGACCTAAAATAATAAAATGCTTTTTTTTCATGAAAATTCCTGTTAATACCAAATTTTTGCATTAAGGTTACTGTGATTAGAAGTATCGAATAAAGTTTTCATATAATCGCTAAATCGTGGCCTCTGACTAACTAAAATTTTAAATTCTTTAGAAGAGTACAATTTTTCTAGTTGCTTTTTTTCGATATGATTATGTCCCGTAAAATATTGATAATTCATTTCAATAAACAGACGGTTTACCTTTTCTAAAAGTTTAGATTGTTCATCGTTTAAGTGATCTTTTTTATTTGAATTACCAGTTAAATTTCTTATTTGAATGTTCTTTAAGTAACTGTGAAAGTGAACCAGATTCGAATCTAGCCGTTCTTTTTTAGTTAAAAAAGGTTTCATATCAAATGTATGTCGCTGATATTCAATGTGATTCGGTCTTACTTTGACTATTCCATATCCTTGGTCGTATGAACAAAAACTTGAAGTAACAATTTCTGTAGTGGGTGTTTTTGCCTGTGGCTCGACGATATTTTGAGCATGAATGTGGCCGGAAAAAGCAATTTTAACCTTATAATCCTGGCATAAACGACATATTGTTTGTGCATTATTTAAAACAAAGCCGCGATTTACAGCTGGATTATGAACATAAAGATTATGGTGCATAAACAAAAGGGGTTTAAGGTGCTTCATCCTAGCACTTTCTAACTGCTTTTCTAACCAAATAATTTGTTCTTCGCTTATTTGCCCTTCAGTAGAGGGAGCACCACTAGCTTCATGTTCACCATAAATATTGGAATCAAGTAATAGTAAAAGGTATTCTTTATTTAATTGTACGCTGTATGCTAATGAATTGGGATCAATACTTTGAGCACAATCATATGAACATTTAAAAACTTCTTGCCAATCAGTGGGACTAATTTGATGGGCATACAGTTGATTTGGACCTTGAAAAGCCCTGGCCCAGCCATCATATATGTCATGGTTTCCAGGTAAAACTAATAATTTAGTTTCATTTAAATTACGAAAAATTTCTGCAAATTTTTGTGCCGAAATAAGCTCACCGTTAAAAGTAACATCACCAGTAACAATGATAGCAGCCGGCTTTTTTTCATTAGCCAAATCAGTAAAAGCCCTTAAAGCTATTTCTTGATAAACCAGGTCTTTACCTTGACTGGTATTTTGAATACGTTGAAAAGCTTGACCATCATCATGCAAGCTATCTGCAATTAAATGCGTATCTGTAATCACCCAAAATTCGGTATTTGCTTTATTTGTAATCATTTTTTCTAGCCCAATATTGGTAGAAATCAACCCTTAAGTTGCCATTAAAAAGTTTGCGCTTTTTGGTTGCTTTTTTACCAAAAAATTTTTCAAATGCTGGATCGCCAACCAAATAATACTGGCTAAATGTGTCATATTTTAAAAGTGACTCACCCATTTGCTTATAAATTATTTCAGCTGATTCCCGATCTTTCAGTCTTTTACCATAAGGTGGATTAGCGATTATAACCCCATTTTCTAAGTCTGTGGCAAAATCCTTTACTGCAACTTGTTTAAAGTAAATATCCTGTAAAACACCGGCATTGTTGGCGTTTAATTTTGCAATTTCTAAAATGGATTGGTCGATATCACACGCCCATATAGGTTGGTCAAGAGGTTTAATTTCACTTTTAGCTTCTGCTACCAATTCATCATGAATAGAGCTATCAAACCAGTCAAAACCATCAAAAGCAAATTGGCGCCAGATACCAGGGGCAATATTTTTCCCTATTAAAGCTGCTTCAATAGCTAAAGTTCCTGAACCTGTCATGGGGTCAATCAAAGGATGGCTGCCGTCGTAAGGAGTTAGTTTTAATAATCCTGCAGCAAAATTTTCTTTCAGAGGTGCTCCACCGTGCTCAATACGATAGCCTCTTTTAAATAAACTGGCACCAGTAGTGTCTAGAGAAATTCGGGCAACGTCTTTATTGATGTGAATATCAAGAGGATATTCGTTACCATTTTCTGGCAAAAAACCGCGACGATGGTACTGATCGGACATTTTGTTTACAATCGCCTTTTTTACGATTGATTGAATACCAGGTTCAGAATGCAACTTCGATCTGACTGACCTGCCTTTAACAGGAAACTTAGCGTCAACTGGTAATAGCTCTGCCCAATCGATATCATATACCTGATTAAAAAGGGTATCAAAATCAATCGCCTTAAACTCTTTAAGTAAAATTTTAACGCGGTCTGCCGTTCTTAACCACAGATTGGTTTTGACAATGTCTTTTTGATCGCCTTCAAAGAATACCCTGCCATTCTCCGTGTGAGTTTGGTATCCCATCGCTTGTAGTTCCTTTGCAACAACGCTTTCAAACCCGACACCCATAGTTGTATATAACTGATATTTTCTCATCTTTTATTCTTTCCTTTAAAAAAAGCGTTGAGCCCTTTGAAAAGCTCAACGCTGCCAATGCAAATTTCTGTAAGCCACGTTCTGTTCGGGTATTTCTGGCATAAATACCTGTAGCAGCCATCTATCTTTGCTAAATTAGTAGCAATCCAATCTTTAGTTCATTTTCTTAGATTGAACGCCCCCACCAAGTTTGGGTTGCACGCTCGCAGGGTTTACCTCGTTCCACCAAAAGTGTTTCCACTTCTGCTTCGTCACTGTGGCACTTTTCAGAATATTCATGCATATCAGTAGAATGACTTAGCACTTTTTTCGCCGTAATTAAAATTCTTTAGCTTATTGGGCTAAATACGAACACTACAAGCATCTCAGCTCGTGCGTGCGTGGACTTTCCTCAGCCTGACCTATTTTCAGATCAAACCGCGACTGCTCAAAAATTGCACCATTAAGAATTATATCAAAGCTTAGTCTTTTTGTAACCCATAAACTCGTTGTTCAAGGTTATAAACTTTACGTTCAAGAGTCGAAATTCGTTGAATAATGGCCATATTAGTAGAATTTTCAGTTTGTGTATCTGATTTATTAATTGGATTGAAGCTCTGCGTTGAACGATCATGATTAGGGGTATACGTCTTTATACTTTCCGCAGTTGTTACTGGAGTTATTCTCCTGGTTTTTTGAGATTCAAGAGCTTGCTCTTTATGATGGTCATCCATTAATTCACCTTGCAGCTTGCCAATTTGGCCGTATAGATCTTCAATTATTTGCTCAAAGGTGTCATAATCTGCGATTACTTTATCTAAAAAAGCGTCAACTTCATCCGGGTCTAAACCTTTAACTTTTGTCCTAAATTGTTTTTTTAAAATATCCTGTGTGGATAGTTGAATATCATTTAAATCTGCCATGATAATATACAACTCCTTTTTTTATCACTTTTATTCTAGCAAAAACTAGTCATGCTTAAAACAAAAATGTTGATTTTAAAATAAAGTTATTCTTTAAAATTATCTTCTTGATTTTCTTGATACTCCTCAGCCTCATCTTGTAGATCATAAAAATCAATTAATTCAAGCGGATATTCTTTCGTTTCTTGGTATTTCTTGATTAAATTATAATCAAACTTGGGTTTACCAGGATTTTCAGGATCATAAAGCATTAAGGCCCTATCTGTATGTAGTAGCATAAAATTCTGGTAATTGCGCAGTTGAACTGGGTTTTGATACGGCTCTTTAGATGTAGAAGCAAAAAAGTCTACTTGACTTTTTAAGTTAAGATACTTTTCTTGATTGCTTTCATTCCATCTGCCAGCAAAGTCTTCATAGGGAACAATAATAGATGTTCTTAGGGGATATTTTTTCCGCAAGGAAACGGCCACTTCACTTGCCCATTGCTCTACTCCTAAATTTGCTCCGGTTATTACCCAATCTAGCTGGTCATTTTCCAGTAAATTTAGCATATACTTTTTTAAAACTAATTTTATGATTTTGATTTTGGGATCCTTATCACCGAATGTATTTAACTCGTAATTACGATACCCCGTTACCCATAGTCTTTGCATAATGAAACAAATGGCTCCTTGTTCAAAAACTTTTTCTTTATTGCTATAATGCTAGCAGGAGTGATATTTATGGTCAAATATCCAACCGGCAGTTCTGCCGCTTTTCGCAACTTAAACTTAAATGATAAGCCCCAAGCTTCACGCAAAAAAAGAAAACATAAAAATATTAATTTTTCTGATCGAGGCATGAACCTTGAACAGATGATTAACGAATCTAATAAATATTATCGTACTAAAGAAATAGCCGTGGTACATAAAAAACCTACGCCTGTTCAAATTGTAAAGGTAGACTACCCTAAAAGATCACGTGCAGTAATAAAAGAAGCATACTTTCGCCAGGAATCGACCACAGATTATAATGGTGTATATAAAGGTTACTATCTGGATTTTGAAGCAAAAGAAACCAAAAACAAAACTAATTTTCCTTTAAAAAATTTTCACGAACATCAAATAGTTCACTTAGCAGAATGCTTGAAGCAAAAAGGAATATGCTTTACAATAATAGGATTTACAAGCTTAAACCGCTATTTTGTTACTCCAGCGAGCTCAATTATCAAAGCTTGGTGGACTAAAAACAAAAGTTCATTAACATTAAAAGAAGTCGAGGATTGGTCAATAGAGATTAAGAACGGTTTTCAACCAACACTTCCGTATTTGAAAGCTGTAGATTCTTTTATCTCGGATAGGAAAATACACGATGACAAATAAAAATTTCAACTCAAATAATGGACGTGAATCACGTAAAAACTACCGCCAAAGTTTACCTAAACCATTATGGCGTCGCATACTTAAGTGGACGTTTTTGGTTATTTTTCTATTTCTGGTAGCTGGCGTTGGTCTATTTGCATTTTACGCCAAGGATGCTCCCAATATTAGTCGCGCTGACCTTGAAAGTGGCGGCTCTTCAGGATTATATAATACCAATGGTAAATTTGTAATGTCTTTAGGTACCGAAAAGCGACTATACGTTAAAGACAGTGAAGATTTGCAACTGTTAAAAGATGCTATCGTATCGGTTGAAGACAAGCGCTTTTATAAGGATAAATTGGGAATTGATCCGATCCGAATTGTAGGATCAATGTTAACTAATGCCAAAAGTAAAAGTATTTCTGCTGGCGGTTCTACTATCACCCAGCAATTAGTTAAGCTGACAAAATTTTCAACAGCTGCTTCCCAACGAACTTTACGCAGAAAGGCTCAAGAAGCCTGGCTGGCTATGAGAGTGCAGCGAGAATACAGTCATGATGAAATCTTGGAATTTTATATTAATAAAGTTTACATGAATTATGGCAATACTGGAATTGGCACTGCAGCTAACTTTTATTATGGTAAAAAAATTGGGGACTTAGACTTAGCTCAAACAGCGATGCTGGCAGGAATGCCTAATAGGCCTACTGTTTATAATCCTTATACCTACCCTCAATATGCAAAATACCGTCGTGATATTGTTTTAAAGGCGATGTTGAAGAATAAAAAAATTTCGCAAGAACAATATGATGAGGCAAGCAGGGAAAGCATTAAAAAGGGTTTAAAACCACATAATCAGCGAAAACAGTCAAACTTACGTAAAATTAATGATCCTTATGTTAAAGAAGCAATTGCCGAGGTTAGAGCCAAGGGCTTTGATCCTTTCCGTGATAATTTAAAAATTACGATTAATATGGATCAGAAAGCTCAAAAGAAACTATATCAACTGGCTAATAATGGGCAGGTTCCATTCACTAACGATAAAATGCAGATTGGTGCTTCCGTAGTTGATCCTAGCAATGGTCATGTGGTAGCTATATTGGGTGGCCGGCATCTACCTTCTTCAGTTCAGTTGGGCTTAGATCGGGCTGTGCAAACTACTCGTTCAACTGGATCTTCAATTAAGCCTGTTCTAGATTATGGCCCTGCCATTGAATACCTTAATTGGTCCACTGCTAAAATGTTAGATGATAGCAAATACGTCTATCCGGGAACAAACGTTCAATTATACGACTGGGACAATAAATATGACGGCATGATGACGATGCGGCATGCCTTAGAACAATCACGTAATGTTCCTGCAGTAAAAACGTTAAGAGAAGTCGGCATACCTCGTGCGAGAAAGTTTGCCGGCAAAATGGATATTGATATTCCAAAGGATTCCGGCTTGTCCGTAGCTATCGGTGCGAATGCTTCCAGTTTACAAATGGCCGGAGCCTTTAGTGCATTTGCAACGATGGGTATTTATCATAAACCACAATTTGTTTCAAAAATTGAAACTCCTGATGGATTAACCAGAAATTATGATTCTGAGGGTATTCGTGTTATGAGTAAAGCCACAGCATACATAATTACAGATATGCTAAAAGGCGTTATAAAACGTGGCTCTGGCAGAAATGCCCAGATTAATGGTTTGTATCATGCTGGTAAAACCGGATCCGTTAAGTATTCAGAACAAGATTTAGCACGTTACCCAGGGTACGCAGCTACTCCAAAGGATTCCTGGTTTGTTGGTTACACACCTCGTTATGCAATAGGTATTTGGACCGGCTATGATAACCTGAAAGATGGGACTATTTCAGGCATCGGTCAGCAATCAGCGCAACTTTTTTATAAAAATATGATGACCTATTTGATGAGAAATAAAGAAAATGTTGACTGGCAAAAGCCTGATTCGGTGATTAGGGCTAGAATTGCTAAAAATTCGAATCCTCCAGAGGTTTCTTCTACTGGGGAGTGGCAACTGTTTGTTCGTGGACATTCTCCTGTTGGTATAGTTGATGATAGCAGCGACTATGATGAAGACGATGAAAAAACTATTACTAATAATTCATCTTCTACAAGCAATACTCAAGAAAGAAATTCACTTCATCACGAAAATGGTTCAACAACCCAAAATAATAAAAATGAAAAGAAAGATAAGGATTTAAAAGATAAGCCGCAAACAAGTAATACTGGTAAAGACAATTCATCTGATTCGAGTCAAAATAATGATGCAAATAATTCCATTTCTGAAAATAATTCGCACCATGAACAGAAGCCGAATAAGCCTGGGGGCGAAAGTAATAACTCGGGCAATGACGAGAATCATCATTAATTAAAAGAACCGCTGAAATTTCTTTCAGCGGTTCTTTTATTATTTTTTCACAAATAAATAAACAATTAGTTCTATAAGGCCAATAAAAGCAAAAAAGATTATTAAAACAGCTAGGGAAATGAGTTTGACATTCATTGTGTTAGCTGTACCCGTGCCATCATAGGGACGCAGCCAGAGAAATAATGCCATACCAGCAAAATAAAGCAACTAAAATAATGTTAGTTATGTGCCACCTACTCATGTTTTAAACCCCCCTTTTAATTAATTTGTTAAGGAAATTATACTAAATTTTTTAGTTTTTTAATACTATTTTTCTTTTAAATAAGTATAGGGGTCGTTTTTGTCCCGTGCTGTCATTGAGTAGCGACCAAATAAAATCATAGCGTGATGTGTATGAATCCATTCACTTTTAGGTAGAATTTCCTCTAATCTCTTTTCTACTTCCAGTGGCTTAGCATCTTGCGGTACTATATGAAAACGTTTAGAAATCCGTGACACATGAGTATCGACTGCTATCGCAGGTATGCCAAACCCTTCAGCTAAAACAACATTAGCTGTTTTCTCTCCAACTCCAGGTAAAGAAATCAGACTTTTTTTGTCATGAGGAATTTTACTATCATATTTTGAAACTAGAATTTCAGCAGTTGCTTTTAAGTGTTTAGCTTTAGAATGATAAAGTCCAATTTGAGAGATATGTTTTTCTATTTCCGGAATCGTTGCTGTTGCTAATTTTTTCGGTTCAGGATAATCTTTCATAAATTTAGGCATTACTCGATTTACCATTTTATCAGTAGTTTGAGCACTCATTAAGACCGCGCATAATAAATGGAATTTATTATCCCATACCAATTCACTTTTTGCGTCAGGATACATTTTGTTAATACATTCTAAAACTTTTCTGGCTTCTTTAGTACTAAGAATTTTTTCTGCTTTCATTTAGCGATTCCTCCTCAAAAATTTTTGGACCTCACTCACAGTTTTTAAATTGTGTCTTTGCCAATTTAACAGAATGCGATCGACGTACTTTAAACTATATGCCTGAGATAAAACAGCTTCCCGCAAAGCCAGCTTGATAATAGCAGGATCATAATGGTCAACGTTTAACCAGGCAGCAATTTCTTCTCGTTCGATTGGGCTTAAATAGCGACCAAATTCAATTTCAAATTGGCGAACTAATTGATTCAGAGGACTGTTGTCAATAACAGATGATGAATTCTCGTTACCATTTTCTTTGAGGTCACTATCAGTTTTTGCTGTCAATAATTTATCCAGTTTGTCGTACAACTGGTTAAGGTTATATTTATTTCCAATCATGCCCTTTTTATCTGTTACCTGATCAATTACCAGAAAATTTTGTTCAATTAATTTTTGCAATAAAGATCCAATTTCTGCAACGGAAAAATTAGTGTTTGCCGCAATTTGTTCATTGGTGGGAAAAAAGTCTCCTTTTTGAGCAAACATTTCCAATTGCAAGATGACCATCATTTCAGCGTCATCAATTTTTAGTTGCGGATAATAAGCGATCAGACCATTTGATAACAGAGTTACTCCTAAAGCACGGTAATCATTATATTGCATGATTTTTCTCCTTTAAAAAAGTTGAACTAAAGTATTTTTAGTTCAACTTTTAATTATCTTATTGATTTTAATATTAAGGCTCGAGTCTGTTAATCATTCTTGGGAACGGAATAGCTTCACGAACATGGTCTAAATTACAAATCCAAGCAATTACTCGTTCAAATCCCATGCCAAAGCCAGAATGAGGTACGCTACCATATTTACGTAAATCTAGGTACCAGCTATAATCATTTTCATTTAAGCCGGCTTCATGAATTTGTTTAAGTAATGTATCGTAATCACTTTCACGTTCTGATCCGCCCATAATCTCGCCATAACCTTCAGGTGCTAGAACGTCAGCACATAAGTATTCTTTAGGGTTATCAGGATTTTTCTTCATATAAAAAGGTTTAATAGATGTTGGGTAATTTATTATGAAGAACGGGCGATCAAATTTTTCAGAAATAAAGGCTTCATCGGGAGCGCCAAAATCATCTCCCCATTTAAAGTCGCGTCCATCATCCTGTAACATTTTTACTGCATCATCATAAGACAAACGAGTATAATCGCCCTGAGAAGCAGGCTCAAGCTTCTTAGGATCCCTTCCTAAAATTTCCAGTTCATATTGGCAATTTTGTAAAACTTGTCCAGTGACATATGACAAGAACCGTTCCTGCAAAGCAAGAGATTCATCTTGATGCATCCAGGCCATTTCCGGCTCCATCATCCAGAACTCGGTTAAATGACGACGAGTTTTTGACTCCTCTGCTCTAAAAGTTGGGCCAAAGGTAAAAATCTTCCCGAATGCTTCAGCCCCTACTTCACCGTAAAGTTGACCAGATTGAGAAAGGTATGCATCGCCACCAAAATATTCAGTATGGAATAATTCTGTAGTTCCTTCAGGAGCAGAATGCATAAAGATTGGAGCATCAAATTTTATAAAGCCTTCATTTTCAAAGAAATCAACAGTTGCTTTGAAAATTACGTTTCTAATTCGCATGATCGCAAACGGGCGTTTGCTTCTTAACCATAAATGCCTGTGATCAAGAAGAAATTCAATACCATGTTTTTTATTACCGATAGGATAGCCTTCATTGTTGGTAATAAGTTGCAAATCCGAAATTTGAATTTCATAACCAAAGTGAGAACGTTCGTCTTGATGAACAGTCCCCTTGATGTAAAAACTTGCCTCTTGATGCAGTGATTTTGCTGTCTCAAAAACTTCATCCGAAACGGCATTTTTACGAATAACCCCTTGGAAAAATGCTGTACCATCACGTAATTGTAAGAAAACTATCTTACCACTTGAACGTTTATCCGTTAGCCAAACGTGCATCTGCACTTCTTGGTCGACATGATTGCGACAATCTGCTATAGAAATTAATTCTGTCATAAACTTTTATTCCACTTTCCTTATCATAATCAAATTAATAATACCAAAGTTTGAGCAATTTAGCGACTTAACCTACTAATTTTCCATTTTTAAAATCAAAAAGTTGATAATGATATTCACCCGCAACATTTTTAGAGCTTACTTCCCAAACCGGCTTATTCTGATACCAGCCTAAATTTACTTCAGTAATTTTTTCAGATGGCCTTTTAACACTGTATTTGTTGCGGATAACTGCTTCATTAACACCCTTACTTGCTGGATATAAAAATGCTTTTTTAGATCCGGGTAAATAAATAAAATAATAGGTCTTATGATTCTTGGTCAGGCCTTTTAAAGAATAGCTGTTAATACCACGATTCAAATGATAGGTCTTTTCAGTATACCTGATTGGAGTCTTTTCAAGAGCGATTTTGTTAAGTTCGCGGGTTTCTGCTCTTTCGGGATTACCAGCTTTATAAAAAATTATAATAAAAGCAAAGTATAATAATACCAATATTAAGAATACCCATGCTAAAAATTTAAATGTTTGTTTTGTATCATCTTGTATCATAGTTTTCTAACATTTCTTGTAAATCATTCAAAGATATTTTTTTGACTTTAACGGGAACGGCAGCCAGAAAAATAGAACCATAATCTTTAGACCAAATTCTGGAATCTAATATTAAGAATTGTCCTCTATCCTGCTCTCCACGTATTAACCTACCCATTCCCTGCTTAAACCGAATAACCGCCCGTGGCATCGTATCAGAATGAAAAACGTCAATTCCTCTGTCAATAAGCTGTCTTTGGCGCAACTTAACTTCAGGTAAATCGGGGGCTTCAAATGGCAATTTTGTTGCTATTACCAAATCTACACCACATTCGTGAAAATCTATTCCTTCCCAAAAACTATCTGCACCAAGTATCAGAGCTTTTTTAGCAATGGCGAATCTTTTGATAATACGATTATTTGACCCGGAAACACCCTGAGCCAAAATTTCAAAATCGCGTAAGTTGGGCGAATTGATAATAGCACTAAAAGTTTTTTTAATTTGTTCTAAATTTGTCATTAGTATTAAAACATGACTTTTATTTGCTAAGTCGTTTTCAATAATTTGCGTTAGCTTTTTTTCGTGGGTAGGATCATTAATATCTGGAAAATCAGTTACAGATAAAACCTCAAGATGTTTTGCTAATTTAAATGTGCTCGTCCCGATGTATTTTTGGGGTGCTAAGTCGGTTAACCCTAAAAGTTTAATTATAAAATCAAAACCATTTTCACTGGTCAAAGTTGCACTTACAAATGAAATGTGATCGAAGCGATCGTATATTTTGTGCAATTCTGGCGTTGCATCCAGCATTAACCAGCTTAAGTTGGCACTCAAAGGATCTTGAGGATTAGTTAAAGTAACAATAAAGCCTTCTGATTCAACATAAGCTTTTTTACGAAGTAAATCAGATAACTGATAGCTTTTTGTAATAAAATCATCCAGCTGATCTATTTGACCTGAAGTTTCACTTAAAATAGCATCCCGATCAATATTTGAATTGTCGGTTTCATTGTACATCTTAAATAAAATTTGATTAGTTTTCTGCCTGATGTCTTCCAATTTCCGTTGCAGTTCAGTCAGTTTGACTAAAAACTGACTATTTTTGGGAAATAAATCCTTTCCTCTAAAGCTAAGTAGCAAATTACCATTAGCCAAAGTATTTTGGCTGACAGCCTTTTTCTTTTTGGAGCAAAGCAAACGCTGCAAATGATTAATGACTTTAATTAACTCAAGAATTGCCGGATCCAGCTTTTCCAGTAAGAAATTGAATTGAACGTCGTTACCGTATTGATTAAATATACTGTCATCGGCATAATAAAGCAAATTACGCAGATGATTGAGAGCTCCCCATAATGATTCGAACTGAAACGAATCGTTTCTAGAACTGATAACATTGTCAACAAAGCGGTGAGCCTCGTCAATAACGAGATAAGGATTTTGTCCCCAAATAGTATCATTATAATGATTGGCTAAATAGGCATGATTTGTCACTAAAATGTCTGCCTGCTCTTGCCGCTGCCTAGCCAGGTTCCAAAAATCAACTTCCGCAAAAATGCTACCAACGCGTGCATCACCAGGATGGGCAATTTGAGTAAATAAAGGTGCACGATAGTTAGTGAGCTGCAGTTCGTCTAAATCGCCAGTCTTCGTTTCGGTTAACCAAACTAAAATACGCATCTGTAAAACTAAAGTCAACTTATTAGGAGTACCTTGATATAAACTCTGATAAAATCCATCTAGATCAAGGTAATGACTACTGGCTTTCACTTCTTCAGCCTTTAAGTCTAACTTGGTGACGTTCAATAATTGGGGTATTTCATGATTAATAATCTGTCTTTGCAAAACTTTTGTAGGTGTAGCGATTACTAATTTTCTGTTGGTATATAAATGATAGGAATAAGCAAATAAATAAGAAAAAGTCTTACCAGTTCCATTAGGAGCCTCAACTAACAGCGTTCTTTGCTTTGAGGAACGCAAAAACTGTTCAATGCGATTAATTAGGTCTACCTGCGGTTGCCGGTAATTAATTTTATTTTGGAACAGCTTCTTTTTTGTGCTGTCACTTTTTGGAAAAGTAGTTGACGACTGACTTTCAGTAATTGCTATTTTTTCCTGCTTACGCAGTATTATTTGTCGTACTTGCTGGTATTCAGGAGATAAAGGACGTTTCTCTTTGCGTGCATCATCAGCAATAGTCGTAAAAATCCAAGAAGTGTCGCGGATTAAACCGTGTGCCAAAGAACTTAAAGTATTCAGGGTAGCTTGAGGTAAACTTTCAAGCCGCTCAATAATTTTTATTAGTAAAACTGCAGTGCCATAGGCATCAGAGTCAGCTTTATGAGGGTTTAAATGTTTAATGTGCAATAATGTCGTTAAATCGCTCAGTTTATATGAAGGCTCTGTGGGAAAAGCAATTTTAGCCAGTTCCACGGTGTCAATTGCACGATTGGTTAGAGGCTCATAACCATGTTGTACTAATTCATAATTTAAAAACGGCAAATCAAAATTGACGTTATGAGCAACAAAAACAGTATCTTTTAAAATTTTTACAATCTTTGGTGCATAAAAAGAAAAATCTTTTGCATCAGCCACATCCTTATTATGTATATGAGTCAAGTTTTGGACCGCTATTGGAATTTCACGGTGGGGATTAATCATAAACGAATATGTTTTGACAACTTTCATATTTTTAATAATGGCACAACCAAACTGGATAATATGATTGTTATCTTCTCGCTGTGTTCCGGTAGTTTCCAGATCAACGACCGCAAAAACGGTCTGCTCAAATGATTTCATTCTGCATTACCCCTCCTTTCTTTACTTAACTTCAACAATTTGGCATGCATCTAATAAAATTAAATATTTGGCTTTAACTTTTTGGTCGGAAAAAGAATTTAGGGCCCTTTCATATAAACGCAATTGCCCTGCATACTTTTGTTTAATCTTTTTGATGGCTAAATCTAAATTGCTGTGATCAATATGATCAGTTTTATAATCAAACAATATTATGCCATCTTTTTCACTAAAATAACCGTCTATTGTACCATGAATTAAAATTTTTGCATCAGGGTCACTGAAATTGGCAAATAGAACGTCAGCTGGCAACAGACTTGAAAATTCAATTTCGCGCTGCAAATTTGCAGGATTTTTCCAAAATTTTTGGGCAAAATCACTATGAACAAACCAATTTATTTGTTGCAAATTTAAACTAGCAACAATTTTGCTGTTGAGCTTATTTTGTTTTACTAATTGCTGCACTTCTTCTTCAACTTGGTCTGCTTTTCCTGAGCCATAATAATCATAGTATTGCAGAAGAAGGTGCATGGCCGTACCAATTTCAGCTCCGGTAAATTTGGTCTGATATAAAAAGTCAGGTTTAGTATCAATCGGTTGCAAATAACGGTTAGTAGAAGAAATCAAGTGGGCGTTTTCAAGTTCAGCATCAAGGGGATCATTAAAAGCTTTTTTAATTTCAGATACAGACTGATAAGCAGTTGTGTGACTTGCATCTTGAAAAGGATAACTGAAGTTGTATAACTTTTTGGCATATTCTGTTAACGCTGAAACATTATCTTTTCCCGCCTTTTCTGTGACTGCTTTCTCTTTTAAATTGATACTTTCATCCTGATATTGCAGATAAAGCAGCTTTTGACTTGTTTCTGCAGCTAAATTAATATCTGCGATTTTTTGTCTTAGAAGTTTTTGCCAGTCAATTGCAGGACCAATGAAACTCATTGGATTAGTAGCATTAAGTTTATTGTTGAGAGTTATCTGACCATGTTGATTAACTTGATCTTGCCATTTTTTGATAGTTTTTGGTAAATTTTTTAAATCTGCCACTAAAATTAGCTTTTGCTTTGCACGTGTCATTCCGACATATAGAATACGCGCTTCTTCTTCTAAAAGCTGTCTTTTTTTATTCACATTGTCAATTGCTTTGATTAGTGTATCAGCACGATACTGAGTTTCTTTGATTGTCAGACCTACTGAATTTGAATTGATAATGTAATTATTACTTAAATCCCGCATTTGAAAGCGGTGCTGCAAACCTAAATAGAACACAATGGGAAATTCTAGCCCTTTGGAACCGTGAACTGTCATTAAGCGCACTGAATTTCCTGCTTCTTTGGTTAACAGTGGTTGAGCAAGATCTTTTTGACTGCGCCGCATTCTTTCGATGAAATTAATAAATTGATATAATCCCTTAAAACCCGCACTTTCATACGAAGCAGCTCTTTCATACAAAGCTTCTAAATTGACTCTGCGCTGCTTGCCATTAGGCAGTGAAGTCATAATTTCCAGCAGGCTGGTTCTTTCATAAATACTCCAAATTAATTCTGAGATTCTGTGCGTTGCAGCAAATTTGCGCAAATCTTCAAGCTGGTTCAAAAAGTCCTTCACCCTCTGACTGAGCTCATCGCCAACTGCCACATATGAAGTCAAAGCATTGTAAAAACTAGCTTTTGGGGTATGAATACGGATAAGACTCAGGTCAGGCTCTTTAAAATTAAATAGCGGTGATCTTAAGACGGCCACCAGAGGAATATCCTGGTCGGGATTATCAATTATGCGCAGGTAATTCATAATAATAGTTAATTCCAGGGTTTGAAAGTAATTTTTTGCATCCGTGACCATGATTGGAATATTATTCTTTGCGAACTCCTGCATGATCTCAAGATTATTGCTCCGACTTCTCGTTAAAATGACAATATCACTGTATTTGAAGAGTCTTAAATGATTATCATTAGTTGCAGACTTGTCGTAAACTAAGAAGTTTTCTTCTGTGAGCTTTTTAATTCGGTTAATAACCATTGCAATCTCAGCTGAATCGATATCATCAGAAGCATCTTCCTGAGCAGTGTTTTCATCATTGTCTTTTTCATGAAAAAGTATTTCTGTTGCAGCTGGTAAGTTCTCAGGATAATAGCTTGCTCCGTAAACCAGTTGACTTTCAGCTTGATAGTCAATCCCGCCAAAGTCTGAAGTAAGAACATTTTTAAATACCTGATTGACGATTTCGATTACTGACTTGGTAGAGCGGAAATTATCAGATAATAAGATTCGTTCTTCTTTTTGCTCATTTTCTTTAAGAGCTGCTTCTTGATATTTATGCAAAAACAAACTCGGTTCAGCTTGCCTAAAACCATAAATTGACTGTTTGATGTCACCCACCATAAAAATATTATTTTGACCATCTTTTTTAACCAGCTGCAATATTTTTTCTTGCAGGGGATTGATATCCTGATATTCGTCAACCAATATCTCACTGTATTTATTTTGATAAAAAGACCGCGCCATTTGGGATGCAGACGTATCCTGACTGAGAATTTGATAAGCTAATTGTTCCATATCACTGAAATCAAGAAGATTTTCTGCTCTTTTTAACTGAGTAAAATGATCAATCAATGCCAGTTCAGCTTTTACAATCGCTGACATAATCTGATTACCCTTTTGCATTAAGGACAATTGTTCCTGCTCGTCCGTTGCGTAAAAAGAAGTAAAAGAGGTAAAAATTTGTTCTGCTGCTGCTTCTTTTACGCTATGACATTCATCATAAAAGGCAATGATATCTTCATCCCACTTTGCGGATTTACGCATACTTCCACGAAAAATACAGTCACGTAGTTTTTCTCTTTGATCATCGTAGTCGGCATCATTTTTGAGAGCAGCCAAATAATTGGCAAGACATTTTGCAAATAAGTCAAAACTTTCTCTGACTTTCTTTAACTGCTTAGTAGCCATATTAGTACTTTGACAAAGTTGTGCAATATTGTCAGCTAAATTCTGAAAGAGATCTAATAAATATGGTTTGATTGCTTTTTGCCATAATGAAGATTTAATCACTTCTGGTCCACATTGATATTTTTGAGGTAGTTCTTTGAGCCAGTCACGATAATCAGGCTTAGTCATTGCATAATTATATAAATCCAGTAGTAAATTCTGTGGCGTCTGTGCATCCCTGTCACCTGCAAAATTATCATAAAAAGCAATGAAGTCAGCGTCTTTATTTTCTAAAAACTCACCTTCAATATCTTTTAATGCTCGCTCGCGCATTAGCTCAGCTTGAGAATCGTCAGTCAAAATACTGAAACTAGGATCAACCCCAATCACATAATAAAAACGATGTATTACATCCAGGCAAAAGGCATCAACCGTTGAAATGTTGGCTGAATCAACCAAGTTAAGCTGTTGGCGCAGGTATGATTTGGAGGAAGCCTTTTGCAACTGCGATAATAATTCTGTTTTAATTCTTTTTTTCATTTCGGAAGCAGCAGCTTTGGTAAAAGTCACTACTAGTAGCTTGTCAACACTGGTTCCGGCAAGTATTTCGTTTATTAAACGCTGCACCAATACCGTTGTTTTTCCACTTCCAGCAGAAGCCGATACCAAAATATCACGGCCATGATCATTAATTGCTTTTTGCTGAACCGGCGTAAACTGGTTATCTTCTAAGGCCATTTTATTCGTTCTCCTTTAGCCGTTTTTTGATTTTTTCCAGTAATTCTTTCTTTTTAATATTGCCGACTTGATGGTATTTATTTTCTTTCAACATGGCATCAAAAAAGAAAATGTCACGGTAGTCAGAATAAGTTAAGGCATTTATACCATTGCCATATTTATAGGGATTTAATTTTATTTGTCCTGATAAAATTTGACTGGAGGCTTCTTTGATGAGTTCTTCGTCATATTTAAGCAGCAACTCAAGTTCATCATCCTTAAAAGAACTGCCACGAAAAGTTAGAGTACCATCTTTTTTAGAACTGACCCCGGTATAAAGAGAAGATGAATTGCCTGGTTGTTTTAAATCAGGCTCAGCTTCAAGCATTAATAATTGGTCGTTATTGATCAAACCGGTATATTTAAGCTTAACTTGACCTTCTAAGTTGGCTTTTTTGATCTGTAAGTCATTACTGTATAAATCTTTACCATTTAGTCTATCCGTTTGCCTTGTTACAGTTTGGTAAAAAGCACCTAAAAGTGAGAAAGGTGTCGACCCTGCAAAAAACTTTTTATTTTGCAGTAAGATGTCCAAATAAGAAACCATTTGTAAAGAAATACCATGATAAAATAATCCTAAATTAAATTTCTTAGCGGAAGACTTATAGTCAATTACCTGGGCGATTAATTCATTCTGATCAGCAACCCGAGCTAAATCTACTCGATCCATTTTGCCCCTTAAGTTGACGTAATGTTTGCCTGAGAGACTAGGAATTTTGAAGTTAAGTCCCTTTACCAGCTCACCATTACCAAAACTAAGTTCAGAATATTTAGCACGTAATGGCGTTTTAGTGACTGCCTTGTGCCAGTTAGTAGCGACTTTAGTTGTGGTTTGGTCAAGACAGTTAAATAAAAATTCGTTAAAGGGATCATTCAAAAGCTGCTTATACCTGGCTTCACTCTGCATTTTAGTGCGCGCCACTTTGAGGAGCTGATTTAGTGTTTGACCATCAATTTCTTCTAAATCAAGAGAACGTTCATTTAATTCTTTAACTAGCCTGTCAAAAGTTTCATGAAAGTAGTTTCCTGCCTGGATGATATCGAGTTCATTTTCAAATCTTTTATGAAGATGCAAGCCATAAATTAGAAAATATTCATATGAATTTTCATAGAATGTTTCCAGCTGAGAAACCGAAGAATTAAGATTATTGCCGTATAATTTTTGCGCCAAGTCAGGTCCAATGTTTTGGGGTTCATTAATAAATTGGCTTGCGGCGATAACTTTAGTAGTCTTTTGTGGTAATAGATCATGAGTTAGTTTTAATAACTCTTTTACGCCGATATTTTTTTCCGCCCGATTAAGGTAGCTTAAGTATCCTAAACTTGCTTGAGCATTGGTAATAAAAGACAATAGCTGACTTGTTTCTTCTGGAAGATTGTGCTGCGAAAATTCTGCTGCACCAGCGTTCTTAAACCTTTCATAATAGATTGAAGGTTGAACAGTGTCCCCTTCATCAGAGGCTAAAGAATAAGTTAAATAAACTTTATCCTGCGCTAAAGCCAGACAGATACCGAATTGGTAATTTTGATCCCAATTGCTTAACTCTTGTCGGTCTTCAATATACGAATCTTCGCCGAAATCCTTTTTCAGTTCTGCTAGGTTTTCTGTACTTAAAAACCCGGGCGTATTTTGTATCTGCGGCAGCCCATTAACCGTTGCGCCCATAATAAAAACTTGCTTATAGCCACTAACTTGGACAATCCCCATTTCAGATAAATTGACTGCATCAAGTGTGGCCGGAATTTGCGAAAAGGTAGCTTCCTTAAAGCCATTGATCAGTACATCAAAAAAGCTCTTAAGGTCAAAACTGTCCGGATTGATCAGTAAATAATCATGTAAGAGATTGATCAACAAGTCCCACACCTGCTCAGACTGACGAGCTTCTTGCAAGGCTCCGCTCTCTTGAGCATCAGCGCGCCACTTTTCTAAAACGTCACTAACACCGTTTTGAGTTAAAAAATCGAAAAAGGTCGTAACTGCTTTTTGGGTATCCGTCTCTTCTTTTAAATTTTTGAACAACTTGGTAATTTGTTTAACAAAAAAATCTTTTAGTTTATCTATTTTGTTAACTTCTTCTGGAATCCTGTCTAAATCAATTACCTCAGCAGCCATATATTCAGTGAAACTTCTGCGCCAAAGATTATGGTTAATGCCATGTGCCAGGACAAAATTTTCCAGTTGATCAACATCGTATATATAAGCAGATTCATCTTGATACCAATTAGGGATGATGAGCCTAGTTTTCATGATTGCCAACATATTTTGCGTTTGAAACGGTCTGCTCAACAACTGCGCAATATTTTCAATCAAAACAACCAGAGGGTGATATTTCATTTCCTGCTGCAAGTCATTAAAAAAGGGAATTTGATTCTGCCTTAAAATTGGAGTTAAATAGGTTTCGTATTCATGTAAATTGGGTGCCAGAACCAGAAAGTCCCGGTAACGATAATGCCTTAAAGCAACTTGTTGATAAATGGTATGAGCAACGTAATATGCTTCAGCATACCTATTGTCAGCACGCACAAGCTGTACCTGATCCAGTTCACCAATATCACTAACCGTTCCCGTCCAAAATTCATTGAGTAACTCTCTTTTAGTAGGTTTGGGACTAATAGTTGTCGTTGATATTTGATGAGGCAAATTACGGGTTTGAATGTACTGTAATAGTTTGTTGATGGTAGTTTGAATAACGTAATCATAGTCTCCCGGCTCCGGTGTATAATTAATTTCACCCTCTTTGGTTTTGAATGCCAAAGTGACACTATGAGCTTTAGCCATCAGTAATTTAACGGTTAAGCATTCTTGCAGTGAAAAATGGGAAAAATCACTGAAGTAAAAGTCTGTCTTGTTTAGTCTCTTGCAGGCTGCCAGATATTCATTTAATTGCAATTGAATTTCATTTGAAGTAGAAAATTTACCTTTAATAGCTTCAATGAAAGCAGAATATAAAATATTCAAATCTGCAACTTTGTTTTTGGTTTCAAGATCAAGAGTATCCAGATCAATCTCATTAAGGTCCAAGTTACCTTCGCGTATTTGCAAGATTGTATCATACAGTTGTTTGAGCAAGCCGGGATTTAAATTGGTAGTTTGAAAGAGATGCAGCTGCTCTTTTTTTTGCTCAATGATTTTTGCTAAAAGCATAGCCGCTGCAGCATCATCCAGCTCTGTTGGTAAGCCTTGTTCGGCATCTTTTAAGAAGAACCAGGCCAACCTGGAAAAAGATAAAACTTGTAAGTTTTTCACTGATTGCTCTGTCTGGTTTTTACTAGCAGCCAGCCTGTTAATTGCCCTGACTTCTGTGGTAAACTTAATGTGATTAGGAACGATGACAAAAGTTTTATGATTAGGGAAACGCTGATAATTTTCTAATGCTTCCTGTAAAACTTTTTCCTGCATGGGATCGGTTTGCCGACCTAGTAAAATTTTAATCATCTATTCTTAGCTCCTTTGCCATTATTTTAGCATAGGAACTAAAAATTTTTAAAAACAATAAGGATCTTAAATAAAATGAAATCAAGTTTTTTAGGACATGGAAAAGTTATTTTAATTGGTGAACATTCAGTAGTTTATGGCTATGATGCTTTAGCATTGCCAATTACTTCTTTACATATTAGAACAACTGTAGAACCATCTGAAAAAATGTGGATGGATACGGCTCATTATCAGGGGCCTTTTTTTATGGCTCCGGATGAATATGATGGTTTAAAATATGTAGTTAAAACAATGCTGAACAAAGCTGCAAGTCAAACAGCACTTAAAATAACCTATACTGGAGAGATTCCAATTGAACGCGGCTTAGGTTCCAGCGCAACCGTGGCACTGGCTACTACGCGCGCAATGAATGATTATTTCCACTTAAATTTAACCGAAACTGAAATTATTAACATTACTAACCACGCGGAAATGATTAACCACGGTAAAGCATCAGGTCTTGATGCAGCAACTGTTAATTCTGATTGCCTAATCTTTTTCAATCAAAAAGAGGGTCCTAAGCCGCTAAGGTCGAAATTACACGCCACCTTGCTTATTATGGATACAGGTGAATTGGGTAGTACGAAAAAAGCTGTTAATCAAGTTCATAAATTACTAAATGAATCAACCACAGCTCAAAATAATCTTAAGGAATTAGGTAAACTGGCTGATGAAACTAAAAGTGCTTGGCTAAATAAAGATGCAGCGACAGTTGGCTTAGCTTTCAATCGGGCTCAAGAAATATTGCATTCATTTAACCTTTCAACTGATAAGATTGATCAATTGCAAAAAATAGCTCATGCAAATGATGCCTTGGGCTTTAAATTGTCTGGTAGCGGACTAGGCGGTATCGTGATCGCTTTGTGTCGCAATCAGGATGATGCTCTTAAAATAGCTCATAAATGTCAAAAAATCGTGGCACATAGTTGGATTGAGGAAATTTAATTTATGGAAAAAACAGTTCGTGCTCATACCAATATTGCCTTAATAAAATATTGGGGTAAAGCAAACCAAAGTCTGCGTTTACCACTAATGTCCAGTTTGTCTATGACACTGGATCAATTTTATACTGATACTAAAGTTTATGCTGATCCTAAAAACCAGTTTTGGTTAAATGGTGTTGAACAGAGCGGACCAAGTTACCAAAGGGTTTTTTCTTTTTTAAAGCGGTTACAAGAAAAGTTCGACGTTAAGGGTAATTTAAAAGTTGAGTCAGTTAATCATGTTCCGACGGCCGCAGGTTTGGCCTCTTCCAGTTCAGCTTTTGCAGCATTAGCAGGAGCCTTTTGCGTTCACTATGGTATTAGTTTATCAGCAGTTGAACTTTCCCGTCTGGCTCGTTTAGGCTCAGGTTCAGCCAGCAGGTCAATTTTTGGTGGCTTTGCGATTTGGCAAAAAGGTACTGATAATGAATCTTCCTATGCTTATGCTTTAGATGAAAAGCCCAAAATGGATTTACAATTACTAGTGGTTGAACTTGATAAAAATCCTAAAGACCTCTCCTCTACTCAGGGAATGGAGCAAGCACAAACTTCACCTTTTTTCAGGCCATGGCTTGAGCGTAATCAAGCTGAGTTGGCGCAGATGGTTTCTGCTATCAAAGCAAATGATTTTTCAAAACTGGGCAGCTTAGCAGAATTAAATGCCTGTGAAATGCATGCTGTCAATCTAACTGCTCAACCGGGTTTTACATATTTTGAGCCCGCAACTATTAAAGCAATCAAATTAGTAGCTGATTTGCGTAGCCAAGGTATAGAATGTTACTTCACGATAGATGCCGGACCTAATATAAAAATCTTAAGTCAATTAAAAAATGTAAAAGATATTACTAAGAGGTTTGTATCCGAATTCCATAATGTTAACATAATAAATGCAAGTTTTGGTCCAGGTATTTCATGTCTGAACTAGTTAATGTAAATTAATTGATTAGGAGATTTAATTCTTTTGATAACAGAACAAGCACCCGGAAAATTATACATAGCTGGCGAGTACGCAGTACTAGAGCAAGATTGTCCTGCAATTCTAGTAGCTGTTAACCAATTTATTCGTGTGTCAATCATTAAGTCAAAATCAAAAACTGGTTTAATCCACTCTAAACAATATTCTCAAAGCTCCATTCACTGGGTTAGGCATGGAGCAAAAATGGTTATTGATAACCGCGATAATCCATTTGAATATATTTTGGCCGCAATTTCTTACACGGAACGCTTTTGCTTGGAACAAAAAGTCAAGATGAAAGTCTATGATTTATATGTCAATTCAGATCTTGATTCTTCTGATGGCAAAAAATATGGTTTAGGTTCTAGTGCTGCAGTTACAGTAGCCACTGTCAAAGCAATATTGCGTTTTTATAACGTTGCTTTTAGTAATGAATTAGTTTATAAATTATCAGCCATTTCTCATTACTCAGTTCAAGGAAATGGCTCGGCTGGTGATATTGCAGCCAGTGTTTATGGTGGCTGGATTGCTTATCAGACTTTTGATAAACAATGGCTTGCTAATGAACTGGCACATAAAACATTATCTGAAGTGGTCAATGAAGCCTGGCCCGGTTTGAAGATACAACTTTTAACTCCACCCGCTGGCTTAAAATTAATGATTGGCTGGAGTCAAAAGCCTGCATCAACTTCCCGGCTCGTTGATGAAACTAATGCCAATAAGGCTGCCTTAAACGGACAATATCAAGAATTTCTCAGGCTTTCTCGTAAATGTGTACTAAAGATGATTGCCGGATTTGAACAACAAGATATTCAGTTAATAAAAAAGCAAATTCGAGTTAACCGCAAATTGTTGCAACATTTTGCGCAAATAAATCAGATTGCAATTGAAATTCCGCGACTTTCCCAACTCATTAATATCGCCGAGTCATTTGGAGGAGCTGCTAAAACTTCCGGTGCTGGTAATGGCGATTGCGGTATTGTAATCGCTGATGCAAATACGGATACTGCTTATCTCGAAGATAAATGGCGCCAAAACGGTATAATGCCGCTAGACTTTCGCGTCCACCAAATTCGGGTTGCAGACTAGAGGATAACCATGTCACTTAGATCTAATCGTAAAGAAGAACATTTGATTTTAGCACAAAGATTTTATCAAGACAATAAACAAAATAGTTTTGATCAGATGCATTTGGTGCGGCCGGCTTTGCCAGAAACTGAAGTAAGTATAAAAGCCATACAAACCACAATGTTTGGCAAAAAAGTGGCAGCCCCCTTTTTTATTAATGCAATGACCGGCGGTTCTCATAAATCCTATTTGATTAATAAGCAATTGGGACAAGTTGCCGCTAAAACTAATATTGCTCTGGCACTCGGCTCTGCTAGTATTTTGACTAAGGAGCCTTCTCTTAGTGACAGCTTTTTGATTGCACGCCAGCAAGATCCAGCTGGTGTTTTAATTGCAAATGTAAATGCTAAAACATCGGCCGAACAAGCACAAAAAATAGTTGCAGAATTAAATGCTGACGCTCTCCAAGTTCACTTGAACGCGGTGCAAGAAATTGCCATGCCTGAAGGAGACCGTGATTTCTATTGGCTAAATAATTTAAAAGAATTACGTCAAAAAGTAACAGTACCAATTATTATTAAAGAAGTCGGCTTTGGTCTAGATGAAAGAACATTTCATTTGTTGAAAAATGAAGGCTTTAAAGTTTTCGATGTTGCCGGCAGCGGCGGCACAAATTTTGCCCAGATAGAAAATGCTCGTAATGCCAATGATGTTTCTTATCTGAGTGATATCGGCTTACCCACTGTCATCTCAGGCTTAATGGCTGCTAAACAGCAAGTTGATTTTATTGTCTCAGGTGGTGTGCGTAATCCTTTAGACGTTTTTAAAGGGTTATGTCTAGGCGGAAAAGCTGTTGGTATTTCCAATGTTTTTTTGCAAGCTTTAATCAAACATGATGTTAATTATTTGCAAAATCTTATTTTAGAATGGCAACAAGAACTTGCTAATCTGCTAGCTATTTATGGTCAAAATGATTTAACAAAGTTAAACGAGATTAAAAAATATTATGATTTACCATTGAAAACAGCGATTGATCAGCTATTATAGGTTCTTATAAAAAAACAAATAACTATTGTCTTACATAAAATTAGTTATTTGTTTTTTTGTTTTTTTAATTTAATAAACGCCATATTTCTTTTTGAACGGCGCTGTCATTGCTTGAGCCTATAATGTGAGTAGCAACCTTCTTAGCCACAGGAAGTGCAGTTCCTGTGGCATAACTGGTACCAGCATATTTTAGCATCCCCACATCATTGCCGCTATCACCAAAAGTTACCATTTCTTTAGGATTAATTTTGAATTTACTACTTAAAAACTGTAAGCCCTTTGCCTTATTCATACCTTTTGTTGACATATCTATAGATGAAGAAGAGCCAGAAACAAAGTCAATTTCAGGATAATTACGTCTTAATTTTTCTAAAAGATGCGGCATTTTATTTTCAGGAACATCAAACGTAACCTTGAAAATTTGATCATCAAGATCATTAAAATTCTCAACAACTGTTAGTTTTTCATAGTACTTTTTTAGTTCTTTAGCATACTCAGGTCCATCTTTTCTTAAAATATAAGCACTAGCAAGACCCGAAACTGTAACCTTTTCCTGGTTTTCCTGCATTATCTTCATAATTGTCTGCCAGTCCCTTTCAGAAAGACAATCAACGTGAATAACCTGCTTACCTTGTGCTACTAGTGCTCCATTATCCGCTATGTAGTAAAGCTGATTGGCCACTTGTGGAAATCGCGAATATAAATTTTCAAACTGATTTCCGCTAGCAACAACAAACTTAATTCCTTTTTTTTGCATAATCTGAAATTCTTGCAAAAACAATTTCTGATCATATGTTTTCTGATCTGTTAACCAAGTTCCGTCCATATCTGTAGCGATTAGTTTAATCATTCTTTATTCTTTCTATTAAACTCGTAGTCCCTTAGGGTAATAATTTTTAATAATGTGATTGCTGATTTTACCAAAACCTAGAATAAAATTTTGGCAACTGACTAAAACAAAACCCGTTTCGTTAAATTCCGTTCTTAATGCTTCACCGTGTAAGTATTTTAAGTAGTTTTCATTGCTTAGTTCAATTACCCTATTTTGCTTTTCTTCTGCTAAAACCATAGCTAGTTGGTGGCTAGGCTCAAAACGGTTTTTCTTTAGCAAGCCTAGCTCAACACCATTTGATAATATCTGCAAATGAAGATTTGCACTGTCTAATAATGCGGGTATAAAAACGTGATTATTACGTACTTGACTATTTAACCGCCAATTTTTTATTGCAGCTGGTAAATTAAATTTATCTAATACTTCTGCTATTAATTGAATTTCGGCTTTGTTTAGAGATTCTTTTTGAAGCTTACTTTTTTTCTTCGCTTTTTGCTTTCTCGAGATTTTGCCTTGAACCTCCACTTGGGGCGATAATTTTAATTTTGCAGCAAATTGCCCTTCACCTAGTTCAGCCGTAGGCCAAAATCGTACTGTCTTAATGAGATCAAGGTTATTGTCAGCCCATTCAGGATGTCCATGATCAATAGCGCGTGTTTTTACGTCTAGTGCCATAATAGTTAAATTAAATTTTTGGGTTAGCCACGAAACTATTTGTTCATTTTCCTCTGGAGAATATGTACAGGTTGAATATACTAGTTCTCCTTCTGGTTTTAACATTTTGACTGCCGCATTTAAGATTTCCTTTTGCCGTTTTTGACAAAGCAGGACGTAATTTTGTGACCAGTAATCAATAGCTTGAGGATTCTTACGAAACATGCCCTCGCCACTACAAGGCGCATCAACTAAAATTTTATCAAAATAATGGGGAAAACACTGTGCTAATTTTTCTGGCTTTTCGCTTACAATTAAAGAATTTGTCGTGCCCCACCGTTCAAGATTTTCCCGTAATACTTTTGCTCTGCTATGTGAAATTTCATTTGCGACTAAGAGTCCTTCACCTTTTAGCTGTTCGCTGATTGCAGTGCTTTTACCGCCAGGTGCAGCACATAAATCAAGGATTTTTTGTCCGGGACATGCTTTTAGAAATAATGCTGGAAACATTGCCGTGGGTTCCTGTGAATAAACAGCTCCACTTACCCAGGCTGGATCTTGACCATTAATTTTACCGTAATAGGCTTTGGATACACCCGAAACTTCTTTTTCTTGTTCATAAGATACACAGTAGTTTTCTTTTAATGAATTAATGCGAAACGCACTTTTGGGTCTATCATTTATTGAGTTGAAAAATTCTTCTGCTCTACTTTTTCCTAATAACCTAATATATTTTTCTTTAAAATCCTCAGGCAGTTTAGGCATTATTTTGATCCTTTCGTAATAAATACAAGATGCATATGCTGTATAAAAAAGAAATGATGATCCAGCAGGCTGTAAGGAGCCAAATTAGATGCTGCGGCTTAGATAGAAAAGTGCGCCACATCAAGAAAAAATATGCACATATAGTTACTAATACTTCAATCAATAAGATTCTGATTCCATGATTTATTAACCAATTACGCAGCAAGTTACCCTTTAAGTGAGTTAATTTAACAGTTTTCCAATCTATAAAAGCTAAAACTAAATTGCTGAATGAGGCAATTAACAAAAAGATTATGACAAATAAAATTTCTTTAATAATTGAAAACTGATGGATTTGATGGTTTTTAACAAAAAGCGGTACTTTAGCCTTAACCCCATAATGCTTGGCAATTTGACGAATCACTTTATTTGAACTATCTATTATAATTTGATAATCACGTAATTTGAATTTTCCAGTTGGCTGTTCGGGACTAGTAGTAAGATAATAACTATCTTGCTTCATTTGGCGATAATGTTTTAAAGTACCTACAACTGTATAATATTTCTTATTCAAATAAACATATTCGTTTCCTTGCGCCTCATAAGTAGGGACTTTCGCATTTAATCCCAGCACAGCAAAAGAAACCTGACCTTTAAAGTCATCTTTGGTAAAATATCTGCCTGCTTCTGTCGGTAGGTTTAATACATCATGGTTTGACCACACCAAAGTTTGGTTTTTCTTAGATTTGCTAGTCATATGAACTTGAATTTTGTTGTGGGGATATGCTTTTTGTAGGTATATCAAAAAGGATCTGACATTTTGCTTATTCTTAATTTCAATGTAACGGGTATTATTACTTAGACCATAGGCTTCAAGTAATTGATCCGCTTCTCGTGACTGGACGTTTGACAGCATGCTGCCAATTCCCAGAAACGATAAAAATATAATAATAACTAAAATTATTTTTTTAAATCTCATGTGCTATCTCAAAAATTTGTTCATCAATAAAATCAAAACTTGTAAATGTCTGATTGATTAGACTTAGTTTCTTAGAATGAAGAAATGGCTCCTTTTGCCAAAAAGCTGCAGAATTGGTCACACCATTTCTTTCACCTACAAACAGTAGATGTGTGGCACAATTGAATTTTTGCCAAGTAGCAACAACTTTTTCATCACTGTTGCCAAAGTTAGGCGCCCAGGAGCAAATTATTAAATCGACATCACTAAATTGCTTGACAGCTGTTACAGCGTCATAATTACTAACAGGCACAAATGCTTGGGCTCCAGTATTTGAAGTCCTTGACCAATCTAAATTATCCGTAGCAGTCATTTTGACGCCAACTTTAGACAATGCTTTACTCCAATAACCATTGCCTGCCATTATTTCCAAACCTTTGTTAATTTTTAGCTGATCTTTAATTGTTTGAGCAGTTTCTAGATTCGGAATTGACCATAAGCCAAACTTAATTGCTAAAAATTGCCGGATATTATTTAGCAACTGATTAACTGTTTTGAAATCATCTAGCTGATCTTTAGAATGAAAATGGTTGCTGCAAATTTCTTCAGCAATATCGGGTAAAAAACCCAGCTTTTTGGGGGCTCTTTTTAATACCTGCTTTTGCCTAATGATAGCAACAATATTATTTATTTCCATTACTTGTTGATGCACAGACTCGATATTAAGTTTGGCATCCAATTGGTTAATTTTACTTAAAAAATCTGTCATTATCAAATACCTATAATGATTTTAACATTCAAACGACCAGATTTCAGTTATAATAAAGAGTAACATGAAAAAGGAGAATATTTTATGGCAAAAAAAGTTACAAAAAACCAAGACGAAGAGGAAGAAAGCTTAGGCAAATTTATTCTTGATGTCGTCATAATGATGGCAGTAATTTTAGGAATTTTCTTTGTTTTATTCCATTTCGTACTTTCTAATGATAGAGTTTCAGGGCCATCAATGCAACCAACCTTTGAAGATAATGATCGCTTAATCGCTGTACGCCATTTCAAACCTAAGCGCAATGATGTAGTTGTATTGCTAGCCCCTAAAGCCGCAAATGATTTGCCAGGAGCCTACTATATCAAGCGCATAATTGGATTACCGGGTGATAAGCTGGTTTCCAAGAATGATAAGATGTACGTCAATGGTAAGCTCTTACCTGAGCCTTATCTAGAAAATCACTTTAAAAAAGCTAATAATGCTCAAGGACAGACGTATACGACCAATTTTACTTATAAAGTCCCTAAGGGTTATTATTGGGTAATGGGTGATCACCGCGATATATCTAAGGATTCGCATATTTTTGGACCTGTTAAAAGACAGAATCTGATTGGCAAAGTCAAATTCAGATATTGGCCATTTAATAAAATTCAAGGTTTTTAACTTTAATTTTCATTGAATTTTAGTATTTTTCCGTTAAAATAAATTGTAAAGGAGAATTTAATATGAATCAGCAGTTAGAGGAATTATCCGATGCAATTATTGACTTTCAAGTCAAACATCATGTTACTGATACGGATTTAGCTTTTGCTAGTCATTTGTCAGTTGAAAAGATTCATGCGATGAAAACTGGTGAAGGTGAATTTACTCCTGAAGAAATTAATCAGCTGTATGATTACCTTGCTGCGAATCATTGAAAAGTTAGTTATAAGTATAGCCTGCAGTTCATCTTGGATAATTGCAGGCTTTTATTTTTGGTAATTTGAGAGAAATGTTAGTCATAGGAATAATTATAGAAATTATCTTGCTTTTGATCAGTTTAATAGCGTTTATTATTTCAAGAAAAACCCAAAGCCTAATAGCAAAGAACATTGCTGCTTTGGCTTTCATTGTCTTTTATTTGGATTGACATTTTTGTTGTTTGTCTTAAGGGTCTTTTTTGGCTGTTAAAAAGACGCTAAAAAATTTTAGCGCCTTTTAGTATGCGAATTTTTTATTTGCCTTCTCTTGCTTCAAAAAACTTACTGAAAAGAATTGTATCAAAAAACCAAAATAATATATTAATAATAAGCATTAATAATAATGCTAAAGCCAAATCATCATTTGTACCAGATGTTTCGCCAAACATAAATTTAAATGGAAAAGAAATTATTTTTAGGCCAACGTCATTTGCTTTGATCATAAGCCAGGCAACCAAAATAATTATGAAAACTGCAATGACGCGAACATAAATTTTACTCAATGCTTGCGGCAGAAAGTCTAAAAGTGCACGACTAGAGTAATTTAAAAAACTAATTATGAAGTAACCCAAAAACGCGCAAAGAATGACCATCATAAGTGCACCAAAGAAATCAAACATAATTTCCAGATCAACTTGTTGCAAATGCCTTCCAATATCAGCAAACATTTCGATTATAGAGCTATGAAACTGACCATCAAAAGTGAAAGTTACAGCACTTAAAATTAACGTGCAGATAATTTCCAATATCGCAAAGAAAAGCAAGGCAGCAAATGAGCTTAAAATATTATCAAAGTAGAATTTTTTATCATCAATTGGTATTAAGCGCCAAGTCTGGTTACCACTTACGCGTTCATTTTGAAAACAAGTAGTTAAATAAAATATGCCTATAAAAAGCAATGCTTGTACAATAAAAATAGCTAGCCATAATGTAAAAAAGTTAGAAAAAATTTGTCTGTTGATATAAACATGGCCGTTATTAAAATTGAAAAAAGTCATCGCAAATGAGGCAACAGTCTGGATAATTAACAGAAGAGAAATCCATTTAGTTTTTAACCTAAAGAGTACGGTAAAATAACGATTAAAAATTGCCATTATTCCTCCTCCTCTCTCTGGTAAAAGCTTTCATAAAAATCTTCTACTGTTTGGTTATCTGCTCTAATTTCTTCAGTAGACTTTTGCATACAAATTGTCTTATTTTTGATAATGACAACTTCATCGAGAACCGCCGCAATCTCATTGACAAAATGATCAGAAATTAAAATAGTAGACTTTTCCTGCTTCCATAAGATGATCGATTTGATAATTTTTTTACGAGCCATAGCATCAATTCCAGAAAAGGGCTCATCCAGAAGATACAAGTCCGTTTTCCTGGAAAAAGTTAGAGCAATTATCAGCTTTTCTTTCATTCCTTTGGACATTTCAGATAAGCGTAAGCCAGAATCTAAATTCATGAATTTTCTTAACTGCTCAAATTGCTTTAGACTAAAATCATGGTATAGAATTTGGTAAAACTTGACGATTTCATTAACTTTGACGGAGTGGGAAAATCCAGTTAAACCGTCAGTAAAAGAAAGATGGTCTTTTCTTTCAGCCTCCTTAGCAAAGCCTGCAACTTTTACCGTGCCGTGATAATTTTTGGCAACTCCGCTGATAATTCTCATCAATGTGGTTTTACCTGCACCGTTTTCGCCCAAAAGAGCAACAATTTTTCCCGGTTTGAGTGTTAAATTTAAATCAGTAATAATTTTTTTCTGGTTCTTTTTGTAAACTAAATCAGTTATTTCTAAAGGGTTTGCCATTATTCATGCTCCTCTTTAAGATATTCAGATAAAGATTTCAGAATTTGTTCGTCAGATACTCCTAAAGAATTCATACTATGTACAAACTTATCCATTTCATCATCAATTAGTTCCCTTTTCGTTTTATCAAGTAAAGTAGTATCTTCAGTGACAAAATTACCTTCTCCCCTCTTGGTGTACAAAATGCCTTCAAAATTCATCTGTTGTAAGGCACGTTGCACGGTATTGACATTCACAGTAAGTTGCACTGCCAGTTCACGTACAGAAGGGATTTTCTTACCTGGCTTTAATTTACCGGTAATTATTTGTCGATATAGGTATTGCTTAATTTGTAAGTAAATAGGAATGTTATCTTTAAATTCCACAGGTCCACCATCCTTTGGCCGTAATACACCTATAATACACTATCATAAACTAGATTGATTTTTTCCGCAAACCTTTTAATTATTGTAGTTAAACTACTTTTTGTAAATATTTGGTAAGTTTTTACTTCTTAATAGTAAACCCTACTTATGTTCAGTTGCTTCATAAAAATGATTGATTAGGAAAATGTTGCTGCCTAATAAAATAAGATCACAAATTGCATTTGCCAAAATTGCAAAAGGTAAACTACTAGAAAAATTAAGTCCATAATTAGTCGGATGAATAATTGATAAAAGAACTTTGTAAACAAAGATATTTTGGATTTTAAAGAAGAACCAGATTAATCCGAAGATTATGACTATGTGTAATACTTTCACAACTGCTCCATTAATGTTTGCAGGGACAAAATCTAGTATTGCTCGGCTGGCAAAATTAAAGAAACTGATAACAAAATATAAAAAGAAACAACTTAAAATAGCTAAAACGATCGTACCAAGTATTATCCAGAATACATTAATGTCAAGATTGCGTAGAATGTTTTTTAAAAAATCGCGGAAAAAGTATACAACAGGCTTGTCGGTAAAATATGATAAAAATAGAAGCGTTATTGCAGCAACGAATTCAAGTACAATAAAGTAAATGAAAGATACGAATGTGCTTAATACGTTATCTAGATAAAATTGACCGTCGCTTATTGCAGCTAAGCGCCAGGTTTGACTGCGGTTAAATTTCTCGCTCTGTAATGGCGTAATAAAATAAACGAAAAAGATGATAAAAAAGGCCAAGAAGACAAAGTATATAGCCGATTCCGGTATAATTCCGACATTATTTTGGGGATTTTTGCGGATATGCCAATTTATCACTTCATAATAAGTAAAAAAGGCACATGCGAAAGCTGCAATTATCTGGAAAAAAAGTAATACGTGTAATTTTTTTGCTTTAATTTTAAATAATCGATTAAATAACCTGCTAAATTCTGTCATTTTTAACTCCTTATTTTTTAATTCTGCTCGATGACAAATTGTCGTTCATATAAAATTGGTATTATGCCTCTATTTTTTACTCTGCTTCAAAGAAATGCTTAAATAAAAAGATATTAATGATGAACACAATTAAATTAACAACTACAACAATTAAATTAAGATAGGGTAAAGTGTTGTTGTAAGCCGGATTTAAGTTTAAAAAATTTAAAAGACTGCCTAAAACTTGGTCGACAAAAATTTTTTCTACTTTGGTAAAAAGCAAGGCTATTACGATAACAATAAAAATATGTAATAGCTTCACAATTAATCCGTTTGAAGCTACAGGAAGATAATCCATGATGGCTTTACTGGAAAAATTTAAAAAGCTGATCAATAACGAAATGAAAAAGCAACATAAAAGTAAGAGTAACATGATATCAAAAATTAAACGAATTGTATTCAGTTCAAAATTTGGTCTAAATTGCTTAAAAATTCTTTCACATGAATTACGAAAAGCCTTGTCCATAAAAAATGAAACAAATAATAAGATGCCTGCAACAATAATGTTAAGAATAATGAAATAGATAAAAGTTATAAACGAACTTAAACTATTAGCAATATAAAATTTTTCATCAGTGATTGCAGTTAAACGCCAAGTTTGACTGCGATTAATCCGCTCATTTTTGACAGCCATATAAATAAAAAAGAAAATGATAAAAAAGAAACTCAATAGACAAAAGTCCATTAACCAATCAGGTAAAAGCTCGGAGTAAAGATTTAAAAATTCACCGAACTCACCTGTACCAATCAGTAGCCCAAAAATGGAAAATGCTAAAGCACCAACTATTTGAATAATTAAAAATGAATAAACTTTCTTGGCTTTTTCTACAAAGAATCTGCCAAATAAATTTTTAAAAGAAGTCATGCTTTTCCCTTCTACTATGAAAACATTGAAACAGTATTAGGTTTTACTTCTCTCCTGCTTCAAAAAAATGATTGATTAAGAAGACGTTAATACCAAGTATTATTAAATCAATGATAAACATCATTAATACAACGGATTCCAATCCCGCAAGACCAGTAGATCTTAGTAAAACTATATTGATAATATAGTTGGCAAAGACGCTATAGAGCCTAACTAGTAATCCCACCAAGACGATAATTATAAATATGCGCACAAAAGAAATTAGAATATGACTTGATGCATGTGGTAAAAAGTCTAAAATTGCTTGACTGGAAAAGTTAAGGAAACTAACCAAAAAGTAAAGAAAAAGACAAGTAAGAATTAGCAGTAACATAATGCCAATAAAATCAAGAATTGCAGTACTGTTTAAATCAACATCAATCTGTAAATTTTTGCCAAATTTAGGATTAGTAAATATTGATAAAAATAAAAAACAAATTGCAATTAACACATCTAGCAGCACAAAATAAAGCAAAGAAACAAATGAACTTAAAATATTCGCAACATAAAACTTGCCATCACTGATTGGTGCTAAACGCCATGTTTGATTTCTATTTAACCGTTCATTTTCAACTACAGTTAAAATAAATAGAATCGGTCCGAACAAGAAAGTTAATGATGCAAACAGAGCCATCCAACCAGGTAAAAACTCGAGATTCTCGTGCGAATTAAAGTGAAATCTGCCAGAATAAAAACTAAAATAAGTAAAGAATGCTGAAGCTAGAGAACTAATGAATTGCAGAATAACTAAAAGATAAACATTTTTGGCTTTTTTCTGCAGTAACTTTTCAAACAAATGATTGAAAACGTTCATTATTCCTCCTCCGCATCGTATAAACCTTCATAATAATCTTCAACACTTTTATGATGTTCGCGGATCTCCTCAGTAGATTTGTGCGTGTAAATGGTTTTGTCTTTAATAATGACGATTTCATCAAGCATACTAGCTATTTCGTTGACAAAATGATCTGAAACAAGAATCGTTGAATTTTCCGGTTTCCATAAAATGATCGAATTAATTATTTTTTTGCGCGCCATGGCATCTATCCCCGAAAAGGGCTCATCTAATAAATAAAGGTCAACTTTGCGCGAAAATGCCAAGGCAATGACTAACTTTTCTTTCATTCCTTTGGACATTTCAGATAAACGCATCTCTGAATCTAATTTCATGAACTGACGCAACTGTTCAAATTGATTTTGATCAAAATCTTGATAGATGATCTCATAAAATTTGACAATTTCTTTGATTTTCGTTGAATTAGCAAAACCAGTTAATCCATCAGTAAATGAGAGTTGTGCTTTTCTTTCTGCAACATTGTTCTTACCTGAAATAGTAACTGTACCGTGGTAGTTTTTGGCCATACCACTGATAATGCGCATTAAAGTTGTTTTCCCGGCACCATTCTCACCTAGAAGGGCTACAATTTTTCCCGGTTGTAAATTTAAATTGATGTTATCCAAAATTGTTTTTAAATTTTTCTTGTAAGTTAAATCTCTTATTTCCAATAGATTTTCCATTTTTTACTCCCTACTTTAAGTGTTCAGTTAAAATTAAATTAAGTTTTCTCGCTGAAACTCCTAAGGCTTTCATATTCTGCACAAATTTACTTTGTTCAGATATGATAATGTCTCTTTTAGTTTTTTCCAGTAATTTTTTATCATTAGTCACAAAATTACCCTCTCCTCTTTTAGTAATTAAAAGCCCCGATATGATCATTTGCCTGAGCGCCTTTTGAACAGTGTTCACGTTGACCACTAGGTGAGTTGCTAAATTACGGACAGAGGGAATTTTCTGACTGGGTTTAAGTTCTCCGGTAATTATTTGGCGACATAAATTTTCTTGGATTTGAACATATATCGGCCTATCATCTTTAAACTTCATATTTCCCCTCTAACTGTATTACATTTATAATACACTATAATATTACAATAAACTTAAAGCTGATGCAATTATTTGTTTAAAATCTTTTTCTCCGAAAGATTAAATAGCCAGCAATCACAAAAATAAAAATATAGACTAGACTACCTACTAAAAGCTCTTGATTGTTCAGTTGGGTAGTTAAAGCATACATGCTGTAATTAGCATATTGCCTAGTTAAATCGACCATATTAAAGGGATTCCATTTCATAATGCCTACTAGCTTTTTTCCGTTCATTAAGTCGGAAGAAATGCTTTGACCCATGAGCGTCACTAATAAACTTGCAGTAATTACAACTGCATTACTGTTAATTAAACATGAGAGTAAAAAGACAATAGCAATAATTAACATCGTAGTAACTAAATCAATTAGTAAAGCGGTCAACATGTTTAGCCACACAGGCTGATGGTATAGATATAGTTCTGACCAATTAACTTGATAATTAAATAAGGTGTAACGCAGGCAAATTGTATAAAAAAGAGCTAGCAGATGCAGAAAAACATCGTATATGAACAAAACAATATACTTTGATAAGTAAACATACACTTTATTAGAAGACTTATATAAAAGTGTCAAAATCGTATTGTTTTGAAACTCCATTGAAAAACACGTGGCACCTACGATCACTAGGATAAACATGATAAAATCAGAAGAATCAAAAGTTAATGTTAAAATCAGCTTTTTACTTTCATCTGCTAAAGCGAAACCGGTAATAAGCATTAGAAAAAATAATATGAGAGCTGCAATCCAGCTAATTTTGCGGTGTACTAATTTATATAATTCTTGCTTAATACTATAAATCATTTTAGTTATCTCCTCTCTTTATACTCGTCGATGCTTGAATAGATAGTATCCCAAGGCCATAAAAATTATGCCGTAAACGATATTGGCTATAATTAGTTCAACACTTGATAAGTTCGATTTTAAGCTAAGGCTTGGATTTGATAATTGCTGGGAAATAAAAATCATATTTAAAAAATTCCATTTAATTGTACCTATAAAATTGGGAAAGCTTTGCATTAATCCCCTCGAAAAACTGGCACCAAAAAATGCTAGTACAATTCCAAAACAAACTACTACAGCGTTATTTTTAACCAGCATAATGAGCATAAAAGATAAACCAATGCTAAAAAAAGAATAAATCAATGCTCCTGCTAAGTTAATTAGCAGATCATTTAAAAGATTATTACCATTTTTGTTAACTAACCAATCATACCTGGCAGCATTAAAGAACATGCTTAAAATCAGAGTAAGTAGAAATGCGATTACTGTTAAGAAAAAACTATAGATTAAAATAACCCAAAACTTGGCAAAGAAAATTTGATGCTTGCTTGAAGTCTTATACTCCAACATGATAATCGTGTTATTCTTGTATTCCATTGAAAAAATTGCAGATGCTACGGTAATAACTATTAAAGGAATCCACTCAATTGCACCAAATCCGTAGCTAAGGGATTGGCGCGTAATAGGTTTAGTAAAAAAGTTGTAAGTCATTGTTACAATGAGAACAATCAGACCATACAAAGCGATGTTTTCATGGCTAAACTTATAGATTTCCCGTTTAAAATTTGTATTCATGGTAACTAACCCCTCTTTTCCGCCAAAATATCAACTACAATCTGTTCAAGGTTGGCCTCAAGAGGCAACATCTCCTTTAAATGAATTCCTTCTTTAAAAAGCAGATCTTGTATTTTGTATATATCCGTTTGGCTTACTATCAAATAGTTTTCATTAGCTGTAAACGTGATCTGATATGTAGCAAAAATCTTTTTTGCAAGTTTATTGTTGTCAGTAGTCAAATGATATTTTTGATGACTAATTTTTTCAAATTCTGCAACTTCTTTATTCAATATGATTTGTCCCCCAGAGATTAAGACAACTCTCGTCATTACTTTTTGTAATTCACTTAAAATGTGACTTGAAATTAAAAAAGCTGTTCCTTGGTCAGAATACTTTTTGATTAGTTTTCTTACTCTAATAGTTGATTCAATATCCAGTCCGTTCATTGGTTCATCAAGAATTACAATTTGAGGTTGATTTAGTAAGGCGATTGCTATTCCTAATTTTTGCTTCATACCAAGAGAATACCCTTTAGCCTTATTATTAATATAGGAACCCATTTGTAAATCAGAAATCAAACTTACCATATCTTTTTGGTCATGGGCATAAAGAGTTAAATTTTGTTTACCAGTAAGAAATGGGTAAATAGCAGGATGTTCAATTAACGCACCTGCCTTATCTAAAGCCTGATGATCATTTTCAGAAACTTCTCGCCCATTAACTACAACTTTTCCTTTGAATTTCATTAAACCGAGGATAGTTTTCATAATGGTGGTTTTCCCAGCCCCATTAGGACCTATCAAACCGATTATTTCACCTGGTTTAACTTCAAAAGTAGCATTTTTGACTAGCACAGTTTTGCCAACAAATGTACTAACATTATCCAGTTGTAGTGCATTAATATTTTTCACTCTTAATCATCCTTACTAAAAATTATTATACTAGTGTATTACATATGTAGTTCACTAGTATAATAAAATAAATTTTATTCTTTTGCAAATTTATTTTTAATCAAAAGTCTTAGAATAATTTAAATGTTCCACATCTTAGCTGTTAGTATTACAAAAAATAAAAAAGGCACCTAAAACCATTTTTGATAATGATTTTAGGTGCTCTTTAGCATAGCTTTAATAACTGTGCATAATTTTGCTAACCTTTTACAAGCTTAAATTCCTTTATCAGAACAAGCTTTTAATTTTTAATCTTTTTATAAACAGCCTTAAAAAGAGCCGTTTTTGTTTCACTATTTATTAGCAGTAGCATTCATTTGTACCATTTTTATCATGACATCTACTGCTTTTGCCATAGACTCAAGAACGGTATATTCAAACCTGCCATGCATGTTTTCTTGACCAGAGAAAAGGTCGGGACAAGGTAAGCCTCTATAAGTCAGAAGTGAACCATCAGTTCCTCCTCTTACTGGATCTTCATTGATTGTTAAGCCCTCTTCCTTATATGCTTTTCTTGCCAAATTAACAATCTCCATATGATCTTTAAGAATATCGGCCATGTTGTAGTATTGATCTCTCATGTTAAGCTTAATTCTCTCAGTACCGAATTCCTTGTTCATTTGATTAACAATAGCCTTGACTTTATTTTTACGATCTTCCAGACCATCTCTTTCAAAATCGCGAACGATGTACTCCATTTGAGCGTTATCCACCGTACCAGTAAAATTGGTTAGATGATAAAAGCCTTCTCTACCCGCAGTTTTTTCAGGGACTTCGTTTTGCGGAAGTTGATTTTGGAAGTTAATGCCAACTTGGATAGCATTAATCATCTGATCTTTAGCTACTGAAGGATGTACATTTACGCCTTGGATATCCAGAGTAAATGTAGCTGCGGAGAAAGTGCCCCAATCTAACTTTCCAGGAGCTCCACCGTCTACTGTGAAGGCAAAATCTGCACCAAATTCATCAATATCAAAATGTTGGGCCCCCATGCCAATTTCTTCGTCCGGAGTAAAACCAAGGCGAATTTTGCCGTGTTTAATTTCAGGATGGTTTAACAAATATTCTGCTAATGTAACTAATTCCGCTACCCCACATTTATCATCCCCACCTAATAAGGTGTCACCTGAGGCCGTAATAATAGTTTGGCCAGCATATTTTCTTAAGTTCGGAAATTCTGCAGGATCTAAATAAAATGCGGAATCTCCAAGCCTAATTTTTGATTTGCCATCATAATTTTCATGAACTTGCGGTTTAACATTTTCCGCATTAAAGTCTGCAGTATCGCAGTGCGCTAGAAGTCCCATTACAGGTACATCATAATCTACATTAGCCGGAATTTCCGCAATGACACAGCCTGATTTCTGATTATAATGCACATCAGATAAGCCTAGTTTTTCTAGGTCAGGTAGAATTACTTCTTTTTGGAAATCTTCTTGACGTTTTGTTGAAGGAAACCTATCTGAATGTTCATCAGAACGTGAATTAACTTTTACATATTTTAAAAATCTTGGTAATAAATTTTGATACTCCATCTTATCTCCTTAATTAAAATAAATCTTGAAATGGGTTAGTTGATACTTCAGATTGGATAATTTCGACATCCCAAGAGTTTTCTTTATTCCATTCAAGCAACTTTTGATAAATTTTTTCTTTAAAAATCTTTTCAGTATAGTGTCCTGGATCAACTACCGTTAGACCAGCAGAAATCATATCATGGCCTGTGTGGTAATAAACATCTCCTGTAATAAAAGCATCAATATTCTCTTCTACTGCTTGATGCCAATATTTGCCGCCATCACCGCAGATAAAACAAACTGAAGAAATAGTCTGCTGATTATCAGCAGTAATTAATCTTACCATTTTTACATGCATCTTGTCTTTGACATAATAAGCAAATTCCTTGGCAGAAAGTGGCTGAAGCAATCTCCCCTTACGTCCTATGGCAATGCCATCATCATCTGGACAAAAAGGCTCAACGTCTTTCAAACCCAATTCTTCAGCTTGCCAGTCGCTTGAGCCATCTTCAGCCTTGTCTGAATTTGTATGAATGGAATAGACCGTAATGCCATGAGCAATTATTTTACCGTACATAGCGTATTGGGGATTAGCAAAGTTTAAGTTTGGAGCAGGACGAAACATCAAGGGATGATGGCTGATAATCAAATTAACCCCTTTTTGAATTGCTTCATCAACTACTTGTGGTCTAACATCTAAGGTAGTCATTATTTTAGTGACATTCTGCTCAAGAGAGCCTATTTGGATACCAACTGGATCGCCTTTGCTAGCTATTTCTTCTGGAAAATGTTGTCTTAAGACAGCAACTATATCCTCTACTTTAATCATTTATTTCTTCCTCAATCATTTTTATTTCAGCTTCAATTTTATGGATATGAGCAAAGTCTTTTTCTTTTGCTTTGTTTAAATTAAGCAATAATTTTTGGTGATATGCAAGCTGATCACGCCACTTTTGGTAAAAAACTCGATTCTTTTCTTTTAATATTTTAGGGCCAAAAAATATTTGCTTATCTGTTAAACTGATAGCATTTTCTACCTGTTGGGCTTTTATAAGTTCATATATATGTCCCGCTTCAGCTATTATTTTTTCATTTATAATTTGATACCTATGCACTGAAAGCCATTCACGAACGGTCGGTTCTCCCACATTTGGCTCTAAAATTAAAGTAGCAAAATGAAAATTTTTTGACCAAGCTTTGTTTAAAATATTGGTCATTAATTTGCCACCCATACCAGCAATTACTACTGTGTCAATTCTGTCTTCTTTACTAATAGTTTCCAAACCTGATCCCATACGAGTTTCAATTTTATTTTTTAGACCTGCTGTAACAATATCTTTTTCCGCATTTTCTAATGGCCCAGCTGCTACGTCACTGGCGATAGCATAATCAACTTTGCCTTCTTTAACTAATTGGATCGGTAGATAAGCGTGATCTGTCCCAATGTCTGCAATACGGGCTCCTTGATCAACCATTTGCGCTAAAGTATTTAATCGTAAATTCATCTTCATCCTACTTTCTTTATAATAGAATTTTAGCATAATGCTTTTTTCTTAGATAAAATAAAATAATGCTATTAAATACTCTTATTTTTGGTTTCTAAAATAAACTGGCGGCCAAACAACGCTGATACGTCTGCTAACTTGATCTCGACTAAAGCAAAAGTCATAGCTGCTATATTAAAACAAAGTGTAAAAACTTTCTTTTTCTTTCTAAATTGCTATTTTATAATTGATAATAAGATTTAAAAGAAAGAGATTTTTGACTTAATGGATAGAACCGAACCTGTTACTTTAACAAATATGTGTATGATTAAAAGCAGAAATAAAATATTGGTTTTGGATCGCAATGACCCATATTGGCCAGGGCTTACTTTTCCAGGTGGCCATGTTGAAGATCATGAATCTTTTCATGATTCAGTGGTACGGGAAGTTAAGGAAGAAACAAATTTAGATATTAAGGATCCGCGCCTATGTGGTATTAAGCAATTTTATGATGAAAACGATCACCGTTACCTCGTTCTTTTTTATATAGCGACTGAATTTACCGGTACAGTCAAAGCCTCAAGGGAGGGTGAATTGACTTGGATGACTGAGGAAGAACTTTTCCAACATAAGTTAGCTTATAATTTTGACCGCGACTTGCTGGTATACTTTAATGAAAATATTGATGAACACATATTAGACGGTAAGAGGGATGAATTATTTTAAGGAGAATTTGAAATGCTTTCTGAACAAGCAATTAAGCGTTGGCATCTAGGGCAAATAATAGTGCGAAAGATTCTGATCATTGTGGCAATTGTGCTATTTTTTTAAATTAAATCCCTGACCAAAAGTAAAATTGTGGCAGTGGTAGTTCTGCCAGTTTTGTTCATACTGGTATTTCTACAAATAACCCTTCTACGCGAAAAACATCGTGAAAGAAAAATAGTCCAATTCAATCATTATTTTCAAGCCATTAACATCCAAATATGTTTTTTAGTACTTCTCACAATTGGAGCAGGTTTTATCTAAGTTTTTAATAATAAGAACCTTATCTGGTTGTTAATTCCATTTACTTTATATGAATTGGATATGCTAGTTCCTATGGCAGAACTGTCCTAGGGAAAGATAAATAGTGTAATTGGGCAAATCATAACTTTATTATTATTCTTAAGTCTAATAGTTTTTATTCCGGAAATGTTGACGATATATTGCTACCCTTCTTGGCTACAAATGCTTAATAAAACTGAAATTACCGGGTCAATTTGTTTTGTCATCACTTCAGTAGTTGTGATGAATAAATGGCTATCAAACTCCGGGCTTGAGACTGTGTTCAAGAGCTAAGTATGCTATTCTGGGGTCTATCGCTTTATTTATTATTAACTTTTTGTTTAATGCTTTTAAGTAGCAGATAACTGGGGACAACTGCTCACGAGCAGGGATTTTCAGATCACTACGAAACATATAATAAACTTTATTTGCTAAGGCATAGCAGCCGGTATAGCTGAAGAATGGTTGATGCGTTTTTGTGTTTTAAGCATATTACTCAAGTTACTGCAAAATTCTCGATATCAGATTATAGGAGCAGTTTTACTAGACGGCTTAATCTTTGGAATACTTCATATTGCTAACCTAATAGAGCAGCCAATACCGGCCACAATTTACAAATGATTAATGCAAGTGTAGCTGGTATTACTTTTGCAGCAATGGGATTTAGCTGATAATCATGGAATTTACGGATTAAACTTTAAATAAACAAAAAGACAAGATTTTTTTAAATCTTGTCTTTTGTTTGGCTAATTAATCTAAGAAATCGCGTAATTGATTGGATCTACTTGGATGACGCAATTTACGTAAGGCCTTAGCTTCAATTTGACGGATCCGTTCTCTCGTAACTCCAAACACTTTACCAACTTCCTCAAGTGTTCTAGTACGACCATCATCCAAGCCAAAACGTAATCTTAAAACGTTCTCTTCGCGATCAGTTAAAGTATCGAGTACTTCTTCTAGTTGCTCTTTGAGCATTTCATATGAAGCATGTTGTTCAGGACTAGTTGCATCTTTATCTTTAATAAAATCGCCTAAATGTGAATCATCCTCTTCACCAATAGGAGTTTCCAAAGATACAGGTTCTTGCGCAATCTTTAAAATGTCCCTAACTTTAGAAGTAGGCATATCCATTTCCGCACCTATTTCTTCAGGAGTAGGTTCACGTCCTAAATCTTGCAACAATTGTCTCTGAATTCTAATCAACTTGTTAATGGTTTCAACCATGTGAACCGGAATTCGAATAGTTCTAGCTTGATCAGCAATTGCACGAGTGATAGCTTGCCTAATCCACCAAGTTGCGTAGGTTGAAAATTTGAAGCCTAGGCTGTAATCAAACTTATCTACTGCCTTCATCAGACCCATGTTACCTTCCTGGATAAGGTCCAAAAATGACATGCCACGACCTACATAACGCTTAGCGATAGAAACCACTAAACGAAGGTTGGCCTCAGCCAATTCTTGTTTAGCCTCCTCGTCGCCCTTTTCAATTCTTTTAGCCAAGGAGATTTCCTGATCAGCATTTAGAAGTGGTACTCGACCAATTTCTTTCAAATACATTCTGACTGGATCATTCATTCTGACACTTGAAGGTGCCGACATATCTTTTAATTCAGCCTTTTCAACATCTTTTTGCTTTTTTAGGGCTAATCTCGAAGGATTTCCCTTCTCATCAACAATACTAATGCCATTATCTTCAAATTCCTGAACTAATTGGTCAACTGCTTTTCCCTGTAGTTTATAGGGCTTAATCAATTGAGCAACGAATTCTTTTTCAGTAATAGATTTATCTTTTTTAACATCTTTAACTACCTTTTTGACCATTTTGTCTAAAGACAATTTTTCGGTGTTAGCGGTTTTTCCATTTTCTACCACAATAAGCCCCCCTTTAACCCTGGATCCTTTTTAACTGCAAAATTTTTCGAGTAATACTTAATATTTCATCAGTATCAGTTTTACGCTTGGCATCTTGTAAATCATTCATTAGTTGATGCAATTTAAAATCAATTTTACGCATGTTTAAAGCATTAATTTGCTCATCAATTTCGCGGTCTGAAAAATCCTGGGGCATGTCTGTCATTTCAGCATTAACTATTATACCTTGAAGTTCACTAGGAATAAAATCTAAAAAACTATTAACTCCTGCATTTTCTTGATTTTCACTAAAATTTAACCATAATTCCGCTAATTTTTGATATTTGGGATCTGGAAATAAAAATTGGTGTGATAATAAATATTCACGAGCATGTTCTGAATGAATAAATAAATATAGTAACCGTGTTTGAACAGGATCGTTTTTACTAAAATTCTGTTCAGGTTCTACAGGAGAATCAGAATAATTATTATTTGCTTCTTCAGGTTGCACACCATAATTGTTTTGGTGTCTTCTAGCCGCATTTTGTTGCCTGCGATATTTGGTAAAATTAACTTTGAGTGAATCCTTAGAAACACCTTGTTGTTGGGAGATTTTATCCAAATATAAATCTTGTTCTACTGGATTAGACAATTGAGCTATTTCTTTCACTGCTTCATCGAGATAAGCTAATTTTTCACGGTCATTTGCTAAATTATATTTTTGAGCCAGCCTTTTAAGAAAAAAGTCTGTAGGAGTTAACGCACCTTTAACTTCTTCCTGATATTTTTCCAAACCATATTTCTTAACATATTCATCAGGATCCAGCTTTTCAGGCAGAACTACTATCCCTAAATTAAAGCCACCAATGCTATTAAACATTCTGGCTGCACGTTCTTCAGCATGAATTCCTGGATTATCTCCGTCATAATTAATGATAATATTTTTAGTGATCCTGCGTAACATATATATTTGTTGATCAGTTAAGCTGGTTCCCATCGAAGCTATACCGGATTTAATACCTGCTTTATAGGCCGCAATTACATCCATATATCCTTCGTACAAAATTAAATGTTTTTCATTGCGAACTGCTTTTTTTGCTTCTGCAAAATGAAAAAGAGTTTTAGACTTAGTAAAAATTTTAGTTTCGGGACTATTAATATATTTGGCTTCTGTTTTATCTTGCGAAAGCCTTCTGCCAGAAAACCCAACAACATAGTCTCCTTCATTACTAAGAGGAAACATCAGTCGATCTCTAAAGCGATCAAATAATTCACCAGTCTGAGATTGCACAAATAAACCACTCTCAGCCAAATCTTTATCTTTAAATTTTTGACCTCTTAAATAGGTCAAAAGCAGATTATTCTGTTTAGGAGCATAGCCAATACGAAAATGAGCGATTATTTCATCGTTAAGACCACGCTTTTTGGCATAATTATATCCTGGTCTACCAGCATTTGTTGCAACTAATACTTTATGATAAAAATTTGCAGCCTCCTCATTAATTTTTATTAAAATATTGGAAAACTTTGGTTTTTGGTTATTATATTGCCCAATATCAATGTGACCAAAATCAGCAACTTTTTGAACACTCTCAGGAAATGTGAGATTTTCTTTATACATTAAAAAAGAAAACACATTACCACCTTTGCCACAGCCAAAGCATTTAAAAAATTGCTTTCCTTCATTAACAGTAAATGAAGGAGTTTTTTCTTCATGAAATGGGCAAAGACCAACATAATCTTTGCCTTTCTTTTCTAGAGAAACGTACTGGCTTATGACATTTACAATATTGACATTATTACGAACTTTAGCAATAGTTTCTTCAGGTATAAGACCGGCCATCTTTCCACCTACTTTTTATTTAATGACTAATTTGCTTAAATCACCCAATCGCTTTGAAAGTTGTGCCACATCACTTAGCTGTGCTAAACGATTATTTTTAACAGCTTCATTTTTAGCCATAATCATATTAGTTTCGAAGTAAAGATCGATTACGGGCTGTAATTTCACAAATCCGTCATAAAGATCTGCTAATTTATTAATTTTACTTAAATCGTTAACTCCTTCGGCAAGTTGGATTTCAGTATCATTATCAAATAAGTCCTTGTTAACAATATTCTTACCTTTATATTTTGCCTTTTTCAAAATATTATTAATTCTGATTAAACTTTCTACTACTGGTTTGAATTTATCATCGTCATGATGTAATTGCAAAACTTTTGCTGCAGCTAAAATTTGTATTGGATCTTGCTGGCTTGAAGCTAAAACTGCATCAATTATGTCATATTTATAATTATTTTTCTGTAAGTATTGTTTAATACGATCACGAATAAATAAAGAAATTTCTTCTTCCTGCTCAACTTTTTTAGGTAGTTTAGCCGGAGTTTGATTTTCAAGAGCCGACACAATCTCTGGTAAGACATCATTAAAAGGTAATGACCAATTCTGATTTATTAAGATGCGAACAATACCATAAGCATAGCGGCGAAGAGCATATGGATCGTTTGATGAGCTGGGAATCATACCAACAGCAAAGAAAGTAATTATAGTATCTAATTTATCTGCAATAGATAACAATGAGCCCACAGTTGTTTTTGGCAAATTCCCTTCAGAAGTGGTTGGCATATAATGCTCTTCAATTGCTGCAGCAACATCATCCTTTTCACCAGCCAATTTGGCATAATGCCTGCCCATGACACCTTGCAATTCAGCAAATTCTCCTACCATTTGAGTTACCAAATCAAACTTATATATTTGGCTGGCACGATCGAAATCGCTGACAACTTGCTTATCTAGATGCCATCTTTTTGCTAAGAAATCACCAATGATCTTGACACGTTTCATCTTCTCAGACATTGAGCCAATTTTGTCATGAAATGAAACATTATCCAATTTTTGTACAAAGTGACTTAATGGATATTTTCTGTCTTCATCATAGAAGAATTGAGCATCATCAAGTCGTGCTACCAGAACCTTTTCATTTCCTGAAACCACATTTTCTAAATAATCTTTATTACCGTTTCGCACAGCAATAAAATGATTAATTAACGCTCCATTTTGATCATAGACTTCAAAGTAACGCTGATTATCTTTCATCGAAGTAATAAGAACTTCTTTTGGCATCTGCAAATACTTTTTATCGAAAGAACCTGCAAAAACTGTAGGATATTCAACTAAATTTGTCACTTCTTCAAGTAAACTTTCATCAGGCTCAATTTGCCAATTATTCTTCTCAACCAATTTGTTCATTTGGTCAATGATCATTTTACGGCGTTTAGTTGCGTCAACAATTACAAACTGATCTTTTAAAGCATCTTCATAATCGGTACTATTAGCTAAAACCACACTGTCTCCTAGAAAACGGTGCCCTGCCGTTTTTCTTCCAGCCGTAATGTCAAGAATTTTAACTGGTATTACATCACTGCCATATAGTGAAACAAGCCAATGAATAGGACGGACAAACTCAAAATCATGAGAATCCCAACGCATTTTTGTTGGAAAAGTCATAGACTTAATGATTTCACTCATACCCAACAAAATATCACTTGTTTTTTTGCCCTCTTTTTTTACATGTACGTAGGCATATTCTGTACCTTTTAATTTGTCAAAGTAAATATCGTCAGTAGTCATTCCTTGTCCACGGGCAAATCCTTGAGCGGCTTTGGTCCAATTTTTATCTTGGTCAAGAGCGATTTTCTTCGCAGGTCCCTTTTTTACTTCATCAATATCTTCTTGTTTTTCAGCCAAACCTTCAACTAAAACAGTTAATCTCCGAGGTGTTGAGAAGGTTTTAGTACATTTAAATTTAAGACCTTTTTCTTTAAGAAACTTTTCTGTTCTTTGCGCAAGCTGTTTAACGCTCCGTTCAACAACATGAGCAGGCATTTCCTCAGTACCAATTTCAAATAAATAATCTCTAGCCATTTTCAAGTCCCGCTTTCTTATCTTCTGCTTTTTTCAATAACGGAAAGCCTCTTTTTTCGCGCTCTTCTACAAAACATACCGCTACTTCATGAGCTAAATTTCTGATTCGAGCTAAATAACCCGCTCTTTCAGTAACTGAAACAGCTCCCCGAGCATCAAGCAAGTTAAAAGTGTGTGAACATTTTAAAATATAATCATAAGCTGGTTGAACTAAATTTAGGCCGATTAATTCTTTAGCCGTTTTTTCATAGACATCAAAAAACTGTAAAAGATCTTCCTGATTTGATTCTTCAAAAGCATACTTGGAGTTCTCATATTCAGCTTCTTTGAAAATATCTCGGTATAAAACGCCATTGCCCCACTCTAGGTCAAAAACAGAGTTGACATTCTGTATATAAGAAGCTAACCGTTCCACTCCATATGTGATTTCACTCATTGTGGGTTTAACATCAAGTTCACCAACGGTTTGAAAATAGGTAAACTGACTTACTTCCATTCCATCAAGCCAAACTTCCCAACCAACACCGGCACAACCCATTGAGGGGTTTTCCCAGTTGTCTTCTACAAACCTAATGTCATGCTCAAGTGTATTGATACCTAGCTCTTTTAAGCTATCTAAGTAATATTGTTGAATATTTTCAGGTGCAGGTTTTATCACCACTTGGAATTGATGATGTTGAAACAATCTGTTAGGATTATCACCATATCTGCCGTCAGCCGGACGTCTAGATGGCTCAACATAACATGCAGCCCATGGTTCTGGTCCCACGGCACGTAAAAAAGTATAAGGACTCATTGTCCCCGCGCCTTTTTCAACATCGTAAGAAGGCATTACCATGCATCCCTTTGAAGACCAAAATTTTTCTAATTTAAAAACCATATCTTGAATAGTTAATTTTTTCTTTGCCATTTATATTTCCTTCCTGCATCAGACCATAAAAAAAGCCTATGCAAAACATGCATAGGGACGAGATTTAATCGCGGTTCCACCCTAATTCAGGAAATAATTCCTGCTCTTAATTAAATTGACTAGAGGTGCCTTTTCCCAGATGCTCTCCCACTGTTTAGCACTCGCTTAACAGGTACTTTTTTTATCCTCATTATCGCCAAAATACATTATTATTTTACCATAAAAATCACTGAAGCAGAAGACTCATTCGTTTAATTTAAGTTCATCTAAAAATTTTTTAGTTTTAAGGTTAAGATCAATTGTTTCCTGATAAATACGGTCAATAGCCTTACGGGTCGCCTTTTTTGTAGCAATATTAATTTTAATATCGCCTAACCGTTCAAAGGGAAGTATAAAGATCGTTCTTAAAACAGCAGTTTCCTTTGGTTTTAAATGTAATCGCCCAGGATCTGTATAAAAATGTTGACTACATAAAATGCCACCGCTTTTAATCGAATAATCAAACCCACCTTGTTCTTTACCACAAATAACGCAATGACGCATTTCTGGCTCAACACCATAAGCTTGCAACAGTTGCATTTGTACAATTTGAGTAATCATTTCAGGATCAGTTCCAGTGTTAATTTTTTGCAACGCGAAATTTGCTAGATTATAGTATTTACCCAGATTTTGATATTCAACAAAAGCATGATCTATCAAATCAAGGATAAAAGAAGCATAAGCATTTTTAGTTAAATCATTGAACAAACCGTCAAATTGACTAACGTTTTTATAAGTTCTGAGCGTACTCAGACCGTGACCAGTAAAATATATGACATAAGTTCCATAGGAAAAATTAAGTAAAGATGCGCCTAATTTTGACTTTGGCTTAAGTGCTCCATGAGCAAGTAAAGAAATTATTCCATTATTCTTGGTCATTATTTTTGCCAATAAATCTGCCTCACGGTATTTTTGCCTTTTAAAAATAATTCCCTGCACTTCTTTTAATTGTCGAGCCATTTTAGCTAAGATCCTTTGGATTATAGCCTACTTGCTTTAAAAAGCGCGGATCAGAACGCCAATTATGTTGAACTTTAACCCAGAGATGCAAATTGACTTTTTCACCTAACAAATCCTCAATTTGACGCCGGGAATTAATGCCAATCTGCTTAAGCATCTTTCCGCCTTTGCCAATAATAATCCCTTTCTGACCACTCTTTTCAACATAGATAGTAGCTTCAATCTGCAGTTTATTATTTTCATGCTTATTCATTTGTTCGACCCAAACAGCGGTAGCATGAGGAACTTCTTCAGCAGTCAGGTTTAAAATTTGTTCACGAATTAATTCTGCCACCATGAAATATTCGGGACGATCAGTTACTTGATCTGTTCCATAATATTTAGGTCCTACAGGTAAATATTGATGCAAAACCTGAATCAGATCACTAATTCCTATTCCCTGCGTTGCAGAAACTGGCAAGAATTCCTTGAAAATGTTCAGTTGACGATATTGATCAATTATAGGCAGCAGTGCGTTAGGATTGACTTGATCTACTTTATTAATAAGAAGCAAAACTGGAACTTTCACTTTTTTTAGCAAATCAGCAATATAAGCATCACCTTTACCCATTTTTTCTGGTTCAACCATAAATAAAATGAGATCGACATCGTTTAAGCTAGACAAGCTGGCTTTATCCATATAATTATCTAAATCAAGGTGGGGCTTAAATATCCCGGGAGTGTCAACAAAAACTGCTTGCATATCATCTGTGGTTAAAATACCAGAAATCTTGTTACGCGTAGTCTGCGGCTTACTCGAGGTGATAGCAACTTTTTGACCTACTAAATAATTCATTAGAGTAGACTTACCAACATTTGGTCTTCCTAATAAAGCAACAAAACCAGATTTATTTTTCATATCATCAGTCATTATTTTCCTCTGCCTTCATCAAGTTGATCCGGATATAGTGGTAACCCATAATCCTCTAAAACCTTACCCTGAATTTTAAACATTACTTTTGCTTCATCTGGTTTGATATGATCATACCCATTAAGATGCAGAAAACCGTGAACCAAGGTATAACCAAATTCACGGTCCCAACCTGTGCCATAATCCTTGCTATGACGCATAATCACACTTGGACACATAAATAAATCGCCTATGTCTTCACTGAATTCTGGGTCATTTTCAAATGTACTGTAATCTAATAGGTCTTCGCCATCTTCAATAGCAAATGAAATAACATCAGTCGGTCTGTCTTTGCCACGATATTTTTTATTAATTTCATTGCTTTTTTCTTCACCAACGAAATTGATACTCATTTCCAAGTTATTCTTTTTAGCAATATCATTTTTGGCAAGCAAAAGAAGTTCATTAATCCATTTCTTCCAATCATGCGTTTTATCATCAAGAAAACCAACTTCATCATTGAAAGTAATATCAATTGGGTTCATTAATTTTATTTATCTTCCTTTTCATATGCGTTAATAATCTTGGCAACAACTGGGTGACGAACTACATCGTTAGCTGAAAACCAAATAAACTTTATTTCAGCAATATTTTGCAAAATTCGCTGAGCATCAATTAATCCACTACGTTGTCTTCCAGGAAGATCAACTTGTGTCATATCACCATTAACAATCATTTTTGAATTGAAACCAAGTCTTGTTAAAAACATTTTCATTTGAGCATCTGTGGTATTTTGAGCTTCATCCAAAATCACAAAGGCGTCGTCCAAAGTACGTCCGCGCATATAAGCTAAAGGAGCTACTTCAATAACTCCACGTTCCATTAAATGATCGGTGGTATTTGTTCCTAATATGGCATAAAGAGAGTCATAGATCGGCCTTAAGTAAGGATCAACTTTTTCTTTTAAATCACCAGGCAAAAAGCCTAATGATTCACCCGCTTCAACTGCCGGCCTGGTTAACACAATTCTAGAAACTTCTCCTCTTTTAAAAGCAGCAATTGCACATACCACCGCTATAAATGTTTTACCAGTACCGGCAGGACCAATACCAAATACAACATCATTTTTTTCAATGGCTTCTACATACTTTTTCTGCCCCATATTTTTAACTCTAATCGGTTTGCCTTTAGCATCCCGAATTAAAATCTTTTTGTATAGGTCAGGAAAATATTCTGTAGTACCTTTATCGGCCATTTTCATAGCACTCACAACATCAGCGGGACCAATGTTGATATTGGCATTAACTACATTATCCAAAGCTTGCAGAACAGCTGAAACTTTCTTGATATTTTTATCTTCACCCTGAATGGCAATGCTATTACCAGTGTCAATTACACTAGTATTATAGCCAGTTGATAAAAGATTCAAGTTACTATCATTAACTCCAACTATTTTTTGGATATTTTCGGGATTTTTAGGAATAAAATTGGTTTGGGCCAAATAACTCTGCTCCTTTTCTTGCGTTTAACTTAACTGCTTACGCACCGCATTAGAAGCTGCTTTACCATCAGCTTTACCTTTTATTTTGGGCATCAAAGCTTTCATCACTTTTCCAAAATCGGACTTGCCCTTAGCTTCAGTTTCAGAAATTGCTTGGGAAACAGCCTGATTTAGCTCTTCATCTGTCATTTGCTTAGGCAGATAATTTTCAACAATAGCTAGTTCCTGTTTTGTTTCATCTACTAAGTCGTCTCTATTAGCCTTGGTAAATTCTGCAATTGATTCTTCACGCTGCTTCTTTTCTCTGCTGAGAACTGTCAGTTCTTCATCAGCGGTTAAATCATGACCAGCTTTAATTTTTTCATTCATCAAAGCTGATTTTATCATGCGCACTGTGTTTAATCTTACTTTATCACGTGCTTTCATTGCGTCTTTCATATCTGACATTATTTGCTCAGACAAACTCAAATAAATTCCCTCTTTCTGTGTAAAGTCTAGATAAATTATATCAAATTTGAACCTTAGTTTAAATTAAATAATGCCCTAAACTTTTTATAATTGTAATAAAAAACGACTTCTATCTTTTGATAAAAGTCGTTTATAATTAATAATGTCTACGTTTACGAGCTGCTTCAGACTTGAGTTTCCTACGAACGCTAGGTTTTTCATAGAACTCGCGCTTACGGTATTCTTGTAGAGTACCGCTTCTAGAAACGGAACGTTTAAAACGACGAAGAGCATCATCAATAGACTCGTTTTCGTGAACGACTGTCTTTGCCATATGTGATCCCTCCTTCCATTTCTTGACGTTACCGTCATACATTTAACTAAATTATATCAAACATCAACAATCGGTCAATACAAACGTTCAATATTTTTTAGAAAAAAGTTAATCTGTTAATGACTTTTGTTAAATTGTATAATAAATGAAAAAAGGAGTAAATGATGGCTGAAGAAACACCAAAAAAAGAAGTTAACATTATAATTATTTCAGATTCTGCAGGAGATACAGCGTTCAATAATGCTGTAGCCGCCGCAGCACAATTTCCTGACGCGCAAATCACTTACAGAAGATATCCTTTCATAATTAACAAAGAAAAATTAGAGGAGACTTTTGAAGAGATAATACAATACCCTAATTTGTTACTTATTTACAGTCTGGTAAAAGATGAAATGCAAATACCAGTTATTCGCTTTGTCAGAGAACATCACATCGAAAGCGTAGATATTCTGTCGCCTGCAATTGAGTCTATCCAAAAATTGACTGGTCTTAAGCCCGAGCAAAAAATTGGTGCTCAGCACAAAATGAACCAAAAATACTTTGATCGGATTTCAGCAATGGAGTTTGCTGTAATGTATGATGATGGGAAGGATCCTAAAGGATTTTTGGAAGCAGATGTTGTTCTCCTAGGAGTTTCAAGGACTTCAAAAACCCCTCTATCTTTATTTTTAGCAAACAAAAACTTGAAAGTAGCAAATTTACCGCTGGTGCCTGACACCCATATTCCTAAAGAAATATATCAAATTGATCCTAAAAAGATTATCGGTTTGACTAACGATTTATCCGTCTTAAATGAAATTAGGCGTGAAAGAATGATTTCTTATGGTTTGAGTCCTGATACCTCTTACTCTAATACTGATGCGATTAAAAAGGAATTAGATTCTGCGCAAAAACTCTATGATAAATTAGGCTGTTTTGTAATTAATGTTGCGCACCGCTCAATTGAAGAAACAGCAGCTATCATTATGAATCATTTAGGAGTACAAAAATAATTTCTAAGGAAATATTTTTAGCTGAAAATAGCTTATTTAATAAATCGCCAAGTTTAAAGAATCTCTAGGCTGATTAATTGCAGTAAGGTGGCTCAAAAAATAAAATAGAAGTAGGCAATAACAGATTTTAGTTCATAGAAAGGGCCAAATTATGCAAGCAAATAATGAAAAATTAGATACTGCGATTTTCGCTGGTGGGTGCTTCTGGTGCATGGTTAAACCTTTTGATTCACTGCCTGGAATTAAAAAAGTGATTTCTGGATATACAGGAGGTCATGTCCCTAATCCTACTTATGAGCAAGTTTGCACTGGAACTACTGGTCACACAGAGGCGGTGGAAATAACTTTTGATCCTAAAATTATGTCATATCAGAAATTATTGGACTACTACTGGCAAGTAACTGATCCTACAGACGCAAGCGGACAATTTCAGGATCGTGGAGATAACTATCGTCCAGTAATCTTTTATAATTCACCTGCTCAAAAAGAAGCAGCTGAAAATTCAAAAGAAGCTTTACAAAAAAGCGGCAAATTCGATGACCCCATTGTTACTCAAATTGAGCCAGCTAAACCGTTTTATCCTGCAGAAGATTACCATCAAGATTTTTACAAAAAAAATCCTTTCAGGTACAATCTTGAAGAGTCCGGTGGTAGAGCAGATTTTATAAAAAAACATTGGCAAAAATAACCAAAGTTTTGCCCAAAAGTGCTTTAAATTTTGGGTAGTTGTGTTAATATACTTAAGAAAAATACTAGTTTTTATATTTAATATGAAAACTAGTATTTTGTTATTTTTATAAAAAAGTTAACTAGAGTGCTTAATAAAAAAGGATTTATTATCAATGGATCAACTTGACGCGTTCAATCGACGGTATAATCTACTTTCAAAAATTTCTGCATCTTTTTTCTATTCTTTAGCGGTTGCAGTAGCTTTAAATTTCTTTTGGACACCTGGCCACATGTACTCTTCGGGAGTAACTGGTTTTGCACAATTGATTAACACTATGAGTGAGCGATATTTGCCATTTACCTTGTCAACTTCAGTCCTTTATTTTGTTCTTAACTTGCCCCTGTTGCTTTTAGCATGGGTTAAAATTGGACATAAATTTACCTTCTTTACCATTATTACTGTCATACTCGGTTCAATTATGATGAGAGTCATTCAGCCAGTAAATATGCATATTGATCCCCTTGTCTGTGCTATTTTTGGTGGTATGATCAACGGACTGGGAACAGGTTTTGCTTTGAAGAATGGTATTTCAACTGGAGGACTGGATATCATTGGAATTGTTATTCAAAGGAAAACAGGTACTAGTTACGGTAAAATCAGTATTTTGATTAACCTAATTATCATTGCTGCTGCGGGTTTTGCTTTCGGTTGGACTCGCGCACTTTATTCAGCCCTAACAATTTTTATCAATGGCCGTGTAATCGATACTGTATATACCCAGCATCAAAAATTACAAGTCACTATTGTTACAGAAAAGCCTAAAACAATCATTGATGGTATTCAGGAAAAAATGCATCGGGGCATCACTATTTTTCATGATGTTGAGGGTGCATACAGCCATAACGAGAAAAAAGTTCTAATTACAGTTATTGATAGATATGATATGTATGACGTTCTACATATTGTTAAAAAAAGCGATCCTTATGCTTTTATGAGTGTTACTGAAGTAGAACGAGTTTATGGCAGTTTTAAGGAGCAAGAAATAGTTTAAACAGTGAAAAAGACCTGATTTTGAAAATCAGGTCTTTTTACATAATTTTTATTATTTAAAAAGTTTACGGTATTCACCGTATCCTCTTTGTTCCAATTGATCAAAAGGAATAAAGTCTAAAGCTGAGGAGTTAATGCAATATCTAAGTCCTCCCCTATCAGTAGGACCATCATCAAAGACATGTCCCAAATGTGAATCACCTTCTGGACTTTTAACTTCAGTTCTTTCCATATTATGTGATTGATCACGGTGATAAACCAATTTCTTAATTGGCCTGGTAAAACTAGGCCAGCCACAACCAGCATCATATTTATCTTCGCTTGAAAACAAAGGCTCCCCAGAAACAATGTCTACATAGATTCCCTTTTGATAAAAATCATCATATTTTCCCCTAAAAGGATAATCTGTAGCTGCTTCTTGAGTAACTTGAAACTGGTCTGGTGTTAGTTCTTTTAGCCTTTTAGCTTTTTGATCTTGATCCATTTATCTCAACCTCCTTAATTAACTATAACAAAATTTTAGGAAACACACTAAATTCAAACTTTATAAAAAAATACTTTTTCTTAATTTTAATTAGATACATACTGGGTTATAATATGGTTTCAATAAAAAAAGGAAGGTTCTTTTTATGCCAACATTAGCAAAAAATTTATCAGCAAAAATTAATTCGAAAATTAGTAACATACCTAATCCAGCGATCAGATCCTTCAATCAAAAAATTTCCACAATACCAGGAATAATAAAATTGACTATTGGTGAACCTGACTTGAATACTCCAGAACACATAAAAAAAGCGGCAATTGATGACATCAATAGTGATGACTCTCATTATGCTCCTGAAGCTGGAAAAGAAAAATACCTGGAAGCTGTTAGTAAATATCTAGCAAAAAGCTTAGGTGTTACATATGATCCCAAAAGTGAACTCTGTGCGACAGTTGGAGTTTCTGAAGGATTGAATATTGCCGCCATGACTTTAGTCAATCCTGGAGAAAAAATAATTGTACCTACCCCTGTTTGGGGAGTCTATTTTGGAATCATTAAAATGGCTGGCGGAATTCCAGTTCAAGTAGATACTTCTAATGATCATTTTCTTTTAACTCCGGAAAAATTAACGGAAACTTTGGAAAATGAGGGAAAAGGCGCAAAGGCTGTTATTATCACTGATCCGTCTAACCCAACAGGACGAGTTTATTCAAAGAAAAACTTGCAAGAGTTAGCAGCTGTTATTACTAAATATGACATTTTCGCTGTCAGTGATGAAATCTATGCTGAATTAATTTATGGTCAAAAAAAGCATTACTCATTGACACAATTCATTCCTGAAAGAACTGTTTTATTATCGGGGCTTTCAAAAAGTGTCGCCATGACTGGATGGCGTATAGGCTATATAGCTGGACCTGCTGAGTTAATGAAATCAATGATAAAGGTGAATTCATTTTTAATTTCCGCAGTGACTGACAATGTTCAAGCAGCCGCTACAGAGGCTTTGAATCACGGAGACCAGGACTATGTTGCTGCGCGAAAAAAATATCAAAAGCGTATGCATCTTCTTCAGGATGGACTTGAGAAAAATGGCTACACTATGGCTACTCCTGAAGGGGCATTTTATATTTTTGCTAAAATTCCAAGTAAATTTGGCTGTGATGATGTAGCGTTTGCCAGTGATTTAGCTGAAAAAGCCAAAGTTGGGGTAACACCTGGCAGTTATTTCGGTGCTGGCGGACAAGGATATGTGCGCCTATCCTATGCTTCATCTGATGAAAACTTAAAAGAAGCTATTAAACGTATTAGTAGTTATACTGAAAGCAATTAAAAAGCTGATTTATTGAGTTACTATTCTTTGATAGGTTAAACTTTAAATGGTAATTGTTTTTATTTTTGAGAAAGGGTAATGATTATGCAAGTAACAATGAAAAGTGAGCCACTATCAACTAATGGAGAACCAATCAAAATTGGTGACAAACTGCCAGATTTTCAAGTAAAAAGGTCGGATGGTTCAGTTGCATCAACTAATGATTTGGTTAATAACGTTACTTTGATTAGTGTAGTGCCTAACATCAATACAAGCGTTTGCAGTATTTCTACTAAACGCTTTAACAGCGAAGTCGATAACTTTAATGGCATTAATTTCTATACTATTTCTACCAATACTCCAGAAGAACAGAAAAATTGGTGTGCTGCAGAGGGTGTATCCAAAATGGAGCTTTTGTCAGACGAGAGTTTTGACTTTGGCAAAAAAATGGGTTTGTTTATTGACGCTACGAAATTCGATTCCAGAAGTATCTGGATTGTAGACGAAAATAAAAAAGTCTTGTATCAAGAACTTATTCATGAGTTAACCAATGAACCTAACTATGCAAAAGCACTCGCATTTTTACAAAATTTGCGGTAATTATGTATAAACAGAAGCGGTTAAGGAAATTTTCCTTAACCGCTTTTTTAGTTTAAAAAACTGGGTGATCCAATACAATCCAATTAGCAAAAGTTTGGTCTGATAAGTCAACCTTGTCCGGCTTTAACAAAATCTCTTTTGCTTTTAATACCAAAGGCGAAGAATTCGCCAGATTGAGCTGTTCTAGAGGAACTGATACAGCTCCTAAAGAATCTTGCCCCGTAAACTGTTTAACTGTAGTTTGTAAATTACCACTAAACTTATTGATTTTATAAAAAACACAGATATGTTGATTAAAATGCCATTGTTCATAGTCCCATGGATATCTAAATGAGGTAACACCAATTTGATCATAGTCTTGCACAACTAATCCAGTTTCTTCGTTAACTTCTCGCTTAACCGTATGGTCTAATGGCTCTCCATCTTCCAAACTGCCGCCTGGCAAGTCATAACGATTTATATAAGGTCCACCCTCTTTTTTGATAACAACTAAACTTTGTTGATCACCAATAATACCATAACACCCGAAGGCACGGTGAAATTTATCCGTCATAATATCTCCTCCTAGTATAAAACTGAATAATAATTTTCTCATTATTAAATACTAAAAGCAATTTTATTTAAAGCCTAATTGCAGCCCTGGCAATAGGAACAGTAGAATTATATATTTTTATAAAGTGCAGTTTTATGTGGATCTAGCTTGATAATTTGATTATATTTTATAAAATACATTGATACAGCTGTTCCAGTCTTTAAATCAACATTATTTTTACCCAATATTACACCCCCCAACTTTTATTATATAAATCTATGAAAAGGCTAGATCATAAGAAAATGTCCTCAAGCAAAAATGAATGAGGACAAATAAAAAAGCACAAAAGCTGTGAAAATTTCTTCACAGCTCTTGTGCTCTAATTAAAAAATATTTTTAAATTTGCTAATCCCAAGTGGTATTTTGTGCAGCGTCCTTTTCAGCCTGTGCTCTTAAATTTGCTTCAATCTTTGCAACATCATCATGATACTTATCTTCGACAACTATACCCAAATCACTTAATTGCTGATCAGATACAGGCGCCGGAGCATGCATCATTGGTTCAGATGCATTAGCGTTTTTTGGAAATGCCAGTACGTCACGAATATTGTCTTTTTCTGCAAGAAGCATTGCAAATCGGTCAAGTCCAATGGCAAGACCAGCATGAGGTGGAAATCCCATATCTAACGCTTCAAGCAAATAACCAAATTGCTCGTAGGCACGCTTTTTGGTAAAGCCGAGAGCCTTAAACATTTTTTCTTGAATTGACCGCTTGTGAATTCGAATGGATCCTCCACCAAGCTCGTCACCATTCATAACGATATCGTAGCTGCGTGCATGAGCCTTATGCGGTTCAGTATCAAGGAGCTTGATGCCCTCATCATCCGGCATTGTAAAAGGATGGTGTGCAGCAATCCATTTGCCGAAACCTTCATCGTATTCAAATAATGGCCAGTCAACTACCCAAATAAAATCAAATACGTGCTTAGGTATAATATCAGTTTCTTTGGCAAATTCACGACGCAAATGATCAAGTGAATCGCAGCAAACTTTCCATTTATCAGCAATAAATACTACTAATTCCCCACCTTTTAACTCAAATTCATTAATTAGTGCGGATTTATTTTCAGCAGTTAAAAACCGTGAAACAGGTCCAGAAAATTCTCCATCTTCAAACTTAACCCAAGCCAGACCTTTTGCATGATAGCGCTTAATATAGTCTTGCTTTTTCTCAATTTGTTTACGAGAATATTTTTGTGCACCGCCTCTTACTGCAATTCCTTTGACAAAACCACCATTGGCAATAGCTCCAGAGAATACTTTGAAAGCACTATTTTTAAAAACAGAGCTTAAATCGTGAATCAACATACCAAAACGAATATCAGGCTTGTCAGTGCCATACTTATTCATTGAATCAGTCCATGAAATACGGGCAATTGGCGTTTTTAACTCAATCCCCATTACATCTTTCATAATTTTCTTTAATAGACCCTCAGTATAGTCCTGCACCTGTTGCTCATCAGTAAAAGACGTTTCCATATCAATTTGAGTAAACTCAGGTTGTCTATCACCGCGCAAATCTTCATCTCTAAAACATCTTGCCAACTGATAATATTTATCAAAGCCAGCTCCCATTAATAATTGCTTGAAAAGTTGAGGAGATTGCGGTAATGCATAAAAACTACCTGGATAAATCCTGGAAGGAACTAAATAGTCTCGTGCTCCCTCAGGGGAGGATTTTCCCAATATTGGTGTTTCAATATCGATAAAACCGTTTTGATCAAAAAATTCATGCGTGGCTTGCAATATTTTTGAACGCAAAATGATCGCATTTTGCAAGCTTGGTCGACGTAAATCCAAATAGCGATATTTTAATCTGGTTTGTTCAGCAACTTCAACATCATCTTTTATTTCAAAAGGTGGGTTCTTTGCTTTATTCAAAATAATGATTTCATTAGCGTCAACTTCAACTTCTCCGGTCTTCATATCTGGGTTAATACTGGAGCGTTTAACTACTTTTCCTTTAACCTGAATAACGAATTCATTTCCCAGTGCGTCAGCGATAGTCATCAAGTCTTGACCTGAATCATGGTTAACGACTATCTGAACTATACCTTCGCGATCGCGTAAATCAATAAATACCAAATTACCCAAGTTACGTACCCGTTGAACCCAACCATATAAGTTTACTTCTTGGTTAAGATATTTGGGGGTAATATTGCCACAATAATCAGTTCTTTTTTCTACTTGTTTCATTTTTATTCCTTTAATTGTTTCATTACTGCATTCATATTTTCAAGATCACCAAAACTGAACTTGAAAGTTCGCCCATCAGAAAGTCGCTTAACATTTAAAACTCCGTCGGATAATTCTTTAGCGCCAAGAGTAATAACAAATTTAGCATTTGCTCTGTCAGCCTTTTTAAATTGAGCCTTTAATTTCTTTTGGTCAACATCATATTGAGCTTTTAGTCCGTTTTTACGCAATAGACGGGCAATTTCAACAGCTTTTACCTGTGTTTCTTGACCGATATTAGTAATGAAGAAATCAATGCCTTGATCTGCAAAAAGAGCAGGATTTTGTTTTTGTAATACCAGCATTAACCGTTCTTCTCCGATACCAAAACCAACAGCGGGTGTAGCTGGTCCGTCAAATTCCCTAACTAGGTTATCATAACGACCACCACCTAAAATTGTTGAAGCAGATTCCCAAATACTTTTATCTTCGACCATAAATTCAAAAATCACACCAGTATAATAATCAAGTCCACGAACTAAGTCATTATCTATCACATATCTAATGTCCAATTGATCCAGCATTTCTAAAATCTGATCAAAATTTGCTTTTGATTCCGCATCTAAATAGTCAATTATTCTAGGAGCATTAGGTAAAAATTGCTTATCCTGTTCATCTTTGGAATCTAAAATTCGCAAAGGATTTTTTTCTAACCGCCTTTTTGAATCATCTGAAAGCTGATCCTTAAAAGGTGTAAAGTAATTAACTAAAGCGTCATGATAATCCTGACGAACCTTAGCATTTCCTAAGGTATTAATATGCAATTCATAATTTTTGACACCCAGTTTGGCCAATAAATCATGTGCCAAAACAATTGTTTCTACATCAGCTAAGGGATTATCCGAACCAAAACTTTCTATACCAATTTGATGGAACTCACGCTGACGACCTGCCTGAGGCCTTTCATATCGAAATGTCGACTCAATATAGTAGACATTTAAGGGCTTAACCACTTCAGGCGCATATAGTTTATCTTCTACATAAGCTCTAACTACTCCAGCTGTTCCTTCTGGCCTTAAAGCAATATGCCTACCGCCTTTATCATTAAAGTCATACATTTCTTTTTCAACGACATCTGAAGTTTCACCACTTGAACGAGCAAAAACGCTATAATTTTCAAAACTTGGTGTCCGAATTTCCCGGTAATTTGCTTGTTTAAAGAAATCACGCAATATTTGTTCTACTTTTTCCCATGAACCTGATTCGTCTGGCAAAATATCAACTGTCCCTTTAGGTCTTTGAACTCTCATTTAATCATCCTTTTAATAAAAAAACGTCCTTGAATAAATCAAGGGCGCTCTGAATTAGCACGGTACCACCTTTTACCTGCTGCGAATAACGCTCGCGATGCGATTATTATCTGGTAAAGTGGTCACAGCTAGTTTGTTTTCCGTCTTCGCAGCAAACAGACGGTCTCTGAAATTAAAACTATACTTCAGTCTTTGTCATTGATAATTCTTTTTTAGCTTATAGTTTTCCTGGCAAAAAGTCAACCTGTAGTGCTGTTAAGCCTAATTTTTACAGATCCAGCACAATAGTAAAAGGACCATCATTTTGTAAATCAACCTGCATATCTGCACCAAATTCTCCGGTTTCAACAGTTAAGCCCTTTTTTTTGAGTTCTTCATTAAACTGCTCCCATAATTCTGCGGATTTTGGTGGTTTCATAGCTTTGATAAAACTTGGTCGATTACCTTTTTTAGTGTCAGCTAATAGAGTAAATTGGCTCACGCTTAAGATTTGTCCGCCAACATCTTTAATTGCCAAATTGGTTTTGCCATCTTCATCTTCAAAAATTCGCATTTTGGCAATCTTGGTAGCAGCTTTTTTAATTTGCTCTACCCCATCGCCTTCTTTTAAACCAACCAGCAATAACAAACCTTTATTAATTTGTCCAACCGTATTGCCTGCAATTTTGACACTGGCATTATTTACTCTTTGAACGACAACTCGCATTAATTATCAGCCCTCCTTGTTTGGTAAACATCAGGAATATCTCTTAATTTTGATAAAATTCCATCTAATTGTGCAGAGTTATTAACTGCAACTGTCGCATAGATATGAGCAATATTATCTTCATTTACTTTACCTGAAATATTATTAATATTTGGTGTCAGTGTATTTAATTTAGTGATTACGTCGGTAAGCAGCTTCCCTCGATTGTAACCAAAAACTTCAATATTAGCATTAAAGGCTTGGACACTATTTTCTTCAACATTTTCCCATTGAACTTCAATCAATCTGCCTTGGCTATCATCGTTATTAACAATATTGCGGCAATCTGTTCTATGAATAGTTACGCCACGGCCCTTAGTAACATAGCCAACAATTTCATCTCCAGGGACGGGATTACAACACTTAGCTAAATGAAGCATCAAGTCACTAATACCTTGAATCATGACACCATTTTTATGCTTGATCTTCATTGCTTTAGAATCTTTTTTAGTCGTTGTTGTTTCCGAGACAGACTTTTGCCCAGAGTTAAGAATTTCTTCTTCTAGCTGCTTTTGCTTCTTTTTCTCGTTTTCACGGCGTAAATCAGCTGTCAGTCTATTAACTACACCAATAGCAGATAAATCACCAAAGCCTATTGAGGCATACATCTCATCAGCAGTATGATAATTAATTTGTTCCAAAAGTGGTTCGATATGATCTTTAGACATAAATTCTTTTGGTGAAAGTCCCTGATCACGCAATTTATCGGCAACCATTTGCTGACCCTGCTCGATACTGTGGTCCCGGTCAAGGTTTCTAAAATACCGCCTAATTTTATTGCGAGCACGGGAAGTTTTAACCAAATCAACCCAATCACGAGATGGCGTCGCATTAGATTGGGTCATAATTTCAATGACATCACCGTTTTTTAGCTTATAGTCTAAAGGTACTAATTTACCATTAACTTTAGCTCCTACTGCATGACTGCCAACCTGAGTATGAATTTCATAAGCAAAGTCCAAAGTTACTGACCCTTTTGGCAGCTCGTAAACTTCGCCTTTGGGGGTAAAAACATAAACGCGATCAGAAAAAATTTCACTCTTAACGCTTTTCATAAATTCATCGGCATCTTGAGTTTCATCTTTTAATTCTAAAATTTCGCGCACCATATCCAGTTTTTCATTTGAACTGGTCTGTTCTACACCCTTAAAATTACCTCTTTTATAAGCCCAGTGGGCGGCAACACCATATTCAGCAATTTCATGCATTTGTTCTGTTCTAATTTGTATTTCAAGTGGTCGGCCGCCAGGTCCAATAATAGTCGTATGCAGAGACTGGTAACCATTTACCTTAGGAACAGCAATATAGTCTTTGAAACGGCCAGGCATTGGTTTCCATTTCGTATGAACAGCTCCTAACACTGCGTAACAGTCCTTAACTGTTTTAACGATAACCCGTACAGCCAATAAGTCATAGATTTCATTAAAATCTTTGTGCTTGTTAACCATCTTTTTATAAATAGAATAGATATGCTTGGGTCTGCCATATATTTCGTATTTAATTCCCAGACTGTCCAAGCTTTCCTTAAGCGTCTTGATGGCATCTTGAATAAATTTTTCTCTTTGGCTACGCTTAAGGCTCATTAAATTAACAATGCGATAGTATGCTTTAGGATTCAAGTAATGGAAACTCATATCTTCAAGTTCCCATTTAACTGTCCCAATACCCAGACGATCTGCTAAGGGTGCATAAATATCCATTGTTTCTGAAGCTATTCTGCGTTGCTTATCGGGACGCAGATGCTCTAAAGTATGCATATTATGAAGTCTGTCAGCCAGTTTAACCATAATTACCCGAATATCTTTGGCCATAGCTATTAGCATTTTCCTGTGGTTTTCAGCTAAAAATTCCTGGTGTGATTTATACTGGTATTTATTTAGCTTAGTGACACCATCAACAATAAAAGCAACATCTTTGCCAAATTTTTCTTTTATATCGTCATTTGTAACTGGCGTATCTTCTACAGTATCGTGCAAAAAGCCTGCAGCAACTGTGTCAGGGTCAAGACTCAAATTAGCAAGCGTACCAGCCACCTGAGTCGGATGAACAATATAGGGTTGTCCTGAAGCTCTTTTTTGTTCTTTATGTGCGTTTGCAGCAAATTCATAAGCTTTTTCGACAAATGCAATTTGATCATCATTCATATATTTTTTACAGGTATCTATTACCTGCTCATGTGTCATTTCAATGTACTTTGACATATAAATCGACCCTTCTAATGCTATGCATAAATTTGATTATCCATTACGCCAAAAATTTCTAAAATGAGATAGATTAACCCAAACAGAAAGTTGTAATTAGCATATTTAATTAAAACGATTAAACAAAAACACCCCGGCATTAATAAAAGCCAATAATGTTTGAGATTGCGCTTTTTAATTAGTTTACCAACATGGTAACTGATAAAGCTGTTACCTAATATAAATAATAAACTTACACGCCAAATAGTCTCTATTGAAAAAAGACTAAATAATAACGGCAGGATCATGACTAAAATGCTCCAGCAAATTACTGGTGTCACCTCATAACTATTTATCTTTTTAATTACAGGTATATTTTTTATTTTGTCAATCAACTTGTTAGTCCTTACTAATTTAATTATCTATTATAACTCATTTTAGTTATCTTTTCTTTCAATAATTAACCCTATCCAGCGGCCACTTTGCATTGATAGGACAACCTTGAACCCATTTTCGGTTAAGGCTTTCTTTATTTTTGCTGCCTGAGAGCAATCTATTCCTGAAAAAATGACCTGTCCACCCTCATTAAGATGATTATTTAACTCCGGAATTAAATCAAGGAGTATTTCAGCCAAAATATTAGCAACTATAATATCATATTTATCCTGAACATTATCTAATAAGCTTGTTTTTTTAAGTTTAATATTAGTTAAATTGTTCAAAGATATATTTTCTTTAGCAGCAGTAATTGCTTCATCTGAAATATCAGTTGCCATAACAGAACTGGCTCCCAAAAAAGAAGAAGCAATAGCCAAAATTCCTGAACCTGTGCCAACATCACAAACTTTTTTGGGTCTTATAAGGGTTTGCTCAAGTCCAATCAGGGCTAACTGCGTTGTCTCATGAGAACCCGTGCCGAAAGCCAAACCAGGATCTAATTTTATCAACTTTTGGTCTTGGAAAACCGGCTGATATTCTTCCCATTCAGGTACTATTGCCAAGTGGCGAGAAAAATCAATTGGATGATAAAACTTTTGCCAAACAGTATTCCAGTCCTCATCTTTAATGTAGGAAGCACTTATTTCTGCTTTTCCTATTTTTAAACCATAGCTTTTTAATTCAGATAACTTTTGCTTGTATTCTTCAATCAATTCTCCCTTATCTTGATCACTATCAAAATAAGCTAAAAACTGTAAATCTTCAGGTAAATCATTTATTTCATCAAGCTTAATGATTGTTGAGTCAGATTTCCAGCCAGCATGTTCAAAGTCAGACCTCTTTCGAGCTTCGGTGCCCAAACAATGCAAGACATCATTACTAAATATGTTTAAGGCATCTTCAACTTCGTGACTAGTTTCAATTTTAATAATCAATAATTTCATTATTTTTTAAACTTCCTTTTTATTTTCCCTTTTTGTAATGCTATCATGAAAAGGGTGATCAATATGTCAAAAAAGAAAAATAATATTGAAAAAACACTTGTCGAAAAAATTTTAGACAAGAACAAGATTCCATATCGTCAAGCAGAATTTGCCACCCACGAGGATTCGGGCGGCGTAGCACAAATGGATACATCCATTTTAAACGAGAAAGAACATTTGGTCTATAAAACTCTCGTTTGTTCTGGAAATAATACTAAAGTTCTAGTAGGGGTTGTACCAGTAACAGAACATTTAAGCATGAAGAAATTAGCGAAAAATTCTGGGAACAAAAAATGTGAAATGCTGCCTTTAAAAGATTTGGAAAAAACTACAGGTTATGCTCACGGTGCCAATACGCCTATTGGTATTTATTTTAAACATCATTTTCCTATTTTTCTTGATGAAAGTATGTCTAAAGAAAACGAGATAGCAGTTTCAAGTGGTAAAATTGGACGCAGTGTTTTTTTAAAACCGCAAGATTTGCAAAAAATTACAAATGCTAAGTTTTGTGATCTATTGGAATAGGAACAAATAATTCGTTTGTCTCGTTTTTGAAGATAATTAATTATAAAAAGTTGTTTAGGTTATAGTATTAAAGCGCTTTTTCTAATATAATGAAAACAAATGTAGAGTATGAAGAATAGGAATAACCAAATGACATTGTTAACAGATGAGGAAATTGCAAATATAGCACATGACTATTTCTTGAGTAAGTTAAATATTGCTGAAATTTCTAAAAAATATAGTCTTTCTCGTTATCTTATTGCAAAAGCAATAGAAGAAGCTGAAGATAAAGGCATTGTAAAAATTAGTATTTATCAAAGCCCCAAAAGAGCGCAAAATCTCGAACGAGACTTTCAAAAACTTTTCGATCTGAAAGAAGTTTATATCTTAGAGGATAAAGAAACTAAAAATCAAGACAATGAAATGATTGTCAATTATGCCGCTAAACAAATTCAAAATTATATTAATTCTGCTCACGTCGTGGGATTAACCTGGGGAACACTTTTAAGAGACATTATTGATGATTTTTCAGCAGAAACTCGCGCTGACCTAACTTTTGTTCAACTATTGGGTCAAGTGGTAAATGCTAGTAAACGCAAGCAGCCACTTATTCAACATGCTGCTGACAAATTTAATGCAAAAAGTCTAACTTTTCCCGCTCCTCTTTATGCAATTGATCCAGGACTGGTCAAAAAAATTCAGCAAGAACCCTATTATCAGTATATTGAAAAATATTTTTCACAACTTGACCTGGTATTTGCAAGCATTGGTACCATGCAATCACTAGAATCAGGACAATTTTTTATGGATTATTATGCTGATAAACTGTTTACTGAAATTAAAAAAAATCAGCTAGCAGGAATTATTTTTGGCAGACCTTATGATATTAAGGGTCGCTTTTATAGTCCGATTGAGCCTCATATATCTGGCATCAGTCTTTCAGACATTTTAGCAGTTCCTGATCGGTTCGTAATTGTTAAAAACCGATTTAAGGAAGATGCACTTTTGGGGGCTCTCAGATCTGGCATAATAACACATTTAATTACTACTTCGGGTATAGCTGAAAGAGTTTTACGCAAAAACGAGGTACTTTAATTTGCGGATTTTTTGTAGAACTCTTCATTATATAGGCTAGTAATATAATTTTGCAGGTCTGCAACTGAATGTGTTCTTGAGCGAGCGCATTCTTTAGCGGGTTTTGAACATAGAAAACATTTGCGAACAGGCAAGTCCAGATCTTTGCGGGATATTGCCTGTTTTTGTTTTCTAATTAATACATCGGCATCAAATAGCCGATCAATTTTTCGCTTATTTTCAAATTCAACTGCCTTTTTTTTAACGGAATGATAATTAGCATTAACGAGATAAAAATTTTCTGAACCTGCTGCTCTCTCCCAATGCTTATATAAAGTAAAAGGTAACTGGCTATTTTGCAAAATATCTTCCAAATTCAGAATACCTGAAGCAAAAATTTCTTTTAAATAGCGATTATTTTTAATAGGGCCGGGAATGTTTAATTTAACATCTAGCAGCGTACATTTTGGAAATTTCTGAAATATTGTTTGTTGCAACTGTGCCCTTTCATCTTTATTTGCTAATACCTCTGCAATACTCTGTGGTTCTCCTTCAGCAAATATTGTTTTTACCATTTTATCATCTTCCTTCTATTTCTATATTATAACTAAAAAGCGTGAGAACAAGTTTCATCCTCATTCTCACACTTTCATTAAAATAATTAGTTAATCTTTTACTTGCTTAATCGTATCAATAATTGTGCCATCTCGATACTGAATTAAAGCAACAACACGATCAGTATATTCAAGAGGCTTTGGAGTTCCAACCTGTTTTTGCGCCATTTCTTGCAGTTCTTTGATGTCAACAATATTGAGTTCAGGAACTTTAGCAAAAGCAGCTATTAAGTCTTTACGATGAGGATTAATTGCAATTCCTCTTTCGGTCACTAAAACATCAATTGAATCTCCTGGTGTAACGACTGTTTCCACTTCTGGTACAACAGTAGCGTTGCGTCCACGTACTAACGGAGCGGTGATAATAGTCATTTTTGCTGCAGCTGCATCCTGGTGACCACCTATGGCACCGCGAATAACACCATCGGAACCTGTCATAACGTTAACATTAAAATTGGTATCAATTTGTAAAGCAGAAAGAATAGCCACATCTAAGTTATTTACTACAGCTCCCTTATTATGAGGATCAGCGTACCAAGAGGCATCTATTTCCTGTTGATTTTTATTCTGGGCCATTGAAGCTGCGGCACCTTTGTCAAAGTCCTGGACATCCATAATTTTCTTGACTAGTCCTTCTTCAAGAAGGTCGGTCGTAGGCTTAGTTATACCACCAAGCGCGAATGATGCCCTAATGCCATCTTTTAGCATGGATTCTCTTAAGTATCTGGTTACAGCTAAAGCAGCTCCACCAGAACCGGTTTGGAAAGAAAAGCCTTGTTTATAATATGGTGAATTAGTAATTACCTGATTAACAGTTTGTGCTATTTTTAATTCTTTAGGGTCCTTAGTAAAACGAGTTGCTCCTGAACCAATCTTATCAGCATCACCAATTTGATCAACCTTCACAACATAATCGACTTGAGTTTGTTTAATTGAGGCAGGTGTATTTGGATAATCAACAATATTATCTGTGAGTAAAACCACTTTATCCGCATATTGCGCATCAATCAAAGCATAGCCCAAGGAACCAAAAACTGCGTCCCCTTCTTGACCATTGGCGTTACCGGCAGGGTCAGCATTTGGAACTCCTAAAAATGCCACATCAATTTTGATTTCTCCTTCTTCAATAGAACGGGCTCTATTGCCATGAGAACGGAAAACCACTGGGTTTTTCAAGCCACCGTGGGAAACAAAATCTCCCAAACTACCTCTCATTCCAGAGGATGTGATATTGGTAATGACACCCTTTTTTATTGCTTCAATTACCGTGTCATTCATAACACCTGTTAAAGAAGATGGAGCTAAAGTTAAATTTTGATAGCCCATTTTAATAATTAGATTCATTACTTTATTAAAAGCAAAATCACCATTTCTAAAATGATGGTGGAACGAAATGGTCATACCGTCTTTTAGAGTCTTTTTAATTACATCTTCTAAAGAATCTACCACTTTTGATTCACCAGTGGTAACTTGCACTTTAGGAGCCACTCTCTTTATTTCAGGGTTACCTATTTCCACAGATTCAAATGGTTTAAGATTCATCTTAGTCATTAAATCATCTGGCAAATTGCGTTTTACTTTATTCTCCAATGTAATTACCCTCCTCATCAATTAAATTCGATGCTTTAGCAGTTTCAATAACACGATTAGCCTTCTCAACAACTGGTTTGTCGACCATTTTACCGTTCATTGAAATAACGCCTGAGCCTTTTGCCTTTGCTTCTTGAATAGCATTTTGGACAGAAAGAGCATTTTCAATTTCTTCCTTAGTAGGGTTAAATACCTTGTTAACCATAGGTATTTGTCTTGGATTAACTAAAGACTTACCATCATAACCTAGTTCATAGATGTATTTTGTTTCGCGGTAAAATCCTTCTGTATCATTCATATTAGAAAATACAGTGTCAAAGGCATAAACATCGGCTGCTCTGGCAGCTTGCAAAACCATGTTGCGGGCAAATTCAAGTTCACGTCCATCGGGATAACGGTGTGTGTGCATATCAGCAGTATAGTCTTCACCTGAAACAGCTAAGCCCATCATTAATGGGGTTGCAGTTGCAATTTCAGGAGCATTGAGAACACCTTTTGCGCTCTCAATCGCTGCCATTACGCCAATAGAACCTTTTTCAACGCCATACTGTTCTTCAGCATTTTCCATATCCGCCACTAATTTTTTAATCATAGCGGCCGATTCAGTTTTAGGAAGACGAATAACATCTACTCCAGCGCGAACCATGGCTTTGACATCCTCGTCATAAAAGGGTGTGTCTTGACCATTAATTCTAACAACTATTTCAGCACCACCAAAATCAACTGTTTTAATAGCATTAAATACTAACATTCTGGCTGCGTCTTTTTCAGTTAACGAAACTGCATCTTCTAAATCCAGCATAATAGAGTCCGCTCCATAAATGCCAGCGTCTTTAACCATTGCAGGATTATTACCTGGTACAAACATCATTGTTCGACGCAAACGATTTCTAACATAAGTCATTTATTGCAATACCTCCAATCTTGGTTCGTCAGTAGTTTCAGTTGCTCTTTGAGCAGCTGCTAATGTTCTTGCAGCAATCACGCAGTCAAGAGCTCCTTTGTCAGTAGCCTTAACTTTTGCGTTAGTAATACCAAATTTATTAAGTGTTTCAGTTATTACCTTTTTAATTTGATCACCGTATGATTTAGCTACCTCTGAATCCAGATCAACTTCAATCCCATTTTGACCAGCAGAGATCATTATCTGAATATCCGAAGATTCTAATGTTCCTGCTACTCCAACAGTTTTAATTTCCATCAATGTTCATTCCTTTCTCGATTCTTTCTTGTAAAATTTGATAATTTTCATTTATAAAATTCATTGTAGTTGGTGGAACTAGAGCGGAAATATCTTTTAAATCACTATTTTTGATCAATTGGCGCACACTAGTTGCCGTAATTATTTTTTCGTTGTCACGAAAACGTTGCACGATTTTAACGACAATACTGGGACTAAGTATTTTTTCTAAACTTTGATTATAGAAATTAGTTGTCCTTGAAAATGGCTCAGTACCTAGATAGCGTTTCTTAATTGTTAATCTTGGTGCAATAATATTTTTAAAAATTAAAGCATCAATCTTGGTTTGCGTTGTAATTAGTTCATCGGGTGACTTTAAAAAATAAGCCGGAAATGTCGAGCGTGAAACCAGGTAATCTCCACCGCTGACTACCACCACGTTTTTAAAGTTGGCAGTTCCTTTTTTTACCAAATCCATTCTTTCAGATGTTTTAAATAGAGAAGCATCTGTAGCCACTACAAAAACATAAACCAAATCATTTTCACTACTTGCCAGTTGTACTAAATTTTGGTGGCCCAAAGTAAATGGATTAGCATTCATAACAATTGCTGCAACTTTTTTTTGACTTTGGTTTTTAATTCTAGGTATTTTGGCTAAAAAGTCTTGAATACTTGGTGTTCCACTTTCTAAAAAAGCCGCAGTATCAGTATGAGCCAATTCATTAAAACCTAAATGGGTGAAACTAGACGAATATTTGGCTTTGGTAAATACGAATGAATGATAAATTTTCTGACCAAAAAGGTATTCTTGTAGAGCCGAAACTATTTGATTAAAGCGTGCCCCGTGAACAGAATCATCGTTTGACACAGCTATGTATTTCAGAACTTTGCCAGCAATACTACCAGTTCCAACCAAATGGCCATCTTCATCTATTAAGCCAATAGTATGATCGAGAACATCAACTTCGCGGGAGCTGAAATCTTTAATACCATGATTAATTAAGAAATTTTCCCATCTTGCTTTCGTGTCTGGGAAAGTTAAATTAAGGTCTATAGTTTTATCCATTTATTTGGTTCTCACTTTAGCTAAAATTCTTGCAAAAATTTCATAATTTCTTTATACATTTTCAGAGGCTGTTCCGCCTGAATTAAGTGACCACAGTTTGCTATTATTCCTGTGGAAATTTTAGGATTTAATTTTCTCATAGCATAGGCAAAATGATAATCAAAAAAGGGTGAATTTTGTCCTGCTAAAACTAGCATAGGAATTTTCAAGCTAATTAAAACGTCCCGCCAATCCTGCTCAGCATGATCTATTCGACAAAGATAATTTTCTTCGGCATTATACGGATATTTTTGAGCTTCAATTTTAGCCTTTTTAAACATCTCATCATTGATATGAGCAAAAATACCGTTGCCAAGATCTGCCTTTAAATAAACCGGATAATTTTTCCAAGTTAGATCTTTAAATCCATAGTGCCAGGTGCTGTCTTGAACCATTTTTGGAGGTTGATCTAAGTCAACAATTGCCTGCAATCTTTGCGACCCAAATAGTGAAACATAAGCCCAAATGTTTGCGGCTCCCATGGAATTACCAACAGCAATAATATTTTTTAAATCCAATCTGCTAATGAGCTCAGCTAGATCAGCTGCATGACGACTAATACGCTGCCCCTTAAACGTTCTTTGAGAACGTCCCTGATTTCGAGGATCAATTATTATAAAGCGGTAATCTTCTGCAAAAAGCCTTACAGCCTCTTGCCATAATATTGCAGAACTACCTATGCCAGGAACCGCTAAAATAGGTTGACCACTTTTTAATGTATCGTAATAAGATATTCGAATACCATCATTAGTTATAAAGTTATTTGCCTTAAGCATTTACCAAATTCCAATAACTTTCATCCATAAAGTACCTATCACACCGAAAATCAGTAAATAAAGAATTCCTAAGATAAAGTTATATTTCCACCATTCACTCTGCTTAATGTAACCTGTTGTAGCTAATATAGAAGCCGGTCCATTAGCATAATGAGTGGTTGAAGCATTAATTGCTCCGGTAAACGCCAAGAGCATAGCTGATAATCCTAATGGAGCTCCTGTAGCAACAGCAACAGATAAGAATGGCAGGTATAATGCTGTCATATGTGCAGTACCACTGGCAAAGAAGTAGTGGGTGTAAAACATCAATATCACTAAAACAGCTAATACTATTTGCCAGCTTATTCCGTGAAGACCAGTCTGAATAGTCTTAGAGAACCAATCAATGAAGCCAAAGGAAATAAGTTTACTTGCCATAAATATTAAAATTGACAGCCAAATTAGAATGTTCCAAGCTCCAGTTTGGTTTAAAGCATCTTTCATAGTTAAGACGCCTGTTAGCAGCAACAAGCCAACAGCCAAAAAGGCTACAAAAGTAGAATCTAATTGAGGTATTTTGAAGATTCCGGATAAAACCCATAAAATTATAGCCAGCAAAAATACTATTGACATAATCATTTCAGGTTTTGTCACTGGTCCCATTTTTGCTAAACGGTCACTGGCCCACTTTTTAGCATTGGGAGTTTCTTTAATTTCTGGAGGAAAAATCTTATAAATCACAATTGGAATAATAATAGTTGCAACTAGAACAGGAACTATTGCTGCCGTAAACCAACTGATCCAAGTCATATTATAATTTTTCTGTGCTGCCATTTGGGATGCCACCATATTAGGAGCAGCACCCGTAATAAACAGAGCAGTTGACAGAATGTTTGCATGGAAGGCGGTAAAACTAAGATAAGCTCCAATTTTCTTCCTTGTAGGGTCGTTAGGAAGAGAGTCATAATCTTTAGAGATTGATTCAGTCACCGGCCAAACTACACCACCTGTACGTGCACTATTTGATGGTATTAAAGCTCCTAAAACTAATTCCAAACCGGTAATAGCATAGCCAATACCAATGGACTTTTTACCAAATTTCTCAATCATCCAATACGCTATTCGATTACCTAAACCGGTTTTGCTAATACCATATGCCATGATAAAAGCCATAGCAATTAGCCAAGAAGCAGAATTACTAAAGGCGCTGAGAATACCAGAAGTTACTTTACCAGTTTTTGGATCTACAACATCTTTGATTGGAGCCAAACCAACTAAAACTGTGACTATCAATCCAATCAATGTAGTGCCACCTATTGGCAAAGGCTTTGTAATACAGCCAACAATAGTTGCTACAAAAATGGCAAACATTTCCCATGCTGGAGCAGACAATCCGCTTGGTCTTAACGGTGTGATGCACCATAGGATAACGCCAATCACTAAAGGTAAAACGAAGCCCTTATAATTAACTTTTTCAAGTGTTTTCATAGTAATTACCTATAATTTTCCGGGCGATAAAAATCGTCGATAATTTCATAATTCTTATTCTTTAATTCATCATCAAGCCAATCTATATTTCCTGAACCATCATGAAAACTAGCAGCTTTTGCTTCATCTTTTTCATGAAAATCCTGAACAACCGGCAACAACTCAGTTGCTTCTTCCAGAGCAATTTTTATAACACCGTCAGCGTCACCTAAAATGACGTCACCGGGGTTAACACTAACGTTACCACAAGAAACCGGTACATTTAATTCTCCTGGCCCTTCTTTATAAGGGCCATCTGGAGTGGTACTTACAGCATAAATAGGCAAATCCCAGTTACTTAAACTATCAATATCTCTTATTGGCCCATCAACTACTACACCAGCCACATGTCTTTGGTCACGCAGCCATGTCATCATTACTTCACCAATGACTGCCCTGGTATTATCATTTTCATTATCAATGACAACCACATCACCTTCTTGGCAATATTTTAAGGCTGCATAAATAGTTAAATTATCACCTGGGCGGTTATGAACTGTAAAAGCTGGACCACACATTTCTTCATGTGGGTGTGACATCAGTCTGATTCTGGGCGACATTGCACCTGTCCTATTCATACAGTCAGCTACATTTGATGATGGCAGCTTTTTATATGCAGAGATTACTTCTTTTGGAGGAAGCTTTCTTTGTAAAAAAATTCTCTTTCCAACCTGCATTATTCTTGCCTTCTTTTTAATTAATCTAAAGCAATATTATTCAGTACTTCTTGCATTTTGGCAGCTGAGTCCACCATCTTTGCCTTTTCAGACTCTGAAAGTTCAGTCTCAATTACCTGACTGATTCCAGATCCGTCGATTACTGCAGGAGTGCCTAAATAAAGATTGCTTTTAATACCATACTCACCATTAATCGGTGCAGATAAAGGCAAAGAAATTGAACGATTAGTCAATATTGCAGTAACAATTTGCGTTAACATCATCGCAATGCCATAAAATGTTGCACCTTTATTTTCAATTATATTTCCACCTTTTTGACGAATATTCAGTTCAACTTGGTTCAAAATATCTTTATCAATATTAGCAAATTCTTTTAGTGATTTACCGCTAACAGTTGACTCGTCAAAGTTTTCAAATGATGTATCACCATGTTCGCCCAACACCATAGAATTAATTTCAGCTACAGGAACATTTAATCTCCTAGCTAAATCTACTTTTAAACGAGCAGTGTCAAGCGAAGTCCCCGTCCCTATTACTTTATTTTTAGGAAAGCCAGATAGTTTTTGAGTTAAAGTTGTCAATATATCAACTGGATTAGCAGAAACTAGGAAAATACCATCAAAACCCGATTCGACTACTGGTTGAATGATACTTTTCAAGATGCTAACATTTTTATTCACAAGATCAAGCCGACTCTCTCCTGGCTTGCGGGGAACACCTGCTGTAATAACAACCACAGCAGCGTCTTTTGCATCGGAGTATTCACCAGAATGAATATTACACTCACCTGTAAAAGGCAGTATATCTTCCAAATCCATTGAGTCTCCAACCGGACGTTTCTTGACCACATCACAGATTACTAACTCGTCAACGTTAGTATGTTGCAGCAAATCATTTGCAAAAGTTGAACCTACAGCTCCGTCTCCAACCAATAATACTTTCTTATTCATTAAGTCATTTCCTTTCGAATTTTTTAAAAATGTAATCCTTTACATCCACATTATAAATTTTATTTCTGATATTTGCAATATTTAAAATAAATAATTTATTTTTTAATTTTTTAAAAATGAAAAAAGTCTTACATATTTAAAATTCGGTTCTTTAATAAGGTAAAAATTAGTATTTTTGACATAGCGTTTTTTTAAAACCTAAAACAAAAAACCCTTCGCCGCTGCTAAACGACAAAGAGCTAGAAACTTATTAAACATAATTTTGTTTATGTAAAGTTATAATTTTAATAGACAAATCAGTTGCAAAACCACGACTTACAAACGTGGAATCTGAAAAAAAACTATCAAGATTGCCACCAGCTGACAGTTACTTTTTAAGCGTTAGTTTAGTTGATTATAGTTATTGGTTTTTGACAAACTTGCTCATTTGTATTCCTGCCTGCCTACCAAAAATGACTGTTTCAGCAATTGAGTTGCCCCCAATTCGATTATTTCCGTGTAACCCGCCTGAAACTTCTCCCGCAGCATAGAGGCCTTTAATTACATTACCGTCGGTATCATAAACTTCAGTTTGAGGATTTATATGGATACCACCCATAGTATAGTGAATAGCCGGATTAATATGAATTGCAAAGAATGGTCCCTGCGCAATTTTATGCTCCATTCCCGTTGATCTGCCAAATTCTTTATCTGTTTTATTTCTGACAGACTCATTCCAATTAGTAATAGTCTCGTTCAAGTTCGAAGCTGTGACACCAATATTTTGAGCTAGATCAGAAATTGATTCCCCATGACTAACCAATCCTACGTGATCATAAAATTCAACGGCAGTAAAGTTATTCCTAATACCTTGATCGAAAACCAAAAAAGCACCGTTTTCGTTTAAATTGCTAATTGCGTCAGAAACAATTTTACGTGTACTTAACTCGTTGACGAATCTTTTACCAGATTTGTTAACGAGGATAGCTCCTTCTCCTCTTAGACCCTCTCCTATCAAGTAGACGTGGTCAGTATCAGTTTGAGCAGTTGGATGCACTTGGATAAAGTCCATTTGCTCCAGCTGAGCGTCAATTTGACTAGCAAGCTTTAAACCATCACCAGTAGCACCAGGCTGATTAGTAGTCTTATAATTTACAAGGTCAGGACGATATTTTTTAATTAATTCTTTAGATGAACCAAAGCCACCAGAAGCTAAAAGAACAGCCTTTGCACTTACTTTTACTTGTCCATTCAGAGTATCAACCTGAACACCAGTTACTTGCTGTTTGTTATCTTGTAAAAGCTTAGTTACTTTTGCATTATTAAAAACTGGTATTTTATCTTTTTGTATTTGCTTTAAAGCTCCAGTTACTAAATAATTGCCTACCGGTGCCATTGAAGCAGGACGGTGAGCTCTCTTTTTGCTCATCCCACCTGTAATAGTTAAATTAGTTAGCTCTATACCGTGATCTTTTAGCCAATCTATGGCAAGAGCAGAATGATCGACAAAATAGCGTAAAAGTTCGCGGTCATTCATCATTCCTCCGCCTTTGAGAGTTTCACGGTAAAAATCTTCTTTATCATCTATGATTCCCTGTTTTATTTGAACAAGACTTTCAGAAGCATTCATTCCAGAAGAAGCCCTGTTTGTGTTCCCACCTAAATCAGAATTCTTTTCAAAAATAGCAACATTCAGTCCTAATTCATGGGCCTGAATAGCTGCAGTTAAGCCGGCACCACCTGCACCGATTATAATTGCGTCGTAACTTTTTTGTATTTCAGAAGCCTTATTAGGCGTAAAAACAAATTTAACCATTGATTTCTCCTCTACAGAAATTTAAAAGATTTATTTTTCAGGATTAGTTTGAGATATATTGGTCATCTCCATATAATCCATCCATTCATCATATTCCTTTTCAGTTAATTTGCCACTTTTGAGAGCTGCTTCTTTAAGCGTTGTTCCTTCTTTATCCGCAGTCTGCGCAATTTTAGCAGCAGCATGATAACCGATATGAGGCGACAAAGCCGTTACTGTCATCAAAGAACTCTCAAGCAAATCGTCCATTTTTGCAGCATTTACGGTTAAGCCAGCAATCATCTTATCAGCAAAACCTTTGATGGTACCGGTTAGAATGTCACAAGAATCTAGAAAGGCTGTAATCATGACAGTTTTATAGACATTCATTTCAAAATTACCTTGAGAGCAAGCAAAAGTAATAGTAGTATCATTGCCAAAGACTTTCGCAGCGGCCATTGTTACAGCCTCAGCCTGTGTAGGATTAACTTTGCCAGGCATAATTGAGGAACCCGGTTCATTAGCCGGGATATTAAGTTCGTGATAGCCTGCCCTTGGACCTGATGCTAAGAATCTTATATCTTGGGCTATCTTAAACATGTCAGCAGCTAAGGTTTTTAAAGCACCATGGACAACATCTATGCCGGAATGATGAGCTAAACCCCAAAATTTATTGGTATTAACTTTAAAATCATGACCATAGACTTGAGACAGTTTGTCAGCAATTTTGACAGTCATACCAGGTGCAGCATTAAGGCCTGTCCCAACAGCAGTACCACCAATTGCCAGTTCATATAATGTTGGCTTAAGCTCTTTGATATAAGATAAATCATGTTTTAAAGCTGAAATATAGCCAGAAACCTCTTGACCAAAAGTTATCGGAGTAGCATCTTGCAGGTGAGTACGGCCAACTTTGACTGTTTTCCAATACTTGTCCTGCTTAATTTTGAGTTCGTCAATTAAGTGTTGCACGGCAGGTTCAAGCTTATCTAAAGCCTCAACTGCAACTATATTCATCGCTGTGGGATATGTATCGTTTGAAGATTGTCCTCTGTTAACGTCATCATTGGGTAAAATATCCAAATTTGGATGCATCTTGTTAGCTAGATTAGCTACTACTTCGTTAACGTTCATATTGCTCTGAGTACCAGAACCGGTTTGTAATACATGTAAAGGAAAATCTTGACGCAATTCATGATCGTCCAACTTAAGCAAGTGATCAATAGCTTCCTCAATAGCTTGCCCTTTTTCTGCTGGTTCATCGCCAACTTCTACATTCGATTCAGCTGCAGCTTTTTTTAAATGTAAAAAAGCACGAATAATTGCAAGCGGCATTAATTCACCACTGGGAAAATTGTTACGACTTCTTTCAGTTTGAGGACCCCACAGTGCATCTTTAGGGATTTTAACCGGGCCAATTGTATCACTTTCAACACGATATTCTTCTTTACTCATACTAAATCTCCTTTTTCAAATGTTAGTATTTTAGCTATTAAAAGCAGTAATATTCTCATGCACTCATAATACAGGTTTTTAGTCTTATTTTCAATATTTTAAAATAAAAGGGGTATCATTTTAAAATTTTAAAATTAATTTTATTTTATCAAAAAAGCACTCTTATTGAGTGCCTTAATTAGAATTTTATATTTTTAGTGTTTCAGCATTAATAGCTACGATGACCGTTGATAATGACATTAAAATCGCTCCAACAGCCGGCGATAGCAAAATTCCCCAAGGTGCAAGTATACCTGCTGCCAGTGGTAAAGCTATGATATTATAGCCTGCTCCCCACCATAAGTTTTCAATGGTTTTTCTTTGAGTATGCTGTGCAAGGTTGAGGAAACTGATAATATCAAGTGGTTTACTGTTGACTAAAACAACATCAGCTGAGTCCACGGCAACATCAGTTCCTGCACCTATAGCAACACCAATGTCAGCTTTTGCAAGACTGGGAGCATCATTTATTCCGTCTCCCACCATCATGACTTTATTTCCTTTTTCCTGAAGTTGTGCAACAATTTTTTGTTTGTCATCTGGCATTAAGCCTGAGTGCACCTCGGAAATTCTAAGTTTCTGCGCAATACTCTGCGCAACTTTTTCATTATCGCCAGTTAACATCACCGGTGTAATGTTAAGATCTTTAATTTGTTTAATTAAAGCTGCAGCATTTTTCTTTATTTCATCACCAACTGCTACATAACCTAAAAGTTCATTTCCTGTTACTAAATAGCTGGAAGTGTAATTTAAAGCATCGATTTCCGGAAAATGACCTACCAAGCTTCTAGCAGTTTTTTCATTTACAAGCTGATATTCCTTTCCGTTCAAAGTTCCAGAAACTCCTTTACCATCCAAAGTCTTACTGCTTGATAAGGAATATAAGTTAAGATGCTTTTCTTTAGCAAATTGTAAAATGCTTTGAGCAATTGGGTGATTGGAATCTTGTTCAAGCGAAGCGATCAGTTTGATGATTTCCTCAGAATCATAACCTTTGCTTAAACTATCATATTTTCGTACTTGAAATTTGCCCTCAGTTAAAGTTCCTGTTTTGTCTAAAAGAAGATAATTTATTTTTGAACTAACACTGATGACGTTGCGGTTTCTAATGAGCAAGCCATTTTTTGCACCAATTGATGTACTTTTAGCATTTACTAAAGGAATAGCCAAACCAAGTGCATGAGGACAAGCAATAACTAAAACAGTTACCATCCGCTCAAGACCACCAGAAATTCCTCGTAAACTAGTCCAAACAATTAAAGCTATAATACCAAAAATAAGTGCAGCATAAAATAACCAGCTGGAAACTCGATCGGCCAAGTTTTGCAGCCGCGATTTATTCATTTGAGAAGATTGCACTAATTTATTGACATTGGCCAAGAAGCCTGAATTTGCGGAGCTAGTAACTTTGACAGTTAAAGTACCAGAGCCATTTATCGAACCACCGATTACCTTGTCATTTACTTTGCGTGTAACTGCACTTGATTCTCCAGTAACGAGCGATTCATTTACTTGACTTGAACCATTTAATACCACGCCATCAAGAGGAATACTTTCACCGGCTTTGACCAAAATGATAGCGTTTTTTTGGACATCATTGATTGCCACATCTTCTGCTCGACCATTATTTTGAACGTGAACTTTATCTGGCAGAAGTTTTGCTAAATCATGAACTGAGCTATTCGCGTTCATCACGGACTTCATTTCAATCCAATGTCCTAAAAGCATAATTAAAATTAAAGTTGCCAATTCCCAAAAGAAATTCATTACATGAACTTTACTGCTTAAGATATTGTTTTCAACGAAAGCATAAATACTATAAATATAAGCAGTAGTGATGCCTAAAGAAATCAAGGTCATCATTTCAGGCTTTTTAGCTTTTATTTCATAAAAAGCACCTGATAAGAAGGGTTCGCCACCATAAAAGTAAAGAATAGTGGCAAAAATGGCTACAACCCATTCAGAACCTGGAAAAGAAAACTGAAATGGCAAATGAACGCCCATGGCTGGAGATAAAAATATAATCGGTAAAGATAATATTAGTGAAATCCAAAACTTTTTCTTTAAGTTTCCCATGTGCATCATATGACCACCATGCATCATCATGTCCTGATTTCCCATTTTCATTGAAGAATCAGCGTTCATTGAATGATTCATATTTTCACTATGATTCATGTTCATATTATTCAAATTACTCAATCCTACCTTTTATATTAAACAGATTGCTTTTTCTTTAATCTACTTTTATAAACATTTGTTGTCAAAAGATTGGCTTGAGAAATAGAACAATATTTACACAATTAATTAGTTTTTGGTTTATGGTAAAAATGAACAATAAAACCGATTGCTAACCCAATAACTGCCGGGATAACCCAGTCCATACCTATGTTGGCAAAAGGAAGAAAATGTAGTTGGAATGCTCTTAATTGTAGTGCCCATGCTTGTTTGCTAACTATCGCAGGAAAAGAAGCAATCATATCCAAAACAGCCGGAATAAAGGTAAAGACAATGCTCCAAAAATAAACAACCGGATCACGGTCAAATAAAGAGCCAAAAATCGATAATATAATCAACACCATTGCAATTGGATATAAAAACATTAGCATTGGTGTAGACCAAGAAATAATTGTGTCTAAACCAAAATTAGCAGTAATGAACGAAACAATAGTCATAATTGTTAGCCAGCCATGATAGCTAATTTTACTAAAACTGCGGTGAAAGTCTTGCGCGAATGCGGCAATTAAACCGACTGCAGTAGTTAAACAGGTTAATGTAACTAACGTAGCAAGTAAAGCATGACCAAAGTCACCCAGATAATATGTAACAATTTGGTTAAAGACAGTTCCTCCTTCAGCAGAAATTTTAAATTGATTTAATGTCGTTGCTCCAACCCAAATTAAACCAACGTAAATGATGCCAATTGCACCTGTAGCAATCACACCAGCTCTGGCAGTCACTTTTGCGTTACTTTTCGCAGAAGTTTTACCAAGTTGTCTTACGGCTGAAACTATTGTATAGCCGAAAGCCAAACCAGCCAATGCATCCATAGTGTTATATCCTTCTAAAAAGCCATTAAAGAAAGGCGCACTTTGATAAGCCGCGGTAACATTTTGATTTCTGGCAGCACCCATTGGTGAAATTGCAGCTAATAAAAAAACTGAAAATAACAGTAATAAAAACAAAGGATTTAAAATTTTACCAATACTAGTCAAAATCGTAGATTGCTTATAAGAAATAATAAAAGCCAAAATGAAGAATATTGCCGAGAATATTAAAAGTGCTGGCTTAGTTGCCGATTTCGGCAATACCGGTTGCAAGCCAACTGAAAAGGAAATACTCGCGGTCCGTGGTGTGGCAAATAATGGTCCTAGTGTCAAGTGGATTAAAACCATAAACGCAAGAGCAAAACTATTTCCCAAAGGTTTACCAATATCATAAACCCCTTTAGCATGACTGGCACTAATAGCTAAAACAGCTAATAGTGGCAAAAGCACAGCCGTTACTAAAAAGCCAAAAGTGGCCATTCCCCAATTTGCTCCTGAAAGCTGGCCTAAATGAATTGGGAAAATCAGATTACCTGCACCAAAAAATAGACCGAATAGCAATGATGCAACTACTAAATATTGTTTCCAAGATAAAGGCTTGGTATTAACATCTCTTTCAATTTCTTCCATTACAGTTCCTCCTGATAAATATAAACGCTTAATATAGATAAAGGGCCTTGATAAATTTATTTAGAAAATAAAAAAGCACCCTTGATTTTCAAATCAAGGGTGCTTAAGCACGGTACCACCTAAATTACTGCAATAATTATCACTAAAAGACGATAAAAAATACACAGTCACTTCACGTACGGCATACTGCGATACGCTAACACGTTAATGGGTGTACCCAATAATAGCTACTAACATTCACCATATAGCTCAAAGTTACTTTCAGCTTACCATCACGGTCCCTTTTCAGCAACAGGACTCTCTAAAACGTTACTTGCAAACTTACTTATCTTTTCATCGCTTTATCAATATTAAAGATATTTTAATCAATGACTTATTTCCTGTCAACTAAATTTTTAGTGAAAATGATTAAGTCAATACTTAATGCCTTTATTTTAGCTTCTGTAAACAAATAAAACTAATGCTTTATCGCTTTAAATAACCGCATATTTTGATGTGCAATTATTTTTCAGTAATCAAATTTTTACCTGTGTTAAAAACAAAATTAATTTCATTCCACAATTTTTGTACCATGTAACTGGTCTACATGCAATCTTTCAGCAATTAAACTACTATTTTTGGCAGTAATACCGCCACCTGGTAATATTTCTATCTTGCCGTTTGCCCAGTTAATAATTTCTTTTAAATGAGAAATTGTTTTTAAAATAGGAATTGATAAATCTCCACCATGTGTCAAAATTCTCTTGACACCTTTATTTGCTAACCAGTTTAGTTCGTCTTCTTGCTCAGTTAAAGGTATTGCGTCATAAGCCATGTGCATGACAACATCAATATTTAAAGATCTGGCTAGTGAAATAAGACGTTCCATTTTTGCTTTATCCAAATGATTTTGAGTGGTTAAACAGCCAAAGGCAACTCCTTGAGCACCTAATTTAGCTGCTATTTCTAAATCACTGGCCATAATTTCTATTTCACTTTCACTGTATCTAAAATTTCCACCCCTTGGCCTAATCATCACAATAACAGGTATTTGAAAATTAGAGGCATAAGTAACTGCTTTTTCGATTACCCCATAAGAAGGCGTGGTGCCACCTAATGCTAAATTATTATTTAGTTCAATTCTGTCAGCACCTTTATTAATTACATAAGGAATTTTAGCAAAATTTTCTACACATGCTTCTTTTAACATTTAACTTCACTTTCTTCTTAGCAATGCTTACTTTACGGGAGCATTAATTTTCTTTTGGTAGTCATCTAACCAAGTTTGAGAAATTGGTTCAATTTCGGTTTTATTGTGATGGCTGGGATTTGCCATTAATATCTGAGGTTTTCGCTTTTTATCAGCAATACAAAAAGGAAACTCAACATTGGTTGCTACGCCCCACTCGCCTTTTTTATTCAAAGCAATGAGGGAAATTTCCCCTACTTGACCATAACGCTTTTTTAAATCTTTGCAAAATGGATAAACTGTAGCATCACAGGCTTCCTGGGGAGACTTTCCTTCTACCATTTTACGGACAATTTCATATGAAAGGCAGCCCTTCATGATGTCTTCTCCTAGTCCAGTTGCAGCAGCAGCTCCAATGTGACTATCTGCATAAAATCCAGATCCAGATAATGGTGAATCGCCAATTCTACCATTTTTCTTCATAAATAATCCTGAAGTTGATGTAGCAGCAGCCAGCGAACTATTTTGATCAAGAGTTAATGCCCCTACAGTATCATGACCATCATAAGGATGCAGGCCTGATTGAAGTTGCTGTTTTACTTTGTTCTGCCAGATAGTTTTGGCTCTTTCAGTCAACATATTGGTCATTTCAAAGCCATTTTGCATTGCGTATTTAGTCGCTCCTTCTCCGACTAAAAAGCTATTAGTCTTATTTAAGCTTAGTCTTCGAGCAACTGAAACAGCATGTTTTACATTCTCAATCGCAGCTACAGAACCTTGTGCCAAGGTGTCACCGTCCATGAATGCAGCATCCATTTGGACAACACCATCTTCGTTAGGAAGTCCGCCATATCCCACGGATTTATAAAGGGGATATGATTCAACTTTTTTTATCAAATTTTCAACAGCATCCCCAGCACTTGCATCGTTTTTCAACAGTTCTGCCGCTTTCACCAATCCGTCATACGACATACTCCAAGTTGATATTACAGCCCAATTATTCATTTAAACCGCCTTTTTTAATTCAATATAGTTTTAATAATACTAAACTAGAGCAACCAAAAACAAGTACCTTTAACAATTTTAAAATAGAATATAATCCGTTTTAGTGAAAATCATTGCTAATAATATATTTTTTAAAAAAATGAATTTAAATAATGCTAGAGAATTAAGCTCAATAGAACAATAAAAATACTTAGTAAGTGAGCATTAAAATTTTAAAAGTTAACTTGAAACTATTTTGAAGCTAGGAGTTTTTATATAAAATCAGACTAAATAGAAAAAATGGATTAGATACAAAAAAACACCTCCGATTTTTAGAAATTTGAAGGTGTTATTAAAAGCTTATGCTTTATTTATACAATAACTTTGAACAATAATGCAGCAATTACTCCGCCTAAAAGTGGGCCAAAGATCGGAACCCAGCTATAAGCCCAATCTGAACCACCTTTGTTGGCAATCGGCATAAATTGGTGAGCCAATCTTGGTCCCAAATCACGGGCTGGATTAATCGCGATTCCGGTCGGTCCTCCTAAAGACAAACAAATCGCTGTAATCAAAAATCCAGCTAACAATGGATTAAATCCTGGAGCTAATTTTGTATTAGTCAATCCCAACAAGCCAAATACCAAAACAAACGTAGCAATCATCTCAGTAAAGAAATTCCAACCGTAATTTCTTATAGCTGGTGTCGTAGCAAACGATCCTAAAATACCATCTTGATCAGTTGTTTCTTGCCAGTGAGGAAAATAGGTTAGCCATACTAAGATACCACCGATAAAGCCTCCAGCTGTTTGGGCCAGCATATATGGCAAAACGGAAGACCATGGCAACTTATTGGCAATTGCCATACCTAGTGACACTGCAGGATTAAAGTGACCTGGACAAAGCCAGCTAACACAAAATACACCAAATGTCACGGCAAAGCCCCAACCAAAAGAAATAACGATCCAGCCACTGCCTTTTGACTTCGACTTATTCAAATTGACACCGGCACAAACGCCATCTCCAAGCAACACCAAGATAATAGTTCCAAGGAACTCTCCCACTACTTGCATTGTTAAGCTATTATTCATTTTTAATCTCCTACTTCGATTATTGGACTTACTTTTGAAATCCAAAATAATGATTAGTAGTAAATTACTCCCAGATTCAATATAATATAAAATTCTACTTATGTAAACCCTTTCTTTAAATAAAAATATTTTTCTAAAAAATCTCCTTTTGTTGTTATTTTATAATCTAAGATTTAAAAATGTTTCTGAATTTTTCGTCTAAAATCAAATTAAAATACGCATAGTGTTATTTTTACTCAATATAAATCTAGTATTTATTCTATTTCTTTAATGCTAAGGGCTTAAGCTGTCCTTCAATTTCGGTTAACTTAACCCCTGCCTCAATTAAGGTGGCAGCAGTATATGCTCCTTCAATAAAGGCAACATCATACAGATGAATTTTTTTAGAAGTCATTTCTGTCGCCAATTCAAGATTCATTTTGGCACTGCCCAAATCATAAAATGCTAATATTTCATCAGCTTTATTTACAGAAAAAGCTTGCAAAATTTTGTCCATACTGGTACCAATATCTTCATCGTTAGTTCCACCAGCAGTAGTGATTGAGACGTCTTTTGCGACCTGTCCCAATAGCTCAGACAAACCGGTAACGATCTCTGGAACATGAGAGACTAAAGTAATACCTAAACTCATAAGATACCTTCTGTTTCAAGTAATGCTTCAAAAAGGTATCCACTAGATTGTGAGCCGGGATCCACATGGCCTTTTGATCTTTCGCCTAAATAAGAGGCACGACCTTTCTTCGCAACTAAATCTTTGGTTGCCGCTACAGCTGAATCAATTTTTTCTTGAGTTAATGTGTTAGTTTTAACCTCTGGCACTAATACAGTCCATACATCAACCATAGTTTTATCTCCGGGCTCAGCACCGCCACGTTTTTTAATACCTGTTAACGCAGCATCAAGTAAATCTCCTATATCTGAAGTTGTGCTGCTCTTCTTTGCCATTTCTAAGAAGGCGGTTCCATAAAGTGGACCTGAAGCACCACCAACTGTAGAAATGAGAGTCATAGCGATTTGCTTAAAAGCATCAGTAATCGTTTTAGGCTCGGTACTCAATTTTTGACTAACCGCAGTCATACCACGGCTCATATTAAAGCCATGGTCACCATCACCAATCGCAGTATCCAGATCACTTAAAAATTGCTTATTCTCTTCAACTTTGGAAGAAAAGTTATTCATCCATTCAATCACATTTTTAACTGTTAAGCTCATATTAATTTCTCCTTTACCAAGCGATTGTTTCAACTGGCTGATTAAGATATTCAAGCCACTTATCATCTGCTAATTCAAATATTGTGAGTGAAATACCAGCCATATCAAGTGAGGTCATGTAATTACCTACTTTCATGAAAGCTGGTTTGACATTGAACTCAGCCAGTTTATTTAGCAAATCATTACTAAAAATATATTGTTCCATTAATGGTGTGGCGCCCATACCATTTACCAGAACGGCATATTTTTTATCTTGATCTAAGTGCATTTCATCATTTAATTTACCCACTAACTCAGTTACTAAATCTTTAGCAGGCTTAATCTGTTCACGCCGGTATCCAGGCTCTGAGTGGATACCAACTCCATATTCGATTTCATTATCTTTGAGAACAAAACCGGGTTTGCCTGTTTCAGGGTTGGTAGCAGCAGACAAAGCAACCGCAATTGTTTTAATATTAGGCAATACCTTTTTCGCTGTTGCATCAATTTCGTCTAGACTGGCACCATTTTGAGCCATTGCCCCTAAAATCTTGTGCATAAACAATGTTCCTGCTACTCCCCGTCTTCCTTGTGTAAATGTACTATTTTCAACGGCAATATCATCATCTACCACAATTGACTTGACCTTAATGTTGTCCATATCAGCCATATCTTTTGCCATATCAAAATTCATCACATCGCCTGAATAATTTTTAATAACTAAAAAAACTCCCTGACCTTGATTAACAGCTTTAATGGCCTCATATATTTGATCTGGAGTTGGGGAAGTAAATACTTGTCCACAAACAGCTGCACTTAGCATTCCCTTGCCCACAAAGCCAGCGTGAGTAGGTTCATGTCCTGAACCTCCACCACTTACAATCCCGACTTTGCCCGTCATAGAATCTTTATCTGCTCTCATAACAGCTTCAGTATCCTTAACCCTGACAATATATTGGGGATATGATCTGACCATTCCTTCAACCATTTCTGGTACAACACTTGCTGGATCATTAATAATCTTTTTCATGATACTTGCTCCTTAAGCAAAAAAATGTAACGCTTACATAATTTATTATATCAAGTAAGATAGCCATAAACCATTCTGGCTTTAATAAATTTAATTTTTGTCAAAAAAACTGCAGCCACATTATTTAAAATTTGGACTACAGCTTTTAATATTAAGTCTTCAAAGCAGTTATTTTCTAATAACTTTATATCTATTTGATCTGTCATCATTTGGCTGCTCTGCAGCATGGCCGCAGGCCACAATGACACTAGTCTCAAAATTCTCAGGAACTTCCAACTTCTTTTCTAAATCTTCAGCAGAATTAAGCACACTTGCTGCATTCATTAAATAAACCGAACCTAAGTTAAGTGCTGCTGCCTCTACCATCAAATTCTCTGCTGCAACTGAGGCATCTCTCTCACCAAATTCATTACCTTTTTGACATTAATAATAAACAATAAAGGAGCATTGTAACAAGCATCGCTTGTTACCTGCTCGATTTCAGATAACAAATTCTCATCTTCTACCACTGTCATCTGCATCACATCAGCTTGGTGCATACCACATGGAGATGCTTGAAAGGATGCAATTAATGTTTTTATGTCTTCTTCAGAGACTTTTTCAGCCGTATATTTCCTAATAGCTACTCTTTTTAAAACTGCATCAGTCATTTTAGTACCTCTTTCTATCAATTCTTTAAGTACCACTATTATAAAGCAATTTTTAATTAGTTTAATGAACTAAATCAGACCATCTTAGAAATTGAGTTTTAGAAATTCCAGCAAATTTTTGTCCGTTAATTTTCTTCAGGTAATATACGGGAATCTTTACTCCTTTTTTAACAAACGCATATTTATTTCCTTTGACCACTAGTCTACCCTTTTTGTCGTAAACTTTGGCGTTTGTCTTAACTTTATAAACTTTAATTTTAAGGATCTTAACATTTCCTGGTTTAATATATTGTTTTTTCTTACTTTTAGTACTTATTTGTAAAAAGCTGTGTCCTTTAGCAGTATTAAGGCCAGAAACATATACAACTGTTCCTTTTTTCAGTTTTTTATTTTTTATCTTTTTACCTTTATTATCATAAATATATGCTGACTTTTTTAATATGACACTTTTTTGCAAATACTTTAAAACTTTACTTAAATTATTAGTATTTTTGGAGGAACTACCAGCTGCAGATGTATCGTTTGAGCTAGTTTGTTCCTTATTACTGTCACTTTGATACGCAGTATTTGTTTCTTTAGTTGTAGAAGGATTTTGTCCTTGAATTGACGAAGTTGCAGCTACGACTGGTTTACTGACGGATAGTCCTAATACTAAAGCAGTAATTCCAGTTAAACTTAGCAATAATTTTTTCTTCATGTTAATACCTCTTTGTTAAAACTTTATTTATATACATTCTACTACTTTGAATAAATAATTTCTTTTGCAAAATCTAAGAGAAGTAATATTGTTATGAGTTTTCACACTAAGTTATTTTTACAACTTATATTATGAGGTATCTTAACATGTTTTGCTTTATACTAATAAATAGTGAAAATAAACAAGAAACTGGTAAAGGAAGACTTTATGAATAATCGTCTAAAAGAACCGATCGAAATATTGGTTACTATAGATCAAAACTATATCAAACCACTTGAAGTGATGATGTATTCCCTCAGACTGAACAATATGACTGAGGAGTTCCACGTATGGTTAATTTATGACAATATTGATCAACATGCTCTAAATAAACTTAAAAAGTTTGGCACAAAAATCAGAATTAAAGTATCAACCTTAACTATGAATAAAAAGATTAAATTCCCGAATTCATTGTTAAATTTGCATGATTACCCCAAGGAAATGTACTTTAGGCTACTTTCAAGCAAAATTTTACCTTCAGACTTACATAGAATTATTTACCTCGACCCGGACATATTAGTTATAAACTCAGTAGTGCCATTATGGCAATTAGATCTTAAAGGTAAAATGTTTGCTGCCTCGGTTCACGAGGGTCTAACAGATATTATGAGTTCAATCAATAATATCAGACTTGGGACCTCAACTGGATACTTTAACTCTGGAATAATGCTAATGGATTTGGACCAAATGAGAAAAAAGATCAAAATTGAAGATATTACTCAGGCAATTGAACAACATCATGATACTTTGATTTTGCCTGATCAAGATATTCTAAACTACTTATATGGCGAGGAGATACTCAAAATTCCTGAAACACGTTGGAACTATGATGCAAGAGCTTTTTCAGTTTACTTGACCAGAAGTACTGGTGAAATTAACACAGAATGGGTCATGAAAAACACTTCAATTTTACATTTTTGCGGTAAACCCAAGCCTTGGCAAAAAGAAAAACATTCTCGCTTTAAGCCTCTCTATTTGAACTATCTGCAAATGGTCAACCGCTTGTTAGAACAGCAAAAATTAAGTTAACATTTAGCTTTTTACTATTGAAGGTAGCATTATCTGTGCTAAAATAATAAAAGTTGCCGGATATCAAGCGACACAATGCTTTAGATGGATTAGTATAGAAAAAATACGAACTATTTAACAGCATTGAATATGTATAATTTTTATAGAAAAGAGAAGAATTATGGCTTCAATTAACAAATCTGAACTTACAAAAGAGGTTGCAGCAAAAGCAGAACTTAAGCAAAACGTGGCTGAAAAAGTCATCGATGCTTTAATCGGATCAATCAAGGATAACTTGGCTAAAGGTGAAAAAGTACAAATTATAGGTTTTGGTTCTTTTGAAGTACGTAATCGTGCAGCTAGAAAAGGTAGAAACCCACAAACTGGCGAAACTTTAACCATTCCTGCAACTAAGGTTCCTGCGTTTAAACCTGGTAAAGCTTTGAAAGACGCAGTTAAATAGTTCTATAGTTAAGTACGAAAAAAACAACGAGTTCGCCTCGTTGTTTTTATTTTTTTATTTATTAGCGACTTTGATGATTTAATTTCTTAGCGAAAAAGTCACCGATCACTTGAACGATAAATATCAAAATGATAACTAGTACCGTTGCAACGAGTGTTACATCGTTGTTAAAGCGATTATATCCATATGAAATTGCTGTATTACCCAAGCCACCTGCACCAATGGCTCCAGCCATTGCTGTCAAACCAATTAAACTAATAATTGTAACGGTAGAAACACGAGCAAGTTCTGATCTCGCTTCATTTAAATAAACACTAAAAATAATATCCCAAATCGTAGCGCCCAAGCTCTGTGCTGCTTCAATTTTACCATGATCAACGCTTTCTAAAGCCACTTGAACTTGACGGGCATAAAAAGGAAAAACGCCCAATGTTAATGGAACCAGAGCTGCTTTTATACCAATCTGAGTTCCGACAATTTTTTGAGTAACGGGTGCTATAAATGCTAGTAAGATTATAAACGGAATAGCACGAAAAATTGAGACAATTTTATCGCAAACATTGAACCAGAATTTATTAGGCCTAATTCCATCACTTTTGGTCAGAACTAAAATTACACCGAATATTAAACCTAAAATTCCCCCAAATATTCCGGACCAAAAAGTCATATATAATGTTTGAAAAATACTGGTTCCCCAACCAGTATCACCTAGCCAGCCCAGTTGCACAACATTGGGAAAAACTCTGCTAAACCAACTACTCATAAAGATCCCCCTTTTCGTTCAAACGAGTAACAGCGACTTTTTCTTTTTTTAAATAATCTACTGTTTCTTGCTGTTTAGTCTTATCACCTTTAACTTGAACAAGCAGAGTTCCGATTGGCTCATCATCAAGAAGTTCTACGTTACCATATAGCATACTAGCTTCAACCCCAACTTTACGGTATAAATCAATAATGATAGTTTTAGTAACGTTAGCCATACTATAAACAAGTTGATAAATAGCTTCATTATCGTCATCTAATTTGTTGATTTTAAGAGACCTCAGAGTATTAATAACTTCCAACGAACCACCAACAAAACTCTTAGTCAAATCTTTTTTCGGATGCAAGACTACTTCACGGAGATTGCCATTTTCGATCACCTGACCAGATTGCATTAACGCAACTTTATTACAGATTTTTTTGACTGCAGCCATTTCATGAGTGATCAGTACGATAGTTAGGTTGAGGTCTTTTTGTAGCTTCTTTAATAAAGTTAAAATTTGCAATGTATTTTGAGGGTCAAGCGCACTCGTAGCTTCATCAGAAATCAAAATATCTGGTTCATTTGCTAAAGCCCTGGCAATCGCAACTCTTTGTTGCTGACCTCCTGAAAGTTGAGCTGGGTAAAAGTTAGCTTTATCTTTTAAATCCACCAGGTCTAACAACTTTAATGACTTTTCTTTAATTTCTTTTTCTTTTAATCCGGAATGCTTCAGGGCAAAAGACACGTTGTCAACTACGCTAATTTCATTTAATAGGTTGAAATTTTGAAAAATCATGCCGATCTTTCTGCGAGCTAGTTGTAAATCCTTATTAGCAATTACTTGTTTACCATCTTTGACAAAGTCAGTACCATTAACCTTAATATTGCCTGCAGTTGGCTTTTGTAAAAGATTGACTGTTCTAACCAGTGTAGACTTACCTGCACCGGAAAAGCCTACAATGCCATAGATATCGCCCTTTTCAACTGTTAAGCTAACATTATGAACAGCCTGAACAATTTTGCCTTCTTTACTAGGGAAATCCACATTAACGTGATCTAAATCAATAATACCCATTTACAATCTTCTCCGATCATTAAAACTTAACGTCCCAAGCAGGTTTACTCATATCACCATAAAACTTTTTGTCTAGACGCTTAGTTTCAGCTGTTTGATACGCTTTTACAACTGCCTGGTAATCCTTATTCTTTTCCTGACCTTTCTTTGCACAAATGATGTTTACCCATTGCAGAGAGTCTTTGTTAACTGGCTCAACAAAAATTGTCTGTTTCTTACCTAAACCAGCAGGACCTGCAAAGTCATTATTAACAACAGCGGCATCAACTGAATTAATTACTCGGCCACATTGATCGGCACTAACTTCTTTAACTTTAATATTTTTAGAAGTTTTAATTACATCAGCAGCTGAAACTAAAATTTTGCCTTTACGTAACTTAATCAGACCAGCATTTTTGAGAACAAAGAGTGCACGAGATTCATTACTTGCATCATTTGGTACAGCTATAGTTGCGCCATTAGGAATTTCACTCAATTTGTGGTACTTCTTAGAATATAGTCTAATAGGGTTAATTTCAGTTCGACCAATTGCAACTACACCGCCGTGATTTGCTTTGTTCCATGCTTTGAGAAATGCATAGTGTTGAAATGAATTAAGGTCGATATCCCCACTTTTAACTGCCTTGTTAGGTTGATTGTAATCGGTAAAGTTCTTGATCTTAATTGTTACTCCATATTTTTCTTTAGCCAATTTTGCAGCTTTGTTCCAAATGATTTGTTTTGGTTTTGTTTCACTAACTATACCTACAGTTACAACGTGATTACTCTTTTGGTCACCACTTTTTTTACCAAAACTAAACCAGCCGACAGCAACAATTATAATTGCTGCAATCACTCCAATAATTATATTGCGACTCTTTTTTGTCATCAGAAAAACCTCCCAATTTTTCAATAAAAAAAGCACTCTTCCTCAAATAAGGACGAGTGCTTCGTGTTACCACCTTTAATTTGTCTATTACTCACGTAATAAACCTCAACAGCTATCTAACAATAGCTTGCAATTATAACGGATGCAATTCCGCCACTAGCTAAATATCACTAGTAGTCATCATTTCAAGCCCATGTTCACTAAATATTGCTAACTGACTCTCACCAAACGTCAGCTCTCTTTATTAGCAAAATTTTAGTTACTCTGCTTTTCAAGATGTATTAATTATTTAATTGTTTATTAATTTAACATTGAAAAAATAATCTGTCAACCATAAATTAAATTATTTTTTAGTTGATTGGTATGATTTGATCATTTGGAAATAATATTGTCCTACAACAAAAGTAACGATGGCCATACCAATTACTTGCCACCAATAATTATGGTTTAAGTTTTCTGCCAGAAAAAAGCTGCTAATTAATGTCATAATACAGATTATAAAAACAATTGTTGAAGTGATAACCTGTTTCATGTTATTTCTCCTTTCTTAAATATGTTAGGAAATCATAGTAATAATGATTAAAACTATCAGGTTGATGAGATTCTTTTTTTACTAAAGTAAAGTCATCATAATTAATTTTCGTCATCGCAACATCAGCTTTAAATGATGCCATTATTTCAGTTTTTTCTAAACAATCTACTTGATTTTTTAAAGCGTTAAAAACCGAATTACCACCTATCACACAGAGATTTTGCTGTCTATTCTTGTTGATCCAGTCTTGTAATTCTTTAACTGAATTAATAATTGAAACCTGTTTATTATCACGATATTTATTTTTTAAAGTCAAACTAGTCGTCAAAACTATGTGTTTGCGCCCCGGCAAAAGATGAGGTAAGCTCACAAAAGTTTTACGGCCCATGATAATTGGATGACCATAAGTGATTTTTTTAAAGTGGTGTAGATCTGCAGGCAGTTTCCAAGGTAAATGTCCATCTATACCAATTTGGTGTTTTTGATCTTCTGCCCAAACAAAAGTAATCATTAATTCGCCTCTCTCTTTATTATAGCGCTTTATTTAACTGATTTCTTAGCATCTGCTTAGCTTTACCAATTATTTGGAATTAAATTCTACGTATTTTTATGTGATTTTTACTTATTTTGTTGTTATAGTAATTTAAGTATTTGAATAATTCGTTGGAGGAAAATATGGCTGAAAAAAATCAACTAACTGAAGAAAAATATCATAAAATGAAAGAAACGGAAGCCGATCTTGTACGAGATTTGCAAGCAGTTGTTAAAGATCCCACGCAAGAAAAAGATTTAAGTGCTGCTATTTTTAAAAACCACCAGAAATGGCTGCAGATCATCATGCCAAATTATTCTACTAAAATTCACTTGGGTATTGTTAATGCCTATGATAATGATACACGCTATCAATCTTATTATGATGATAAAGCCGGTAAAGGTGCAACCAAAATCTTAAGTAAAATTGTGAAAGAACACTTGGAAAAATAAAAGAAGTCTTGTGCAAACAAAACTTCTTTTTTGTTAATGAAACCAGTGAACATGCTTATCAGTAAAAGCAAGTAAATCATTAGTTAAATATAAAATATATGTTAAAAATAGTGTAAGATTAGCATCTCCTTGAAATGCAGTAACTCCCCATAAAATAATTGATAGAATTCCTTGAATAGTCCAAAAGTAATACTGTTCGCGAAAGTGCAACATACAAAGAAGTGAACCAGTAATTCCTATTGCACCAGCTGTGGCATCAATTACAGGACGTGGACTACTAAAAATCTTTGTGTCCAGCAGATAAAGTAAAGCTAGAACTACAGCAAAAAAACTAACAGTCATAAGCCATTTTTTAGTCGTTAAACCATGAATATGTTTTTCCGTGTCTTCAGACCAGGACGGCAACATTAGGACGGGTAAATCCAATAGTAAAATATAAATAGCTTGTAAAATAACATTAGCATAGTTTTTAGCATATACGGAAACTATAATATAAATCGCAGCAGAAACTAAACCCAAGATACCGTTAATTTGCCTAGCGTTAGTGATAGCGAGTGTGCACGTAAAGCCCAGAATAGCAGCAATCATCGTTAACAAAGAAGTTTGACTGATGGGCGATGCTACAGTAACACCGATGATAATGCCTATTCCCAACATTAACAATAAATATGTTTTAAAGCTCCAACCGCGCATTTGCTTAATATACCATCTTAATTTAAAGATTTCAGCACCTGGCTGAATTTTCATTCGACCTTCCTACCTTCTGCTTAAATTTAACAATAAAAAACATGTTTTTCATATTATCATAACTTTTAAGCAATTTTAAGAGATTTGACTAGAAGGCTTAGCAGATGATTATGGCGTTAGTAATTGGTATTTTTAGGATTCATTACTTCTGAACCATTTTTGATATTGACCATTTTAGGAGAAAGGGCGAAACCACAGTGGTCATAATAATTGCTCCGATCACTGTTGAATATGCCGCTGGCGCTAGTAAATGGTTAGTTAAGCCTATTTGTGCGACAACAAGAGCCATTTCACCGCGAGAAACCATCCCGGTTCCAACCAATAATGAACTGGAATTACTGAAACCTGCTAGTTTTGCTCCTAACCCCGCTCCCACCAATTTTGAAAAAACACTGCCAATTACCAAGACCAAAAATAAAATAAAGTCATTTAGAATGCCTTTAATACTCATGTCTAAACCAATACTAACAAAAAAGATGGGAATAAAACTGCTGTAGCCAATTACCGTAAAATTCTTTTTGAGAGTTTTCTGCGCTGAAGTACGATTCAATGCTAGTCCGGCAAAAAAGGCTCCAATCAGGTTACTAAAGCCCACCTTCTCAGCTCCCCAAGAAGCCATTACTACAATAATCATTGCCACTAGCGTCTCTGGAACCGGTAATGTCAGACGCTGACTTAAATTTATCAAACGGGGTATAACGTAAACACTAACCAAAACTAAAAGTATCAGGAATGCTGCTTGAGTCAGTAGGCTTAGAATTAAATCTTTGCCCTTATTTGAGCCGGGTTCAGATAAACCCGTTAGCCCACTAACAATGCTCAAAAGTAGTATTGAGAGCAAATCATCTGCTACTGCTGCGCCCAAAATTGTCATGCCCTCTTTTCCTTGTAAGCGCCCCATTTCCTGCAAAACTGCAACAGAAATCGAAACAGAGGTGGCTGAAAAAGTTAAGCCTAAAAACAAACTTTCCACTTGAGAAAATGCAAAAATAATGCCAGTGACATAAGCAATAATGATTGGTACAATCATGCCAAATCCAGCCACCAATATACTGGGACGCAGTAACCTTTTCAAAGTTTTCAGATCACTGTCAAGGCCAGCCAAAAACATTAAAAAAATCACACCAATATCGGAGAATACTTTTATAATTTCTGTAGGTTGCACAAGATTAAGAACTGCAGGACCAACTATTATTCCAGCCAGCAATTCACCAACAACTGCCGGCAATTTTAATCTGGCACTAAATTGTCCTCCAATTAACGTGGCTAATAAAATAACGCTCAGCATACCTAAAAACATCATTTGCACTCCCGCTTTCTACAGCAAAAAAAGGCCTTCACAAATTGCTTTGGCAACCCAAACCAAAGAACAATTCTTGAAAGCCTTAAACTCCAACCAAAATATTTATAATATTAATATTATACCATTTTTAACTTAAATTTTCTAAATTAAGCGTAGGACTGCTAAAGATATTATGCCTACAATTACAATCACTAGCAAAGATTTACTAATAATTGCTGCTACCACAGTTGGTACCGAAGCAATTAAAAAATCTACTCTTACCTTGGGTAATTGTCCTGGTTGAGCTATGAATAAATTGCAAAACCACATAGTTGACATTATGACAATTGGCACAAATAATAAAAACTCAACTACCACTTTTGGTAAAGAAAATTTTTTTAATAGAAAAAAAGGCAGTACCCGGGATAACCAAGTTGTAATCCCACAACCGATAATTGTTAAATATATATAGTTAGAAGAAGACACGTTTTATTACCATCCCTAATGTACATCCGATAAGCGTAACAACAATAATAACTAAATTGGCGGGCAAAAATATCGTTAAACCGTATGTTAACGCCAATGTCAATAAAACTACTATTGCTTGCAGCAGCTTATTTAGCTTTTTATCACCCTTTATTTGCAAATATAATAACCCAATAAACATTGCCACATTTGCAAAATCTAGTCCTAATTTTTGGGGATTTTTAATAAAATTGCCCAGCACCGCACCGATCACTGTTGCACTAACCCAGGCCGCATAAGAAATGATATTTTCGGTATTAAACCAGGTAAAATTCATTTTCCCGTTTGTATAATTAATTTTATTCATAGCTAAAGCAAAGCTTTCATCAGTTAAAAGCGTACCAATTAAAACGCCCTTACCCAAACTATCTTTTTTAAAATAGGGCGCAACAGTCGTACTCATTAAAATCATTCTTGAGTTGACCATAAATGCGGTAAAAATAATTGAACCTATTGGACTACCCAACGCCAGCATACTAACAGTAGTAAATTCTGCCGAGCCAGCGTACATAATAAGCGACATTAAAATTACAGTAATAGTCGAAAAACCAGTGGCTCGACCGATCACGCCAAAAGCAGTTGCAATTCCCAGATAACCACAAACAGTTGGAATAGTATCAGACACAGCAGCACGTTTTGATAATGAACTTCCCATATAACACTTTCTTTAATCATTAATACAAAATATTAATTAACCTAAATTCAAATATTCTGGTCTTTGATGCTAAAAAATCACATTCGCTAACATTTTAAAAACATGAAATTAAAAAACTAGCATACTTGTTAACAGTAACTAGTTTTTATCATAACTTTATTCACTCTTATGAGACTTAGTGAAATCAATTCCGCGGTCTTTAAATACTTGTTTTGCAACAGTAATCGCATTCAGGACTTTAGGAAATCCAACATAGGGAATCGTTTGAATAAAGGTTTCAATTACCTCTTCAGGCGTTAAGCCAACATTTAAGGCGCCATTAATATGAACATTCAATTGGGGTTCAGTGTCACCTTGCGTCAACAAAGTTGTGATGGTGATCATTTCTCTTTGCTTCAAATCTAAAACTTTCCTGTCATAGATGTCACCGAAAGCAAATTCAATAATGTAGCGCCCCACATCTTCTGATAAGCCAGCAAGTGAGTCAATAACTGACTGGCCTCCTTCCCTGTCCACTTTCTCTAAATTTTCCAGACCCTTTTGATAGCGTTCATCGTTTGTCATAGTTTTCTCCTTTTCATTTTGTTTTTTGATATTTAACAAGTTTTAGAATAATTGCTGGAGTATAGTCCATGTCAACTACTTTTCAAAAAATTTTGAAGTAATAAAATATGACGATATACTATTTACTGAAATCAAAATTATTTTTGAAAGGAAATTCGATGAAGTATTCAATTGGTCAATTTTCAGAACTTAGTGGTTTTTCAATTGACACATTACGCTATTATGAAAGGCAAAAATTACTTTTCCCAAAGCGAGATGAGAACAATCGCCGGGTTTATAGCGAAAAAGATGTAGCTTGGATCAGTTTTATCTCACGCTTAAAAAAAACAGGCATGAGCATTAGAGAAATGCAAAAATATGCCAAATTACGTTATGCGGGCAATCAAACTATCCCCGAAAGATTAGTTTTATTATTTAATCAATTAGATTATCTACACGAAGAAGAAAAGAAAATTGAAGATAATATTGAGTTTGTAGAACAAAAGATCAAAACCTACCTCAAGACGATTGGAGATTTAAAGGAGTAAGAGTGGGATTTTCATGAATTTCAATGTTATCTTATTGAGATAATTTAGAAAAAAATATGACCTCCGAAATTGTCTTAATTTCGGAGATCATATCGTTCTATAATTTGTTTTTAAATTAAACGCAGAACCGCTAGGGAAATCATTCCCACTATCACAATGACTAATAGAGACTTACTAATGACTGCAGCTACAAAGGTCGGCAGGGATGCTAGAACATACTGCCAATTAAATTCAGGCAAATGCCCTGGCCTAGCTATAATTAAATTACTGAACCAGAGTGCGGCCATAATTACTATGGGAACAAAAGAGAGAAATTCAACTAACTTTGGTGGCAATGAAAATTTTTTTAATAAAACAAATGGTATCACCCTTGAAAGCAAAGTGGTCACTCCGCACAAAACAATCGTTATTAAAATATATTTAGAAGAAGACATATTTTAGCACCATTCCTAAACTGCAGCCAATCAGGGTAACAACTATTACTACTAAATTAGCGGGCAAAACAATGGTCAATAAGTAGGTCAACGCAAAAGATATTAATATTACTATTATCTGTAATATCTTATTAAGATTTTTGTCACCCAACACTTGCAAATAAAGTAGACCGATAAACATTGCTACAATGGCAAAATCCAGTCCTAACTTTTTAGGGTCTGTAATAAAGCCGCCTAATATTGCACCGAGGAGTGTTCCAGCTTGCCAAGTCAAATAAGAAATAATATTGACAGTATTAAACCAAGTAAAGTTTAATTTGCCTTTTGTATAATTTATTTTATTCATACCGAGAGCAAAACTCTCATCGGTGAGAAAAGTTCCAATCAGGATATTTCTTTTTAGATTTTCTTGTTTTAAGTAGCCTGCGACGGTTGTACTCATTAGTATTACCCGAGAATTAACTAAAAAAGCCGCTAAAATAATTGAAGCTATCGGGCTGCCAGCAACCAGCATATTGAGAGTTGTAAGTTGGACCGATCCAGCATAAATAATAAGAGACATCAAAGATACTTCGATTGTAGAAAAGCCACTTGCTTTACCGATAATTCCAAAAGCTGTACTAATACCAATGTAACCAAATATAGTAGGAAGTGCTTCTTTAAATGCTGATTTTTTAGTTAGGTAACCGTCCATTGCCACACCCTTTTCTGTAGGCTGTCTAAATAAAATGTTAAATAAGTTAATTTTAAATTAATTTGTAGCTTAACATTTATTATTATTTTTTACAACATTATCTTTTTCATTGCACGACAGATAAAAAACTACAGAATACTGACTATTACCCAGTTTTATGGATAAACAACAAGTTGAAAAAAATTTTAGATAAGGTATAATGTTATTCGTTACGGAGAGTTGGCAGAGTGGTAATGCACCGGACTCGAAATCCGGCGAACCAAGTTTTTCCTTGGCGCGCAGGTTCAAATCCTGTACTCTCCTTAAATCAAGTTAAAAAGCTTGTAATATTAGCTATTACAAGCTTTTATTATTCTTCCGCACGGCATTCACACGGCATAAAAATAATAAAGAGCAATTTAGGAAATTACTCTTTATTATTTCAAAATTTCAATTGGTTTTACTCCCTGCTCAACACGCTTTGTATTAGCAATGTTTCTCAGACTAATAGAGACCTCATTTGCATTTTTTATATATGGGAGTGTTTTCACCGTTCCGTCGGTAAATGTAACGTAAATATAGCCTCCGCTAAATATATTTTCTCTTGAAGAAATGTTTTTAATACGATAAAGGTCAATGTTTTCTTGTCTTTTATTAATCAAACCATGCTTATAAACAACTACTCCAGCTTGATTGTCTAAATAATAATCTGTAGAGTAAATATCAATTAATTTTGGAATAGCTAAAATAAAAGCAGTAATCCAACTCCAACATAGGGTAGGTACTATGGCACGCCAATCTTTCTCATAAATAATATTCATAATTATTTTCCTTCTTAAATTTAAAATACTTAATTCGATTATCTGCTTTATACATACACTTTTCAATTTAATTATAATTAATTTTACAACAAAATAAACCACCCAGAAATTAATCTGAGTGGCTTATTTGATATATTTTTAAATTTCTCCATAGCGATATCTGAACCCGATAAAAAGTGCCTTTTAGTATCCAACTTCGTCTTAAATTACCAGTTTTAACCTATGTTCAGACTTACGCCTTTAGCTTATATGTTTCCAAAACATTTTTAGCATTCTTCTTAACTTCATTTTTAAGTTTACCACCAGATACCTGGGCATTAACATGCTTGGCAAACTCTTCAAATTGGCTGTTGTCAAAATCGACTATCATAACGTCAAAGGCAGCTAAAATCTTCTTCTCGTCCAACGTATTAGTTGTAACACCTTAGCCACTATCTTTAGTTTGGTTTCCTAAAAATAGTTTACTAAACATGTAATTGTCCATTTCGGGTATTTTTTCATCAAGGTTAAATTGACGGCTATTGTTTGCCATTGAAACAACATAATTAGATTCGTCTACATCAAATGGATCTACTAGCGTTCTCCAATAACATTCATTTTTTAATTCATATGAATCCCAATCATTACTATAGTTAGCCTTAATATCAGTGATTGTGCGCCTTTGTCTTCTACTTGCTTTTTGAGTGTTTTTAAATCCTTGTCACGCTCTGCAATCAGCGACTGAAAAGACTCGTTAGTCTTATTCAGTTCGTTAATCTTGGACTTTTAGTTTTCAACATCGGCGCCATGTAGGCTCATTACTTTGTCAATTTGTTCATCTGTTAAATTTAATTTTTTTAGTTCTTCACGTTTTATTTATTTGTTTCCTCTCTCGCTTTTTTTACGTGTGGCGAACACAAAAAAAATAAGCAGTTTTACGCCTTGCTCGGGGGACAAAAAAGCAGCTTAATTGCTGCTTTAACTTCGAGTTATAAATTTTCGTCTTCTGGCAAACCATATTTTTTGTTTGCCGCTCTTATTTGCTCTCTCAATTTTTTGTGGTGTTCATTATCAAAAGCTGATTTAGGTAGTTTCTTAGCAAACTCGATCAGTTCTTTTGTCTGCTTTTTTTCTTCCTCAGTCTCTGGGTGGTCTCTTCCAATTACCTTGCCACCACTAGGTAAGTGCCAGCGCAGGTCTGAATAGGGCTCTTTCTTATTCAATTTCATCAACCTCCAATATTATCTGTTCACCTTTGGTATAACCTTTTAGAATTTTGGATTTTCTGTTACGTCCAAATAGTACCTCTTTTTCTTCTGCTAATCCATAATCTGATAAATCAACGCCATTTTTGCTATTTCTAATAATAATTTGAACGTTATCATTTTCATCGTAGATTGCTTTGCTTGCAGAAATGTAACTGGGTTCTACTAATATTGCACCTGGCTTTTTTTAAAAAAATCAGTCAGTTCTTCTTCGTTCCAAGAGTTTAGTGAACGGTACAATGGCTTGTTCGATTGATATTTAGATAATTTACTTAAAGCTTAATAAAGGTTTGCAATATTTTCCTTATCATAATCATTAATTTTAAGCTTTTTCGTAATTTATCATTAATCTTATAAGATCAGAATGAAAGAAACTTTGCTAAGCCTTGTTTTTCCTGTTCAATTAGTCCAATTTTTATTTCGATTTGTCGACTGTTACCACCATATTCATATTGATTTTTCCATTTATTTAATGTCGTATTATCAACATACCTTTTTTAAAATATTATTCCACTTTGCACAATCAGAAAAAAGAAAGTCATAATAAGAACTATTAGAATATTATCTTGATATTTATCAAAAATATCAAGATAATGTGTATTCTTTAAAAAGCTATATGGAAGTATACCTCCTACAAAGCAAAGACATAAACTTGATAAAAAAGTTGCTAACATAAAAAGCAACCGAGCACCCAAGAATATTTATCAACTTATCTATTGTATCTAAATTTTTCATTCTGCATATGTCCTGTGAAACTCAAACTTATGCCAATAATTCTGCTTTTTTAATGATTTTTTTTAAATCATTTAGCCATATGTCTTTTTTTGTCTCATCGTATTCTTCCGTAAACTCAGGAATAACATCATTCAAATAATCTTCCATTTTAGGATTATCTATTGCTAGTTGATCCGTTTCATCTGCAAAATAATCTTGAATAGTGAATGTATACATATAGAGTTCTTTAGTATTAAATGCATTTTTTAAGACATTAATTGCTTCTTTTTCACTTTTTTTCAATTTTGCCCTACTTCTTTACTGGCATATAGTTTACTTGCTATAAAGCTGTTGCACTGACCACATCTGAAATCCATACATCATCTTTAGGGTCATCTGCCATAAATAACGTTTCAGGTTGATCATCTGACTCGTCTTCTATCTCATTAACAAAAATTGTACGTTTAGTTCCATCTTTTAAAGTAAAAGTTACATTTCTAGCACGAAAATTACCTAAAATCTGTACTAAAGTCATTTTATTTGGACCCATATATGCTACCTGATTAATATAAAACTTTGAATCTATAGTTACCATTGAACATTATCCATTTTAGAATATAATTCGGATAACTTTTTACCCTCAATTTCAAAGTTCAATACTTCATTAGTATCTTTGAACTTTTTAACATAATCACCACTGCCTAGCTCACGTCTTTCTGTAAAATAAGCCGCATTCTGGTCTGGCTCCAATAACCAACGCTGATTATTTAAAGTGAACTCTATTTCATATCCTGTTTCAATTAAATCCCTAAATTGAGCTAAACTCTTAATTTTACTCATTATTGTGCCACCTCCTTAAGTTCTCAATTTAGTTTTCAGTTAATGGTCTACAGTTCTTCTATATAATCTTATTTTGCCACGGGTTTTATCAAATTGTTTTACCCAAAAACGTAAATGTGGTACGAACTTATGCATTTTTTATTGCCATGGTCTGTTAAGTCTAAATCTTTGTCAACATAGCCTGTTTCATCATAATACCTATACTTAACTAGCTTACCGTTACTTAATCTACCAATCACTGATAATGGCTTACCTTTAGTCGACATATTATGCGCTTCTTTTATAGAAGAAACAACTTTTTCGTATTTATTAATACGGTTTTGTTCTTTTTCTTTAATACATCTAATTTCAATTTGCTTGTTCCACTGCTCAAAGGACATGTTTCCAACATATTCACCCTTGCCCGTTTCAGGGTTATGTGCCCATCTTTCAGAGCTATCAAGCAATAGCATTGTCATACATCTATAATATGGATGTATTAAAGGGTAATTTAAACCTTCTACTTTATCTTTTAAATCAAAGACTTTTTCGTCTAAATGAGTGCACTCTTCACACGTATGCGCTTTTAGTGTTGGTAAATATTGAAATTGCTAATTTCTTGACTTAAAGGCAGTAACCGTTTGCCAGATCCCATATTCATGCACCTAGTGATACTTCACTGTGTCTAGGTTTAATTCTTTGTACGATCGCCTCAATGCAACGAGTCTACAGTTTAGATCAGTAGAATATATCGGGGTTATTTGATCAGGTGGTACAATTGCTTACCTAAATTATCTTTTTTCATCTATTCAGTAACGTAGCCATACTATACTGGCATTAGTCGCATCTATAACTAGCTCTTTCAACCTTAAGCCAAAGTTGTCACCCAGCGTATTTTGTTTTGCTGATTAAGCTTATCGTCGTCAACGTCAATCGCTGGCGGTTCAGTGGTCAAATAGCTTGCATCTTGGTCAACTAACAACTGGTGAAAGTTAGAACTGATTCTGTTATCTACTGGTCTGGGCGGGTTCTTACTTTCTTTTTCAGTACCCTCATCTTTAGTTTTTGATTCAACATTATTTTATTTTTATTCAAAAACACAAATACTATCTTTTTTAGAAACACTGCTGCCCACGTATCTCCCATTTATCTTTACAAAGTGAATGAAAATCAGAAAATTTTTCTTGTTCCCACTAGAAAAAGTTTAGAACTTTATTTGGGTCACAAAATTCTTGAAACAAATGACTCTTCTTCATCAGAAAAAATGATTTATACTCAGCTTTTTTAGCTCTTCTAATATTGAATAGAGATAGTCTGCAACGCAAAATGCTTATTAACAAATTAAGTTCGTCGAAATACAACTATAAAGATGAACCAGCATTTCATTTTCAAAAGACTTTGATGAATATAGAAAAAAGCAGCATTATCAGCAAGCTGTATGCCAATAAGCGTTATCTGTTAAACAAATATTTAACTTTCAAAGGGCGACTTTTGAAATACCTTTAGTATACCCATTTTTTATTCTTTTTGATACTTGACATTCTATAAGAAATCCTGTTGAAAAAGATTAAATGAATAGAAAAATAGAATTAAGCTTTATAACCAAATCTACTTTCGGTATTAAAAAAGCCAGTGAAAGAAATTACTTTTACTGGCTTCTCTTTGTATCAGCGTCACAACTGTTAAGGTTATCCAAATTTAGTCTTATAATTAAAAGACTCTGACATTATATAAATATTTATATTGCAATCCAGTTCCAACTATTGCTACTAATGCTCCTAAGAGGTTTGCTGCTAACCAATTGATTGAATTGCCCTTGAACAGACACATTGCAACCCAGGGTGCAATGGCTATCAGATAGCCGCGCGCAGCCGTCATTAATAAAGTGCCCCATATAAAGTCTTTACTTATATTATTTGAAACAACTTTATTATGTAAAAACCTTTGAAATAGAACTGTACCCAATACTATTAAAATAGTAATTAAAACAAATTGCCAAGCTTCAAATTTAACTAAGATGAATTCTTTATAGGAAAAATAATTTGCCAAAAGCGCAAAACCACACGCAATATCAAAGAAAAAGCCTTGGCTGACATAACCCTTTTTGCAACTATTAACACTAAAGTCAACAGCATTTTTGCAGGTCTTTCCTAGTGCTTCCTTTTGCCTGTCAATGACTTGATGATTAGTTAGGTAATGATACTGACAAGTTATTCCAATCAAAGCCGTAAATAGGCCAACTAGCAAAGAAATAAAGAAATTAAATCTTCCCTGAGTATGCATACTAAGAGCTAGTAATGGTGCGTTTCCTATTACAAAAGACCTCACTCCAGTTGATATCAAACTAGTATTTACGAAAAACGATGTCATCTTTTGGGAATTAACCTTGTGTCGCAAGAAGTTTTGGTAACGAATTACGCTAATGATTGCCACAATAGCTAACAATACAAATAGCCAGTCAAACCAAATAATAGAAAGCAAAAGTGTCAAAAGATAAAGGATGCCATAAACAACGAGATCACCAATATGATTTGTAGAATTATCAGCTAAAGCAAAGTTATGTTCATGGTGAGCAATATCACGTATAGCTTCACCCACAGTCTCTTGCTTAGAAGTGTGATTATTATTCATTTTTTCCTCCTAAATTACGCTCTAACTTGATAATAATAATTTTAAGTTGGTTTTAATTATAGTCAAGCTTTCTTTTAAAATAATTACCTTACTAAAACTAGTTTTGATAAAAACTCAGATTCTGAATTTCCTTTAAATTACAAATATTAAGTTTTACTCAAGAGTAGATTTTAATTTTTATCCTTTGCCTTGTTGCTGTTAAAATACAAACGAATATAAATTATAGGTAGGGATGTGTTTTGAATATTAACTTTTGGCTAGCAACGATATCTGCTCTAATACTAATACTACTTATCTTTAATGTCAGAAATTCACGGCGTTTTAATCTATTCGATCATTGGCTGCATCACAAATTGATCAGAAAACGTGATGGCATTGGTTGGCAAATAATTGCTTTTATTAACGACCCAAAACTGCTGGTTGTGTTGGATGTATTTCTGGCAAGTTTTTTAATTAGCAATAATGAAAATTTGCTTGCCTTCTGGGCCTTATTTACTTTAGGCTTTACCGATTTAATTGGGATTTTTTTGAAAAAGTGGATGCGCAGAAAACGTCCAATTCTGCACTCAGATTTAGAAGATGGCTATAGTTTCCCTAGTGGTCACGTTTTAGGAAGTACCGTCATGGCTTTAATTATCTGGCATCTTTTTGCAGGACGACTAGGAAACAGGCTGCTTTGGATTTTGCTGATAATTTGGCTAATGGTGGTCATTTCCCGTATTAGCCTTAAAGCCCATTTTCCATCGGATATTATTGGAGCAACATCGCTTGCAGTATTCTGTTTTAGCATTTCTCAACAATTATTACTAATGATTATTTAAAAAACAGCCCTGAACTAAAAAGTTAGAGCTGTTTTTTGATACGTTAAATTATTTCGATATTACACAAAATTTAATTTTAAAAAAATGGCGGACTTTCTTCTATTAAAAATCATAAATCATCAAAGCCTATCATTAAGCTGCCCTCTTCGGCATAAAAGGTACAAAGCCCTCTCATTGAACGAATTACTATTTCTGCTTGAGGGTAACTTGCTAAAATTTTTTCTTTTAAAGTTTGGGCATCTTTTTCATTTTTACAATGATCTATAATCAAACGCCCACCTTTGTATTTCATTTCGGCCATTAATTTAAGAATTTCTTTAAAAGCACGCTTTATCCCTCTAACTTTTGATAATGGCTCTAATTTACCCTCATCACTGGCGGTGCCAACCACATCAATATTTAAAACTTTTGCTACTTTGGCAACGGCCATGTTTATCCGACCATTTAGTGCTAAGTTATGAAGCGATTTTAATACGACAAGTAAATGTGTATGTGTCTTGTAATCCGAAATTTTTTGCTCTAAATCTACAAAACGGGTCTTACTATTAACTAACCTTTCAATTTCTCGCAAAATAACAGAAATTTCTGGTCCGGCCGTTCTGGAATCAACTACAAGCACATGACTTCCAGGATGATCTTTTTCATAAATTTGTTTTGCCTGAAATGCAGATGAAAAGCTTCCGCTTAAACCGCTGGTAATCGTCATAATGATTGCTAAATCTGATCCCTTTAAAGCATTTAGCCATTGATTGATACTAGGGCATGATGTCTTACCTTCTTCGGTATTTTTTTCCATACTAGCAATAAAACTGTCAATGTCAAGATTTTCGTCATCAACAAAATCTTTTCCGGCAATGGTCATTGTTAGGGGTACGACAGTTAAATCATCATTCATTCTATCGTTTGAACCAGAGTCGATTATTAACTTTACTTTATCCATATCTTATATCCTTATAGAAATAAACTATCCTTTTTAAAAAATATATAGCTAAATAATAAATCAAACCTGCAAAAAAAGCGACAAAAATATTTTTAATATTTTTTAACATTAGAAATCGTTTACAAATGTTTACATAATCACAAACTTAGGCTAAAATTTGTGATGTAGATATGGAGCTTGTGCTCCACTAATGTATGTACTTACACAAAATAGTACAGCATTTATTATTTAGGAGGTTTTTAGATGTTAAAATCAGTCATTGAAAATGTTCATGCACTGGAAATCTATGATTCACGTGGTAACCCAACTGTTGAGGCTTTTGTAACCTTATCAAATGGTGTCGTTGGTAAAGCTGAGGTTCCATCAGGTGCTTCAACTGGTGAAAATGAAGCAGTTGAATTACGTGATGGTGGCAGTCGTGTAGGCGGCAAAGGTGTTTCCAAAGCCGTTGAAAACGTAAATACTAAAATTGCTGATGCCTTAAAGGGTTTGGATCCACACGATCAGGCAAACATTGACCGCGTAATGATTGAATTAGATGGTACCCCTAACAAAGCTAAGCTTGGTGCTAACGCCATTTTAGGTGTATCTATGGCTACTGCAGCTGCTGCCGCAAAAGACAGCCACCAACCTTTATACAGATACCTTGGCGGCACTGATCTTGAAATGCCTCAAACTTTCCACAACGTTATTAACGGTGGTGAGCATGCTGACAACGGTATTGACGTTCAAGAATTCATGATCACTCCAGTTAAGAAGACTTCATTCCGTGATGGTTTTGAAAAGATCGTTAACACTTACCACACTTTAAAGAAAGTTCTTGAAGATATGGGTTACGAAACTGGCCTTGGTGATGAAGGTGGTTTTGCTCCTAACATGAAGAACTCTGAAGAAGCTTTACAAGCTTTACACGATGCTATCGTTAAGGCTGGTTACAAGCCTGGTGAAGACATTGCCATAGCTTGTGACTGTGCTGCTTCTTACTTCTACAACAAAGAAGACGGCAAGTACCACTTCGAAGGTAAAGTATTTAACGATGAAGAATTAGCTCAATACTACGACAAGTTACTTGACGAATTCCCAGAGTTAATCTCAATTGAAGACCCATACGATGAAAATGATGTTGACGGCATGATTAAATTTACTCAAAGCCACAAAGACAGAATTCAAATTGTTTTGGATGACTTTATTTGTACTAACCCTAAGCTTTTGACTAAAGCTATTAAGGAAGGTGCCGGTAACGCTTCATTGATTAAGTTAAACCAAATTGGTACTGTTACTGAAACTTTGGAAACTATTCGTCTTTCACGTAAGAATGGATACAACACCATGATTTCCCACCGTTCAGGTGAAACTGGTGATACATTTATCGCTGACTTTGCCGTTGCCGTTAACGGTGGTCAATTGAAGACTGGTGCTCCAGCTCGTTCAGAGCGTGTTGAAAAGTACAACCGTTTACTTGAAATCGAAGAAGAACTTGGCGAAGGCGAGCGTTTAGCTACCTTCCCAGACAGCGTTGATAAAGATTAATTTATCAATTTAAAAAAAGTCTGCAATAATGCAGACTTTTTTTATGTCTTTTTTTTTATGCCTTTTTTAGATTATAACAAAGTGATTACTCATTATCTCCTTTAATTGCCTTTAGGTAAGTGTTTTTTGAAATATAATCAATCTTTCTGACGTACTGACCTTTGTGGTCAATCCTTATATATTGCCTACCTGGTTCATAGCCGCCCACTCTCTTGATTTTATATGGTAATTTTTTTCCAGTCTCTGGATCTATTGCTTGAACATTTAGATATTCTTGAGTATTACCCGGAACTTTCGCATAACTTATAGCTTCGTCAATTGTGGGATCTGCTCTATCAGTCCATGAATTATGGTTTAAAGGAATTTGGTTAGTGATGATTAAAAAACAAACATATATTGGTACTAACATTTTTTCAAACATGGTATTTCCTTTCTGCTTGCCTAAACATTTACTTTTTGTTCAACTTTTAAATATAACAAGTTTAATTACTGCTACCTTAAATTTTTAGAACTTCTATTTATTTACAACTTTTGAAAATTCTTTTTTAGAAACATATTGAATTTCCTTAACATATTGGCCTCTGTGATCAATTTTTATATATTCCAAACTAGGATCGTATCCTCCTACCCTATTTATTTTATAGGGAAGCTTACTTCCAGTTTTTGAATCATAAGCCTGAACGTTATAATATTGTTGAGTATTTTTCGGTACTTGAGCATAACTTTTGGTTTCCGGAATCGCAAGGTTGAAGTAATCCACAATTTCATTATGAATAAAAAAAGGAAAACAAAAGAAAGCCGTAATTGTTAGCAATGAAACTAAAAGTATCTTTTTAAAGGACATGGGACTCACCTTATTAAATTAAGTATAGCTGCGTACTTCCGACAAACTTTGGAACAATCATAATTGTTTAAGCGAAGTGTACTAATACACTACTATACCTAGTGTACACTATTTTGGGATTTTTTAAAACAAAATTGGGAATAAATTTATAGCAAAAGCGGTCTTTTTATGCTACGTTAATTAAAGTATTAAAACTAAGGAAGTAAAATTATGTCGGAAAAAATCACTGGTTTAACTCAAGCCCAAGCAGATGAACTTTTGCAAAAAAATGGCTTAAATGAGGTACCGGAACCCCAGTTCAATTTTTTTAAAGAGTTTTTATCAAAGTTATGGAATTTATCAGCTTGGATTCTCGAAGCTGCTCTACTTTTGGAGTGTATTTTGGGAAAATGGATACAATCTCTATTCGTTCTTTTAATGCTTCTTTTCGCTGCTTGGAACGGAGCTTCCAAGAAAAAGCAGTCAAGACGCGTTTTAAATAATATCTCGCACAAATTGACTCCTACTATTTTTGTTCAGAGGGACGGTCAATGGCAAAACATTGACTCTAAATATTTAGTCCCTGGAGATCTAATCAGTATGCAAGCTGGAGATGTTTTGGCGGCAGATGTAAAACTAATTGATGGTCAAGTTTCTACCGATGAAAGCTCAATCACGGGTGAAGCCAGAACCGTCCGGAAAAATCCGCAAGATACAGCCTATGCCGGTACCACCGTTACGGAAGGCAATGGCCTTGCTGTTGTTACAGCTACTGGAGCCAATTCTCGGTCCGGTAAAACAATTAATTTAATTAATAATTCCGCTGCTCCGGGACATCTGCAACAATTACTTACTAAAATTATTTATTATTTATGTATTCTTGATGGGATTTTAACTTTAATAATTATTATTGCTTCCTTCTTCAAGGGAGGAGATATCAATAACCTGATTAATATGTTGCCATTTTTGGCAATGATGTTTATAGCTTCAATTCCCGTTGCCATGCCCTCTACCTTTGCACTTTCCAATTCATTTGAAGCTACTCGTCTTAGTAAAGAAGGAGTGCTAACTTCAGATTTAACTGGAATTCAAGATGCCGCAAACCTTAACCTGATTTTGCTGGATAAAACAGGAACTATTACCGAAAATAAAACAGCGGTTGGTCAATGGACAAACTTCAGCTCATTTAGTGATAATGAAGCTCTGGAATTAGCTTCGGCTGCTACAGATCAAAGAAATAAAAAGTTAATAGACACTGCAATTGATGAATATATAAAAAAGAAGGGATTAATAGTTAAATCAGCTTCTGACTTTACTCCTTTTACCTCTAGTACCGGCTATTCAATGGCAAATTGTAATGGCCATAATATTAAACTGGGCTCTTTTAAACAACTTTCATTAATTGATAAAAATGCAAATGAAAAAGCTAAGGAAGTTGATTTTAGTGCCGGTCGTTCAGTAGCTCTCTTAATTGATGATAAATTAGCCGGTGTTTTCATCTTGCAAGATATGGTAAGATCTGATTCTAAAGAAGCTTTGGGTGAACTCAAAAAACGTGGAGTAAAACCGATTATGCTAACTGGGGATAACCAAAAAACAGCCGTTGCAGTTGCTAAACAGGTTGACTTGCAAGGTGATGTAATTTCTATTCATGATTTCACTGACCAAACAGATACAAGCAAGCTCGCTGGAATTGCAGATGTTTTACCAGAAGACAAATTACGCATGGTTAAATTCTTTCAAAAGCAAGGCTATATTGTGGGAATGACCGGTGATGGCGTTAATGACTCACCAGCCTTAAAACAAGCGGAGGTTGGCATCGCCGTTTCGAATGCTGCAGATGTCGCAAAAAGATCAGGCAAAATGGTTCTTTTAAATGACGGTTTATCTTCAATAGTTAAGATACTTGATGCCGGACACAGAGTTTACCAGAGAATGACGACATGGTCATTAACCAAGCTGGCGAGAACTGCTCAACTAACCATGCTATTAACCTTTGGCTATTTATTCTTCAACTATATTCCAATGGCCTTAAACGCAATGGTTATTTATACTATTATGAATAATATGGTGACGATGATGATCGGTACCGACAGAACCCATATCACATATAAACCTGAAAATTGGAATATGGCAAAATTGGCTAAGATTGCCTTTTCATTAGCTTTCGGCTGGACGGTAATTGGAATAGCAGGTATTGCTTACCTCAATACTCATGGCTGGAGTCACGGTACAATATCAACAATGGTTTATGTTTATTTAGTTCTCAGTGCAATGTTCATCGTCCTAATCACCAGAACTAAAAAATTTTTCTGGCAGGATTATCCTTCTAAAGCTGTTGGCTTAACCCAACTAGCTGATGTACTCTTAACCGTAATATTAGCTTTACTGGGAATTGCTATGACAAAAATTAGCTGGATAAATTTACTACTCACTTCTGTTGTTGCCCTAGTGGCTGCCATAGTGATTGATCTCTTTTACCAACCAATTATGAAGAATCGCTAATTAAATAAAAGCAAAGAAAAACCTGGTGATGGAAAAAACTCCATTATCAGGTTTTTAATTTCAGAATAGATTGCTATTGTGATATTTGATAACAATTTTTCTTTTATTTAAGTAGTTCATAAACATATGAGGTTTCATTTGGTCGGTAAGCTCCGTGCAAATAACCAACTTGGGAAAAACCCATCTTTGCAATCAAATGTTGCATTGCCTTATTGTCTTCGTGAGTATCAATTCTGATTGAGTCAATGTCGTCTCTGTTGTTTTTGATATCATTGATAACAGCCTGTAAAAGCTTGGTGGCATAGCCTTTACCAGAATGCTGAGAATGAATTGCCACACGATGAATAACCACATATTTATTTGTATTAGACAACCATTTGCCATCTAAATGATCATAAACATGATCTGGTCCGTCCACTATGGCAATAGCACCAACTGTCTCCTGGTCTTCAGAAACAGCTAAAAAAGCCCAGCCGTTTTCAATATCTTCTTTAATTTGTTCTTTTGACGGATAATCTCCTTGCCACTGATCAACACCACGTTCAGCCAGTTGATTGGCTCCGTCTTTTAAAATAGCGATAATTCGGTCAAAATCGGCCATTGTTGCTCTTCTTAATTGCAAATTATTCTATTCTCCTTTTTTAAAAATACTGTATCATTATATATACTTGACTTGGTCTTGTAAAAAATTTGCACTTAAAAAGCATAAAAATTTGTATCTTTCGGAAATCGCTTTCTTTGAAATTAAAAAATTGTACAACATTTTTATTAGTCATGAAAAAAAGCGTTCCTAATAGTTGACTTTAATGTCTAACTATTAAGAACACTTGATATAAAAGCTATATTTAAATCCAATTCAAAAATTTATACTTAAATTCTGGCTTTCGCGTTTTTAAGCACCATGATATTTAACGAGTGAAAATACGTCAAGTCCTGGCAATTTTTCTTTTCCCTTCAAATCTGGTAATTCAATATAAAAAGCTGAACCAACTAGTTCTCCACCTAAATTTTCAATTAATTCTTTACATGCTCTCAAAGTTCCCGCAGTAGCAAGTAAATCATCACAAACTACTACACGCTGACCTGGTTTAATAGCATCTTTATGAATTTCCAAGCTGTTCGAACCGTATTCCAGATCATATGAAGCCCTTTCGACTTCCCGTGGTAACTTATGCGGCTTCCTTGCCGGAACAAAACCAATACCTAACTCTGTAGCTACAGGGCAACCAACAATAAAGCCACGAGCCTCTGGACCAACAATTAAATCGGCATTTTTACTTTTAACGTATTCAGCTAACTTATGAGTAGCTGCTTGAAACAACTTGCCATCCTGCAGAACAGGGGTAATGTCACGAAAGATAATACCCTTATTAGGGAAATCCTTAACACTTGCAATATGTTTCTCAAAATCGTTTGCCATAAGAAGAAAAAACCTCCAAAACTTAACTTTCTTGCTAAAGCTTACTCGACCTTAATATTCTAACAGATTTTGAACTTAAAAGCATTAAATACGTGAAAAATTAATGTTGCTTTAATTGCTCATTCACGTACATTAATAATTTCTGACTTGGCATCTTTCTTAAATCAGTTATAAATTTAATTTGGGAATTAGTTGCCTTAAAATAAGTAGAATCTGTTAATTTTCTTTTTATTGGATTTGCAACACCGATTATTCTGTCATCTTCTAATTTGATAAATTTTAGTTCAAAAAATACCCGCAAAATAAAAAGAATATTATTATAATCAATTTGTAAAAATAAACCAACCTCTCGATAATCTGTGATAGCCAAACCAGGATGAGAATACACGTATTTCAGTAGCCTCACAAAATCAGCTTTTGGCGGGAGCCGCTTAACAGGCAGTTGATCCATAATAAAGCGCAAATAAAGTTGTTCATAATTATTCGTTAAAGCTAAGTTAAGTTCCTGCTGATTACGGGGCACATCAAGAAAAGCAGCTACTTCACCCTCATTGTTATAATCATTTATCAAAGTAATTTTAGCTGGATCAATATCATATAAGCTAGAGGCAGTATTTTTATTTCTTTTATCAAAAATCAAATACCTATCCGCAAATCCCATTATGTACTTTTCATCGCGCAGATCAATAACAGGTGCAGGAACTGCTAATTTTGGCGCAGCAAAAATAATGCCTTTTATTATTCCTTGCAGTTTAACCTGATTACGGTAACAATTTTCTTGCAGCTCAATAAATATTTGATCTACATAAGGTAAGAGTATTTTAGTCAAATATTTTTTATTGAAGCCGACAACATCAATGTTCCTATTATTTTTTCTAATATTTAACTTAATATGATTTTTTTCTTTTCCCATGTAAAAGTAACTATTTATTGCGGGATGCAATATGCTGAAAACAGGAGCCACATTATCGCTGCCAAACGGACCCGCCTTTTTAATGTCAGCAATTATTTTCAAGTCAAGATTAGAAAATGGTAATTCACAATCATAATAGCGGATATTTAGATTATAAATTCCTTTAAAACTTTTCTCGAAAGTTGCGCGCAATGAAGAAATCTTGTCTTCTGTCATTGACAGACCACAGGCAAAGTCATGACCGCCAAACTTGAGAAAAAGCTTATTCTTTAGAGGTTCTAATGCATTAAAAAGGTTAAAGCCGTCAACTGACCTCCCAGAACCTTTTATGATTCCCCTGTCATTTTTGGTCAGTACTATAGTTGGTTTGTGAGTTTTTTCTACAAGCTTATTGGCGACTAATCCTAAAACTCCTTCATGAAACTTAGGATCATATAAAACTAATGTTTTATTTCTTTCCCAACCGCTATTTTTAATTTGACTGAGACAGGAGTTGTAAACTTTACTAGTTAAATTTTTGCGTTTATCGTTTAACTCTTCAATTTTATCTGCAATTTTTTCTGCTTCATCATCAGTTTCACACAAGAGAAGGTCCACAGCTAAACTGGCATTATCCAGTCTGCCAACTGCATTAAGTCTTGGCGCAATATTAAAGCCGACATCATTTTCGTCTATGTGTCCCATTTGCAAACCAGCTTTTTTTATTAGGGCTCTTAAACCTGGTCTCTCGGTTTCATTGAGCATTTTGAGGCCTCGCTTGACGATAATGTGACCTTCTCCTGAGACTTTAACCATATCACCGATTGTCCCAATCATTGCTAGCTCCAGTAATTCTGGCATTGAATCTTGCATCAAAGCCCGACTAATTGTATAGGCCACTCCAGCGCCACAGTAATCATCAAACGGATATTTTTGCCCAGGGTAATTACAATGAACTATGGCATAACTTTCAGGCACTTTATCTTGAAATTTATGGTGATCAGTAATTATTGTATCAACGCCCATACTTTTAGCATAGTCTACTTCTTCAACTCCCGTAACACCATTATCAACAGTAATAATTAGTTTCGTTCCGTCTGCTGCAATTTTCTTGTAAGCATCAAGATTTGGTCCGTAACCATCCTTAAAGCGATCAGGAATGAAGAAATGGACATCAGCTCCTAAAATTCCCAGCGTTTCCATCATGATACTGGTGGCAGTTATACCATCTGCGTCATAATCACCATAAATAGTAATTTTTTCATTTGCATCAATTGCCTGATTAATCCTTGTAACAGCTTTTTGCATATCATGCATTAAATAGGGATCTGCTAAATCTTCTTCAGTTGCATTAAACCAAAATGCAAGTTTTGCGTCAGTATTTATTCCGCGCAAAGAAAGCAGCTTAGCCGTAATCGGACTAAGCTGATACTTTTCAATCAATTCTGGAGCTAATTCTTCACCTTTACGCTCGCGCCATTCAATCATTAATTTAATTCAGCCTTTTTATTTTTTCTACTATTTAGAATTTAAGTCATCATCATTCATTTTTAAAACTGCCATAAAAGCATCTTGAGGAATTTCAACGTGTCCCACAGCCTTCATCCGCTTTTTACCCCTCTTTTGCTTTTCTAGTAATTTAGCTCTTCTATCAGGGTCACCTGTGTGAATTTTCCAAGTTACATCTTTACGGTAAGGCTTTACTGTTGCCCTAGAAATTATTTTGGCCCCAATTGCCCCTTGAATATCTACCTCAAAGTTTTGCCTTGGAATCAACTTCTTGAGCATTGAAGTCATTTGTCTTGCTCTATTTTGCGCTTCGTCTCGGTGGGCTATGAAACTTAAAGCATCAACAACTTGCTTGTTCAAAAGAATGTCAATTTTAACCAAATCAGTTGCACGGTAACCAGTAATTTCGTAATCAAGAGAAGCATAACCTTTAGTTGAAGACTTCAAATCGTCGAAAAAGTCATAAATAATTTCAGCCAATGGCATATTATAGATAACATTAACACGATACTTGTCTAAATAATCCATTGTCACAAATTCACCACGTTTGCGCTGACAGAGTTCCATTACTGGACCGACAAAATCATTAGGGACCATTACTTCTGCTTTGACAAAAGGTTCTTGCACTTCTTTATATTCACCAGCAGATGGTAGATCTGAAGGATTATCAATTACTTTTGTGGAACCATCATTCATAATTGCGTGATAATCAACAGAAGGTGCAGTCATTATTAAATCTAAGTCAAATTCCTGCTCAAGTCTTTCTTGAACTACATCCATATGGAGCAAGCCTAAAAAACCGCAACGAAAGCCAAAGCCCAGAGCAGTCGAAGTTTCGGGTTCAAATTCTAAAGCAGCATCATTTAGCTGCAATTTTTGCAAAGCTTCTTTAAGATCATCATATTTAGAGTTGTCAACTGGATACATACCGGAATATACCATTGGTGGTATTTGCCGATAGCCTGGTAATGGTTCAGCTGTGGGATGTTCCGCTTTAGTGATAGTATCACCGACACGAGTTTCACGAACAGATTTAATGTTGGCAGTTAGGTAGCCAACATCCCCAGCAATTAAAATATCTTTTTTAACTGGATGTGGGCTGGAAACACCCACTTCAGTTACTTCGTATTCTTTACCCGTATTCATGATTTTTATTTTATCGCCAGGCTTAACAGTGCCCTCTTCAATTCTGACAGAGAGAACTACTCCGCGATAGTCATCATATTTAGAATCGAAAATTAATGCTTTAAGTGGGTCTTGCAAATTACCTTGTGGTGCTGGAATATCTTTTACAATCCGTTCAAGTAGTTCTTTAATACCCTGACCTGTTTTCCCAGAAACTTCAACAGCATCAGATGCATCTAGTCCCAACATTTCAGTAATTTCTTCTTTAGCCTGCTCCGGATTAGCAGAGGGTAAATCAATCTTGTTTATTACAGGCAAGATTTCGAGATCATCATCAATTGCCAAGTATGTGTTTGCTAAAGTCTGAGCTTGCACACCTTGTGAAGCATCGACTACTAAAAGTGCACCTTCACATGCGGCCAAAGAACGTGAAACTTCGTATGAAAAGTCTACGTGTCCCGGTGTATCAATTAAGTGAAAAATATAATCCTCACCATCGTTGGCATGGTACTTAATTTCGACCGAGTTCATTTTAATGGTAATACCGCGTTGGCGCTCAAGCGGCATGTCGTCTAACATCTGATTCTTCAATTGGCGTTCAGATACTGTATCTGTCAACTCCAAAATGCGGTCCGCAATCGTTGATTTTCCATGATCAATATGAGCAACAATGGAAAAATTGCGAATGTGTTTTTGATAATCTTGTAATTTTTTTATATCCATAAATAATTTGCACCCTTTACTCTATCTTTATTATTATAGCAAATTCAACAGACTGTATAAAACTAAATAAGAAACATGCCAAAATTAAAGAGCTAATTCCTTTATATTTTAGGAATCAGCTCTTGTTCAAATTGCCAAAAATGTTAATAATACTTGACTATACCGTGTTTATCAGGTTTTCCATTTTTTGCAAAAAGTTCCATATATTTGTAAAATTCTTTTTTGCCCATTGAGGTGCATCCGCCGATATAGTTATCCCAGTATCATTTTTATTCCAATATTTATAACCCTTAGGACATTCTAACATTGCAATTTTTCTCTTCTTTTTATCAAAAAGATCTAATCAGTTAAGTCATGATAACTTGATTATCACTGTAATTTTTCTTTTAGTCTTTCAAAAAAGCCTTTTTCTTGCGGTGTTATTGACCCACCACCTGCTTTGACAAAATCAACTAAAGCCTGTTTTTGCTTCTCATTAATTGATTTTGGAATTTGAACTTGAACGGTGGTAATCTGATCACCATTGCCGTTGCCACGCAAATATGGAACACCTTCTCCGCGTAAGGTAAATTCCTTATTTGGTTGAGTACCTGCAGGAATCTTTAGCTTCTTTTCGCCATGTACTGTTTTAACTTTAATCTCATCGCCTAACGTTGCCTGGGCAAATGAAATTGGAACGGTCGTATAGATAGTTGTACCTTTACGTTCAAATTCCTTTGACGGTTTAATCCGATAGCTGATGTACAAATCACCGTAAGGACCACCATTTTTACCAGCTTCGCCTTGACCTTCATAACGCAATTGCTGGCCATTATCTATTCCAGCAGGAATATTGACTTCAATGGTATTCTTACCGTCAATTACGCCATTACCATGACAAGTCTGACAAGGATGTTCAATAATTACACCTTTTCCATGACACTTGTCACAAACAGCTTGCTGTCGAATCACACCTATCAGAGATTTTTGAGTTATGGTCATATAGCCTGAGCCATGACATTTATCACAAGTTATAGGATGTGTACCTTTTTCAGCACCATTGCCCCCACAAGTTGGGCAGGTTTCACTACGAGTATACGAAACTTGTGTTTTCTTACCCGTAATTGCATCCATAAAATCAATAGACAAAGTATAATCTAAGTCTTCACCGCGAGTTGGCGCCGTGGGATTTACATGATGTTGACTGGCACCAGAGGCACCACCGAAGAAATCATTAAATATATCGCCAAAATCACCGAAGCCACCAAAGTCACCGTATCCTTGACCAGCACTCCCGAAACCTCCTTGACCATTGACTCCGGCAGAACCAAATTGATCGTATTGGGCTCTTTTTTGCTTATCATGTAATACTTCATAGGCTTCGTTAACCTTTTTATATTTTTCCTCAGCACCAGGCTCATGGTTTAAATCGGGGTGATACTTCTTGGCAAGTTTTCGATAAGCAGAGGTAATTTCTTTATCACTGGCATTGCGATCTACTCCCAGCACTTCATAATAATCTTCTTGTGCCATCTATAAGCTCCTTAACCTTACAAAAGAAAAGAACTACTTTTCCTGGCAGTTCTTTTCTAATTTATTCAATTATAAACCCTTTACTTATCTGGGTCTACCTTATGGAATTCACCTTCACCCGCTGAACCATTATTACCATCTTGTGAACCAGGATTTTGTGGTCCGGCTTGAGGTCCAGCTTGTCCTTGTGCACCTTGAGCTCCACCATTAGCTTGGTACAATTTGACTGCTAAGTCTTGTGCAACCTTGGATAATTCATCTTTCTTAGCTTTCATTTCATCCAAATTGTTGTCTTTTTGAGCTTTCTTTAAAGCATCAAGTGCATCTTGAACCTTCTTAATATCATCATCGGAAACTTTGCCTTTGACATCTTTCAAGGTCTTTTCAGTGGAGAAGATTAATTGATCAACTTCATTACGTAAGTCAACTTCTTCTTTCTTCTTCTTATCCTCTTCAGCATGCTCTTCAGCTTCTTTTTGCATCTTCTTAATTTCTTCATCGGATAAGCCAGAAGAACTCTTGATTGTAATCTTTTGTTCTTTACCGGTTCCCATATCCTTAGCAGAAACATTAACGATACCATTCTTGTCAATATCAAAAGTAACTTGAATTTGTGGTACACCACGAGGGGCTGCAGGAATATCAGTTAGTTCAAACCGTCCTAAAGTCTTATCATCGGCAGCCATCGGACGTTCACCTTGCAAAACGTGAACGTCAACAGCTGGTTGATTATCTGCAGCAGTTGAGAAAATCTGGCTCTTTGAAGTTGGAATAGTTGTATTCTTTTCAATAAGTTTGGTAAATACACCACCCATTGTTTCAATACCAAGTGATAATGGAGTTACATCAAGTAAAACAACATCCTTAACGTCACCTGAAATAACGCCACCTTGAATAGCAGCACCTAAAGCAACAGCTTCGTCTGGGTTAATTGAGTGATCAGGCTCTTTACCAGCCCACTTCTTAACTGCATCCTGTACGGCAGGAATTCGGGTAGAACCACCATTTAAAATCACCTTGTCAATGTCATTAACTGTTAAATCAGCATCTTTTAAGGCGTTATCAAATGGAATCTTAGTCTTTTCAACTAAATCAGCAGTCAGTTCGTCGAATTTTGCTCGTGTTAAATCAGCCTCAAGGTGCAATGGACCCGATTCACCCGCGGAAATAAATGGCAGTGAAATATGGGTTGCTGACACACCAGACAAATCTTTCTTCGCTTTTTCGGCAGCATCTTTTAACCTTTGCAAAGCCATCTTATCTTTTGAAAGGTCAACACCATTTTCATCTTTAAAGTTCTTAATCAACCAATCAATAATCTTATTATCAAAATCATCACCACCAAGGTGAGTATCACCATTAGTTGACAATACTTGAAAGACGCCATCGCCTAATTGCAGTACGGAAACATCGAAAGTACCACCACCAAGGTCGTAAACTAAGACTTTTTCATCTTCTGCGTCCTTGTCCAAACCATATGCAAGTGAAGATGCAGTAGGTTCATTAATAATTCTCTTAACATCTAAACCAGCTATTTTACCGGCATCTTTGGTAGCTTGACGCTGAGCATCATTAAAGTATGCAGGTACGGTAATAACAGCATCAGTTACTTTCTCGCCTAAATAATCTTCAGAGAATTTCTTGATATATTGCAAGATCATTGCTGAAATTTCCTGTGGTGTATAAGCTTTATCACCAATTTTAACCTTGTAATCAGTTTCGCCCATGTGACGTTTAATAGAAGAAATAGTATTGGGATTGGTAATTGCTTGTCTTTTGGCAACTTCACCAACTTGGATTTCTCCATCTTTAAAAGCAACTACTGAAGGAGTAGTACGATTTCCTTCTGGGTTGGTAATAATTTTTGGTTCTTTACCCTCCAAAACGGCAACTGCTGAGTTAGTAGTTCCTAGGTCAATTCCGATAACTTTTGACATTGATATGCTTCCTTTCAATTATTGTGCTACAACAACCATAGCTGGTCTTAAAGTACGATCTTTGTATAAGTATCCCTTTTGCAAAACTCGTACAATATGATCTTTTTGATCATCATTTTCAGCCGCAACGGTTTGAACAGCTTGGTGTAAATTGGGATCAAATTTGACACCTTCAGCTGTAATTTCACTGATACCGTGATCTTTCATCGCTTTAACAAGTGAATCAAGTGTCATCTGTACACCTTTTTTAAGCTGTTTTGATGCTTCATCATCAACTTTAGTAGCTAAAGCTCTTTCTAAATTATCCATCGCGGGTAAAACATCTTTAGCTAAAGATTGAGATTCATATTTGATAAGCTGCGCTCTTTCTTTATTATAGCGATTTTGCATATTTTGCATCTCAGCTTGACTGCGCAAATACTTATCTTCCAAATCGTCCTTTTCTTTTTGCAATTGAGTCAAATTATGCTGCAATTTACTTTCCAAAGACTCAGGTTTGTTATCTTTGTTAGCCTTAGCCTTAGAATTTTCTACTTCTGCCTTTGACTTTTTATGTTCATCTTTTTTTGGCTCTTTTTTTGAGTTCTTACTATTATTATTTTCTTCTTTACTCACGGCTAACCTCCTTTATTTAAATCTACCATAATAATCAAGTAATTTTTTAGATAGCTCGTTTCTGAAATACTCGAGTAATCCAATCACCTGAGAATACGGCATATTATCAGGGCCAAGTAAAGCAATTATACCCTTTCCATGAGAACCAACGCTATACTCTGCCGTAAGCAGACTGTAATCCTTTAACAAATCATTTGATAATTCGGATCCTAAACTAACTCGAACGGGATACCTGTCGCTTTTCAAATTTTGCCTATTGTCTAAAATATTGGAAATCAAATCATTATGCTCAATCATTTCATAGAGCGATCTTAAATTTGAAACATCGTCCAAAGAAATGTTATTAAGCAGGTTAATCTGACCGTCAACATAGGTTTGCTCACTGGCAGCATCGTTAATAACATCCTCGACCAAACTAATCAGTTCAGAGACATGAGCAACTTTAAGTTTATTGCCCAAAGTCTTTTTAAGATAGTCAGGAGTAACTTGATCTAAAGTTTTGCCAACCAGCTGATCGTTAATCATGCGCACAGCCTGTTCAATTTCATCACCATTAACATTATAAGGTAAAGTATAAACCTGGTCATGAACGTCACCATCGCTAGTTCCTAAGACAGCCATAATCTGTCTGTTAAACAACGGCACAATACGAAAACCAGTAATAGTTAATTCACTATTTTCAGGACCTTCCGCAAATGCTGTGTAATTTGTTAGATCCGATAAAATTTTTACAGCTGCCTGTACGATGTCGTTAACCTGATGAAACGGTTGATCAAGCTGACTAATGATTCGCTTGTATACAGAAGATGAAATTTGTAAAGGTTCAACCAAGTTGTCAAGATAGTAGCGGTAGCCTTCAGTTGAAGGCACGCGTCCACTGGACAAATGAGTTTTTTCAATCAAACCCTTATCTTCTAAAACAGCCATTTCGTTACGAATAGTAGCACTTGAAACCTTAATAGGTAGTTGGTTCATAACAGTCTTGGATCCAACAGGATCATGTGTCTGCGTAAAATCATTGATAATTGTTTTTAAAATTAATTCTTGACGTTCGGTCAACATAAATATCGCCCTCACTTTTAGCACTCAATCTGATTAGGTGCTAACAATTTATATGATACTAGCTTTTAGCAGAATGTCAAGTTGAGTGCTAACTTTTTTCTTAAAAAACGTCAATCATTTTTTTAGTATTATTAATTAATTCATCGCAGCAAAATAATTTTTAATTTCAGCCTCGTCTTGACTCATTTGTTTTGTTAACTCTTTTAAACTGGCAAATTTAATTTCACCTCGGGTATACTTATACCATTTAATTACCATTTCCTCATCATAAGCTTCCTGATCAAAACCAAATAGGTTTGACTCAATATAAAGCTTTTTCCCTTGGTTGATAGTCACATTATAGCCTACACTTGTCATTGAGTCATACCACTTACCACAAATCTTGGTTTTAGTCGCATACACTCCAATTTTAGGAACAACCTTGTCTTCAGTCCAAACCAAATTGGCTGTAGGAAAACCGAGTTTATGGCCATTGCGTAAACCGTGACCAACATAGCCTGACATAACATAAGGAAAACCTAATAACTTAGAAGCTAATTCCATATTTCCACTAGTTATTGCCTTCTTGATTTCCGTAGAACCAATTTTTTGACCATCATAAGATTGCTTAGGGACATTAACAATATCGAATCTTCCCTGAGCAAACTTAGGGAAATTTTTCATATTGGCAGTGTCTTTGGGACCATAGGTGTAATCAAAACCAGCTACGACAGTATCTGCGTGTAATTTAACTATTATATTATCAACAAATTCCTGTGCTGTTAGTTTACTAAATGCCTCATTAAAATGCATCACCAGCAAATAATCAACTTTAAGTTTTTGCATCTTGTAGGCTTTTTCTGCAAGTGTATCTATGTAAGTAACTTTTTTATTTTGATAGACTTCTTTTGGATGACGATCAAACGTCATTACCACTAGTGGCAGATGTTTTTGCGTTGCTTTTTCTTTTGCAATTTTGATTAATTCTTGATGTCCACGATGAACCCCATCGAAGAAACCTAAAGCAAGAATAATATTTTGGGGAATTATGTTTTCCTTAAAGGGGTATGTTAAATGGATAATTTCCATAATAAGACCTTCATTCACCTATTCATTTTGTAAAAGCATTAAATACGGGCGATAAATGGTACCATCTTTTCGATAGATTGCCTTAACTTTATTATTGTAACGTAATGCCACATTATTTGCATTCGTTTTCAAAGAAATAGCTGCACCATTTTTAACTTTAGACCATAATTTTTCATCAAGATCCTGTTGTGCATAATTGGTAAAAAAGGAATCAATTGGTTGAATAATTTGATCAACTAATTTAGGATCTTCTGTTATTTCAGACAATTTAACAGACTGACTAATATCAAAGCCTGAACTAGATGTGCGACGCAAGCATTTCATCACTGCTGGTACTTTTAACTTAGAACCTAAATCATTTATTAAAGAACGAACATAGGTACCTTTGCTACATTCAATTTCAAAATCAAAAGTTTCTTGACCCTTTTCTTTATCAAAGGTAGGTTCATTTACAAGATTATAAGCCAAAATTTCGACCTGTCTTTTAGGTCGTTCTACTTCAATGCCAGCTCGTGCATATTCATACAAATGCTTGCCTTTAACCTTTACGGCAGAATAGATTGGCGGCACCTGTTCAATTTGTCCCACAAATTCCTGCATTGCATCTTTTATCTCAGTTGAAGTGATTTCCGCCCTAATTTTTTTGTTAGCTGTTATTTTGCCGCTAGTATCGTAACTATCGGTGGCAATACCAAGTATTCCCTGACCGATATATCTTTTGTTTTGAGTATGCATTAACTCAATTAACTTAGTAGCCTGACCTATTGCAACTGGTAAAACACCAGTAACATCTGGATCAAGAGTACCCGCATGACCAATTTTCTTAATATGCAAGATTTTGCGTAAGTGATAGACAACATCAGCACTCGTCATGCCTTTTTCTTTATCTATTACCAAAACACCATTTAACATTTTTCCATACCCTAACCATTTAACATTTTTCCATACCCTAACCATGAAAAAAGCGCCTAACAGCGCTTTTCTTAATTATTTCGATTTGCATCCTGCTTTTTTACTTCAGCGATTAACTGATCAATTTTACTACCGTATTTAACTGAATTATCTCGTTTAAATATCAATTCAGGAACTTTGTAAACTGTTAAGACTTGGCCCAATAAATGTCGCATCATACCTTTGGCTTTATTTAAACCAGCTGCAGCTTCTTCTTCCTTTTTTGTATCTTCTGAAAGAATACTGTAGTAAACAGTAGCATATGAGAGATCATTAGTACATTCAACAGCTGTGATAGTAACGTCATTAACACGTGGATCACGAATATTTTTACGTAAAATTTTCGTTAATTCACGGAGGATTTCTCCTTCAACACGACCAATTCTGTGTTTCATGCTTTCCTCCCAGTTAATTACTCTGGTTTGACTTCTTGCTTTTCAACGGCTTCCATTTCATCACCAATTTTGATATCATTGTAGCCCTCAATTGTTAAACCACAGTCAAACCCTTGTTTAACCATTTTAGCATCATCTTTAAATCTTTTAAGTGATGCCACTTTTCCAGTATATATTACAACACCATCACGAATCAAATTGATTTCAGAATCTTTTGAAACATAACCAGAATCGACAAAGACACCAGCAATTGTTCCCACCTTGGAAACCTTCCAGGTTTCGCGTACAGTTAAATTACCGACAACCTTGTCTTCATATGTTGGTTCAAGCATACCTTTCATGGCTGCTTTAACATCGTCAATAGCCTTGTATATAATGCTGTACAAACGAATATCTACACCATCTGTTTCAGCTTGTGACTTTGCGGTAGCTGTTGGACGAACATTAAAGCCAATTATGAATGCATTCGAAGCGCCAGCCAAGGTAACATCTGATTCATTTACAGCACCAACTCCAGCATGAATGATGTTTACACGAACACCTTCAACTTCTATCTTTTCAAGTGACTGCTGTAAAGCCTCTACAGAACCTTGAACATCCGCTTTTAAGACAACATCTACTTCCTTCATGTTTTCTTTCTTCATAGTGTCAAACAGGTTATCAAGAGTAACATGTTGTACATTTTCACGAGATTGCTGCAAAGCCTGTTGCGCTCTTTGTTCACCAACACTTCTAGCAGTCTTTTCATCATCGAATACTACTATTTTATCAGCAGATTCTGGAACATCATTTAATCCGGTAATTTCTACCGGCATTGACGGTGTGGCCTTTTCAACTTGTCGACCACGGTCATTAGTCATGACACGGACTCTACCAAAGCGATTCCCAACTACAATTGGATCGCCAACCTTTAGTGTTCCTTGTTGAACTAAAAGGTCGGCAACAGGACCGCGTCCACGAGAAAGTCTAGCTTCAATAACAGTACCAATTGCTTTTTGTGTTGGGTCTGCTTTTAATTCCATCACATCTGCCTGCAGGAGAATCATTTGCAAAAGTTCATCAACATTTTCACCGGTTTTGGCAGAAATGTTAACAAATATTGTGTCTCCGCCGTAATTCTCCGGGATTAAATTGTACTTCATTAACTGCTCAGTAACATGCTCTGGGTTTGCTCCTGGAACATCCATCTTGTTAATGGCAACAATAATTGGAACTTTGGCACTTTTAGCGTGATCGATAGCTTCAACCGTTTGAGGCATTACACCATCATCTGCAGCAACAACCAAGACAACAATATCGGTTATTTCTGCACCACGTTCACGCATATTTGAGAATGCAGCATGTCCTGGTGTATCCAAGAAAGTAATTGGTTGATTATCAACCCTTACCTGATAAGCACCAATTTTTTGCGTAATTCCCCCTGCTTCATGGGCCGAAACATGAGTGTGACGCAAACGGTCAAGTAAAGTAGTTTTACCATGGTCAACGTGTCCCATAATGGTAACTACTGGTGGGCGTTTAATTAGATGCTTAGATTTCAGAGAAGCTTTCATTCTCTTGTCATAAAGATTATCAATGTCAGATATATCCTCATGAACCTTTTCTTGAGCATTAATATTATATTCAGCAGCTACTAACTCTATTGCATCTTTATCAAGGGACTGATTTTGATTGGTCATGACACCAAGCATAAATAATTTTTTAACTATTTCAGCTGGCTCTCGGTGCAGAATTTTTCCTAAGTCTTGAGCGTTCATACCCACTTCGTAAACCAGTGTATCTGGCAATGGCCGCTCTTTTCTTTGCGTTGGCTGCTTTTTAGGTACTTGTTCAAACTGCTTCTTCTTATTTTTACGTTTACGCTTTTCTTGATGCTTCGAATAATTATTTGCACCATAAGTTTGATTTTTACCTTTTCTGCCTGGCTTGCCAGAATTACGACCATGACCGTTGCCACGACGTTTTTCTTCTTTTTCGAGTTCAGGAGCAGCAGTATCTAAAATTTTAGGCTGACGCACAGGCGTTGACTTTTGATTATTCTTAAACCTGGCTGGTGAAGGTTTAAGAATTTTTGGTCCAGTCACTTTAGGGGCTGTGGTTTCAGTTTTAACTACTTTATTTTCTGTCTTAGAAACAGATTTATTAGTTTCATCAGCAGCTGGTTTAATTTTAGTCTGATTATCCTTATAAGACTTTTGGGCTCTTTCTGTCTGCTGATTTAATTTTTTCTCTTCCACTCGCTGTTTTTGCTTTAATTGCTTTAATAAATCTTGGGCTACTGGCTTAGAAGCTTTTTGACTCAAATTGGAATGTTGTCTAGTGCGATCTTGACTTTGTCTAGATCTATTATTTGACTTGTGAAAGTTATTGCTTTTTCTCTTACTTTTACTATTCTTAGTTTCATCATGCTTTTTTTCATTTTTTCGAATTGAAGTAACAGAAATTTTAATTTTACTGCTCTTTTTCGCTGGTTTTTCTTGCTTTTTGGCGGGAGCGGAGCTGCTGCGGAAACTACCCTTTATTTGCTCTACTTGTGTATCTTCAAGTGATGACATATGATTTTTAACATCAAACCCCAGGTCCTTTGCTTTATTGACCACAGTTTTATTATCGATGCCTAATTCTTTCGCCAATTCATAAATTCTTGTTTTAGTCATCAAATCACACTCCTTCTTTGATTTTTTGTAACAATGCTTTGCCAAAACCAATATCAGTAATTCCCAAAACCTTACGCTTTTTACCAATAGCTTGGGAAATTTCACTACTATTAAACTCTGTAATCACAGATACATTATTTTGTTTTCCAATTTTGGTAATTTTTGCTGTTGTGTCTACCTGTGTGTCTTGAGCCAAAATAATCAGCTTAACTTTTTTAGCTTTTATGCCCATTGACACAATTTCAAATCCTGAAACCAATTTACCTGCCTTTTGGCTTAGTCCTATTAAATTTAATGCTTTTTGTCTATTTTGCAAACCTATTTATCACCAAACAATTCTTTTCTTGCCTTTTGATGGTCAACATATGAATAAAGCTCTTGGTAAAACTCTTCAGGCACTTTTGTTCCTAAGCTGCGCTCAATCAGTCCCTTTTTCTGAGCGTTTTTGATCTGACTTGGATCAAGTGAGACATATGCTCCTCTACCAGGTTTTTTTCCAGTAGGATCAACTGCAATATTTTTTTCTTTGTCAACCACAATTCTAACCAATTCTTTTTTGGGCTGCATAGTATTAGTTAACAAGTCTTTTCGCATTGGAATCTTTCTTTTTTTCAAAAAGTTTCACCCCTTGCATTACTCTTCAGTAGTATCTACCGTTTCACCGTCAGTAACTTCCTCTGAAAGTCCATCTTCAGTTTTGGTTTCTTCAGGTTCTTCTTCAGCAGAATCACCTGTTAAATCACTTGCAGAATTTGCATCACTTGCTACTAAATTATCAGATTGAGCCTCTTTATTTTCCTTTTCAGCTTGATCACTACTTTCATCAACAAATTCTACTTCTGATTCTGGTCTGATATCTATTTTATAACCTGTTAACCGTGCAGCCAACCGAACATTTTGTCCCTTTTTACCAATTGCTAGTGATAATTGATAATCAGGAACTATGACTAAAGCACTTTTTTCATCGTCTTCATCTCCAAATTGCACGGCAATAACTTCTGCAGGATTTAAAGCATTGGCTATATAATCTGATGGATCTTCCTCGTATTTAACTACATCTATATTTTCACCGTCAAGTTCATTGACCACATTTTGCACTCTGGCGCCTCTTTGACCAACGCAAGTACCAACCGGATCAATGTTAGGATCATTCGATTTCACAGCAATTTTGGTTCTGTCTCCTGCTTCACGCGCAATTGAAACAACTTCTACCGTTCCATCGTAAATTTCAGGTACTTCCTGTTCAAATAACCTTTTTACCATATCAGGTGCAGTGCGTGAAACCGTAATTTGGGCTCCCTTTGAATCTGAACCAACATGAGTCACTAAAACCCGGATCTGATCTTGGGGATTATAATTTTCACCTGGCATTTGATCATTGCGAGGCATTACTGCTTCAACATTACCAATTTTAACATAAACAAAGCGATTATCACGTCTTTCAACTGTACCGGTTATCAATTCATCTTCATATTGCGAATATTCATCAATAATATGGTTTCTTTCAGCTTCGCGTAAATGTTGCATAATAACCTGTTTAGCAGTTTGAGCAGCAATACGACCAAAGTTCTTGGGTGCAACCTCAAACCGAATTTTATCACCAAGTTCATAAGCCCGGTTAATTGTCAAAGCATCTTTTAAACTGATTTCCAGGCGTTCATCATGAACTTCCTCAACGACAGTTTTTTCAGTCATTAATTTGAAGTCCCCTCTACGCTCGTCAAATTCAACTATGACGTTAGTTGCTTGGTTATAATTCTTCTTATATGCCGCAACCAATGCCGCTTCTATTGCTTCAACAATTACATCTTGTTTTATACCTTTAGTTTTTTCCAAAGTAGCAAACGCTTCAAGCATTTCTTTAGACATAATTTTTTAATCAACCTTTCTAAAACTCAATTGCAAAACGAATATTTGCAATTAATTTACGGGGAAGTGATAAAACCCTTTTTCTTGTTTTTACCTTTATTTCAAGCTTGATTTCGTTATCATCATAAGATTTTAGAGTTCCCTCATATTCCTTTTCGCCTTCAACTTTTTGATAAAGGTTAACATGTACATAGTCATTTAAAGCCCTTTGCCAGTCAGAAGCATTTTTTAATGGTCTCTCGATACCAGGCGAAGAAACTTCTAAAATATATGGATCTGGAAATGGATCAGGTTGCAACTGATCAAGTTTCGTAGACAATAGTTCACTTAACCCCGCAATTTCATCCATATCAATACCATTTTCACGGTCAACGTATATTCTTAAATAGTTCTGACCCTTTTCTCTAACATATTCCATATCGACAAACTCATCGTTTCGTTCAGCAATAATTGGTTTGATCTCTTCGATAACAGAATCTTTAACTTTCGCCAAGTACTTTCCTCCGTAATAAAAAGAGTGAGCAAATTTGCCCACTCCGAATCATTTATTCGAACTTCTTTAAAAAGTATAGCACATTTATATTAATACTGCAAAATTTTAAAAGAGTGAAAGTTGATTTTGTTCTGGCATACCAGCTAGGACTTCGTTATCCTCCAAATAATCCATGATTGTCTGAGATACTTTGCCCCGATTAGCCAAATCTTCTTTTGACAAGAACTTCTGCTCAGTTCTGGCAGCCACTATTTGCTTAGCGGCATTATTGCCTAGTCCCGGGACGGCATTAAACGGTGCTAAAATAGTATGCTTATCTATTATTTTAAAATTGGTCGCTTTTGACTCATTGATATCGACCATTTTAATTTTAATTCCACGTTCTAAACATTCATTAGCAATTTCAAGAACTGTTAATAAACTCTTATCCTTTGCCGATGCATCGTTTCCCTGATTCTGAATATCGGCCATTGCCTTTTTGACCGTATTCTTACCATGGCTCATAGCTACCAAATCAAATAAGTCGGCACGGACCGAAAAATAAGCTGTATAGTAAATTTCAGGATAATAAACTTTGAACCAGGCAATTCTAAGAGCCATAAGGATATAGGCTGTAGCATGGGCTTTAGGAAACATATATTTAATTTTGAGACAAGACGGAATATACCAGTCAGGTATCTTATCATTTTTCTTTAAAACAGCCATATCTTCATCACTAATTCCGCGGCCATGACGTACAGATTCCATTGTTGAAAAGGCTACTTCAGGTTTAACACCCCAGTGGATTAAGTCCATCATGATATTGTCACGACAACCAATGACATCTTTTAACTTGCAAGTGCCATTATTAACCAGTTCCTCGGCATTTCCTAGCCAGACATCAGTACCATGTGATAAACCTGAAATTTGCAACAGTTCAGAAAAAGTAGTTGGCTTGGTCTCTTCAAGCATCCCTCTAACAAATTTAGTACCAAATTCCGGTACCCCTAAGGTACCTGTTTCTGATTGAATTTGTTCAGGAGTCACACCTAATATTTTAGGGCTTGAAAATAATGACATCACTCCAGGATCATCAGGTGGAATTGTTAGGGGATCAACGCCTGAAAGATCCTGCAACATCCTAATCATCGTTGGATCATCATGTCCTAAAATATCAAATTTTAAGATATTATCATGAATTGAATGAAAGTCAAAATGAGTCGTTAACCAGGCAGCATTAACATCATCAGCTGGATATTGTACCGGAGTAAAGTCATAAATATCCATATCATCTGGAACCACAACTATTCCTGCCGGGTGCTGACCAGTAGTTCGCTTAACACCGCTGACTCCAGCCGCAAGACGATCTAGTTCTGCTCCGCGCAAATTTAATTCTTTTTCTTCATCATAATGCTTAGCATACCCATAGGCTGTTTTATCTGCCACTGTGGCAATTGTACCAGCGCGGTACGAATTATCAGGTCCAAACATTACACGAATAAAGTTATGAGCCACTGGTTGATAGTCACCAGAGAAATTCAAATCGATATCTGGAACTTTGTCACCATGGAAACCTAAAAATGTTGCAAATGGAATATCCTGCCCGTCTTTAACTAGGTCTGCGCCACATTTGGGACACTTTTTATCAGGCAAGTCATAACCTGAACCATATTCACCATTTTCAAAGAATTGCGAGTATTTACATTTCGGGCAACGATAGTGTGGTGCCAGAGGATTGACTTCAGTGATTCCAGACATTGTAGCAACAAGACTGGAACCAACAGAACCCCGTGAGCCAACCAAATAACCGTCTTTATTAGATTTAGCCACCAATCTTTGTGAAATCAAGTAAATAACTGCATAACCATTTGAAATGATCGAGTTGAGTTCCATGTCAAGTCTGTCTTGAACTATCTTAGGTAACGGGTCCCCATATAGCTCATGAGCCTTGTCATATGTCAACCGTTTCATTTCTTCGTCTGCATTATCAATGTGAGGGGGATAAAGTCCATCTTTAATAGGTGAAATTTCGTCAATTGATTCAGCTATTTTATTAGGATTGGTAATTACTATTTCCTTTGCAACATCTTCACCTAAAAAGTTAAACGCGTTCAGCATTTCCTGAGTAGTGTAAAAGTGCATATCAGGCTGCTTTTTGTTTCTATCAGGATTGCTGCGTTGTGCCGAAATTAAAATTGTACGGTAGATAGCATCGTGTTCTTCAATGTAATGCGCGTCTCCAGTAGCTACTACCGGTTTATTTAATTCCTTACCCAATTTATAAATATTAGTCAGAATTTCTTCAAGTTCTGCTTCGTCGGCGATCAAATGATCTTCAATCATAATGGAATAATTTGCAGGAGGTTGAATTTCAAGATAATCATAAAAGCGGGCTTTTTTACGAGCCTCATCGTAGCCCTTCTGCATCATTGCGACAAAAACATCGCCGTCAGAACAACCTGAACCGAATAGCAGGCCTTCATGATTTTTTACCAAATCAGACTTTGGTGTTCTTGGTATCCGATAAAAATCTTTCGTACTTGCGATTGAAACCAACCTATACATGTTTTTAAGACCAGTCTGATTTTTAGCTAAGATAGTCATATGTTGCGGTCGTGCTCTCTTAAACACTTGACCTTGAGCAGCATATTCGTTCATCTTACCCAAATCATCTTCATGATACTTTTTGGTAAAAGCTTCCAAAAGCTTGAACATTAAATAGCCTGTAGCCTCAGCATCCTGATTGGCTCTATGATGATGCTCTAAGACTACATTATATTTTTTAGCCAATGAATCAAGCGTATGTCTTGATTGTTCTGGGTGGAGCAAGCGCGATACTTCAAGTGTATCCACTACCGGTTGAGTTATTTCACTGAGGTCTGCCCGTCTCAGTGCAGCATTGACAAATCCAACGTCAAATTGCACATTATGGCCGCAAAGTGGTCGATCGCCATAAAAATCTTGAAATTGCTTAATTACTATAGCTTCGTCATCAGCAGCCCCAACCATTTCATCGGTAATTGAAGTTAAGTTGATTGTCTGTTCGCTTAGCGGATGGTGGGGATTGATAAATTTGTCAAATCTTTCAAGAACTTCACCATTTTTCATCTTAACAGCGCCAATTTCAATGATTGTATCATAAACAGAAGAAAGACCAGTTGTTTCAACGTCAAAAATGACAAATTCACGATCTTTATAAGTCATTGATGCAGGATTAAGAACAAGTAGAGCATGATCATCAATCATATTAGCTTCAAGACCATAAATAATTTTGACGCCATTCTTTTTACCAGCATTATATGCTTCTGGAAAGGCTTGAACATCGGCATGATCTGTAATAGCGATTGCTTTTTGGCCGAACTTTTTGGCTGTTTTGACAAAGTCTGTTGCCGTATTAGTTGCATCAAGCTGACTCATATTTGTGTGCAGATGCAATTCTACTCTTTTTTCATCACCTTGATACTTTTCCGTTCGCCCAACATGCTCAATAATTTCCAAAGCAGAAATGTTAAAAACTGTGTCATGACTCCATTGGTCCTGAGAAGCTGATCCCTGCATTTTTGCCCACGTTCCAGGCTTTATGTCTTTCATACCTTGAATTTGATCTTTATCAGAAACAAATTTTTTAAATGAGATGGAATCAGTATAGTCTGTTATTTCACCAGTAAATATAATTGAACCTGTTTTTAGCTCCCTACTAGAAATATTAAAAATATTTCCTTCAATTACAACATTTCTACTGCCATCGATAACATCTTTTATTTGTGTTATAGGCAGATTCTCATCGAGCTTACGGTTGCCATAACGACTTTTTTTAGTAGGATAACTTGAAGTTTTGACTTTTTCTTGTGTTGGAGCAGCATCATATTCTTCCTGCATATTTTGCTCATGCTGTTCCTGCAATTCTTGAAGACTGGCTAAATTATTGAGAGAATTTTCATCATCGATTTCAGTCACAAACTTCAAATTAAAGAAACCATAATTTCTCATTTCTTCAGCTAGCTCATCAAGCATCTTTTGTTCAAGCAACCCATCAACAACCAAATTATCTACGGGAATAATCCAGCGTCCATCTTCCTTTTTAGGTTTATGGCTGGAAATAAATTCTCGAGCTACCGGCTGTAAAGCCTGAGAATTCTGGACAGCATAGTGCCAATAATCGGTTAAGTAGTCATCCGCTCCATCCTGGGAACGAATATATAAACGAGTATTTACAAAAGAAGAAAAATTAGCGGTTATTGCCTTATTTAGTGCATCAAAAGTTTCAAATTTTAACGGTGTAGTAAAAAGAACGTGGATATCCCACCTGTGTTCTCTAGCGTAAACATCCACGTTCTCAATTTCGCCTTTTTGCAACAACTTATTATCTGCAAATTCTTGCGGAAACTTGATTTGCTGCAATAACCTTAAAAATAATTTATTTTTATCAGTCACGAAAATTATCCTAACTCTTTATTAACAAAATCATCTAATTCAGACAGTGTCATTTCAGTAGCTTTTTCGTCGGCAGGTCTTTTGACTTCAACTACACCTTCAGCTGCTTTTTTACCGACTGTTATTCTAACTGGAGCGCCTAATAAGTCAGCATCCGCAAACTTCACGCCAGCACGTTCATTACGATCATCATATAATACATCATACTTAGCACTATATTTTTCTTCAAGTTTTTGAGCCAGAGCAGATTGATCATTATCTTTCATTTTCATTTGAACGATATGAAGACTAAAAGGTGCAATCTCTTTTGGCCAGGCTACACCATTTTTAGTTAAATGCTGTTCAATGACTGCAGATAATACTCTGGTAACACCAATGCCGTATGAACCCATTATTACAGGCTGGGCTTTACCATTCTGATCTAAAAAGTTTGCACCCATAGTCTTGGTATAATATGTTCCCAGTTTAAAAATATGACCAACTTCAATAGAAGTAGTGAATTTTAAAGGTAAATGATCGACCGGATCTGGTTCACCTTCATTGGCTACTCTGATATCTCCAAATTTATCAGGTTTAATATCACGCTTCAAATTCACATTTTTAAATTGAAAACCAGTTTTATTAGCACCAACAATGACATTATACAGGTCCTTTACCGTGTTATCTGCAACAACTTGATCTGCCCAGCCAGCATCAATTGGTCCGACGCTACCCTTGGTAACACCAGTAATCTGCTCTAGTTCATCATCAGTAGCTACTCTAAGTGAATCTACATCTAACAGATGCTTTAATTTTACTTCGTTGATCTGTTTATCGCCACGAATTAAAACTAACACATTTTCTTTTTCATTAGCGATGTAAAGAATACTTTTAACTATTCGTGTAGCTGGTACTTGCAGGAACTGAACAAGATCAGAAATACTTTCTTTACCTGGAGTTGCAACTTCTTCAACTTGCTTTAATTGTTCTTCTTCTTGCTTGAAAGTATCGACACTTGAAGCCATTTCTAAGTTAGCTGAATATGTTCCAGTTTCATTTGTGGCAATAGTATCTTCACCAATTGCTGCAGGAGCTTGGAATTCTGTCGAATTTTTACCACCCATAGTACCAGAATCAGCAATTACCGGTGTAACCTTTAAACCACACCGATGATAAGCGGCCGTAAAAGCTTTCTTTTCATCTTCAAACTGCTGATCAAGTTGCTCTTTAGTGGCAGCAAAGCTATAGGCATCAAGCATTATAAATTCACGAGACCTTAATAAGCCAAAACGAGGTCTGTTTTCGTCCCTAAACTTTGATTGAATTTGGAAAAGAGCGATCGGCATTTGTTTATAGCTCTTTAAATCTTTAGCGACAATATCTGTAAAGGTTTCTTCATGAGTCGGACCCAGCAAGCTTTGGCGACCGTGTCTGTCCTTCAGTTTAAACATTTCAGGACCATATTTTTGCCATCTACCCGATTCTTCCCATAATGTCGCAGGTAAAAGATCTGGCATTGCCATTTCCGGCACATTAATTTTTGCCATTTCTTCGCGCATTATTTTTTCGGCTTTGCTTAAGACGCGATATCCTAAGGGCAAATATGCATAAACTCCTGCTGTTACTTGGCGAACATATCCACCTCGCAACATCAATTTATGACTTTCAGCAACAGCATCAGCCGGTGCTTCTTTTAAAGTCGGCATAAATAATTTAGATTGACGCATTAATTCTCTCTCCCAAATTGTTTTTATTTAATAAAATAACGGTAGATATCATTGCCCGTTACGGCAATAATCAAAACTAACAATAAACCGAAACCGATTAATTCCACTATAGCTTCATGATTTTCTGATATTGGTTTACCACGAATTATTTCAACAATATTTAGTAAAAATTTACCACCATCTAAGCCAGGAATTGGTATTAAATTGACAATACCTAAGTTAATAGAAATCATTGCCAAAAAAGCCAAAATATATGTGAAGCCCATTTTAGAAACCTGTGATGTCTGAGAATAAATTCCAACAGGACCGGAAAGTTTATTTAAGCTGAAATGACGGAATAAGCCACCAACTGCATTAAAAATCATTCCCGTAGTTGAAACGGCTGTATCCCAGCCACGCTTAAACTTAGCATTAAAACTATCATCGCTTTTTGCTCTAATTCCAATTTGATAAACATTTTGCCCCTGCACCTTAACGACTTTTGGTTGAACACTTATCACTTTTTGGTGATTTTCTTTATCTACCGCAATATTAATCTTTTGGCCTTTGCTTTGATAAATTTCTTCAGATATTTGTTCAAAAGAGGTTATTTTATGACCATTAATAGCCGTTATTTTTGAACCAGGCTCAAGTTTTGCACTAGCAGCCGGGGAATTTGGTGCTACTTTTGCCACTTCCGTAGTAGCTGGTCCTGGAACGGTAAAAGTCCAAATCAAAAAAACAACAAAACCCAAAATAATATTCATCAAAGGGCCAGCAATATTGGTAGCTAATTTTTGCCAGACATTTGCTTCTTGAAACTGCGTGTCTCGAGGAGCAATGATCAGTTCAGTATTTGATTGATCAATGATAGTGGCATCATGATTAACATGATATGTTACCAGTTTTTCTTCCTCTCCGTTTTCATATCCAGAAATAAAGAGTTTATCAACTAGGTCAAACTTAGTGATCTGCACTGGAATTCCTTCAATCGGGACATCCGACTCAGAGGCATCAATCCGGGCTACTTCATTTTTCTGATTGAGTTGCAAAACTACTCTCATACCAGAAGCTAACGTAGTTTCATCATCTTTACTTGCCAAACGAACATAACCACCTAAAGGCAGCCATCTAATGGTATAAGTTGTAGGATTGCGTCGAACTTGGAAAAGCTTTGGTCCCATCCCAATCGAAAATTCACGCACTAAAATGCCGCATTTTTTAGCAACAATAAAATGCCCAAATTCATGGACAAAAACCAATATTCCAAATACAACTAAAAAGATTAGTATACCTTTCACAAGAATTCTCCTAGTGTATGATTCCCATTAAAGCAGCAAATACAGGCAAAACAAAGAGCATACTGTCAAAACGATCTAAAATTCCACCATGGCCAGGTAATATTTTGCCCGAATCCTTAACCCCATAGTATCTCTTATAAGCTGATTCAACGAGGTCGCCCATTTGGCCAACAATTGATAGCACAAATGCAAAAATAATCATTTCAACTTGTGAATGGTTTAAGTTGACAAAATAAACATAAATTGCGGCACAAACAACTGCACAAAGTGTACCCCCAATTGATCCTTCCCAAGTTTTATTAGGGCTTATCACAGGCCATAACTTATGTTTACCGATTTTTCGACCAATCATATATGCACCTGTATCAGTTAGCCATACAACTACAAAAACGTAGCAAAGGAGTGCAAGACCGTTGTTTGCATTTCTGACACTTGCCATATAATGAAAGCCGGTGCCCACATATAATGAGCCTAAAGTGTAAACGGCTACATCGTCAAAGGTGGTTTTATTTTTAGTTAAAACAGTCCAAGTAAGCATTAGCATGATAAGGGCAAAATAAATACCATATTTCGTCCAGTGAAATGGCATTGACTGGATAAAATTATCTGGTACAGCCCAAGTGATAGTAGCTAGTAACGCCAATAAAAAATTGACTGAAACCAGAATTTGCTTTTTCATTAAAAAGAATTCGCTAATACCTACGGCTGCAAAGATGACGGTGAGCCACTCCATCCAGAGCCCACCCATAATTACAATAGGAATAAATAAAATTAAAGCAATTACTGCTGTGATTATACGTTGTTTCATATAAATACCTAACTATCCGATTCATCAAGTTTGCCGAAACGACGATGACGATTCTGAAAATCTTTAACAAATTTTTCTAAATCAGTTTTAGTAAAATCTGGCCAATTTTTTTCACTAAAAGCAAGTTCTGAATAAGCTAACTGCCAAAGCATAAAATTAGAAATCCTTTGTTCACCAGATGTTCTAATTAATAAATCAGGATCGCTATATTCGCCAAAACTCGCAGTCATCAATCTGTGGGAAATCATTTCCTCATCAATTTCTTCGCTGGTTATCGCATTTGTTTCAACGAGCGTAGCAAGTTCTTTTACTGCAGTCGTAATCTCTCTTCTAGAGCCATAATTAAAAGCAAAGTTCAAAATTAAGCCGCTATTTGTGGCAGTTTCCGCCATTGCTCTTTGGACAACATCATAAGTCTTAGGCGGCAGCTCATCCAAGTAGCCCATAATATTCACTTTGACATTTTCCTTCATCAGGGTAGGCATAAATTTATCAAAAAAACGGACTGGCAAGTTCATCAAATATGCTACTTCCTCCTTAGGTCTGGCCCAATTTTCTGTAGAAAATGCATATAGCGATAAGACTTTTATGCCAAGCTGGTCGGCTGCCAAAGTAATTCTTTCGACATTATTCATGCCTTCGTAATGGCCTGCAATTCGCGGTTTACCTTGCTTGGTTGCCCAACGACCATTACCATCCATTATAATAGCTAAATGGTTTAATTGATTTTTTTTACTTGCCATTTAATTAGCCTTGTGTAATTTCTTTACGCTTTTCTTCCGCAATTTTGTCGATTTTTTTAGTAGCATCGTCTGTAACTTTCTGCACTTTCTTTTCCAAATTGCGTTGTTCGTCCTCCGTGATTTCATCGTCTTTCTGTTGTTTTTTTAGACTGTTCATAGCATCACGACGAACATTCCTAATGGCAATCTTACTCTCTTCAGCCATCTTGTTGACTTCTTTGGCAATTTCTTGTCGTCTTTCACCAGTAAGTTGCGGGATCACTAAACGAATCACCTTACCATCGTTTGCAGGTGTTAAGCCCAGGTTTGAAGCCAAAAGAGCATGTTCAATATTATCAAGACTGCTTTTGTCATAGGGAGTGATTAATAATACCCGCGGCTCAGGAATAGTGACACTAGACATTTGCGTTAATGGTGTCGGGGCACCATAATAATCAACTTTTACACCTTCAAGTAAAGCTGCATTAGCAACACCTGCACGAATAGAGCCCAAGTTTTTTTCAAAAACGGTAATAGATTTATTCATATTATCTTGTGCTTTTTTAATTGCATCATTATTCATTATTTTCTCCTCCGATTACTGTTCCAATATTTTCGCCTAAAACAACTTTTTTAATATTACCTTCAGTATTAACGTTGAATACAATTAGAGGAATGTTCGTGTCCATTGAAAGTGAACTTGCCGTTCTGTCCATGACTTTTAAGTTTTTGGAAATAAGATCTAACTGAGAAAGTGCAGTATATTTTTTAGCATTGGGATCAACTTTCGGATCAGCAGAGTAAACTCCGTCAACTCCGTTTTTAGCCATCAGAATAACATCTGCGCCTATTTCAGCAGCTCTTAATGCAGCAGTGGTATCAGTCGAAAAGTAAGGATTACCAGTACCACCACCCATAATTACTACTCGCCCTTTTTCTAAATGACGAATTGCTTTTCTTCTAATATATGGTTCTGCTATTTGCCTCATTTCAATAGATGTTTGTAGTCTAGTAGGTACACCTACATGTTCCAAGCCATCTTGAAGAGCTAAACCATTCATTATTGTAGCAAGCATACCCATATAATCAGCTTGTGAACGCTCCATTCCTAGTTTTGCACCAGTTTCACCACGCCACATGTTACCGCCACCAACCACAATACCAATATCAACACCGAGATCATGAACTGATTTGATTTCTTTTGCTAAATGACTAATGACTGTGGGATTAATTCCAGTTCCTTCATCACCAGCAAGTGCTTCACCAGAAATTTTTAAAACTATACGCTTATACTTAACTTTAGTCATGACAGCCTCCTCTATTAACTTTAGTTATTCTACCATATAAAAAGCGCAAATGTGGACTCGGAAATAAAAGAGAGGGATTTCTTAAAAAAATTCTTTGGCAAAAAAGTAACAGGAGAAAGCAAAAAATCTCAAAGTTATCTACTTCGAGATTTTCAAAATCTAATTAATATTTATTTTCTCTATTAATTTGCAGCAGTAAATTGTAAAGTGACCCATATAAATTTGAGTCGTTCCTAAAATGGGCAGAAACAATGGCAGGCTTAGTTAAAGTATTTCCTATGATAGGGTTCTTTTCCTGTACCAATTTGTCATATTCTTTATTAATACCACTTATTAAAATTGGTTGGGCACTGATACCACCACCAATAGCAATTTTATCAACATCTACTACGGTTTGGATATTGAGAATTAAGCCAGCTATAATAAGGCAGTAGTGCTCAAATATATTTAACGCATCAGGAGATTTCTCTTTAATTGCCGCAAAAGCATGAAGACCATCATTTTCTTTAGGATAATTAAGTTTGTGGTTTACCTTTTTAATGAAATTGACAGCAGAGCCAATATTACCCAAAGAGCCCTGCATATTATCTGGATGAGATAAATCATTAATCATAAAACTTAATTCGCCAGCCTGATAATGCGTTCCTCTTAATAAGTGACCATCAATAATTATGCCACCGCCAACTCCTGTTCCCAAAGTTATAGCGGCACAATTTTGTTCGCCTTTTAGACTCCCCAACCAGTTTTCCGCTAGAACACTGGCTTTACCGTCATTAATAACAGCAACCGATATGTGAAATTTTCTTCCATATATTTCGGCAAAGTCAATGCCATCTAAAAAGGGTAAGGCACCGCCAAATCTTATTTTAGTATTTTCAATTTTACCAGGAGCACAAAAGCCGATGCCCTTGATATCTGAAATATAGCGATTGACAATTTCATCAATACTTTCTAAAAGATTTGCTTTATCTTGATCAGTAGCAATTTTATCTTTTTCAATTATATTTCCTGCAGAATCTAATTTAGCAAATTTAATTTCAGTTCCGCCAATATCAATGCTCAAATAATTTTTCATAAATCTCTTCCATATAATGACAAAATCAATAAAACGTTTGGCTTTAAATCCAGCACTAAAAATTTTACACCAAAACAGTTTTCAATTGAAATATAATTTATTTCTTTTGTTTAAATTTTATTTCAACAAGTTGTTCATTATAGCAAAATTTACAAACTTAGAACAGCTTTTATTTATGCTGCTTAAAAAGCCACGGCAAAAGTTTAGGATTATTATATGCGTAAGACCAGCTAGCATGTGGATTTGGTCTTACTTTCCCTTTAGGAAAAATTGTCACCCTGAGTTTCTTTCCGCCAGCGTTTTTAATTGCTTCCTCAGCTTTTTTAGTGCCTAAAACCCCTACTACCGGATCATCTTCAGCATGAAAAGCCCAGATCGGTAGTTGCGCTAAGGACTGTCCCTCTTTACTCGTAGCCAACATATATCTGCCCTTTCCTTGTTCTCCATAACCTTTTTTACCATCTTCATAGACATAGCCTGAACATGGAACGAGTGCTGCAAACAAATCAGGATAATTAGCTCCCAAAAACCAGGTAGTAGAAGCACCATTTGAAAGCCCTGTTAGATAAATTCGTTTTGAATCAATATGATATTCTTTTATTACCTGTTTCAATAGTTGAAACAGAGCTGCGCGAAATTCCCTTCTAAACCAACCATTTAATGTCGGTGCCCAGGTAGCTTGGGGAACCAAAATTACAGCATTTTCTTTTTCCTTAGCATATGTATACAAGGTCTTAGGAACATCATTTCCTAAAAGTGGCATACCATTATAAAAGCCTCGTTCACCTGAACCATGTAAAAATAGCACTAAAGGTCTTGGTACAATTTTATTACCAGAAGCATAAATTGAATAGCTTAACTGTACTTTGTCGGTTTGTATAATTTTTTCCTCAAAATCATTTAAAAAAGGATCTTTGTGGTATTCTGCTGAAATATGCGGGAAATGATTTTTTACCTGAACGAGAATATTAGGCAACGATACATTATTAATAAATTTGTCAGCATCAAATTTTAAAACTGACAACTCACGCATTTCTTCAAAGTAATAAATTAGGCTATTTGATTTTTCTTCAACGTTTTTAATAACAATTTCTTTATTATTTACCGAAAAAGAAACGTCCTTTTCTAGTTTCTTTAAATCACTATCTGACTTGAGCATGGCACTAGACACAAAAGTGCCATTATCTGTAACTTCTTCTTGATAAATTATATTAATATTCATTTTAGTATACCTGCCTTAATTTCTCTTTGCTAATTGGTTGCGTAAAACTGCTAGTATTATAAAAACTATTCCCACGAATACCAGATACCACATTCCTATTTTAATAATTGCAATTGGGCCGGAAACACCCAAAATGGATGCTGTTAGTGCCATTGTGTACGGCGAAAGAAACGCTCCCCCATTATTAAATACCTTAGCAAGAGAGAGGAAAAAGTCTTTCGAAGTTGCCGGCACCTCTTCCATTACTGCGCCATAAATGTAAGGAAAAATGATATTTGTAGCCGAAATAATCATCATTGAAATTGTAAAGACCAGCATGTTAGGCGAATGTATGATGCCCCAATAACCGATAATACCTAAAACCATTGCAAATACAGGAGTAAAGTGCTTCAGTACTTTGTAAATTTTACCGTAAAAAGCGGTAAAAATAGCTCCCACAAGGCCAGATAAAGCTAAAGACGTTGAAAAAAATTCCTGATGATTCAAATTTAATTGTTGAATTACTAGTGGTGCATCAGTTTGCTGAGGCATAATGGCGTTGAAATAAACAAAAGACATCAAAATAGCTATTAAAGCCAAAACTGGTACATTGGTGGTCTTTTTTTCAGCCTTAGCATTTTTGAGAATTTCTTTTTGTTCAGCTTGTATTTGATTTTCAGTACTTTGTGTATATCCCAAGGCGAAAAGGATAATAATCGGGATAAAAAGCAAATAAACTAAGTATGCTGCATGCCAATTTATTCCGAGTAACAGTCCAGCAACAAAAACTGCCAGGCTTTGGCCAAAAGTTTGAATGGCGGATTGGTATCCAAGAAGTGTCCTTTGTTCGTCTCCTGACCAGATATCACCTATTAAACTCGCAGTTGAGGTGGAATAGAGTCCATTACCCATTCCGAGAACAAATCTCGAAACTTGAATGACATGAAAATTATTTATAAAAAATGGTATAGTGCCGCCAATTAAACCTAAAAATAACCCCAACAAAACGGTTTTGCGCTTACCTAAATATTTAATAAAAATAGATGACAAAAGTACAAAGATTACCATTCCGATTGACGGTATAGTCAGCAAAGCCTTGACATTTGCTGATCCTTCACCTGAAAACTGCTTTTCCATCATTGGCATAGTACCAGAAACTGCACTAGCAGCTGTCAATAGAGTTGAAATAGCTAAAATACCTATTTTTAAAAGCGGCTTATTCTTATCAATTTTAAGATTCATAGCTCCTCCTTATTATGTAATCGTTTGCATTAACTACATATAAGTATAGGGAAAATGTGCTTTACAAAGTTGCAAAAATTAACTTAAAATAGGCAAATTATTGACTTTTTAGTTGTTCACGATATTTTTTAGGAGAAACTTCGTATATTTTTTTAAATAGCTTTTGTAGGCTCTTAACATTAGCAAAGCCACAATGATCTGCAATAATATTAATGGGTAAATTAGTATTTGCAATTTCCTGATAAGCATATTGCAATCTGATCAATTGGAGGTAATGCATAAGACTTGTATGAACTTCTTTTTCAAAAAGACGATCAAGATAATTTTTAGAAAAATTAAAGTGTTTTGCTATCTCGCTAAGTGTCAAATTTTCGGTAAAATTTTGAGAAAGATAATTAATAATTTCTTTAACTTTATCCTGTTTTTTAACTTCATTAAATGTCAAAACTTCGTTTTTTTGGACTAAAAAATCATTCAGAAGATGCGAAAATAATAGATAAAAGTGACCAAGGATTTCAATTTGGGCATAGTGATAATCCTTCTTCGTCCATAAATAATAAATAGCCGCTAACTCCTTTTTAATGATTTTATTTTTTGCAGGATTGTTATGTTGGGAAATAAAGTAGCAGTTAGCAATATTAGGCACCATCTTTTTCATTGTTTTTGCAGGAATTAAAAGAGTGAGCGATCTTCTTTTATCACCTGGAGCGATGTTTTCAACACCATGAACTTCTCCAGAATTTATAATTATGAAATCTCCATCTTTTAAATGAGTTTTATGACCTGAAACAAAATAGTCACCATCACCATGTACTGTATAATCAATTTCGAGAGATTGATGCCAGTGCTTAGTAATTTGAATAACAGACTTGTTATGAATAATAATTTTAAAGGGTAAAATTCCTTGTGTAGTGACTATTTCGTGTCGAAACATTTTAATTGCCCCCTCTAGGTAAATAGCCACTCGATAATAAAAAATGGCGTAAAAGTTGGTTGAACTGGTTTGGTATTTCTGCCATTATATCATGTCCACAGTTATCCAAAATGGCGCACCTAGTGTGCAGATTATTTTGACACATCCACTCGGCAAATTTTGCATTGTAATATGGACTTTGGTGGGAGGCAAAAACAACTATTTTGCGATCAGTATATTTTATAAGATCGCGCCAGTCATATTGAATATGCTCTTGTAAAAGGTCCAGATTATTTTGTCTATTAAAGGGAAATTTTGCTTTAATTAAGTTAAGTCTATGGGCTACATCCGAATCAAGTCCATGTAAAGTTTCCTTAATATTTAGAGCTTTTTGACATTGAGTTTTGTAATTTTGGGCAGTGAAATTCATAAAGCCAAAATGCCATTTTTTCGTATTTAGCATATATGGGCTCTGATCAACAATACAAGCTAAATCAATTAAGTTTGGTTTGGAATCAATTAAAGCAAATAAAACGCTGCCTCCCATCGAGTGACCAATAAAAGCAGCGCGACTAATATCAAGAAAATCTAATAAACCAATTAGATCAGTAGTTAATTGTTGAAGAGTATGACCACATGTCGTCCGCTCACTTTGACCCATGTTACGATGATCATATGTTAAAACTTGGTAACCCATACTAACCAAATAAGAGATTTGTTTCAGCCAAATTTCCTGATAACCACCAAAGCCAGTTATTAACACTATAGGTTTACCTTTACCATAAAGATGAAAATTTAAATTTATACCGTCTTTTGTTTGATAATAACTCATTTAGTTTACCTTTAAAAAATGCCATGGATCAGCCGTAAGGACTGGACCAGCATTTGTTTTGATTAATACTTTGGGATTACGATTTGCTGCATATTCTGCTAACGCAAACCCATTTTGACCTTTAACTACCTGAACATCTGCGTGAACTTGATATTGATTTAACATGGTCAATAATTTTCGAGACTGGTTAATGCTAATCTTTCTTTTTGCAATTAAAATTATGTCTAAATCACTTTTATGCTTTGAATTATTTTGTACTGTAGCAATGCTTGTTGCCATTTCATAAGCCAAGGAACCACCAATACCCCAAGTATATTTCATTAATATGGGATATATTTTTTCTAGAGCTTGAAACTGAGGTAGCTTACGCCTTTCAGGAGCTAATTTTTGCCATGATTTGTTTTTAATAAAATCAACTGGACTGTAACAACCTATTACTCGCTTTTTCGCTAAAAAACCAGCTAAGCGCTGACTTCTATGACTTCCTCTAAGACCCACAGGAATAAGGCCATTCCTTGAAAGTCCGCGCCTGACAACAACGATTTTGGCTTTAGACAAAGAATCCTTTGCCCAATCAGGTAAAGGATTCACTTTTGGAATTAAATCATGGTTGTCATTGAATGTTAGCAAGTCATGCGGCCAAACTTGTTTTATTTCTTCCATTGATCAAACACAATCCGGCGCATTTCGTTTGTTGCTTTTCGTCCACTTTCAACAGCAATTGGCGTCTTGTATCTAAAACTTAAATCAGTTGGTTGATTTTTTGTGCTTGCAATTGCTTCATCAATAATTGATTTAATTTTTTGAGTCGCTTCCGCATTAGCATCCCATGAAGAAACATCAGGCACTAACTTGTATAAAGCACCTAGTTTTTCATAATTATGAATATCATAGGCCATTGCTGGAACGTGCTTAGTAGCTTCTTCAAGCTCGGCAATTGTACGTTCAGTAATCCGAGCGGCGGAAGCTTTAGACATGGCCTGGATTGTGATTGAATCGTCTGCTAAAGCAATAATGCGATTTGATTGCAATCCGTGGGCCAAAAATCCTCCTGACACAGCATCACCAGGAATAAAGGCAATTACGGGATGACCAGACTGACGGGCTTTTGCATAAGCCGCAGCAGCAGAGGCTAAGCTTATATGAATACCAATTAATTCCTCTTTATAACCATATGCCTGACTCGGTACGTCCACCACCAAAACAAGTGGACGCTTTGTTTTCTTATCTTTGTCTTCTGCAACAATCTTATTAACAACTTTAGCAACTAAGAAACCTTCCTGTAAACCAACTTCACCTTCTCGTACTCGAGGAAAACGATTATGTTCATCAGGAACAATAGCAATATATTCTTTCCCATCTTTTGCAGCATGAAGAACCGTCGAGTAATTAGATTCGGCATTTTCAATTCCGGTTAGTTTTTCAAACCAGAGTCGACCACGAGATTTTGCTTTTGGCTGTTTACTTGCATGAGCTTCTTGAACTTCATGCTCAAGTGGTTTGTTTGCCGCAAATAAATTAATATATTCCTTGGTATCTAATGGTTGAGTAAAATCAATTTTATCTATTAAAGAAAGATAAAAATCAGCTTGCTCAGTTCTATGTGCATCCTTATTTTCTATAATTGCATTTGAAACTGCCTCTTTAATTGCTGAAACATCATCTGCAACAATTTCATCAGCAATGCCTGTTTTAACTCTTTGACGTGTACCTAAAGTGTCCCATATTAAATTTTTATCACTTGAGTCAAACTCTCTTACACCAGCTTCTTGCTCTATAACTTCTGGACCGTTCAACGCAATCCTGGCTTTTGGAGTTGTAATAAGATATGAAAGAATTGCACTTGTAATAGACATTCCACCAAAACTACCTACTCTTCCAGGGACAACACCTATTACCGGCACATATTTCTTGAGGGCAATAACTGCATTTTGTATTTCTGAAATTGACAACAAACCGTAATTAGCTTCCTGCAAACGAACGCCACCAGTATCAAGGATAATAATTGGATACTCCTTTTCACCTTTTTTATTATCCTCGAGTGTTTTTTCTAAAGCTGCTACAATTTTTGCTCCAGAAACCTCACCAATTCCGCCTCCTTGAAAGCTTCCTTCAATTGAAATAATAACGGCATCCTTTTCATTTAGTTTACCCTTGACGACAATCACGCCATCATCACTTTCAGGAACAATGTTTTGTGGTTCCAAATGTGGTGAAATAAAATTAAATTCAGGGCCAACAATTTCCCGGCCTAAATTTTCATCAAGTAAACTAAAAGCACGTTGACGCCCATTCAATTCTACAAAACTATTTTTCATCGTTTAATGCCTCCATTGCTTGAGTGAGGCGAAGATTAACCACGCCCGGGGTTGCTCCAAAATCATGAATAACAAATTTACCCTTTAAAGGATAACGAGTAAAAAAGCGGTCAAGAACATTATGCCAAACTTCTTTGAAACCATCACTACCAGTTACGATGTCTACCGTTGTTTTATTGGCCGGATAAAGTAAGATTTCCAAGTCTCCGGAAGCCACTACACCAACATGAACAAATTTTTTTACGGTTTCTGAATTTTGATAAGTAAAATTAAGTTTCTCCATCTTAATTGACCTCCATTATGACCATGACCTGAACTTAGCTGGTGGATTATATAAACCGTGTGACCATTCGACCAGATCATCCATCGTTTGAGCAGCTAGTAATGAGCGTTTAGCATCTTGTCTGCGAACTCCTATGTCTTCAGGCAAGGCAACAATTCCTTTGGCACGTAGCTTCTTAACTTCTGCAGAATCAGAGCGAAGCCCAATAGGAGTGACACCGGCAATTGCCTCAATAGCAGCTTTACGCTCTTGCATACTATCTGTTTTATAAAGATAAGCAATCCCTTCTTCAGTCACAATATGTGTGGTGTCTTCCGTGTAAATCATAATTGGCACATTAGCTAGTTTAGCTTCTTTTCTAACTTCCTCTGCGTCCAAATGATCGACAAAGACTGGTTTTTTATTTGAACCAAAGGTTTCAACCATTTGTACAACCAATTTTTGACCTTTTGCTAACGGATTATCAACTGGCTTTAAGCTTTGCCAAGCTGCAGTCGAATGGCGTCTTCCTGTAGGATTTGAACCCATGTTAGGAGCGCCGCCAAACCCTGACAGGCGACCATGAGTAACGGTAGAAGAGTTGCCCCACTGATCGATTTGCAAAGTTGAGCCAACAAACATATCACAGGCATATTGACCAGCTACCTGCCCAAGAGCGCGGTTAGAACGCATAGTTCCATCTTTACCCACAAAGAAAACGTCAGGACGAGCAGCAATATATTTTTCCATTCCAACTTCACCGCCGAAGGAATGAATTGAATCGACCCAGCCACTTTCAATTGCAGGAATTAAAGTTGGGGTTGGGTTCAGTTCCCAGTTACGACAAATTTTACCCTTAAGACCTAACTGCTCGCCATATGTTGGCAGTAAAAGCTCAATGGCAGAAGTATTAAAGCCGACACCATGGTTAAGAGTTTGAACACTATGTTTTTCATAAATTCCCCGAATTGCCATCATCCCCATCAAAATTTGCAGTTCGCTAATTGCCTGGGGGTCACGCGTAAATAAGGGTTCAAGTTGATAAGGTTTATCTGCAGGAATTACTACATCTACCCAATCAGCTGGAATATCCACCCGAGGAACCTTATCAACAATCTCATTTGCCTGCACAATGACAATTCCATCATGAAAAGCTGCTGCTTCAACTATCGTAGGTGTTTCTTCAGTGTTAAAGCCGGTGTATAAATTACCTTCATGGTCAACTTTGTCCGCTGCTACTAAAACAACATTTGGAATTAAATCAATGAACAAGCGACCAAAAAGCTCTAGATAAGTATGAATGTCACCTACTTTCATGGTCCCATCGGCAATCATCTGTGATACTCGCGTACTCTGCGGTCCAGCATATGAAAAGTCCATTTTAGTGGCAATACCTAAATCAAAAATATCGAGATGCTCCGGTCTGGAAATACTGGACATAATCATATGCAAATCATGAACTTTTTCTACATCTACTTTGGCTAATGCTTCAGACAAGAAGGAAGCCTGTTTCTGGTTATCACCTTCTAAAACCACTTTGTCTTTAGGCTTAATCAAAGTCTCAAGAACCTTAACGACATCTTCTGTTTGAGCAAACTTACCATCCAGAAGTTTACTTGCACTACTTAGCCGAGCAAGTTTTGCATCTCGATGAGAATGCCAATTTCTTTCACTCATTTTATTATCCTTTCCATTTATTAAGTAAAAAGTCGGCATCTGATACTGACATTTCGCTTAAAACAATATTAGCTATTTGATCTGTTTTTACTTTTAACAATTTGGTAAAGGCGTTCCCTGGAGGGAACTCAACACTAATTTGAGGATTATACTCAAGTGCTACATTGATCATTGTTTCCCAAAAAACTGGATGGATTAAATTGTTTGCCAAATCATATTTAACTTCTTCAGCTTTTTTCACAGGATGACCATTACTATTTGCTAGATAAATGCAGTCAGGATCATTCAAGTTAAGTTTTTTTATTTCCTGACTCAATTTATTTGCTACTTTTGCCATTAAAGGCGAATGTGATGGGTTGGGAACGCGCAACAATTTAGCTTTTGTCGCACCACTTTTATTAGCAAGTTCTAGTACCTGTTTAATAGCAGAGAGCTTGCCCGACAATGTGTTTTGCAATTCCGAATTTTGATTGGACAAATATACTGGATTCTCTGAAGTATGTATGGCCTTAACCATGGCAGCAACTTCTTGCCGAGATAAACCTACTATTACTCCCATACCATAGCCTTCTGGATAAGAAGACTGCATTAATTTTGCCCTTAAACTAACTAATTTAAAAACATCCTCTTTGGCAATTACATTTGCGGCATAAGCAGCGCCAAAAACACCGAGAGAATGACCTGCGACAAGGTCCGGTTGCCAACCCATTTTTTTAAGTTGATCAACCTCGTTTACTTGCAAAAGCAATATACTTAGCTGTATCTGTTGTGAATCTAGGTAGCCTTCTAAACTGTCTGTTAACTTCACTCCCGTCCAATTTTCAACTTTTATTTTCAAACCTGGGTCTATATCCTTTAACATACCTGGGTTTTGACCTCCCTGCCCAGGAAACAACCACAAACACTTCACGTTATCACCTCTTTGGATCTCACAATATTAGTTTAATCCCATTTAATAACCATTTATAATAGACAATAGGAATAATAGTTAACCAAAAAGTTATTAATGAAGGTAAAAAATGAATTTAACAGGTCTGAAGTATTTTGTCAGTGTCGCTAGCCTAGGATCAGTTACTGAAGCTGCTAAAAGGGCGTTTGTAAGTGAATCGGCAATTAGTAAAACGATTAGACAACTTGAAGAAGAAATTGGGGTTAGGTTGTTTGATCGCCAAGGAAGAACTATTAAATTGAATCAACAGGGAAAAGTTTTTTACTCATATGTTTCTGACAGCCTTAATTTATTAAATCGTGGCATAAACGCTGTTAGAGTTAATTCTACAAATAAAACTAGTGAAATTAACGTACTTTTTACAGTTGGTTCTCCCTTAATTCCTATTATTGCTTTAAAAATGCAAAAATTACTGCCCAATGTCAGTTTGAACATTCATCAAAGGACAACTTTTGCCAAGGATCTCAAGCAATTTGATTTTATTATTTCTTCACATAAAATCGCTGGTTTTACAACAATTCCACTTTTAAAAGAAGAAATTGTAATTGGCTGGAAGAGAAATTTTATGCGAAAAAAGAATATTTTTAATATCAATGAATTAGAAAATTTTATATTTGTAGGTGAAAATGACGAAACGGAATTACAGCAAACTATCAATAAATTTATACTCAGTAATGATTTAAAATTGAATTTTAAATACCAGTCAGATGAACCGGCAACTGTTAGAGAAATGATCATTGCCGGATTAGGAATAGGTTTTATTCCTTCAGTAACTTGGGGAGGATACTTTAAAAATTCAAATGCAATTGATATTGCCAGAATTGTTCCTAAATCTCCTCATCGCATAATTTATTTAAACACGCCATACCAGACATTAACTGACACGCAAAGATTGTTCAGTAATGAAATTGCTAATGTATTGGTAGAAGCACAATCATATTAAATTACAAAAAATGAGCTTGCATTTTTTTAAAAAAGCGCATATATTGAATTTAACTTCTTAGGGATCTCACAAATCTACTAAGAAAGGTCTTAAATAAAATGGATAAATATCATTATCCGGCATACCAAATAGCTGACATTGGTGATTACCTAAAGGTTTTCGCTTGCAGTGCCGTTATGTCACAACCAATAATGTCCTTAATTATGGGAATGAGACAACCATATAATACGCAAGATATTTTTGGCGTTATGTATAATTTGGTTAAGTACACTGCTCCTGCATTTATCTTTGGTATTTTGTATACAACAATTCGTACTAACGATATAGCAGGGAATTTTTCATATCAAAAACACTTGCGAGCTAACTGGTCAAATTTGTTTATTCCTACAATCTGGTGGACTTTGATCTACTTGTTGGGAATGCCCTGGCTCCAGCAAATAAGAAATTTTAATAATTTCGGTACGTTTTGCTGGCAATTTATCAATGGTAACGCTGCTCCTCATCTGTGGTATAACACCATGATGTTGCAATTTATACTTTTAATGCCATTTTTTTGGGGAATTAGTCGTTATGTTGGTAACAACGTAAAGAGAGGTTTATCAGTTGCTGGTATTACGTTTGTATTGTATTTTGCTTGGCTGTGGTTTTATGACTTTTATGTTTTTCATGGGCCACATGAAAAAAGCTGGTACCTGCTGGATCGTATTTTCATTTCGTTCCTGATTTACGGTGTCTTTGGTGTATTGGCTTGGCAACTTAGGGATTACGTTAACACATTTTTATATAAGTTTTGGTGGCTGATTTTAATTGGTTTTACTGTATGCTTTTTCTGGACTAATTTTGAATTGCATGGCTTTGGCCATCCTGTTCTTTTCAAAAATGCGCCTTATTATAAACCGTCCATGACATTTTATTGCTTGGCTGTAATTGCTTTGATAGCTGCACTATGTCTATTTAATGTTAGGCATAAATCAGAGAAATGTTTAAAAGTTTTTCACTTTCTAGCAACCTATGCCTATAGAGCATATTTATCAAATGTATTTTGGGATCAACTGCTTTGGCGTGGACTAAATCTGGGTTATCACGCTGTTTATCATCCATTTCTAACATTTTTTGGCATGTGGATACTGACTTGGACATTGTCCTTCACTTCAGCATTTTTTATTCATATTTGGTGGTCAAAAACCAAAAAGTTCTTAAACAGCCTTAGTTTAAAATAACAAAAAACACTTTGACAATAATTAAAGTCAAAGTGCTTTTTGTTATTACTTTTTTACTATAGAAGCAATACCTGCCATAATATTTAAGTATTGTTTTTCATTTTCCACAAAAGAGTCATTGTTAACAATAATATCTGCTATATCCTTTACTTTTAGCGCTCCATGCTTGATTTTGAACTGATCCTTCTTTTTGGTCCGTTCTACTATTTCATCAAAAGTAAAATTTTCGCCGTTATCGATTGTTTGCTTTTTATATTCTCTTTGTGCGCGAACTTCAAGAGGCGCTTCAACGTAAATGTTCATCATTTTAGGACCCAGTTCTTTTTTAAGATAGACACCTAATTCCGAACGGTAGAGGCTTTCTATTGATGCATAATGAATATTTTCTTCTCGCATTTTACCTATTAAACGATATAAAAATTCTTTAAATACTTTTTCAGTGTCTTTGGCATAAAGATTGGTAAAATCTTGTTCTGATGGATGTCCAGTGAACTGATAATTACGTTCTATCATCATTTCTTTTTCTATTGCAATAATCTTCATTCGTTTGATACCAATGCTGTCAAAATAGATTCCAGCAGCTGATTTGCCACATTCACTTAATCCGCCCAAAGAAAACATACCTTTGACAAAATTTTTACGATTTTCAAAATCTTGCTCAGTAAATTCCATTTTCACGCCTCCATTAAAAACTAAAATACTGCGCTGTAAATTAACAGTGCAGTTTTAAAGTATACACGGAATGCTAATATTTTGCAAGCGATTTCATGATAAATTAGGTGATTTTCATTACAAATTCGGCTCCGTCTGGAGTAGACAAGAAAATAGCTCCAGCTATTAATAAGAAACCGACCAAAAAAGCAATATATTTTGTTGTTTTAGAAAACCGACCAGCAAAACCAAGATAAATTAATATTGCTCCAAAGGCAAGACCTAAAACCATAATCCAAAACTTCATAAATTTCCTCCTATGTTACTATTTTCACCACTTACTTTTTATTGGTATCCAGGCCTCATCATATCTGATATGCTTTTGCGAATTATCTAAGACTAAAAGTAAGGAAGTTATGATATCACCACTTAAAAGATAATTATTTTCTTTTAAATAAGATCTTATAGAATTTAACCACCACTTATTATCAATATTTTGAGCATTACCCACTACAACTGTATGCAAGCAAGTTTTGGAAGGGATAGTATTAACACGATTACTATTTTTTAAACCAAAAGCTTTGAAATATTTTTCGCTGATAATCATTTCAATTTCTGGTTCAATTTTTGATGTTTTATTCAAAATATCCTTTTTTCTGTAACGGATTGAGCCATTGGTTATTGGCATTAACTCATTCCAAGTGCGATATTCATCTGTTTGTTCTTGATTACTTTTATGAGGGCCGTCCATTTCTCGTAAAAACAATGTTTTTAATGTTGGTGATTTTGTTATTTCAAAAAAATTGTGATAGTTCAAAACTTTTTGTAAAAGCTTTATGTTGTGCGTCATTACTTCTATAGAAGCGTTGATACGTTCAAATTCTTTTTCAGAATCATGCAAATTTTTCACTAAAAACTTTAAAGCAATTTGTTCATTTGAAGCGTTTAATACATCCAGTGTGTCATTAAGAGTTAAACCCGACTGACAAAGATACCTAGCCATGAAAATTCGATATGTATCATTTAAATTAAATTGTCTCTGATTATTATTGCCAACTCTTTTAGGGTTGATTAATTTTTTTCTCTCATAATATTCTATGCCCTTAATGGAAATCCCAAAATACTTACCCAGCTGTGAAGAAGTATAGACATAGGGATACGCTTTATGATCTATCATTTTTCTACTTCCTTTGCATGCTTATAGCTATATTAAAGCAGAAAAAAAGACTTTAACATATTTTGTCAAAGTCTTTTAAATTTTTTTAACTAGTTTTCATTCAATTTAGAAACGGCATCTTTAGCTGCAGCGCGTCCAAATACTCCTCCTTTAATGAAGGCTTATATTCTGAATACTACACAAGATTTAATTTTCAGCAGATTTTTTACTAATGTTCTCTTTATTAGACTAGCTATTCTGTCTTTATCATAAACGGTTTCTCTGCTTGTCTATACTAGAAGCTATTTCATCTTACAATTTACTATCAAATATATTTTATATGATGATGTAACTTCGTTTGCAATATGATAAGTGCCAAAAGTCACAATTTTTATTTTAAAAAATCTCTAATAGATTAAATACATTTCTATTTCCTATGTAATTTTCATGACAAATTCCGCTCCATCCGGTGTAGACAAGAAAATAGCTCCTGCTATTAGTAGTAACCCTGCTAAAAAAGCAATATACTTTACTGTCTTAGAAAACCGCCCAGCAAAGGTAAGATATATTAGAATTGCTCCAGACACCAAAACCAAAATCATAACCCAGAAACCCATAAATTCCTCCAATTAAATAAGTCTAGTAATTTATATTACTTTTGTTTATATTAATTTAAAGCAAATAAATCATTAAAGGAATTCGAAAATAAAAAGTAAAGTAAAATTTAACTAATTATTGTTGTTTTTAATCTTAAAGTGAGCTAAATAAAGAGTTGGTTGTAATTTGATCTTATCTTTTTTAAAAGGATCTTTTAACTTTTTTATTACTGGTTGTTTATCAAAAGTAAAGTAAACTTGATAAATCCAATAATTTTCTAAAACTTTTGCTTTTTCAAGTTCATTATGCGAAATAAAAAAATTAAGTTCTTCATTATTATTTTTTTGTTCTGTTGTTTTGACTTCAATATAACGTGGACTTCCATCTTCTTCATAGGATAAAATATCATAGCCTAATGAATCATCTACTTTAGATTGCCACTTGACTTTTAAATTTCCAAACATTTTTACATTCTTAACCTCGAAATTATATACAATTTTTTCTCCAATTTTGCCAAGCCTATTATTTTTTTGCTCTCTAACTAAATAATTTATCTTAGTTTTTTTGGATTTTGATCTTACTTTTTTGGATGGTTTAGAGTATTTCGTGGTTTGAACATCTATTACTACTGGATTATCATATATTTTTTTATATTCATATCTATAAATATCCGGATTAACTGGTGTTTGAAGAGTGAAATTATTTTGTTCTTGTCTGTTTGAATTATCAGAAGTATTTAAGTGTTTTACTTTTGGAAATAAATAGAAAAGATAATTACCAAATTCTATATTAGTCCAGTTCTTAACAATTTTATTGGAATTTTTTATCCTAATTAACTTTTTTTGCATTTCATATATAGAATTATTTTGAAAATTACATTCTGGATTAAATTGAAAAAGAAAGTATAAAAGTGGGTTCTTTGAAAAAATGTTTAAATAATTGTTTGGATAATAAACAGATAAAATTTTATATTTAAAAATACTTGACAATGGAATTGAATCTATTTTTTCAATTGCGTCTTTGCCATCTTTTTCACCCAATTTAATTATCTCAATAATGGCATTCTTTATTTCGATAAATGATTCTTCAATATTTTTTCTTTCCCAAGCTTTCGTTATAATATACTTATTTTCTTTTTGACTGTAGTAAATTCCAAATTTTTTTGAACTTGAACCTTTTATACTACCCAATTGAGCTAAATTAAATTCAAGCTCATAACAAAAACTATTTTTATTTTCCTTACCAACAACAAAATCGTCTAATTTCATTCGATTTTTAATGTAGCTTAAGGTATACTTATTAACAAAATCGCATCTTAACTGATTCAGATTTTCTGAATCCTTATCAAATGAATCCAGCATATAATCAAATTCTGCTAGTTCCCTCATTAATAGAACCTCATTTCTTATTAAAATCATTCTCGTCATCAAAAAGAGAAGTCTAATACTTAAAGCTTATCACTTCCTAACAATGTTTTTACAAAAAATTTTATATGCAAAAAGCTCTCATCCATACAGATAAGAGCTTTTTATTAGATAAGATTATTGAACTTATCTATTTCATTTGTTCTTTTACTTCGGCAGCAAAGTCTTCTTGCTTCTTTTCAATACCTTCGCCAACTTCATAGCGCTTATATCCGACAACTTCGCAGCCTTCTGATTTAGCATATTCTGCTACAGTCATGTCGCCATCTTTAACATAAGGTTGGTCTACTAAACAAATTTCACTAAGATACTTGTTTACTCTACCTTCAACAATTTTAGGAATAATCTTAGCAGGCTTGCCTTCATTTTCAGTTTCCTTAGTGAAAACTTCTTTTTGACGATCAAAGTCAGCCTTTGGTACAGAATCTTTATTCAAGTATTCTGGATTAATTGCAGCAACATGCATGGCAATATTCTTAGCTGCTTCTTCACTGTTTCCTTTTAAGGTAACAACCGCAACAATTGCACCACCATTATGCTTGTAAGCACCAAAGACTTCATCATCATTTTTAGTAATTAAATCAAATCTTCTTAAAGTGATTTTTTCACCAATAACTGCTGTTAAATTAGTGATAGCATCACCAATTGTTGAATCACCTAGCGGAGCTTTCAATGCCTCGTCAACATTTGCTGGTTTCGCTGCCAAAATAGCTTTGGTAACATCATCTACCAACTTAATGAATTTATCGTTAGATGAAACAAAGTCAGTTTCTGAGTTGACTTCAACCACAACTGCATCGTTGCCATCAAAAGCATATTCAGCAAGACCTTCGGCTGCGATACGACCACTCTTCTTCGCAGCTTTAGCAACGCCATTTTCTCTTAAAATGTCAATTGCTTTTTCAATATCACCATCAGCTTTAACCAAAGCCTTCTTGGAATCCATCATGCCAGCACCGGTGCGGTCACGTAATTCTTTTACTTGTTTAGCAGTAATACTTGCCATTATTTTCCCTTCCAAATAAAAACTTATTGATAATTAAAAACTAGTCTTCATCTGAGTCAGAAGTTTCTTCAGCTTCTACTGCTTTTTCTGCATCATTTTCAGTATCAGCATGCTTTTCTTCTGCACTCTTAGCCATTTCAGCCTCGGCATCATCGTCATCTTGACCTTGTTTACCTTCAATAACAGCGTCAGCCATGGCACCAGTAATTAAACGAATTGCACGGATAGCGTCATCATTTGCAGGAATGACTACGTCAACTGGATCTGGATCTGTGTTAGTGTCAACCATAGCAACAACAGGAATACCAAGAATGTTAGCTTCGTGAACAGCAATCTTTTCTTTCTTAGGATCAACTACGAATAAAACGTCAGGAATTCTAGGCATATCTTCAATACCACCTAAGAATCTTTCCAATTTATCCTTTTCTTTAGTCAAAAGAGAGGCTTCCTTCTTTGGCAACACATCAAATGTGCCATCTTCTGACATCTTCTTCAAATCTTTTAATCTTTGTACTCGGCTTTGGATAGTCTTCCAGTTAGTCAAGGTACCACCTAACCAACGTTGGTTAACGTAGTATTGACCAGCACGAGTAGCTTCCTCAGCAATTGAATCTTGTGCTTGCTTCTTAGTACCAACAAAAAGAATAACTCCGCCATTTTGAGCAACAGCTCTAACAAAGGCATAAGCATCATCCAACATTTTGATGGTTTTTTGCAAATCAATGATGTAAATACCATTTCTTTGGGTGAAGATATAAGGAGCCATCTTAGGATCCCATCTTCTGGTTTGGTGACCAAAATGGACACCAGCTTCAAGCAATTGTTTCATTGAAACTACTGACATATTAAATTCCTCCTACGGTTTTAATCCTCTCAAGCGGTCATTTCAGTATTTTACCATTGTGTGGCACCAAAATACCGATCGCTCTTGATGTTTTTTACATATATGCTAAAACGCATACGTTAAAATAATACTAGATTATTGCTGAAGATGCAAGGCTAAAAGTTAACTTTATGCTCTTTTAAAAATTTTTCTTTCCATAACCTGTTATGGTGTTTAAACCAGTATTCTCTCTTAAGTGCCAAATTTTTATCTTGAAATTCTTCATGATAAATTAATTTTACTGGTCTGCGTGATTTAGTATATTTAGCACCCTTACCGTTGTTATGAGCCTTTAATCTTTTTAATAGATCATCCGTAAAGCCCCCATAAAAGCTGCCATCACTACACAACAAAACATAAAAAAAGTATTTTTTTAATTTTTTCCTTTTGACCTTATCTTGTTCAGTCTCACGAATGATACACTGAATAGCAGGAAGATAATTGCCTTGTTGATCGTGTACCTCAATTGCATCTTTTAACACTAATCCGTCGCTACCTGTATGCTTAACTGCTTCAATAATTATCAAATTGCAGTCTTCTCCACGGTGGGAAACGTAAGGTTGAATCACTTTAATACTCAAATCATGCAGAAGACAAAAATAAGCAATTTCGTTTAACCGCTCGGGTCTATGAACCATAAACATTTTTCCCTTCATCTTAAGCAGGCCGCTCGCCACAGCAATTATTTCTTCAAGATTAATTAAGATCTCGTGTCTAGCAATGGCTTTTGCTGGATCAGGATTGACTTTATGGTTTGGTGCCACTTTAAAATACGGTGGATTTACGACAATAACATCATAAGAATCTTTTCTTAAAAATTTCGGGGCATCCTTAACATTTTCTTGAAAAACTTGAATCCTGTTTTCCATATGGTTTAATGCAATAGATCGTCTTGCCTGTGATGCCACCTCTTTTTGAATTTCAATTGCATCATATTTAGCACGATTAAAAAAAGCCATGTACATCGTAGCTGCACAATTGCCGGCACATAAATCAGCTACTTTAGAACTGTCTTTGATAGCATTTTTTGCGGCTGCCGCTAATAACAGCGTATCTAAAGAAAAACTAAAAGAGGTTTTATTTTGAATAATTTGTAAATCATCACTATACATATAATCAATACGTTCATTTTTCAATAATTTTGCCATAAAAATTTGTCCTCTTCCTCAGCTTTGTTATAATATTCTACATCAATTGGAGGAAATTATGTTTTATCATTTTATTCGTCCCGTAGCTCGCTTTATAGTTTGGCTATTAAACGGACATCTACACGTTAATCATAAAGAAAGAATTCCAGAAGGCAACTATATTTTAGCAGCACCGCACAGAACATGGTGGGAACCTATATTGTTTGCACTTGCCGCTAGTCCTAAAGAATTTATGTTTATGGCTAAGATAGAATTATTCAAAAATCCCATATTGCGCTTTATCTTAAAGCACGCTCATGCTTTTCCCGTCGATCGGAAACATCCTGGACCTTCAGCTTTAAAAACACCAATTAAGGGCTTGAAAAACGGAAACTTTTCTTTAATCATATTTCCATCGGGTACCAGACATTCAGCCGAAATGAAGGGTGGTACTATTGCCATTGCCAAGCTGTCAAATAAGCCTATAGTCCCCGTTGTTTATCAAGGGCCCCTGACATTTACCGGATTGTTAAAACGGCAACCTTTGGAAATTTGTTTTGGTGAACCATTTATGGTTGATCGTAAAACTAAGCTTACGCACGAAAATGAAGCACAAATAGATAATAAATTGAAAAAAGCCTGGGATAAAATTGATTATGAACAGAACCCAAATTTTCATTACCATCCTCAATAAAAAGATATAGCTTTACATAAATATTATTTTATTCCGGTGTTAGAATATTAGTGTAAAAATGTCAGACGGAGGATTTTGAAAATTGTTAGAAAAAACTTTTTATAGAACAATGTTAAGCAAGTCTTTCCCGTTCCCTGTTAAAGTGACCTACTGGGACGGTAAAAGCGAAATATATGGAAACGGCACCCCGAGTATTGAGATTATTTTTAACGAGAAAATCCCAACGAGCGCTATTTCTAAAAATGCTTCTTTAGCTCTTGGAGAAGCATACATGGATAAAAAAATTGAGATTAAAGGAAGTTTACAAAAATTAATATGCGGAGCTTATGAAAGTGCGGGAAGCTTTTTGCGTTCTAGTAAATTCCGTAAATTTTTGCCGAAAGAAAAGCATACTGAAGAACAAAGCGAAAAAGACGTTCAAAGTCATTATGATATAGGTAATGATTTTTACAAACTATGGCTCGACCCTACTTTAACTTATTCCTGTGCTTATTTTGAAAATGAAAATGATGACCTTGAAACTGCACAGTTGGCAAAAATACATCATATTTTAAATAAATTAAATCCGGAAAAAGGAAAAACTTTACTTGATATTGGTTGTGGTTGGGGGACACTTATGCTGTTAGCTGCAAAAGAATATGGGCTGAAAGTGACAGGTGTAACCCTGAGTGAAGAACAATATAAGTTAGTACAAAAGAAAATTTATGACCAAAACTTACAAGATGTTGCCGAGGTCAGGTTAGAGGACTATCGTGAATTAGGCAATCAACAGTGGGACTATGTAACTTCTGTCGGTATGTTTGAACACGTCGGTAAAGAAAACTTAGGGCAATACTTCGGAGATGTTGCGAAATACTTAAAAAAGGACGGAGTCGCTTTAATTCACGGCATAACGCGCCAGCAAGGTGGTGCTAAAAATGCTTGGCTCAATAAGTACATTTTCCCAGGTGGTTATATTCCTGGTTTAGCCGAAAATATTGACCATATTATTGAAAATGATATGCAAATTGCAGACATCGAAATGCTAAGAAGGCATTATCAAAAAACTTTGGAAATTTGGGATCGTAACTTCAACAGTAAACGAGATCAAATTCAAAAGAATATGGGCGAACGTTTTACCCGAATGTGGGATCTGTACTTACAGGCTTGCGCTGCTTCTTTTGAATCTGGAAATATTGATGTTGTGCAATATCTCATTACCAAAGGACCATCTGGTAAAAATTTGCCTATGACTAGGAAATATATGTTAAACAAGTAAAAATTATTACATACAAAAAAGCTGATAAAACAAAACTTATCAGCTTTTTTTATTGTTAAAAAACAGAAAAAATTTTAAGGCTCAAAAATTTTTCCTGGATTGATAACATAATTAGGGTCAAATAGCTTTTTAACTTTACGTAATAAATCAGTATATTCTTTGCCGTAAAAGTCTTCAAAGTAATTTGCTCTGGCATAACCAATTCCGTGTTCACCTGACATATTACCATCAAGAGATTTAGCAGTCTTATATAGTTCAGAAATAACCTTATCGCTAGTCTTGACATATTCTTCATCTGTCATATTGTCAGAGCAAAGATAGATATGCAGGTTACCATCACCAGCATGGCCAAAGTTTGGAATGCGAATATTTAGTTCCTGTTCAAGTTCTTCAATACGATCCAAAACTACAGGAATGTGATTTATTGGTACACAAACATCAATTTCATCCATTTTTGGAGTGGACTTTTGAATAGCTAAAAGCAATTCTTCACGACATTTCCATATTTTCTTCGCTTCTTCAGAATCAGCACCCAGGACAACAGCTTTTTCAGCTTTAAACGGCTTTACTACTTCTAAAGTTTCCTTCAGTTCCGCCTTCCACTCATCTTCAGTAAAGGCATCAATACCAATCATGATGAAGCCATCGCCTTGTTTAAGTGGAAATTCATCTTTAGCATATGATTCCCATAATTTAATTACTTTGCGTCCCATAAATTCAACTGTTGTGGGCACAACACCTGATCTTAGAATGGCTGGAACGGATTTAATTGCATCATTCAGAGTTGGAAATGGAATAATTGCATTTATTGACTTATGAGGTTTTGGATATAAACGAATTGTAACTTCTGTTATAACTCCAAGAGTACCTTCAGCACCGATAAATAAATCTTTCAGCGAATAACCTGACGATGATTTAACTGCTTTTGAGCCAAATTTATATAATTTGCCATTTGTCAAAACAGCTTTGATCTCACGAATATGCTCTCTCGTTACGCCATACTTAATAGCCTTAAGACCACCGGCATTTGTTGAAACATTGCCTCCTATTGTAGCCCAATGCATAGCAGGTGCTGGCATATATACAAATGGTTTATCAGCACAAAACTCATCCAAATCTTTCAGCCTAATCCCAGCTTGAACTGTCATTGTCAAGTTTTCAGGATCGTATTCTAAGATCTTATTCATCTTGATCATATCAAGTGAAATTCCGCCATCAACTGTTAAGTTAGCCCCCATTAAACCGGTTGAATTACCTCTTGGAACGATAGGTATTGAGTTGTCACTTGCATATTTAACAACATTCATAACTTCTTCATTAGTTGTTGGCTGAATTACCAAATCCGGCATTGCTTTTACAGTACGAAATTGGTCATGATCCCAGTGCTTTGTGGGTTTAGTAATAAATCTTTCTGGATCTGAGATAAATTTTCTTAAATTTTCCAAATCAGTTTCATTGATTTTATGATATTCCATTATAATTCCCTTCTTACTAAAAAGCATAGTATCCTATGCTTATAAATTAATTTACTCTATACTGCAAACGCTGTCAATAGTGTATATATTTATAACGTATATAAATATTTTATAAGTTAAAGGGCATTAAAAGTTTCAATTAATCTCCTATAATCCTAGAAAATAAAAGCTTTAAATTTGGTTTCTTTTATTAAAAATAGACACAATAAAACCTCCAAATTTAACTAATTTGGAGGTTTTATCAAAGCTTTTTATCGACTACCGTTTTTACTTTTGATTGTTCTGTAAAGTATACAAGTTATAATAATAACCCTTTTGTGAAAGGAGCTCTTCGTGATTGCCTCTTTCAACGATTTTGCCATCATTTAATACAATAATCTGATCTGCATCCACAATAGTTGAAAGTCTGTGCGCAATAGCAAGAGTGGTACGACCCTTACGAAGCCGTTTTAATCCCTGTTGAATAAGCGTTTCGGTTTCAGTATCAACATTTGCTGTAGCTTCATCTAAAACTAAAATTTTGGGGTCAGTAACTAATGTACGAGCAAATGAAATAAGTTGTCTTTGTCCTTGGCTAAACTCACTTCCTCCTTCACCTACTTTTGCATGGTATTTACCAGGAAGATTTTCAATAAAGCCGTCCGCTTGGACAGTTTCAGCAGCCTTTTTTATTTGTTCATCCGTAATATCCTTATTATAAAGACGGATATTAGAGTTTATATCCCCATAAAACATGAATGGTTCTTGCAACACTAGCCCCAGCTTTTTACGTAATTCTGCTTTAGGGTACTTTTTGATATCTACACCGTCAATTAGGACTTCACCCTGATAGAATTCATAAAATCGCATCATCACATTTATAATTGAACTTTTACCGGAGCCAGTATGACCTACAATGCCGAGAGTTTCTCCTGGATTAACTGTAAAAGAAATATCATGCAAAATTTCGTTTTTGCCATCATAAGAAAAGCTGACATGCTTAAACTCAATTTTTCCTTGATTTATTGTCAATCCATCTTCAGCATTTTGTTTAGGTTCATAGTCAGTATTATCTAAAATACGGAAAATTCTTTTTCCCGCAACAATACCATCCTGGAAGAAAGTCATTTGATCCATCATATTAGCGATTGGATTGAAAAACTGTGAGATGTACTGTGAAAATGCATAAACCACACCAGCTGGTACAAAAGTTTCCCTTAATGGAAACCCAAAATACATTAAAGTTAAAGCTAGAGCAAGAGAATACAATAAACTAGTCAAAGGCGAAAGTAAAAGAGAATTAAGATTAATCATATTGAATCTGGTTTTCATTAAAGCTGTATTTTCATCTTCAAAATGATTAGTCATACGTTTTTCTTGCTTAAACTGCTGGATTAACGAAACCCCCTCGATTGATTCATTCAAATTGGTATTAATACGACTCAGTCGCTCACGATAACTGCGATAAAGTTTGGAACTTCTTTTAGAATATTGCCATATAATTACCAAAAGTAAAGGCAGAAAAGCCAATACTATTAGCCCAGCCGTCACATTTGTAGAAAACATTGCCACCATGGCCGAAATAATTGAGAAAAATGACATTACCACACTGGATAAAACGGTAAGAAAGTTACTCAATGTCATAGTATCATTAGTTACTCTTGAAACTATCGATCCAGCCGGTGTTTGATCAAAGTAGCGCATACCCAGAGTATGTAATTTTTGATATAATTCTGCCCGCAAGCCTTCAAGGGATTTTTCAGAACCTAATGCAAAGAAATACTCATAAGTGAATTGCAAAATTCCTTTGACAACTGAACCAAAAGCATAGAGAAAACCAGCAAATAATATTATTTGAGTAGTTACATCAGCTTTTACCAAAAAGTTATCTAAAAAATACTGTAAACCATAAGGCAAGAGAACATTAATAATACTTACTAAAAGCGCTCCAACTCCAGCAATAATCATTTCGTTCTTAAAATGCATTACGAAACGCAAAAGGCGTTTAAAAATACTGAGCTGTTCTTTTACCGGTATTTCTTGAGACCAAACTGATTGAAATGAGTTTTCATCATCCATCTTATTCACCCACCTTGTCTTCTAATTCCTGTCTTTGCCACATATCAGCGTACCAGCCATTAAGTTTGAGTAACTGATCGTGAGTACCCCTTTCAACAATGCGACCGTCTTTTAATACTAAAATTAAATCGGCATTCATCACAGAGGTAAGTCTGTGCGTCGCAATCAAAGTTGTCTTGCCTTTTCTTTCTTTCTTTAAGGAATGCAAAATGGCCATTTCTGTTCTGGCATCAACAGCAGATAAAGCATCATCCAAAACTAATATCTGACTGTGCTTAAGTAACGCTCTAGCAATTGACATCCTTTGCTTTTGACCACCAGAAAGTGAAACACCATTTTCACCAACTAAGGTATTGTAGCCTCCAGGCATTTCTAAAATATCATTGTGTAAATCACTCTTTTTTGCAGCAGTAATAATTGCATTCTTATCACTGTCTGCATTTGAAAATGCAATGTTCTTTTGAATGCTAGTAGAAAATAAGTAATTATCCTGTGGTACATAAGAAATTTGCCGCAATAAAACATTTAGTGGAATTTCTCTAATATCATACCCATTTAGAGTTATATGACCATCATACTTATCAAATTCTCTCAGCAAAAGTTGAATTATAGTTGTCTTGCCCGCTCCAACTTTACCAACAAGTCCCAGAGTCTGTCCCGTTTTTAGAGTAAAATTAATATTATTCAGCACTTGGACATTTGGTTCATCCGGATATGCGAAAAATTTAACATGATAATCAAGATCTCCTGCTATATCCTTAGCCGAAATCTTTTGATCTGCATATTTATCAGTAATTTCTGATTTTTCTTCAAGTAACTTTTCTATACGGTCGTAACTGGCACTCCCACGCTCTAAGATGTTAAAAAGATAGCCAATCGCAAACATTGGCCAAACCATATTGCCAATATATGCAATAAAAGAAACCAGTTGACCAATAGTAAGAGCTTTATTAAAAACTAATAGACCACCATAAATAATGGTAATAGTATAGGTTAAACCAATAAGCAATGTCCCCAAGGGATCAAATAATGAATCCCATTTGAAAACTTGTTTATTAATTTTAATGGTGTCTTCAACCATCTGGTCAAAAGCTGCAGTATCTTCTTTACCCTGACCAAATGTTTTTAAAACTTTGATACCTGAAACCGATTCTTGAGTTTTATTATTCAGCTTTGAAAAAGCTGCCTGGGATTTGTCAAATGCATCGTGGAGTCTGTCACCTAATTTCCAAGCTCCCCAAGCTAGAAATGGTAATGGCAAAAGGGCAACAATCGTTAGGCGCCAATCAACAAATGCAATCATAGCAACCATAGTCGATACACTCATGATAAGAGAATCCACCAAAGTTAAAACGCCTTCACCAGCAACTTCCTGGACAGCTGAAACATCATTTGTTGCATGAGCCATCAGGTCGCCGGTTCTGTGACGTTGATAAAAAGTACGATCCATTGCCATAAAGTGATCAAATAATTTCGATCTCAATTGTAATTCAAGTTCAGCAGCTCCACCCCATATTTGTCTACGCCAAAAATAGCGAAAACCATATAGCAAAAGGGCTGACAAAATAATAGCTAAAATTAACAGACCATATTTTTGCCAGCTAATGTGACCCTTATCCAATTGATCTGCCATTAAGCCTAATATTCTTGGTGGTACTAAATTTACAACAGATGTAAGTGCTAAAAATGTAATACCGATGAGGTAACGCTTTTTTTCTTTTTTAAAAAACCAACCTAATTTAAAAAATATTCCCATTATTCACCTTAAAATTCAGTAAAAAAGCGGAGAAATTATTCTCCGCCGCACTAATTCAATCTAGTAAAATTGTTATTTTTGGTGCTTCATCATGTTCATCACTTGGTTGACCTTCTTAGCCGAAGGCTTTTGGCCCATTTGAGACATCATAGCAACAATCATATCTTCACTGATTGGCGGATTATCTTTAAAATACTTTTTCATATATGACCTAGCACCATAGAAGCCACCTACAAGGCCCAATAATAGTGCAATCACAATCAGAAAAATCGCTAATCCAAAATTCATAAAAATATCACCTCAATTTGTCCAATAGTTATATCTTACCTAATAATTAAGGAAAATTAAAGATCAAAGTTAATCTTTTCTTAAACCTTTTTTTCTTTGAGCCCGTTTTGCTTTCTCAGACGTAATTTCCTTACCATTCTTGTCAATTATGACTAAATTTTCAACATCTTGCTTGAAGCCAGCTCTGAAATTTTTGATAAATTCCTGGTGTAATTCCTTACGCTCTTTCTCTTCAGCTTCAGTTAAGCCTACGGATTTCTTTTTGTGATAAAGCTCATTAATACGATTTATTAATTTTTTTTCGGGATCTTCACTCATATTTGCACCTCTCAATTAAAAAATTCTACCTTATTTTAACAATGAAAAAAAGTATAAAATTCTTAGAACATTTGTTTGTATTATACGAAATGTTTTGCTAAAATTAAACATATAAGAAAACGTTTATAATACTGGAGATAATTATGACAACTAAACAAAATAATAAGCAGTTGCAAATTCTACGCTATATATATGAAACAGTTGAGGACAGAGGCTTTCCTCCTACTGTCCGCGAAATTTGTCATGCTGTAGATTTATCTTCAACTTCAACTGTACATGGCCATTTATCCAGGTTAGAAAATAAGGGTCTACTGATCAAGGATGCCACCAAACCAAGAGCGCTGGAAATAACTGATGAAGGTAAAAAAGCAATTGGTGTCCAGCCGAAAGAAATTCCCGTAGTTGGTGATGTCACAGCAGGTCAACCGATTTTGGCTGTTGAAGATATAGAAGATTATTTCCCTTTACCTCCAGATCTGGCAAACGATGCCGGAGATCTTTTCATGCTGAGAGTTCATGGTGAAAGTATGATAAACGCTGGTATCTTAAACGGCGATAATGTCATTGTCCGTAAGCAGTCTTCAGCAATCAACGGAGAAATTGTAGTGGCTATGACTGATGAAAATGAAGCCACAGTCAAACGATTTTACAAAGAAAAAGATCACTATCGCCTGCAACCGGAAAATGATACTATGGCACCTATTATTTTGTCAAGTGTTCACATTTTAGGCAAAGTGGTAGGACTGTATCGTAACACTATTATTTAACAACATGACTTTATAGCATTATTGGGGTTAGTAAAAATCATTTTTTACGAGTTTCAATAGTGCTTTTTTTCTGCAAAATTTCTCCTACTTCTTCCAGCACTTTTTTCTGCATTTTTAATTTATTAATTTTTACAGATATAACAGCGATTTTCTCCTTAATTAATTTTAAGTTTTGTTTACGCTGCTTTTCAGTACTACACGATTCATCGTGTAGTTTTTTTATGTCTTTTATTTCTTGAAGCGAAAAACCTAAGTCTTGAAACTCTTTAATTGCTTCAAAAGTATCAGTTTCGTTTTCAGTAAACCAATAGTTTCTTCCCTTACGACCAGGATTTAGTAATTTTAAATAGATATAATGTCTAACTGTATCAGGTGTAGTATTTTCCTTTTGAATAAATTCTTTCAAATACATAATTATTTCCTTGACGTTGGGTCGACCCCAGATGGTTAAAATATAGCAGGAGGCATTAACGATGATATATCTTACTATGTTTTTAACTATTATATATGGAGTAATCATGATTAGCGCAAATCTTTTGTCTTATCATAGCTTGCCGGTCTGGTTAATTACCATTAATACTTTTTTTGGTTTATGTTTAATCATAAGTTGTGTTTTTAAAAAGCCAATTTTGACTGCTATCGTTTTGCTAGGGCTTTTACTATATTCCTTAGCCAATGGCTTTTTTCTTCACGGTGACGTTAAATGGCTTCATTGGCTAACTAGACTCACCTTGACTGTCATTTTAATTGGGTTGAATTTTAAATATTTTGGGTGACCAAAGTATAAATTTGCCGCTATATGTCAAATGTAACCGTTCAAAACACTTTAATAAAAGCACAGAATCGACTTTCCACAAGTATTGCTTAAACCGAATTCACAATGATTTTTTAATAAATATAGCTGAAAATGCTGTACTTTCAAGATTTATAATCTTTATTTGTGAAAAATAAGTGCGTTTCACTTAGGTTCCACGGCAATCTTTTTTCACAAAGTTTGTTAAATTAACCTAATGATATTTGCTGCCAAATTGATAGCAGTCTCATGAGCATCCCTGCCCCAGCCTCTGTCATCATGCTTTTCTATGTCTTTAAGAGAATCTGCCGTAAATAATATTTGTGCAAAATCTGCCTCTCTAAATTGTGCACACGCAGCCATTGCTGCACATTCCATCTCTACACAAGAGGCTCCCAACTCTTTAGCCTGCTTTACTTTCTTGACAGTTTCCCTAAAGAAGCCATCAGTTGTCCAGGTAGTTACTTCCTCAACCTTAAGACCTTCTTCTTTCAGCAATTTTTTGGTCTTAGTTAAAAACTCTGACTTTAAGTCAATATACGTTCCTGGTTTCATATAATGAAAGGATGTGCCCTCGTCTCTAATAGCTTTTATAGGCACTAGAAAATAGTTCTCTGGTAAATCAACTAAGCAGCCTGCTGATCCGATTGCTAAAATTTGTTTAACACCATAGCTTATTAACCAATCTAATAGCTCTACAGCAGCTGCAGCACCTATCTTTGCCTGACAAAAAGTAATTTTTTGTCCGTCTAAATCAACCTCATAAATTGGAGTTTCTCCTTCAAAGCAGTCAAAGCAACCCAACTTTTTATGAGGATAACGAGCCAAAAAAGCACTGATCACAGCAGGAGTTAAAAATGCAAACAGCAACTTAGGCTGAAAATGAAAGTTATTAATTTCTTGTTCGTGATCTGGTTCTAAAACAGCCCTCGGATCAGTATCAAAATTTAACAAAAATGGTTCTTTCATAATTCTCCTCCTCAATAAAAATATATTGCTAAAGATTTTAACATAAACAAAAAAGAGAATCATCCCTTTTGGAAATGATTCTCTTTCACTTAAGCGTGAATTAACGACGCTTTTCTGCAATTCTAGCAGACTTGCCGTGACGATCACGTAAGTAGTAAAGTTTAGCACGACGTACACGACCATGACGCAATACTTCAACTTTAGCAACACGGGGATCGTTTACAGGAAAAGTACGTTCTACACCGACACCAGATGCCATTTTACGCACTGTGTAACTGGCACCAATGCCAGTGCCCTTACGCTTGATAACTACGCCTTCAAACATCTGAATACGTTCATGCGAACCTTCGACAACACGCACATGAACACGAACAGTGTCCCCTGCACGGAAGTCAGGTATATCATCACGTAATTGTTCTTTAGTTAATTCTTGAATTAATGGATCCATTTTTATTTTCTCCTTCTGCGGCATTCATTAGCGTTCTCTACGTCAGCGGAATACCCCTAACTATTAGTGCAAAATAAATTTACACCTCAATCATACTAGCAAAAATACCAGGTAAAATCAAGTTTGATCTTCTTCTTGTTTTATTTCTGCCAGCATTTTTTCTTCTTCTGCACTTAAAGCATGTTGCTCAAGTAAATCTGGTCTGCGTAAATAAGTTGCCCGCAATGCTTCTTTATGACGCCACTGCGCAATTTTTTGGTGATTGCCTGAGGTTAAAACCGCAGGCACTTTCATTCCTTGAAAATTCTCCGGTCTAGTGTATTGGGGATATTCTAGTAACCCATGAGCAAAGCTTTCCTCTATTGGTGAAGAATCATTACCTAAAATTCCGGGAATTAACCTGACTGTAGCGTCTATCATACTCATTGTTGGCAGTTCACCACCTGTCAAAACATAATCACCGATTGAAACAATTTCATCAGCCAAATCATAAACTCGTTGATCAAAACCCTCATAATGACCGCAAATAAATGTCAGGTTTTCTGCTTGAGACCAATCCTGCGCCATTTTTTGATTAAAAGTTTTACCCTGCGGCGCGGTAATGATTACTTTACCTTTATTCTTAATTGAGTCGAGTGCTTTTTTGATCGGCATAATTTGCAAAACCATGCCAGCACCCCCACCATAAGGACTGTCATCAACGTGATGGTGAATATCAGTAGTAAAATCACGAAAATTGACTAAATTGAGCTGCCATTTGCTATCATCTAGCCCACGCCCAAGCATCGAAGTCGTGAGCGGGGTAAACATGTCAGGAAAAAGCGTCAATACATTAATCTTCATTGCGTAATCCTTCCAAAAGTTCTACAAATATCTTTTTATGTGCAATATCTATTTTCTTAACTACTTCATCAATATAGGGGATTAAATATTCATTACCATTTTGTTCGGTAACTTCCCAGACATCGTTTGCACCGGGAGTCTCAATACCAGTTATTTTACCTAAATCATTGCCGGACTGATTATCTATGATTGCACAACCCAAAATATCGCGGTAATAATATGAGCCATCAGGCAGGTCATGTTGATTTTGCTTGCTGACAACTAGCGTTTTTCCTAGCAATTTTTCAGCGCTATCAATATCAGTTATTTCATTAAATTGCACTAGCCAAAATTGCTTAAAAGGTCTACCGCATTTAACAGTTAATTTGGTTTGCGGATTATCCTTTAAAGCTAGTTCTTGGTTTGAGGCAAAGCGTTCTTCAGGAAAATCAGTAATCAGAGCAACTTTTACCTCTCCTTTTAGTCCATGGGTAGACAATATACGCGCAACATCATAAAATTGCATAGTTTCTCCTACTCAAAGAAAAAAGCTTGAAGCAGTTGACTTCAAACTTTTAATAAACGATTCACTATTTATCGAACTTTGAATCATGCAGCTTCTTCATTAAGCCTGCACCTGAAAGTAGTGAACGTACAGTATCTGAAGGTTGTGCACCCTTCTTTAGCCATTCAAAAATTTTATCTTCGTCTAATTTCAATTCCTTAGGAACAGAAACTGGATTATAGTAGCCAACTTCTTCAATAAAACGACCATCACGTGGCATTCTGGAATCAGCTACAACAATTCTGTAAAATGGTTTTCTCTTGGCACCCATACGGCGCATACGAATTTTTACTGACATAAAATTATTTCCTCCTAAAAGTTACGTTAAATAATATAGCACGTATTTTTAAAGGTGTAAAGTGTTTTTACTTAACAGGTGCTTTTTTTATGAATGATACCTCTTGACCTTCATCCGTTTTTTCTTATTCTTCTTAAATTTCTTCCCCATGTGACGCATAGCCATTCGTCCCATTGGTGAATTCATTCCGGGCAAATTATCCATTCCCTTAAAATTACCTTTGGTAATTTTACTCATCATATCCCTAGCTTGTTTAAATTGCTTAATCATTCTGTTGACTTCAACAATTGGCCGACCGGAACCAGCTGCGATTCTCCTTCTGCGACTTGGATTGAGCAATTCGGGATTTTCTCGTTCTTCTTTAGTCATAGATGAGATGATCGCTTTTATGTAGACAATTTGTTTTTTATCAAAATTAACATTTTTAAGCTGGGGATTGTTAGCCATTCCGGGAATCATCTTCATCAATTGATCAAGAGGACCCATTTTCTCAACTTGTTCAATCTGATCGACAAAATCGTTGAAATCGAAGGTATTTTCCTTCATCTTTTCAGCAACTTCTTCAGCCTTTTTAGCATCATAATCCTGCTGGGCTTTTTCAATTAAAGTCAGCATGTCGCCCATGCCCAAGATTCTTGATGCCATCCGGTCAGGATAAAACGGCTCTAAGTCAGTTAATTTTTCACCCTGTCCGGTATAGATAATCGGTTTACCAGTTACAGCTCTGATTGACAGTGCAGCACCACCACGAGTATCACCGTCAAGTTTGGTTAAAATCACTCCCGTAATATCCAAGCGACTGTCAAAGCCTTTGGCAACATCTGTTGCAGCTTGACCAGTCATGGCATCTACTACCAGCAAGATGTTGTCTGGCTGAGCAACGTTTTTGACTCGTTCAAGTTCTGCCATTAATGGTTCATCAATTTCCAAACGACCAGCCGTATCAATGATGACATAGTCATTTTTATTTTTATCAGCTTGGTTTAACCCATTTTGGACAATTTGAGCAACGTCTTTTTCATTTCTTTCACTATAAACAGGAACGTTTAATTGATCACCAATTTGCTCAAGCTGGTCAATGGCAGCTGGACGATAAATATCACCAGCAATTAATAAAGGTCGCGCTTTTTCTTTTTGCATTAATCTGCTAGCCAACTTGCCCACTGTGGTAGTTTTACCGGTACCTTGCAATCCTACCATCATAATAATAGTAGGAATGTGCTTAGACTTGTTTAAGGTTATGGCACTTTCCCCCATCATCTTGGTTAATTCGTCATTAACGATTTTAATAACCTGCTGACCGGGATTAAGGCTTTCCTGAACCTCTTTACCCAAGGCTTCTTGTTTAATCTTTTTGATAAAATCTTTAACAACCTTAAAGTTGACGTCAGCCTCAAGTAAGGCCAGTCTGATTTCTCGACTAGCGCTGTTGATATCTTCTTCAGATATTTTCCCTTTACCGGTTAAATTTTTTAAAGCTTTTTGAATTCTCTCACTTAAATTTTCAAATGCCATAGAATTATTCTCCCCTCAGTTGGTTTAATAAACCAGTAGTTATTTGCAAAGCCAGGTCTGACTTGTCTTTCCGAAGTGCAGTCGTAACTTTAAGCAATTTGTCTTCTATCATGTTGTAATCTTTTTGCATGTGCAATTTATCTTCGTATTTTTTAAGCAGGCGCCGGCAACGACGCAAATTGTCGTATACGGCTTGACGAGAAACTTGATGGTTTATAGCTATTTCTCCTAAAGATAAGTCATTATAATAATAATCTTCAAAATAATCTTGTTGACTCTTGGTTAAAAGACTACCATAGTATGCGTATAGATCGCCTAGCATTTCATTTTTTTCAAGTTCGTCCATTACTCTCACCTTGAACCAGTATAGCAAAAATGTCAGAAGTTGACGATCTTGAAAGCCGAAATTTAAGTAAATGAAAAATATAAATTCTTGCTTTCTGAAATGTAAATCTGTATCATTATTTTTAATTTGGTTTTGGGGATACCTATGTCAATTTTGAATAAATTATCCCTTAAAATTCTAAAAACGGTACATATTATTATATAATTTCGTACCGTTTTTTATTTGGAATCTCTGCCAAAATATCTAAATGAGGTTAGTTAGTAACAACTGTTTGACCCGTTTGCATTTAAATATTAGCAAGTGCTTTTAAAAACGCAGTGTATTTTCAAACAAATTATAAACTAAAGTTAAGGGGTAGTTTAATGTGAATTTATGGCAATTAATGAATCGCAAAGAAGATCCAGGCATTTATCAAGAAAAAGACGGTCATTTAGTTAGAACGCTCAAGGTTCGTGACTTCCTGGCACTTGGTGTGGGCACAATTGTTTCTACTTCAATTTTTACCTTGCCTGGAGAGGTTGCGGCTTTACACACCGGTCCAGCCGTCGCCATATCATGTGTGATAGCATCTGTTGTCGCTGGTCTGGTAGCGTTTGCTTATGCAGAAATGGCTGCTGCTATGCCTTTTGCAGGCTCTGTTTACTCATGGATTAATGTTATTTTCGGTGAATTTTGGGGCTGGTTTTCAGGCTGGGCTTTACTAGCAGAGTATTTGATAGGAATGGCTTTTATCAGCTCAGGTTTGTCAGCCAATTTGCGTGCACTAATTGCTCCACTCGGCTGGAAACTACCTGCTAGCTTAGCTAATCCATTAGGTGTCAATGGCGGTTTATTAGATTTAGTCGCTCTATTAGCTATTTTATTAGCAGCCTTTCTAGTTAGTTTTGGCGTTTCTAAAGCCTCTAGAGTTGAAAATATTCTAGTAGTTGTCAAAGTGCTTGCTATTTTACTTTTTGTCGTTGTTGGCTTAACAGTTATCAAAAAAGCTAATTTTATTCCTTTCATACCTCATTATCGTGCTACAAGTCACGGCCCTTTTGGAGGTTGGCAAGGAATCTATGCCGGAGTTTCAATGATTTATATCTCCTTTTTAGGCTTTGATACAATCGCTTCAAACTCGGCTGAAGCTGTTAATCCCCAAAAGACTATGCCGCGTGGAATTATCGGCTCATTATTAATTGCAGTGGTGCTTTTTGTTGCCGTGAGCCTGGTTTTAGTGGGAATGGTTCCTTACCAGCAATATTTAAATTCTGCTGAACCAGTCGGATATGCCTTGAGAACAGCTGGTTTTACTCACATAGCCACTATTGTACAGTCTGTTGCTATTTTAGGAATGTTTACGGCTTTGATAGGCTTATGTATGGCAAGTTCTCGCTTGGTATATTCATTTGGCCGTGATGGTATGATTCCTAATAAACTGGGTAAATTAAATAATAATCACCGTCCCGCAAACTCATTATGGACTGTGGCAATAATTGCGATTATTATTTCAGCTTTTATTCCCTTTTCATTTTTAACACAATTAGTTTCTGCCGGTACTTTGATAGCTTTCATGTTTGTTTCAATCGGTATTTACCGTTTGAGACCACGTGAAGGAAGAGATATTGCCGATCCGGCTTTTAAAATGCCCTGGTACCCAGTTCTGCCTTTCTTAGCTTTCCTTGGCTCTTTTGCTGTTTTTTGGGGATTAGATCTGCAAGCAAAGAAATACATGTTAATCTGGTCACTAATGGGGATTGTCATTTATTTTGTTTATGGTATTCGTCATTCAGCCATGAATAAAAGCAACAAAAATTGAATCATTTAGCTATAGTTAACAAAAAAGTCTGGAAAAATTTTCCAGACTTTTTTAAGTATTTTTAAACCAGAATTGAATTTATAGGTTTTCATCCATATTAAAAGTTAATTTTGACATGTTGATGGAGTCTATCATCATTTGCGCCCAAAGTTTTTCAGACCGTTTTCTGGTATAAGCAACTGTTTCTTGGTTTGCTTTGGTCAAATATGTAGTCAATTCACTGCCCTTTTTAGCTCCTGCTGTTTTAATAACATCATAAACCCGGCGACGATAATATTGGTTCAATTCATTTAAATAATCTGTATCCAATTGCACAAATTGCGGATAGTGGGTTTCAACTAAGGCTGCAAGTGATTTATAGTACCACCAGGCATCGTTAAGATTATATGTCATAGAAGTATTATTATATGAAGGGTCCGTGTCATTCATATTAGCAAAAAATGGTACAAATGGTGTGAAAGTTGGACCACCAATGCACAACCACATAATAGCAGCTTTATCATGATCAACATCATTTCTAATTTGCAAGATATGAGAATTTTGGGTTCTGTTTAATCCAATTGGCCGAAAACGGTGTTTTTCCTCCTCTGTTCCTTTACCAAATGGATCATAAGGTGTGTTTTGGTAATGACTGCCGAGGACAAATTCAATATCCTCTCTGGTTATTTTCTTCGCCGCACGCCGAATGAATGGTAAATCACCGTCAGTGGGTTCTTGTTCAATTTCAGGGTTAAAATATTTTTGGCCGTACCATACGCGGTTAGTATTATAAAATCGATCTTGCTGACTATAGGTACCAAAAATATGACGGAAATTCCAACCTTGATGATCAACGTTTAAATGATGTTGCGCCACAAACTCTTGAATGCCTTCGCTCCACATAAAGTTGTCCGAATCATCAAAATCCACTTGTTCAATTGAAACCCGATTGGCTGCTATCGCATAGGCATCATCTGGAATACGCTGAGCAACCCAATGATGGCCCGTAACTATTTCCATGTACCATATTTCATCTTTATCACTAAAGAGAACTGAGTTACCAGCTGGCGAACCGAATTTGGCAATCAGTTTTCCTAAATATTCAACTCCGTTTCTAGCAGAATCAATATATGGCAGCACAACAGATTGCATGCAATCTTCGTCAAGTCCGTCCTTTACCAGGGGATCGAAAGCCAGTGCACGTTCATTGCCATATGTCGATTCAGTACAGGACATAGCAACATTCTTTTGATTAATGCCGCTCTCATCATAATAGCCGCGATTTTTATAGTCAACGTTAGGTACAGCAGGGACTGCCTGAGCGTTTTCTGGTAGGTCTAATTTGAAATTATTCAACCAAGATTTAATTTGACGGCCACTTTCATTTTTAGCGGCAGGTCTGATAATGAACTTTTGCGGCGTAATAGGACGAAAAGTATCATCATTACGAGCAATCATAGTTGAACCATCAACCGACGCATTTTTACCTACTAAAATTGTTGTACACGCACTGTATTCTTTCATTAAGTATCTTCCTTTTGCACAAGTTTTATTCTTAAATTAAATCATGAAATAGTCCAACTGCATAATTTGCAGCATCAAAATCTGCCAAATCACTTGCCTTTTCACCTAAACCAACTAATTTTACTGGCAACTTCATTTCATTTCTAATTGCTAAAACTACCCCACCTTTTGAGGAGCCATCTAACTTAGTGAGCACCAAACCTGTTAGTTTGGTAGTTTTATCAAAATCTTTGGCCTGCAATAATGCATTTTGACCCGTTGAGCCATCAAGTACTAAAAGAGTTTCAGTAGGTTCTTCTGGAGCTTGCTTTTTTATCGTTCTTTCAATCTTTTCCAGCTCATTCATTAAATTCTTTTTATTTTGCAATCTACCGGCCGTATCAACAAGTAAAAAATCATAATTTTCTTGAAGAGCCTTTGTCGTGGCGTCATAAACAACAGAAGCCGGATCGGCTTGTTCCTTGCCAGTTACAACAGGAACACCAACTCTTTCTCCCCATTCAGACAGTTGTTCAACTGCACCAGCTCTAAATGTATCAGCTGCAGCTAAAAGAACAGACTTACCTTCGTCCTTAAAACGTTTTGCTAATTTGCCAATTGTAGTGGTTTTACCGGCGCCATTCACCCCAACAAAGAGATAGATATTTGGTTTACCGTCATTATGGACAGTTAGCTTTTCATTTTCTGAATTACCACTTTCATCATAAAGGTCAACTAATTTTTCTACTATCACCCTTTTTAGGTCATCTCGTGATTTGGCTTTTTGCAATTTAGCCTCATCACGCAGTTCGTCTGTCAGTTCTTCGGCTGTTTCATAGCCAACATCAGACTCAATTAGTAGCTCCTCCAAATCGTCAAAGAAATCTTCGTCAACTGTTCTAAACTGTGCGAAAAAGCGATTTAATCTGGCACCAAAGCCTTGATTAGTTTTCTCCAGGCCTTTTTCATATAACTCAGTTTCATCCTGATCTTCGCTAGCTGTTTCGTCCTCAGCTTCTTCATTTGGAGTCTGCTCCAGCGATGAAGTAGTAAAATCTTCATTTTGCTTTTCAGATTCATCTGTCTCAGCAGAATCTTTTTCTACTGCAGCTGACTCGTTACTACCGTCTTTAGTAATTTTTGTTTTTTCATCTTCTGCTTGGTCAGCGGAAACGTCTTGATCCTCTTTAGGACTTTCGTTTTTAGGTTGAGCACTATTTTCGTTATTTTTGGTTTCGTCATTTTCACCAAACAATGATTTTTTTATTTTATCAAATAAACCCAATTTTATTTCACCTCATTTTTTAATTCTTTTAAAGAAACGGATAATACTTGTGAAACTCCTGATTCTTGCATTACAACACCATAAAGCTGGTCTGCTCTTTCCATTGTGCCCCTTCTATGTGTGATTACAATAAACTGGGTATGCATGTCATATTCTTCTAAAAAGTTGGCAAAGCGAGTGACATTAGAGTCGTCCAACGCAGCCTCGACTTCATCTAACACGCAAAATGGCACTGGCTTAACCTTCAGCATGGCAAAAAGAAGAGTGATTGCGGTCAATGCCCGTTCCCCACCTGAAAGTAAACTGAGTCTTTGCAGTTTCTTTCCTGGTGGTTGAGCTATAATTTCGATACCAGTAGCTAATAAATGATCTGGGTCAGTTAAGACTAGCTTGGCACTACCGCCCCCAAAAACAACTGGGAATAGTTCACTGAAGCTTTTAGCTACAGCAGTGAAAGTTGATTTAAACCGATTACAAACTTCTTGATCAAGTTCCGACATCGATTCTTCTAAGTTATCTCGCCCTTTTAGCAAGTCATTTTGTTGAGCATTAAGAAAATCATACCGTTTCTTAACATTATCATACTCTTCAATTGCTTTTAGATTAACTGGCCCGATATCAGCAATAGACATACGATGCAATTTCACATCTTTTTGCAGTTGGGCACGATTTGCTTCGGTATTTTCCTTTTCTGCTTGATTCAAAGCTGCTTCATATGTTAACGAGTAATCAGAACTCAGAGTATCTAAACGCTGGTCTATCTGGCTATTTAATTGCGCTATTTTGACAGAATATTCTTTTTGCTCGGCAGCCGCATCTTTACGCAGATCATAATTTCGGCTTGCCACCTGATCAAGCTGGTTAATTTGTGCATCATACTGGCCTAGTTTAGAACTCAAACTATTAAGCTGCTTTTGTAATTTCTGCTTCTTAACGGCGCCATCATTTTTTTCCTGCTCAAAAGCTGTCTGTTTTTTATGATCAAGAAGATCATTCTGTTTAAGTTCATTTAATTTTTGCTCTAAAGTAGCAATTTGTTTTTGCTGCTGGTTTGCATTCCGTCTTTTTTCAGATATTTGTTTTGTAATATTTTCCAACTTGTTGGCATAAACAGCAATCTGCGGATCAAGCTCGTTCAATTTGGACTGAATATCATGATTTAGTTCAGTAAAGTTTTTAATTCGCAGTTGCAGATCACTAATTTTTTGCTTTTGCTGAGAAATTTCTGTTTGAAATCTCTTCTTTTCTTTTTCCGCTTGCATAATCTTTTGCTTAGTGGAATCAATTTCCTGATTGCGTTCTTCTTTTTGCTGTTCAAATAAACTATTAGCAGCCTTTAACCTGTTAACTTCTTTTTCCTGATTTTGATACGAAAGTGCTGTCTCACCTAAATTCTGTTTCAGATTTTGGAGCTTTGCTTGTGCATCTTTTACTTTTTTGAGCAGAACATTATTTTTCTTATTGACAACAGCTAAATCTGCTTCGCTATTTTTTATTTTCAGCTGTAATTTGCCAATTTTTTGCTTTAGTTCACCAAGTTCTGCTGTAGTTTGAAGCGGAGAATTACTTTTTTGATTGCGCACTCCTCCTGTCATTGAACCACCAGTTGAAATAACATCGCCATCAAGCGTAACAATACGATAGCGAGAAACGCGTTGCCTAATTTTTAGCGCATTATTTATGGTATCAACTATTATAGTATTTCCAAGCAAATAGTTAATCGCAGGCGTAATATTTTGACCAGGCAAACTTTTAACTATTTCACTTGCAATACCTTGAAAGCCAGAAAAAGATGAAATAGTCTTAATCGTCGAAGAAGGGATCGAATACTCCCGCAAGCCATCAAGGGGCAAAAAAGTAGCTCGTCCAGCACGATTTTCTTTTAACTGGTTAATGGCATCCCGAGCATCCAGTTTTGTTGCAGTTACTAAATTTTGAACTCCATTACCTAGAGCCGTAGCCATGGCAATTTCATATTTTGCAGGAAAAGTAATTAATTCACCCACAGCACCTATAACACCATGGTAATCTGCTAAATTATTTAGCACATTTTTAACACCATAAAAATACCCTTCGTGACGTTTACGGATATTTTCCAGTGCATCATGGCGTGCCCTTAATTGACTGAATTGTTGGCTTTCTGTAGAAAGAGAATTTTGCAAAGTCAACAAATTATTTTGCGTTAGTTCTTGCTCTTCAGATAGCTCCTTTATCTGTTGTTTCTTATTTTGATAATCTTGTTTAAGCCTTTTGCCTTCGACCTGAAGTCTATTAAGCTCATCTTTTTCTGTTTTTAGTTCGTCAGAAACATTTTCTGTTTGCAGTTGGGTATTATCGCTAAGCTTTTTCAATTCAGAATTAAGATAAACGATTTCATTATTATTAGAAGTTTGATCTTGTAACAACTGAATATAATTTGACCGCAGCTGCTCTAAATTTTGGTTCAGTTGTTCCGGGTTTTCTTTAAGCTGTGCCGTTAGCCCTACTCTCTTATGATTTAGCTCCTCTTGTTCTTTTTTTAGATGGCTTTCTTCTTCAAGCAGATTAGTTGTTTCCTTTCTGCTACTCACTACCTGCTCTTTTAAGTCGCTTAATTCGGACTGATATTCTTTTTTAGTAGCTTCATTATACTGTTTGCTCTGCTCGGAAACTTGCAAATGCGTATTTATTTCGGAAAGCTTTTTTGTCAACGAAAATAAGTCATTTTGAATTTGATCTTTTTGAGCATTTAAAGTCTGAAATTCTTTTCTTTTGTCAGCTACCGCACCCTGAGATGTCTTAACTTCTTGATCTAATTTTGTTAACAGATTTTGATTTTGGTCAGCTTTTTCTTGCACTGTTTGTTTTTGTTTATCTAAATCTTGAATCTCAAATGCTAACAAAGTTTTTAGTTCATGATCCAGACCTTTTTTCTGAAATTGATATTCCTTTGCCAGAGAACTTTGTTCATGAAGAGGTTCAATTCTTTGCTCCAGTTCTTTTACTAAATCATTGATGCGTACCAGGTTATCGGTGGTCTTTTGTAATTGAACTTTTGCTTCTTCTTTTTGCTTTTTAAAATGTAATACTCCAGCTGCTTCCTCAAACAGTGAGCGCCGCTCTTCAGGACGGGAATTTAATACTTGATCAACCCGTCCCTGTGAAATAATGGCTAAGCTTTCTTGTGAAATGCCAGAATCCAGAAACAAGGCTCGGACATCTCGTTGTCTAACATTTTTTTTATTTATTAAATATTCGTTATCTCCCGACCGTAAAATTCGCCGAGTTACAATTACCTGGTCATCCTTAAAATTAAGTTCACCTTTTTTGTTGTCAAAAATAAGGGAAACTTCAGCGTGGTTGGCCGGCTTACGAAATTCACTGCCCGCAAATATCACGTCTTTCATGTTTGAGCCCCGCAAAGACTTGGCGCTTGACTCTCCCATGACCCATCTTATTGCTTCGGTAATATTGCTTTTACCACTACCATTAGGACCAACTATGCCTGTAATACCAGTATCGAATTCTATTTTTGTTTTTTCGGCAAAAGATTTAAAGCCGTCAATTATTAGTTCAGTTAGTGGCACACACTCATCTCCCTAATTAAGCTTATTTAAAGCAGTTTTCGCAGCCTCTTGTTCTGCAGCTTTTTTATTATGGCCTTGCCCTTGAGACAATACTTTGCCATTGACAACTAACTGGACCGTAAAACTAGACGGCAGCTGTTCTTCTTTTAAGACTTCGTATTCAATCTTTACTGGTCCATTTTGCTGCAATAATTCTTGTAAATCAGTCTTATAATCACGTGAAGCATCAAATTTCCCAGCATCAATTAATGGATACACTGTTAAACTCAAAAAATGTTCGACTGCTTCCATGCCCTGATCAAGAAAAAGCGCTCCGTTAAATGCTTCAAAAACATCCTCTAGCAGTGTCTTACGAGAACGCGCGCCAGCTTTTTCCTCACCATGACCTAGATTAATTTCAGCCGGAAAGCCAAATTTCTGAGCAAATTCCGCAAAGCCTTCAGTATCAACAATATTAGAACGCATCCTGGTTAATTCACCCTCATTAAGACTCGAAAAATTACGATAAAGGTAATCAGATATTGCTAATTCTAAAACTGCATCCCCCAAAAATTCCAACTTTTCATAATCACGAATGCCGTCTCCAGGATGCTCGTTGGCATATGAAGAGTGGGTAAAGGCTTCTTCTAATAACTTCTGATCGTTAAATTTAATTTTATATTTCTTATCTAATCGATTAATAAACTTGGTACTAACCATTCTATCATCTCCTTAATAACCTAAATTATACCAGTTTTTAAGTATAAAAAAGAAAACTATTGTTTCAAAAAAACAATAGCCTTCTAATTTTTATTCTATATTAACTTTTATTTTGTATAAGCAACCTTGTACCAAAGTGGATGCCCATTATTTTGCTTGGATGGTTTTTGTGAATAACCGGTAAGTTTGCTATTAACGGCATCAATTTGATATGCATTGTAAAGTGGAACAACATAAGCCTGATCAAACATGTATTTTTGCCATTCATGGAATTTTTCTACACGATACTTATGGTTAAACGCCTTTTGAGAATCCATCTCTTTGATTAGTTTCGTATTTTCTGGAGTGACAAAACGTGAATAGTTGGACATTGTCCCTTCACTGTACATTTGTTCTTGAGAAGGTTCAGACGAAAGACCCCATGCAGCCATAAACATGTCAACGTCAGGTGAATCATGTTGAACTTTATCATAAAATGAATTAAATTCTGTCAAGCGGCCACCAACTAATTTAACATTTAAACCAATCTTATTCCATTGTTGAATGAAGTTTTGCATGATCGGTTGTTGAACGGAATTGCCAGACATAGCCATGAAGTGAATAGTTAATGGCTTGCCATTAGGTTGTACACGCCATTTACCTTTTTTCTTGTAGCCAGCTTTGTCTAAGATTTGATTGGCCTTCTTAATGTTATAAGTATAGCCTTTTACGCTTTTATCAAAATAATCACCAAATTGTGCTGGAATCAAAGTTGGAACTTGGAAGCTTAAGCCGTCAGTATAATGTTTATAAACAGCATCAGTATTCATTGCATAAGCTATAGCTTGGCGTAATGCTTTGTTATTCATTTTGGCATTCGGATTCATCACATTCTTTGATTTTTTACTATCCCATTTACCAACCTTAAAAGCTAAATAACTGTAATATAGAGGAATTTTAGCTACAAATGTGACATCCTTAGTATCCTTAACTTGTTTCCACTGACTGTTAGTAACCCTGATAATATCAAATTTATGATTTTTAATTGCTTGTGAAGCAGAGTTTGGAGAAACAACTTGGTAAACAATTTTGTCTAGTTTTGGCTGACCACGCCAATAATATTTATTTGGAACCCAGGTAACAGATTGACCACGTACAATTTTATCAAGCTTATAGGGACCAAAGAACAAAGGATTCTTTCTCAACTTATCTGAAGATTCTAGTTTATCAAACGGAACATCTTTTAAATAGTGATACGGTGCGGCTGCCTCCCAAATATAGCCGTTACCACTATAATACATACCAGGCTTTAATTCTTTGCAGTGCAGCACTACAACTCGTCCATCTGGACCGTCAGGCATTTCTATTCCTGAAATTGTTTTGGCCTTACCTTCATGATATTCCTTCAAGCCATTGATAATATTGAGTTGATTGGCATATCTTTGAGATTTAGTTGCTTTGTTTGCAATAATCTCATATGCGAATTCTATATCCTTGGCAGTTACCTGTTTGCCATCAGACCATTTAACACCCTTTTTAACTGTGATAGTGGCAGTCTTTGCTTTACGATCGAGTTTAAGAGTAGCTGGACCCTTGTCGTTTATCTTGTAATCATCATCTGTTTCAAATAATGATTCTTGACCAGGACTTGCAACATCAGCACTCGGTTGATCCATTTGCAATTCTTCATTAAAGACGCCGGTGAATGGTGTATCAGTTATTTCAGCAACTTTAATTGTTCCACCCTTCTTGGCAGTCTTAACTGGGGTTTCAACTGGGAACTTGCTGGCAGTCTTAGCTCCCTCATTGCTGGCGGTCTTATTGCTCTTGCCACAAGCTACCAAAGTTAACGCAGCTGCGGTTACAACTCCGACTGAGCTCAAAATTTTTCTTGTTCTCATCATACATGTCTCCTTTATATGCAAAGTTAATAGTATTTTGGAAACAAGCTAACAGATAAATGTTAACATTAATCATTAAAAAAGCAAGGCAAATTCAGAAATTATACTATTTATAAATAGTAAAGTAATCAAAATACATATTATTTAATAATAGAAATTCTTTCAAATGTATAAGTCAGCCAATACCAGAAAGAATTTAGATTTAAAAGCTTAAAAATTTAATTTTAATAATGTGTTATCAAAAATTATTTTATAGAAAATCATAAAAAGTGGTTTTAAAAAGCAAAAATAAAAAATATCAAACTATTTTGCTAGTTTGATATTTTTAGTTAAATTCAATTATTTAACATAACCAACTTGGTACCATAACTGGTGACCATTGTTATTTTGTGATGGTTTCAAGGAGTATCCAGTAATCTTATCATTTACAGCATCGATGCCATAAGCATTTGATGTTGGAACTACATAAGCTTGATCAAACATGTATTTTTGCCATTCGTGGAACTTTTGAACACGGTATTTATGATCAAAAGCCTTTTGAGAATCAATTTCATCAAGTAATTTACTGTTTTCTGGAGTGACAAAGCGTGAGTAATTGGATGGTGTTGCTTCTTTGTAAAGGTCAGCTGGAGATGGTTCACTTGAAAGGTTCCAACCTGCTGTAAACATATCAACAGAAGGATCATCGTGTTGCACTTTATCATAGAATGAATTGAATTCTGTCAGACGGCCACCAACCAAAGAAACATTTAAACCAATTTTATGCCATTGTTGTAAATAATTCTGTGCAATAGGCTCAGCCGTAGCATTTCCAGACATTGCCATATAATGAATCTTCAATGGCTTGCCATTTGGTTGAGTACGCCATTTACCCTTCTTCTTATAGCCGGCTTTATCCAAAATCTCGTTCGCCTTTTTCAGATTGTAGGTATAACCCTTAAGATCCTTATTATAATAATCACCAAATTGCGCTGGAATCAGGGTAGGTACTTGGAAAGAAAGTCCTTTAGTATAGTGCTTATCAACTTCTGCAATATTCATCGCATATGCAATAGCTTGCCGCAATGGCTTATGATTCATCTTGGCATTTGGATCCATAACGTTTTTGCCCTTTTTGGCATCCCATTTACCAACTTTAAATGCTAAATAACTATATGACAAAGGAATATTGGCAATAAAATTAACATTCTTAGTCTTTTTAACTTGATCCCATTGTGAATTTATAACTCCAATGATATCAAATTTGTGACTCTTAATGGCCTGACTGGCTGAATTAGGATTAATAACCTGGTAAATGACCTTATCTAGTTTTGGCTTACCACGCCAGTAATATTTATTTGGTGTCCACGTTACTGATTGACCACGAACAAGTTTGCTAACCTTAAATGGGCCAAAGTACAAAGGCTTTTTCCTAATCTGATCAGATTCCTTTAGCTTACTAAAAGGAACATTCTTTAAGTAATGATATGGAGCCGCAGATTCCCAGAAATAACCGTTACCACTGTTGCTCATACCTGGTTTTAATTCAGGATAGTGAATTACAATTGTTCTACCATTAGGGCCATCAGGCATTTCAATACCTGAAATTGTTTTAGCCTTGCCATCATGATATGCTTGTAAACCTTTAATAGTGGCTAACTGGCTGGTATATCTTTCTGATTGAGTAGCTTTATTAGCGAATATTTCATAAGAATATTCCATGTCTTTAGCATTAACCTGCTTCCCGTCTGACCACTTAACACCTTTCTTGATAGTGATTGTGACAGTCTTATTTTTATGATCCAACTTCATGGTAGCTGGACCCTTATCGTTAATCTTGTAGTTGTCATCAGTATCAAAAAGTGATTCTTCACCAGGAGATGCAACTGAACTGTCAATTGCACTCATAGCTAACTCATCAGAAAAAATTCCTGTGAATGGCGTATCAGTTTCCAAGGCAACTTTAACAGTTCCACCCTGCTTAGCTTCCTTCTTAGGCACTGCTTCTGGGAACTTCTTAGCAGTTTTAGCATTAGAATTGTCATTGGCCGTATTATTAGATTTACCACAAGCTACCAGCGTTAAAGCAGCTGCTGTTACTACCCCCAATGATTTATATAAATTAGATTTTTTCATCTCTACATAACTCCTTTTTATTATCAGGAAAATTTAATTTTCAAAACAAGTTAATAATTAAATATTACCACATAAAATTAAAAAAGCAACGGTTTATTCATTTTTATTTAATAGATATTTATTTCAAAAAGAGCAATTTCTGATATTAATTGTTGCCGTAAATACCTAATACTTACTTTTTTCAGTCTTTATGGGGTAAAAATTAAACAGTTTAATGTTGAAAATTTTGCTATAAAAATTAGTGATAGAGAAATTAGAGAAAAAACTGCTAATAAATAATATAGCAAACTCACGATATTATCTATTAGCAGAGATTTTAAAATATAATTGCTAAAAATTCAGTTTTAATTTTCCCTTTGCCGGGCGTCACCAGCTCTTTGTAAAGCACGACCAACATAATTGATACTTAAGGAAATAGCTAGTAACAATATTGTAGCCGGCAACCATAGCCAAGGCCTGTTGACAACGTTAACCGGATCGTTGGCAAAACCAATTAAAGTACCCAAGGAAGGAACTGTAGGCGGTAAGCCGTAGCCAATAAACGACAAGCTGGTTTCAATACCGATGTTACCGGCAATTGTTAGTACGACATCGATAATCAGCATAGAGCCAATGTTTGGTAGGACTTCTCTAAACATTATTTTCAAGTCTGATGAACCAGAAGTTTTTGATGCCAGAACATAGTCTCTTTCTCTTTGAGAAAGAACAAATGCTCTAAAGTACCTTGCCGTACCTGTCCAGCCAAAAATCGAAATAATCCAAACTAAAGTAACAGGACTGTAATGCGGTACAACAGTTACCAAGACAATTTCTATAGGCGTTGCAGGCAAAACCTGCACAAAGTCCACTATTCTCATAATGACTGCATCAATATAGCCACCATAATATCCTGAAACGAGACCGACAATTAAACCAACAGTCTCACAAACAGCAGTAACCCCTAATCCAATAAGGATAGAATTACGACCACCCATAATTAATAGATTGAGAACATCTCGTCCACCATCATCCGTTCCCAGAATATGACCATCAGTGAACCAGCCTGTATAAGCTTCAATTATGTTTGCCTCAGTGACTTTATCAGAATTCAGAAATAATGAACCGCCAAAAGTTAATAACAAAATTAAGACTATCACTATGAAGGCAGTTAAAGCTTTCTTGTCCTTTACAACTTCTCGTACAACTACTCTAAAACTTGAAGCAGGAGGAGAAACTTGCACTTTCTTGGCTTTATCAGTCGAAGTGGTTTTATTTTTTTTCAACATTTGTCTCCCCTTCTTTATTTTATCCTAATTCTTGGATCTACTATACTCATTATAATATCTGATAATAAATTACCGAGTAGAGTAAGAAAACCAAAGATTAAAATTAATGCAGTTAGCGTAGTATAGTCACGCTGTTGTATTGAGTCTAAGAACAATTTTCCCATACCAGGATAACTGAAGACAGTTTCAATAATCATTGAACCACTTAACAGACCAGTTATAACTGTACCAAATGAGGAAGCTATTGGTAACAGTGAATTACGTAAAATGTGTTTATTAAACACAACCTTTTCAGGAACACCCTTACTGTGAGCCGTTCTGACGTAATCTTCAACTTTATTATCAACAATTCCCGTTCTTAAATATTGTACGATTCCAGTAGTTGTTATCAACGCACTCAAGATAGCTGGAAAAATGATATGGTAAAGCTGACTACCCAATGTACCCCAGAAACCAGAAGCATTAGGAGAAACCGAACCTGAAATAGGAAACCAGCCTAGGAGAAAACCAAACAGCCAGATACCTAAAATGTAAAATACAAAAGCAGGAATAGCAAAAGTAACATAATTAAAAATTTGTACAGCTTGGTCTTGCCATTCATCCTGGTGTTTACCAGCAATCACACCAAGAGGTATTGAAATACTGTAACTAATTATTGTTGTTAACAGCGAAAGCCAAAATGTATTTACAGCTCTATCGGCAATTAAAGAGGTCACCGGAACGTGCTGTATATAACTGGTACCTAAATCGCCTTTAAAAATATTACCTACCCAACGAGCATATTGAACAGGGGCCGGATCATATAGTCCGGCAGCTCTTTTCAGAGCTTCTAGTTGCCTAGGGTCAGTATTAGGATTAATTTGTCCCGTGAATGGGTCTCCCGGCATCATTTTTGCCAAGAAAAAGACTAAGATGCTTAAAATGATCAATTGTGGGATCATAATTAAAACACGTCTTAAAACAGTTTTCCACATGATTATGCTCCCTCCTTATCATTTGTTTCTTCTTCGACTATTTCTTTTTCAGGTAAAGCAACTAAATGATTATCTGATACATGCTTAAGTGGAAAAACACGGCCATCTTTGTCATACCACTTACTTTGATCATTTTGAAATTCTTGTTCAACTTCTTGACGATGCTTCTTATGTTCATCTCGGTGTTCAACATCGACTTGCGGAATAGCAGAAAGCAGCCTTTTCGTATAGATGTGCATTGGATGCTGATAAATATCTTCTCTTGAACCAATTTCAACCAAACGACCACGGTGCATAATAGCCAAATTCTCGGACATATGTTTAACGACACCTAAGTCATGAGAAATAAAGAGATAAGCAATATTGTACTGCTGCTGAATATGCTTCATAAAGTTTAGCACCTGTGCTTGAACTGATAGATCTAAGGCACTTGTTGGCTCATCAGCGACAACCAGACGTGGATTAGTAGCAACCGCTCTGGCTACGCCAATTCTTTGTCTTTGACCACCGGAAAATTCGTGCGGATATTTATATATTGAGTCACTCGGCATACCAACGATGTCAAGTAATTCTTGCACACGGTCACGTTCTTGATCAGTTGTTAAATTCTCAAAATTGCGTATTGGCTCTGCAATAATATCCTCAATTCGTTTTCTCGGGTTTAAACTTGACAGAGAGTCCTGAAAAATCATTTGGACGTCTTTATTGTAATTGAGTCTGTGGCGATTTTTAGATTTGGTAATATCGACACCCTTATATATAATACTGCCGCTGGTAACAGGTTCAACTCCAACAATTGCCTTGCCAGTAGTCGACTTGCCTGAACCAGATTCACCTATAAGTCCGTAAGTTTCTCCTTCGTTAATAGTAATACTAATATCATCAACGGCACGAACATAATCGGTGATACGATTCCAAAAACCAGATCTGATAGGATAATGAACTTTTAAGTTTTTTACTTCAATAATTTCTTTAGCCATAAACTACTCCCCACTCACTTCATCTTGAAAGTGGAACGTCTTCCAGCAAGTACATCTAACCCAATGCCCTGGTTCAACTTCATGCATTACTGGATTTTCCTCATGGGCACTTGCAGGTATCCACGGTATTCTAGCAGCAAACCTGTCACCTTTTCTAGGCATATTTTGCAATGATGGAACTGTTCCTTGAATAACATGTAAATCTTCTTCTTCATCTTCAGATTGAGGCATTGAATTTAACAAAGATCGGGTATAAGGGTGAAGTGGATGTTCAAAAATTGTTTTGACATCAGCTTTTTCTACTATTTGACCACCATACATAACAGCAACCTCATCAGCTGTTTCAGCAACTACTCCCAAGTCATGAGTTATTAAAATAATACCAGATTGAGACTGCTTTTGGATATCTTCAAGCAAGTCCAAAATTTGTGCTTGAATAGTTACATCAAGGGCAGTTGTCGGCTCATCAGCAATGATAATTTCAGGTTTACATGCAACAGCCATGGCAATAACCACACGTTGCCTTAATCCACCAGATAATTCAAATGGATACATGGCGTATGTTTCTTCAGGTTTCGGCATACCCACCTGATTAAAAAGCTCAATTACACGTGCATGACGTTGTTTCTCATCCATATCTGTATGGTAATACAAAGTTTCTGCTACTTGATCACCAACTCTCATTAGTGGATTTAAACTGGCCAAAGGATCCTGAAAAATCATTCCGATTTTATTCCCACGAATTTTATCGAACAGTGATTCATTCAGGCCTACCAAGTTCAATTCATTATAAAGAATATCACCTGTTACTTTTGTATTTTTATGGTCGTACAAACCGATAATACTAGATGCGATTGTACTCTTACCACAACCAGATTCACCTACAATTGATAAAATTTCATTCCTTTTCAAAGTTAAATTAATATCATCTGCAGCATCATAAAATTTCCCATTTAAACGATATGCTGTATGTAAATGCTGGATATCTAGCAAGAGATCACTTTGTTTTTCCAAAGGTCATTTCCCCTCTCAAATCTTCAATGAATTTATTAAAGATATTTAATAAATTTATTTAATTTCTAATTATAACCGTGAAACAAATTGTATGCAAACTAATAATTAATTTTTTTAATTAGTTTTGATGATTTGCAACGTAATTAACAGCATCACCAACAGTTTTAATTTTTTCTGCATCTTCATCAGAAATCTCGGCGCCGAATTCATCTTCTAATTGTAAAATGAATTCCACTAAGTCAATGGAATCAGCGTCCAAATCACTAGTGAAATTAGTTTCATCGGTTATTTTGTCTTTATCAACTTCAAAATTATCTGCTAAAATATCCCTGATTTTATTAAAAATTTCTTCTTTACTCATGTTGCTACTCCTTGTTGTTACTTGCTTTCGTTAGCAAATTCTGCTTTAAAATTATCAATTATTTTTTCCTGTAAAATTTTATCAATTTGCTTAATTGTAAAATATACAGCACGCTGATCTGAACGACCGTGTGTTTTAACTACAGGAGCATTAACTCCGAGTAAAACAGCACCACCATATTTAGCTACATCAAATTTTGAAATTAAACTTTTTAGTGCCTTTTTAATCATCAATGCACCTAATTTAACAAAAGGTCCATTATTGAGCAAACTATCTTTTAACAGATGGATTAAAACACCAGAAGTGCCTTCAATATTTTTTAAAACTGCATTGCCTGTAAAACCGTCTGTCGCAATTACATCAGCTTTACCGTCCAATAATTCGTTGCCCTCAATGTTACCTATAAAATTAAGCTTGCTATTCAGCAATAATTGAAAGGCTTGCTGATGAACATCATCACCTTTATCATTTTCAGACCCATTATTAAGCAGACCAACCCGGGGGTTTTTTATTCCTCTGACTTTTTCAGCATAATATGAGGCCATTTTAGCCCAAGCCAGCAAATATTCCGGTCTGCTTTTGGCATTTGCACCAACATCGATCATATTGAAACCATCATCAGAATTCTTTACTGGCAGGGTCGGCATAAAACCCGGACGAGTTACTCCTTTAATTCGTCCTATTATAAATATACCACAAGCTAAAATGGCACCCGTATTTCCTAGTGAAAAAAGTGCATCTGCCTTGCCCTGCTTCACAAATTGCGCCGCCACGACAAGTGATGAATCCTTTTTAGACCTAATTGCCTTAACTGGTTCATCTTCATCATTAATTATCTGAGTGGTATTAATAACCTCTGTCTGACTTTTATCCTCGCCTAATAACTGCGTTATTTTCGCTTGATCGCCAAAAAGTATAAATTTCGTTTGCGGCAGTTCTTTTTTTGCCTGCAATACTGCTTGAATAATTGCTTCAGGAGCATTTTCTCCGCCCATTGCATCAATGGCAATAGTTCTCATCTTATCCTCAACCTTTACTAAGTTCTTTTTTGTTGTAATTGCTTATATTCTAACACTTGTTTTAAAGTTTTATTTTCAGATTTTTGCAAGAGAGGATCATTTTTAATCAATTTTTTGGCCTCTTTTTGTGCCACTACCATGGTATTGTAATTGTTAACAACGTCTCCTACCTGAAATTCAGGTAAACCAGATTGTGCCTTACCAAACAGATCACCTTCACCGCGCATCTTTAAATCTTCTTCTGCTAACTTAAATCCGTCTGTTGTTGATGCCACTATTTTCATGCGGGATTTACCGGCCTGGGTGTTGGGATCAGCTAAAAAAATACAGTAACTCTGAGTTTTTCCCCGACCAATTCGTCCACGCAACTGGTGCAGTTGACTAATACCAAAGCGATCAGCATTATAAATGACCATCATATTAGCATTAGCAACGTCTACTCCTACTTCAATTACGCTAGTAGTAACCAAGATATTAATATCACCTGCGGCAAAAGCAGCCATAATGTCGTCTTTTTTATTTCCTGGCATTTGCCCATGAAGTAAAGCAACCTTTTCATTAGGAAAGTCACGACTTAGCTTGTAGTAAAGCTGTTCAGCATTTTTTAAATCTAAGTCTTCCGATTCTGAAATTAAAGGTGTGACAGCATATATTTGGAATCCCTGCTCTAATTGCTCACGCATTAGTTGATATACTTGATCCATTTGCGTGCTCGTTTTCCACCAGGAAACTATCTTTTTTCGTCCTGCCGGCAGGTGGTGTATTTCGGAAATAGTCATGTTGCCATACACTGTTAAAGCTAAAGTTCGCGGAATTGGTGTGGCTGTCATTGCTAAAACATCAGGCAAATTTCCCTTATTGACTAAGGCTTGTCTTTGATTAACACCAAAGCGATGTTGTTCATCAATAATAACTAATCCCAATTTTTTAAAAATCACACTAGATTGAATTAAAGCGTGAGTACCTATCACAACATTAATAGTACCATCAGTTAGTTCATTATAAATTTCTCTACGCTCCAAAGTTTTGGTAGAACCCGTCAAAAGAGCACAGCGAACTCCCATAGGTTTCAGCAACTCATCAATCTTTTTAAAATGTTGCGTTGCTAATATTTCTGTTGGAACCATCAGTGCAGCTTGAAAGCCGGCTGTCACTGCCGCAAAAAGTGCATAAACAGCGACTATTGTCTTTCCAGAACCCACATCCCCTTGCAACAGTCGCTGCATTTGAACTGAAGAAAATAAATCAGTAAAAATTTCGTTAATTACATGCTTTTGATCTGCAGATAGTTCAAATGGTAGTGACTTAGTAAGCTTGGCAATTTCATCTAAGTTATACTTTTTAGCAATCCCCTTATTACGCGGATTGTATTCAGTCAACTGGGCTAGTTCAGTTTGAAATATAAAAAACTCTCTAAAAATGGCACTTCTTTTAGCAACCTGAGATTCTGTAGCATTTTGTGGATGATGCATTTCTTGTACAATACTACTTTCAGGTAGCAAGCGGTATTTTTGCCTTATCTTAGTAGGAACTACATTATCAACTTCAGCTAAATAATCATCTAAGGCAAGATTGATTAAATCTATTAGTTTTTTTTGCTTAATCTGCCGGTTTACTGAATAAATGGGTGCCATACCACTGTCATTTTCTTTTGCTGCAACGAACTTAAAGGCAGCCAGGCTTTGTCTAGCAGCATTATACTTACCGTAAATTGCTACTTCTTTGCCAACTGCAATTTTTTCTTTTAACCATGGTTGATTAAAAAAATTGACCATGATGACATCATGGTCAATTCTTAACTTAAAACTAAGGCGGCTTTTTTTATAACCAAACCTGGTTACAAAAGCATCTGTTGCAACAATTCCCTTAAGCATTACCTTTTGACCATCCATGATCTGATCAAGAGGAATCGTTTGAAGCTCATCATAACGAAATGGAAAATAATACAACAAATCATAAACGCTATAAATTCCCAAACTTCCAAGAGCAGCAGCAGTCTTTGTTCCCACACCTTTCAAATCGGTTACTGGAGCAAAAAGTTCTTTTGCTATCATAATTACTCAACGGAAATCAGGAAATTATATACAGGCTGACCGCCATCATGAAGCTCAAACTCAAGGTCATCATGCTTTTTCTTTAATTCATCGACAAGCTTTTGGGCTTCTTTTTTATTAGAATCACGTCCATACATTATTGTGATAATTTCTGAATCTTCATCCAGCATTTTTTCTATCATAGAGGAGGCAGCAACAATTAGATCAGAAGCTGCTACTTTAATATCTCCATCAATTATTCCTAAAAAGTCACCTTGATGAATTGCTATATCATTAATCGTTGTATCACGGTTAGCTTTAGTAACTTCTCCCGAAACAACAGTATCAAGTGCATCAGTCATGTTAGCAACATTGTCATCAAGAGAATCATCCGGATCAAACGAAAGCATCGCCGTCAAACCCTGTGAAATAGTTTTAGTAGGAACTATACCAACAGGAATATCACTAACTTCTGCAGCCTGTTTAGCCGCCATAATAATATTACCGTTATTTGGCATTACAATTGCTTTTTTGGCACCAGATTTTTTGATTGAATCGATAATATCTTGAGTTGAAGGGTTCATAGTTTGTCCACCAGAAATTATCCGGTTAACTCCCTCACTTTCAAACAGCTTTCGAATACCATTACCTGAAGCTACGGCAATAACAGCAAAATCAACGCTTTCTTGATTCTCTTCATTGTTATTGACAATAGTTTCATGTTGAATTCGCATATTATCAATCTTTATTTTTCCTAACTGACCAAACTGACTGCCATATGCAAAAACAGCTCCAGGTTGCTCTGTATGAATATGAACCTTTGCTACTTCTTCATCTGAAACAGCTAAAAGAGAATCACCAAGTTTAGACAAATGCTCTCTAAATTCATCTAAATTAAAGGTTTTCTTTGCAGGAACGTCAGCAGTTAAATCAACCATAATTTCAGTACAGTAACCATTAGCAATATCTTTAGTGGAAAGCTGAGATTGGACAGATTGATGATGCATTGCATTAATCATTTCATCCATTTCACCTTCGTCCGGCTGGTAACGATCAGCAAATTCTTCACCTAGAAGTCCTTCAAGAAATCCTTCATAAATAAATAAAAGTCCTTGTCCTCCTGAGTCGACTACTCCAACTTGCTTCAAAACTGGCAATAGGTCAGGAGTTGATTTTAACGCTCTTTTGGCGCCTTCAACAATCGCTTTCATGACTTCTGCAACATCATCGGTTTCATTGGCTTTATTAGCACCTTCCTGAGCACCAATTCGGGCAACAGTCAAAATTGTTCCTTCAACGGGTTTCATGACGCCTTTGTATGCAGTGGCAACTCCATTTGAAAAAGCGTTGGCTAATTCTTGTGCATTAAGTGTTTTCATGCCCTGAGTGGCTTTATAGACTCCTCTAAATAGCTGAGAAGAAATAACTCCACTATTGCCCCGAGCTCCCATTAACATTCCTTTTGCGAGGCTTTCTGTCAAGTCCCCTACGCTATCACTATTATTTTGGGCAACAGCCTTTGCACCACTTTCAATAGTTAAATTCATATTTGTTCCAGTGTCTCCATCAGGAACCGGGAAAACGTTCAAAGAGTTAATAAACTCTGCATTGCGTCCAAGTCTGTGTGTCGCAACGCGAACCATATCTCTAAATTTTTTACTGTCTATTTCCTTTAAAACCAATATTTTTAACCTCCGCTTGAGTTATTCGTCAAGCACTTTAACACTTTGAACGATGACATTGACAGCTTTAGTTTCAATTCCAAGTTGATTTTTCAAATTGAATTTAACACTATCCTGGACATTGCGGCTTACTTCAGATATTTTTAGACCATAGCCGACAATTATATAGACATCAACCGTAATCCGATTATCTTCAGACCTGACAACAACACCACGTTTATAATTTGCTCGATTTAAAATTCCGTCGAAACCATCACGGATAGCATTTTTTGAAGCCATGCCAACAACGCCGTAATTGGATGTAGCCGCACTTCCGACAACAGTTGCAATCACTCCGTTTGAAATATCAATCAAACCGTTCTTTGTTTTGATTTTTACAGCCATGTTTACCTCCGTATCATTGTTCTCAATATTATGAATCTATTTTATCATAGTAATCAAGTTTAAATACAAAATTCCCTTCATAAAAAATACTTTTGGAGTTGCAATGATCTTAAACTTATGCTATCTTAACTTAGTATGAAAACACAATAAAGGAGGTTTAGCAAATGGCAAAAGACTATATCACTGGCAAAAAGACCACTTTTGGTAACACACGTTCACACGCGTTGAATTCAAACCGTCGTGCATGGAAGCCAAACCTTCAAAAAGTTCGTATTCTTGTTGATGGCAAACCAAAGCGTGTATGGGTTTCAACTAAGACTTTAAAATCTGGTAAAGTTACCCGTGCCTAGCGTAAAATAAAAAAGTTTTTAAAGCAGAAGTTTTCTTCTGCTTTTTTATTTCCCAAAATCTGTTTAAAAGTTTATGTTTAAATAGAGATATTCTTATTGCTCTTTCAATTAATTTTCAAGTCAAAAAAAGACAAGTTATAGTCTGTAGTTTTACTTGAAGGTATTGTTTTTAGCTAACCTCATTGGCAAATCTTTCATTTCAATTTTTTATATATTCTGCTATTAATAAAAGATGATGTTGCCGATACACTTCTCATTGCAACAATTTACTTATATAAAATTTGGTAATTTTAAGTTTTATCAAACATAACAAAGGCAGTATCTCCACCAATGTAAATCTTTTTTTACTCATCAAAAAGGATACAAATCATACCAATCTTTCAATTTTTTTAATTATATAATTTGTTTTGGAGCTTGCCACTATTAGTGGAAATCATAGCAGCAAGATAATTGAGGAGATATACCAAAAATATTTATTAACTTATAACAACTTGTTCCAAGAGATATAAAAAAACAGCAGTGAATGAAGTTAACCCCCGGAATTGAAGTGCTCCATAATAGTTAGACATTAATCTGACTATTAGGAGCACTTTTTTCATGACTAAATATTCAACTACTTTGAAAATGGAAATTTGCAGTAAATACTTATCCCACCAAACCTCTTTAGCTAAACTAGAACGCGAATACGGCATTGATCATACCGAGATTAGGGCCTGGGCAGAACGTGCCCGTAAACATGGCTTAGCCGCTTTAAAGGTTACTCACACCCGACAAACTTATTTGCCTGAATTCAAGCTAAATGTGGTACGCTTCTATCATGAACATCACATGGGAGTACTCCAGGTAGCTGCAGTTTTTAATCTTTCGCGGTCAGTAGTAAGACAATGGCTGGCGGCTTATCAGGCTGCAGGCTACTCTGGGCTGCTCCCAAAATCCAAGGGGAGACCACCAACCATGACTAAAAAGAAGCGTCAGAAGAAGCTTAAACCCACTAAGAAGCTAACCGAAGTAGAACAATTGCGTCGTCAGGTTGCTGAGCTAGAGGCACAAAAAGCCGACTTAGAATTGGATAACTTAATCCTAAAAAAAGTGGCTGCCCGATATCCACGCTCACCAACCGGCAAAAAACCAGAATAGTCGTGGAGATTCGGGCTGAGCGACCTGAGGTGCCGTTAAAGCTTTTGCTTGCCAAGCTGCACCTTAACCGCAAAACTTATTACGACAACCGCAGTCACCGATTGAACCGATTAGATAAATACGCTGCTGTTAAAGGCGTAATCAAGTCTATCTTCTACCAAGAAAGTGATGAGACTTACGGTTATCGACGTATGCATGGTGCACTCTTAGATCAAGGCTTTAGCTATGCGCCCAATACC